>NZ_JBFUKB010000006.1:0-261072 GCF_056401065.1 Rhizorhabdus sp. P4_G5 | reverse complement strand
GGGAGAATCCTGCAACTATCAGGCTGAGCGGGAAACCGCACGGCTCGCTTATGACGCGATAGCGAGCGCAAGCAGCGGGATGGCATCGGCGACCCCAATCCCCCCCGATGGTAAGCGCCGCGCGCTGATCAGGCCGCTTCGGCCGTCTGCCGCATCCCGAACGCCTCGGCGACCAGCTCGTAGGAGCGCCGCCGCTTCACATGGTCCGGCATGATGTTGACAAGCATCATCTCCTGCGCGCCATAGAGCGCGGCAACGCTCTCCAGTTCTGCGCGCACTTCGCGGCCATTTCCCAGCAGCATGCGCCGGTCTCGCCGGGCGGCGCCCACATTGTCCCGTGCCCAGTCCCTGGCCGTCTCGACCGAAGGGACGCGGATCGTCTTGCCGGCGATGAGGTGGGCGAACATCATCGCGAACGGCATCGCCAGTTCCTCCGCTTCCCCGCGGTCGGTAGCTGCGATGGTCCATATGCCGACCATCACATGGGGTTCGCCGCACCAGATCGAGGGCTGGAAGGCGCGCCGGTATATCTCCGCGAGCGGCACCGCTTGCGGATTGATGAAGTCGGCGATGCAATAGGGCAGACCCATTTCCCCGGCCCATCTGGCGCTGTCGGGCGAGGAACCGAGCATCCATGGCGCGGGCGATCCGTCGGTGCCGTCCGGCAGCGTCTGGGCCAGGGTCGCGAAAGGATGATCGGCAGGCAGGCTGTCCGACAGATAGGCGAGCAGTTCGGCGACATGATTGGGGAAATCATCCGACGGGATGCGACGCGAACGATCCCGCTGCAGCGCATAGGCGGCGCGCTGGTCCGATCCGGGCGCGCGGCCGAGGCCAAGATCGACGCGACCGGGCGCTATCGCCCCGAGCAGCCGAAACGTCTCGGCGATCTTGAAGGGAGAGAAGTGGGGCAGCATGATCCCGCCCGATCCCACCCTGATCCGCTTTGTGGCCAGTGCCACGGGACCGATCAGCGCTTCCGGAGCAACGCCGACGATGCTCTTCGAGGCATGATGCTCGGCAAGCCAGTAGCGATCATAGCCCAGTGCATCGCAGCTTCGCGCCAGATCGAGGGTGTTGCGCACCGCCTCGGCGGCGCTCGATCCCTCCTCGACGGGAGACTGGTCGAGCACGGACAGACGGAAGGAGGCGGGGTTGGTCATGCGCCCGATGTAGGAAGTTCGCGCGAGTTGTCCAAGCGCATGGGCATGCGCCGCCGCCGAAGTTAATGCGCGGCCTTCCAGGCCTTCACCGCATCCATGGTGCCGGTGACATGTCCGGCCGGGCTCATCGCGGTGTAGGCGAAGATCACCTTGCCGTCGGGGGCGATCACATAGGAGGTGCGATTGGTACGGCCGGGCACCAGCGCCAGCGCGACATCATAGCCCTTGATCATCGCCGGCGTCGCGACGCCGACCGCGAATTTGTTGCGGCATTCCTGGACCGAGAATTTGTTGAGCTTCTCGATCGGGTCCGCCGCCATGCCGATTACCGTGGCGCCCATCTTGTTGAAATCCTCGGTCGCTTCCGCAAACTGATGGGCCTCGACGGTGCAACCCGAGGTGAAGGCGGCGGGGAAGAAATACAGCACCACCGGACCCTTCTTCAGCGCCTTGGCCAGCGAAAAGCCGAAATCCTTGCCGGCCAGCGACGCCTGGGTCTCGAACGCCGGAGCCTTCGTGCCGATGGCGATGGCGGCTTGCGCCGCGCCGAAGGGCAGAGCGAGGATGGCGAACAGGCTTATGGCTTTCGGCAGGGCGCGCATGGCAGTCTCCAATCACAGGCGCACCAGTCTAGCGACGATATGCGGGGCGTCCAGCGGAAGGATCAACCGCGCTTCGGCGGCAGGTTCTCGGCCATGCGCGGCATCGGCGCCGTCAGCGCATCCCCGTTCAGCAGGAAGCGGACGTTGCGATTGGCGAAATCGATCGAGACGCGGTCGAAAGCATGCAATGCGTCCATGCCCAGCAGGAGCGCCGGCTTGGAGTCCAGGCCCAGCCGGTGAAAGATCTGCACGTCCGCAAAGGCGATCGGCATGTCGTTGATGCTCACGCCGCCGATCCGCACATGCCGGATATAGCTATAGTCCGCCATCGTCTGGCCACCGGTGACGCTGGTGATGGTGATCGGCACGAAAGGTCCGAGACGGTGGCGCTTCGCCAGTTTCGCCCGCAACAGCGGGTTGCCGATCGACACGGCCGAGCCGGTGTCGATGATGACGCTGATCTTCTGTCCGTCGGCGTCCGCATCGACCAGGATGAGCTGGCCGAGCCTGCGGCGCGCGGTCACGACGATCTCATCGCTCGCCACGGGCATCGCGCGGGACGCGTCGCTGATCGACATGCGCATCTTGCGGAAATCCATGATCACCCGCTTGGTCTGCAGGCTGTCGATGCCGAGCATGCCGACGGCGCCGAGATGATCTTGCGACAATATCGGCGCTTCGAGATCGGACAAATGGCTGCGGCTCGAGGTCAGGCGGAGTTCCGCGACCAGCGCCGTCTGAACCTCGTCCATGCCTGCGATGCTGAGCAGCGTGACGGGCTTTGCCGGTGCCAGTGTCAACCGGTCGGCCAGTTCGCGTGAGATGACCGTGCGTTCGGCGCCGGTGTCGACCACGAAATGATAAGGGCCGCCGCCGTTGATGGTCACGGGCACGGTCAGTCGCGCACTAAGGTCGCGACCGCCCTGGACCTGCTCGCTGTCGGCGACGTCGGGCGTCGCAGCCGGGAGCGCGCAGGCGAGCAGGGCAAGCGCGGCGAAGCCCGCAACGTCGCGGCAGATCGGCGGGATCCTCATCGTCGGCTCCTCTCCAGCTGTTGCGGCAGAATACGCCTTTGCGGGCACGGCCACAATCGGGCGTGCCGATTCGGATACGGAACCGGAGCAGCGACCGCCGGTTTAGCGACGATGCAGTAGTATGCGGAGAGTGAGATCATGAAAAAACTGCTTTATATCGCCCTCGCGGCGGCGAGCCTCTCGGCGCTCGCCGTGCCCGGCGCGGCCATTGCCGGTGACGAGGATGACGCGCGGGTCGCCATCGCAGCGGCCAAGGCCAAGCTCGACGCGGCCGAGAAGGCCGGTGTCGGCGGCAATGCCGGCGATGTCCTCAATCGCAGCCGCAGCGTCCTCGACGAGGCCAATGCCAGGTTCCGCAAGGACGAGGATCGCCACGCGCTGGTGCTGGCGCAGGAAGCGGACGCACTCGCCGATCTCGCGGCGGCAACCGCCGAGCTGCGCGCGCTGGAAAATGAGCGCTCGAAGATCGCTGCGAACTGATCGGTTGAAGAGGAAGATATAATGAACAAGCTCATGCTCAGCCTCGCGGCCGCCACGGCGCTCGCGGGCGTCGCCGGCCCTGCCTTCGCCGACAAGACCGACAAGCTCGTCACCGACGAATATCGCGAGAAGATCGCCGTCGCGCGCGCCGAACCCGGCGTCGCCGAATATGGCGCGGTCTATCTCGATCGTGCGTCGGACCGGATCGCCAAGCTCGACAAGAAGCTCGACAATGACAAGTCCGGCCAGGCCGAAGCCGTCGCCGGGGAAATCAACGCGCTGATCGAGACGGCGCGGACGCGTGCCCGCATCGCCATGCTCAAAGCGGATGTCGAGCGCGCCAAGGCGCAGGCGGCAGCCCAGACCAATGAGAAGGTCGCCGACGCGCAGGCGACTGCCGCCAGCGCCCAGGCCGATGCCGCTGCGGCGCGCGCCGAGGCCGATCGGCTCAAGGCGAAGATGCGCGACTATCAACTCAAGCAGACCCAGTTCGGCGCAACCCTGGTTCTCCAGGATGTCGTGTTCGAGACCGGCAAGGCCGACCTCAAGGCCGGGTCGGCCCAGCGGCTTCAGCCGCTCGCGCAATATCTCCAGGCCAATCCCGCGGTGAAGGTGCGGATCGACGGCCACACCGATTCACAAGGGGCGGACGCCTATAACCAGCAGCTGTCGCAGGCGCGTGCCGAGGCGGTGCGGACGGCGCTGGCCGGCATGGGCGTTGCGTCCGACCGGATTACGGCGGTCGGGCATGGCGAGACCCAGCCGGTGGCCGACAACAAGATCGCCGCGGGCCGCCAGCAGAACCGCCGCGTCGAAGTGACGCTGGTCGGCCAGCAGGCGGACGCTTTCGCCGCGGCAAACTGACGGCAGGCGACCATCAGCGCGCTATTCGCCCGTCCGCCACCTCGGCGGGCGGGCGTTTTGCCGTTCGCCTTGTTGCGGGCTGGCAACGAAGCGGATTAAGTGCCCCCGTCACGGGATTTCAGCGGTGACATCGCGCGACATGAAAAGGACTCTAGAAGCGTCGGCATGAAGACGGACGATCGCCCTGCCCAAGCCGTGCGCCCCGGCCTTGCGCTGGCAGTGTTGCTGCTGTCCGCGTGCAATGCGGGCCCGGATTATCGGCCGCCCACCGCTTCCGCGCTCAAGATTCCCGATCAGTTCCAGTCATCCTCCACGATCACGCCCGAGCAGGACATGGTCGACCTCGCCCGCTGGTGGGAGAGCTTCGAGGATCCGGTGCTTACCCAACTGGTCGATCGCGCCTTTGCCGGCAATCTCGACGTCGCCGCCGCTGGCGCGAGGCTGCGCCAGGCGCGCGCCAACCTGCGCGGTGCGCGGGGCCAGGCGCTGCCCTCGGTCGACGCCAGCGCCTCGGTTTCTCGGAGCATCGGCAATGACGGTTCGTCGATCATCGATCCTGCGACCGGGCAGACGATAAGCCGCGGCGGTGACAGCACCGTCTATCGCGGCGGCTTCGATGTGGCGTGGGAGGCCGATCTGTTCGGCGGCATCCGCCGCTCGATCGAAGCGGCCAGGGCATCGGCCGAGGTCGGCGAGGCCGACCTGCGCTTCACTCAGGCGAGCATCGCCTCGGAGGTCGGGCTCAACTATGTCGACGCCAGGCTCGCCCAGATCCGGCTGCGCATCGCCCGCGAAAACCTCTCTTCCCAGGACGATACGCTGGAAATCGTCGGCTGGCGTCGTCAGGCCGGGCTGGTCTCGAGCCTGGACTATGAACAAGCGCGGCAGCTCCGCGCCCAGACCGCGGCGTCGATCCCGACGATCGAAAACGACTATAGCACCGCAGTGAATCACATCGCCGTGCTGCTGGGGGAGGCGCCCGGAGCCGTCACGGCGCTGATCGATCCGCCGGCCTCGATACCGCTCGCCCCCGGCGTCGGTGCGCCCATTCCGGCGCAGGTCATCGAGCGTCGGCCCGACGTCGCGAGCGCCGAACGGGCGCTGGCCGCCGAAAGCGCGCGGGTCGGTGTCGAAACCGCGCAGCTCTATCCAGCGCTGCGGCTGTCGGGCACCTTCGCCGGCTCGGCGACGTCCGTGGGAAATCTCGTCGGCAACGGCATCGGCAATCTGATTGCCGGCATCACCGCGCCGATTTTCGAAGGGGGGCAGATCCGCGCTGCGATCCTCGGCCAGCGCGCTGCCGCCGATGCGGCCTATGACGCTTATCGCAAGGCCGTCCTGACCGCGCTCGAGGAGGCGGAGAATGCGCTCAAGGGCCGGGAGGTGGCCGAGCGGCGCGAGGGCGATCTGGTGGTGAGCTACGAAGCTGCGAACAATGCGGCGACCTATGCCCGCCTGCAATATCGCTCCGGCCTGATCGATTTCCAGACGCTGCTCGATGCCCAGCGCAGCCTGTTGTCCACGCAGGATGCGACGGCGACCGCCCGCGCAGCCCGCGCCAGTGCTACCATCCAGCTCTACAAGGCGTTGGGTGGCGGCTGGCAGGCCGCCCCGATCCCGGCGCCTGGCCCGTTCGAAGATCGCGGAAATACGGCCGAGCTACCCATGCAGTCCGAAAAGAGACCTTGATGGACGAGACCGACAAGCAACCTTCACCGCCGCCAGCGTCGTCGCAGCAGGATCTGGACGAATTCCTGGGCATCGAGCCGGCATCGCCGCGCGCGGCGCTGTTCCGGCGGATCGGCATAGGGCTTGCGATCCTCGTCGTGCTGGTGATCCTGTGGCGGCTGATCTTCGGCGGCGACGACAAGGCTGGATATGCGACGCGCCCGGTAGAGCGCGGAGACCTCACCGTCGTCGTTTCCGCGACCGGCAACCTCGCACCGACGAACCAGGTCGAGGTCGGTTCGGAGCAGTCGGGCACAGTGGTCGAGGTCTATGTCGATAACAATGATCGTGTCCGCAAGGGCCAGCTCCTCGCCAAGCTCGATCCGTCGCGGCTCGAGGATTCGGTGAACCAGGCGCAGGCGGGCCTCGCGTCCGCCCAGGCCGGAGTCCAGCAGGCCGAGGCCACCGAGCAGCAGGCGCGTGCGACGTTGCGACGACAGGAGAGCGTCTGGCGATTATCGGGCGGAAAGGTTCCGTCCGCGACCGAACTGGACGTCGCGCGGGCCGATGCCGCCCGCGCGGCGGCCGGCGTTGCGACCGCGCGTGCGGCGGTCGACCAGGCGCGAGCAACACTGTCCTCTGCACAGACGGCGTTGTCGAAAGCCTTCATCAAGTCGCCGGTCAACGGCCAGGTGCTCTCGCGATCGATCGAGCCCGGCCAGACCGTCGCCGCTTCGCTCAATGCTCCGGTGCTCTTCACCATCGCCGAGGACCTCCGCCAGATGCGGCTGGAGGTGAAGGTCGACGAAGCCGATGTCGGGCAGGTTCGCAAGGGCCAGCGCGCGACCTTCACGGTCGATGCCTTTCCCGGCCGGACCTTTCCCGCGACGATCGAACGAGTCGACGTCGGCGCCAACGCCACGACCGGCGGCACGTCGAACACCACCGCGACGAGCAGCGCGGCCACCAGCGGGGTCGTCGCCTATACAGCGCGCCTGACGGTTTCCAATGGCGACGGGCTGCTTCGGCCCGGCATGACCGCGACCGCGGACATCATCACCACCGAAAAGAAGAATGTCCTGCTGGTGCCGACCGCTGCGCTGCGCTTCTCGCCCGATCGCCAGCGCGCCGCGAGCGAGAGCGGCGGGCTCGCCAGCGTGCTCGCCCCCCGGCCGATGCGCCGCAACAGCGGCAGCGCCAAGGAGGCTTCGATCGGGCGCGGCAGCAAGCAGACGGTCTATGTCGTGGCGGAGGGCGGCGACACGCCGCAGCCCGTCCAGATCACCGTCGGCGAGAGCAATGGCAGCCAGGCGCAGGTGACCGGCGGCGATCTGACCGAAGGCACCCAGGTCGTCATCGGCCAGTTTGCGGCCGACGGCCAGGGCGCGGGAAGCGGGCAGCGGCGCAATGGCCAATGACATCGCCATCGGCGAGACGCTGATATCGCTGCGCGGGGTAACCAAGGTCTTCGGCGAGGGGGCGACAGCTTTCGCCGCGCTCAAGGGCGTCGACATCGATGTCGCCCGCGGCGACTTCGTCGCGGTGATGGGGCCGTCGGGGTCCGGCAAGTCGACGACGATGAACATCCTCGGCTGTCTCGACGTGCCGACCGCCGGTATTTTCCTGTTTCGCGGCCATCATGTCGAACGGCTGGAGCGCGATCAGCGGGCACTGCTGCGCCGACGCTATCTGGGCTTCGTCTTCCAGGGCTTCAACCTGCTGGCGCGCACCACCGCGCTCGAGAATGTCGAATTGCCGCTGGTCTATCGCGGCGAGGACAAGATCACCCGCCGCACTATGGCCATGTCGGCGCTCGACAAGGTCGGCCTCGCCGACTGGTGGGACCACACGCCGGCGGAGTTGTCCGGGGGCCAGCAGCAGCGCGTCGCGATCGCCCGGGCGATCGTCACCCATCCCGATGTGCTGCTCGCGGACGAGCCGACCGGCAATCTCGACAGCGAACGCTCGGTCGAGATCATGGAACTGCTGTCCGACCTCAACCGCAACAGCGGCATCACCGTGCTGATGGTGACGCACGAACCGGACATGGCCGCCTATGCCCACACGATCATCCACTTCCGCGACGGCCTGGTCGAGCGGGCCGAGGCGACCAGCGGCCCAGGGGTGAGGGCGTGACCCTCTTGCGTTCCCCACTCGTCGTTCCAGCGAAAGCTGGAATCTCATGCGTCGTTGGCGCGCATTCATCTCCTGGGATTCCAGCTTCCGCTGGAATGACGATTCGTTTCGCCGGATCGTCCTGATGTACGCCACGACCCTCCTCCTCGCGGTGCGCGAGATCCGGCGGCACCTGTTGCGATCCTTCCTGACGATCCTCGGCATCGTCATCGGGGTGTGGGCGGTGGTCACGATGGTCACGCTCGGCAATGGCGCTACCGCCGCGGTGAAACAGCAGATTTCCAGTCTCGGCTCGAACGTGCTCCAGGTCCGTCCCGGCCAGGGCTTCGGGCGCGGCGGCGGCGGGCCGCAGCCGCCCGACTTCAAGATCGAGGACCTCGACGCGATCCGCAGCCAGATCGTCGGGGTGACCGCGGTCGCGCCGCTGGTCCAATCGACCGGCCCTGCGGTCTACAACGCCGCCAACTGGTCGACGACCGTGAACGGCACCAACAGCGAATATTTCGTCGCCCAGCCGTGGAGGTTCAGCAGCGGGCGATCGTTCAGCCCGGCCGAGGAGCAGGGCGGCAAGGCGGTGTGCATCATCGGCAACACCGTCCGCACCCGGCTGTTCCGCGGCACCGACCCGGTCGGCAAGCGCTTCCGGATCAAGAATATCTCCTGTGAGATCATCGGCACGCTCGCCGCCAAGGGGCAGGGCGGCTTCGGCAACGATCAGGATGATGTCGTGCTGATGCCCTACAAGGCGGTGCAGCGGCGGATGACCGGCAATCGCGACGTGCGGACGATCATGGTATCTGTCGACGCCGCCTATGACAGCCAGCAGATCCAGGCGTCGTTGCGCAAATTGCTGCGCGATCGCCGTCACCTGACCGCCGACACCGAGGACGACTTCAACATCTTCGATACCAAGCAGATTTCCGACACGCTGCAGGGCACCACCCAGATCCTTACCTCGCTGCTCGGCGCGGTGGCTGCGGTTAGCCTGCTGGTCGGTGGCATCGGGATCATGAACATCATGCTGGTGTCGGTCACGGAGCGGACCCGCGAGATCGGCATACGCCTCGCCATCGGCGCCGTGGCGCGCGAGGTGTTGCTCCAGTTCCTGGTGGAGGCGGTGACGCTTGCCTGTCTCGGCGGACTGCTCGGGCTGTTCCTCGCGCTGGTTTCGACGATCCTTCTCGCGCCGATGCTGCAGGTGCCTTTCATCTTCGATCCGCAGATCAACCTGCTCGCCTTTTTCTTTTCGGCGCTCATCGGTGTGGTATTCGGCTATTTCCCGGCACGCCGTGCGGCGTCGCTCAACCCGATCGAGGCTTTGCGGCACGAATGAAACGCGCGTTCCTCCTGCTGGCGGCGATGGCAGCGCCTGTCGCTGCACGGCCGGTCGCGCCGGCGGCGGCTTGCTCCGAGCCCGTGAAGCCGCAGCTGTTCATATCGCCGATGGGCGAACCCTTCCGGCCGAACGGGGACAACGACAATCCGGTCAAACGCTGGTTCGACGAGGCCGATCGTGATCATGACGGCAAGCTGACGATCGGCGAGATGATGCTCGACGGCGACCGCTTCTTCGCAACGCTCGACAAGGATCATAGTGGCGAGCTGCTGCCCGACGAGGTCTATGCCTATGAGCAGGATGTCGCCCCTGAGATCCGGCTCTACCAGCGCCGGCCCGAACCCGATCGCATCGCCGGCGGGGAGCGCGGCGAGGAGCGGCCGCGTGCGCAGCGGCGCAGGCCGGGCGGGCTTGGCAGCGACGGTGCGACGGGAGCCGGTCGCTATGGTCTTCTCAATATCCCCAACCCGGTCGCGTCGGCCGACGACGATATCAACCGCGCCGTGTCTGCCAAGGAGTTCCGCGCCGCCGCAGCCGAGCGCTTCCGTGACCTCGATCCCAACCAGAGCAAGGAGCTGAGCCTGGCCCAGTTGCCGAGCACGCCGGCCCAGATCGCCGCCAACGCCGCCTGCATTGCCGGCGTAAGGGACGCGAAGGCGCGGCGATGAGCAGCGCCAATCCCGCGATCCTGGTGGTCGACGATGACGCCGACCTGCGCACGCTGATAACCGATTTCCTGCGCGCCAACGGCCTGCGCGTCGAGAGCGCGGCCGATGGCGCCGAGATGGATGCCCGCATCGCCGCGGAGCGGCCCGACCTGATCGTGCTCGACCTCATGATGCCCGGCGAGGACGGGCTGTCGATCCTGCGGCGGCTCCGCAAGCCGGGCGGACCGGCGGTGATCATGCTGTCGGCGATGGGCGAGGATACCGACCGCATCATCGGGCTGGAGGTCGGCGCCGACGACTATCTCGCCAAGCCGTGCAATCCCCGCGAACTGCTCGCCCGCATCCGGGCGGTGCTGCGCCGTCGCGGCGACGAGGCGGCAGGGGCGACTGGTGGTGCGGTGCGGCGCTTTGGTCCCTGGTCGCTCGACATCGTCCAGCGCGAAGTGCGGCGGCTCGACGCTGCGGCGGCGCCGCTTACCGATGCCGAGTTCCGGGTGCTGGCAGCCTTTCTCGACCGTCCCCAGCGGGTGCTCAGCCGCGATCAGTTGATCGAGGCGGGCAAGGGCATCGACAGCGATGTGTTCGACCGCGCGATCGACGTGACGATCAGCCGGCTGCGCAAGAAGCTGGGGCCCGACGATCCGATCCGGACGATCCGCAACGAAGGCTATATGTTCACGCTGCGGGTCGAGGGCGAGTAGAACAGCGGATGAAGCGCGCGCGCGGCCCCGCCCTGTCGATCTTCTGGCAGACGCTGCTGCTGCTGCTCGCCAGCGTTGCCGCAGTGTTCGTCGTCACCGTAAGCTTGTTCCTGTCGTCGCCGCCGCCGCGTCCCGACTTCAACAGCCTCTCGGATATCGCCGAGGCTTTGTCGGGGCGTCGCGTCGCGCGCAGCCCGTCCTGGCAGGCGATCACCATCCCGCGCGATCGTGACGGCCGGCTGGCGGAGCCGCTGGAGCCCCCCCGTTCCGATTATGAGGAGCGCGAGCGCGAGCGGCGGCTGAGCGCCATCCAGACGATATCGGTGCCGCAGCCCGAGCATGAGATGATCGCCATACCCTATTTCACGGCACGCCTCGCGGCCCAGATCGGCGTGCCCATCGATCGCGTGCGCCTCTATTTCGATCCCGACCAGCGCGGCCATATGCCGTTTCGTGCGAATGGCGACCGTCGGGTGATCATGCGCGGCGGCGAACCGATCTTCTTCGATACGGTGGTGGCCGGCCTGCGGACGGAGGCCGGCTGGCGGGTGGTGCGCACCCCGCCGCGCGCCTGGCTGGCGCCATGGCAGATCCGGGTCCTCGCGCTGTTCGGCCTGAGCATCCTGGCGGTGATTCCCTTCGCCTGGGTCTTCGCCCGCGCGCTCGCCAGGCCGATCCGCCGGATCGCCGAGGCCGCAGACCGCATGGGGGCCAATCCGCAAGCCCCGCTGATCGTCGAGGAGGGGCCTGCCGAACTGCGCGTCACCGCCCATGCCCTCAACCGGATGCAGCAGCGGCTGCTTGCCTATCTCACCGAACGCACCAACATGATCGGCGCGATCGCGCACGACTTGCGTACGCCGCTGGCGCGGATCGCTTTCCGTATCGAAGGCGCGCCCGACCAGATGCGCGAGAAGATCCAGGGCGATATCGAGCAGATGCGGGCGATGATTGCCGCGACGATTTCGTTCGTGCGCGACACGGCGCGGATCAGCATCGTCGAACCGGTGCGGCTCGACGCGCTGCTCGCCGATCTGGCAGCGGGCGAGCGCGAGATCGGGAGGCCTGTCACCTTGGGCGAGGTCGAACCGGCGGCGGTCGCGGGCGATCCGATGGCGCTGAGGCGTCTGTTCCAGAACCTCATCGACAATGGCGTCGCCTATGGTGGCGGGGTCGAGATCGGGCTGGCCTGCGACGATGGAGACGCCCTGGTCCGTATCGCCGACCGCGGACCCGGCGTCCCCGCGAAGAATCTGGAAACGATGTTCCGGCCGTTCGAGCGGGGCGAACCTTCGCGTAATCGCTCGACTGGCGGGATCGGCCTGGGCCTGAGCATCGCACGCGCGATCGCGCAGGAACATGGCGGCGGCCTGACGCTGGCGAATCGCGAGGGCGGGGGGCTACAGGCGATTTGCCGGTTGCCGGCCCTTCCTGCGAAGTGACCGGACAACCTTTTGTTTCGCGACCTTCGCTCCACGTCACAGGAAATTTCCCGGCGCATGCCACGCCCGACAGGATCAGGCGTTCGCTAGCTACAAGCGTCAACGGCTTTGTAATTTTATATCGCGATGTTATTATTTCCTGACTAAGCCGCGCGCTCGCCTGGGCCACGGCGTCGAGAGGATCCTGTCGATGACCGGCCGTAACCTGCCGCCCCTGTCGCTCCACGTACCGGAGCCGCCGTTCCGGCCGGGTGAGCCGGCCGATTACAGTAGCTTCGAAATGCCGGTTGCCGGTGCAGTGGCGCGGCCCGCGATCGATGCCCGGCCCGCCGATATCCGCGACCTGAGCTATACGATGGTACGCGTGCTCGACGGCGAAGGGCGGGCGCAGGGGCCGTGGGATCCGCACCTTAGCCCCGAAACGTTGCTGAAGATGCTTCGTAGCATGGCGCTGACGCGCGCATTCGACGAACGGCTCTACCGCGCCCAGCGGCAGGGCAAGACCAGCTTCTATATGAAATGCACCGGTGAGGAGGCGACGTCGGTCGCGGCGGCGCATGCGCTCGACTATGACGATATGTGCTTTCCCAGCTATCGCCAGCAAGGGTTGCTGATCGCGCGCGACTGGTCGATCGTCGACATGATCAACCAGATCTATTCGAATCGCGCGGATCGACTGAAAGGCCGGCAGCTGCCGATCATGTATTCGGTGCGCGAGGCCAACTTCTTCTCGATCTCCGGCAACCTGACCACCCAATATCCGCAGGCTGTCGGCTGGGCGATGGCCAGCGCGGCCCGCGGCGATACGCGGATCGCTGCGGCCTGGTGCGGCGAAGGTTCGACCGCGGAAGGCGACTTCCACTCGGCGATGACCTTCGCCTCGGTCTATCGCGCGCCGGTCATCCTCAACGTGATCAACAATCAGTGGGCGATTTCATCCTATTCGGGCTTTGCCGGCGCGGAAGCTACCACCTTCGCAGCGCGTGCGATCGGCTATGGCATCGCGGGGCTACGGGTCGACGGCAATGACGCTTTGGCCGTATATGCCGCGACCCAGTGGGCGGCCGATCGTGCGCGCGGCAACCATGGCCCAACCCTGATCGAGCATTTCACCTACCGCGCCGAGGGACATTCGACATCGGACGATCCGAGCAAATACCGCTCGGCCGAGGAGAGCAGCAAATGGCCGCTGGGCGATCCGATCGTGCGGCTCAAGCAGCACGTCATCGCGCTCGGCCTCTGGGACGAGGAACGCCACGCCGCGATGGACCGCGAAGTGGCCGAGCTGGTTCGGACGGCCCAGAAAGAAGCCGAGAAGAACGGCGTCCTGCAGGACGGCCTGAAGCAGTCGTTCGACAGCATGTTCGAGGATGTGTTCGAGGAGATGCCCTGGCATCTCAAGGAGCAGTCGCAGCAGATGCACGACGAACGCAAGGCAGCGGGGATATGAGGGCAGCATCCTCCGTTCTCCCAGCCGTCATTCCAGCGAAAGCTGGAATCTCCCTGTTCTTCATCTCCGAAGGCAAAGAGATCCCAGCCTTCGCTGGGATGACGCGGTCCAGGGATCGGGCAGCATGACCGGCGAGACCCGCACCATGAACATGATCCAGGCGATCAACTCCGCATTGGAGGTCGCCATGGCCCGAGACGACAGGATCGTCGTGCTCGGCGAGGATGTCGGCTATTTCGGCGGCGTCTTCAAGGTGACCGAAGGCCTGCAGAAGAAGTACGGCAAGACCCGCGTGTTCGATACGCCGATCAGCGAGAACGGCATCATCGGCGTCGCGGTCGGCATGGCAACCTATGGGCTGCGGCCGGTGCCGGAGATCCAGTTCGCCGACTATATCTATCCCGGGCTCGACCAGCTCGTCTCGGAGGCGGCGCGGCTGCGCTACCGCTCGGCGGGCGAGTTCACCGCGCCGATTACGCTGCGCACGCCGTTCGGCGGCGGCATCTTCGGCGGCCAGACCCACAGCCAGAGCCCCGAGGGCATCTTCACCCATGTCGCGGGCGTGAAGACGGTGATCCCGTCGAATCCCTATGATGCCAAGGGCCTGCTGATCGCGGCGATCGAGGATAATGATCCCGTCATCTTCTTCGAGCCGAAACGCATCTATAACGGCCCGTTCGACGGCCATTATGACCGGCCGGTTTCACCTTGGGCGAAGTTCGCCGAGAGTGCCGTGCCCGAAGGCCATTATACCGTGCCGCTGGGCAAGGCGAAGATCGTCCGGCCCGGTGAGGACGTCACCATCCTGAGCTACGGCACGATGGTGCATGTCGCGCTCGGCGCGATCATGGAGAGCGGGATCGATGCCGAACTGATCGACCTTCGCACGCTGTTGCCCCTCGATATGGAGACCATCGCCGCCTCGGTGAGGAAGACCGGGCGTTGCGTCGTCGTGCATGAGGCGACCAAGACCAGCGGTTTCGGTGCCGAGCTGTCGGCGCTTGTCCAGGAACATTGCTTCCATTCGCTGGAGGCGCCGATCCAGCGGGTCACCGGCTGGGACACGCCCTATCCCCATAGCCTCGAATGGGCTTATTTCCCCGGCCCGGTGCGGCTGACCGAAGCGCTCAAGCGCGTCATGCAGGATTGATCCGATGGCCATCTATAGCTTCAGGCTCCCCGACATCGGCGAAGGCATTGCGGAGGCGGAGGTCGTCGCATGGCATGTCGCGGTGGGCGACATGGTCGAGGAAGACGCGCCGCTCGCGGATATGATGACCGACAAGGCGACGATCGAGATGACCGCACCGGTGGCGGGCAAGGTCGTCCGGATCGCCGGCGCGATCGGTGACATGGTGGCGACCGGATCGGTTCTCGCCGAGTTTGAGGTCGAGGATGAGGCCGAGGCGACACCGACCATCGAGGTCGCCCCGAACGAGGCGGCGCAGGTGGTGAAGCCGGATCCGATACCTTCTCCCCCCCGCCTCCGGGGAGAGGACGGGGAGGGGAGGAGTGTTGGAGGGTCCGGCGTTGCGCCAGTCTCTGGCTCGGCCCGTCTTCCTGTCCAGCAAGGCAGCTCTTTGGTCCATTCGGGGGATGGACCTGCTGCCTTGCTCCCCAATGGGGAGAAGGAGAAAAAAGTCCTTGCTTCCCCCGCCGTCCGCCAGCGCGCGAAGGATCTTGGCGTCGATCTCGCGCAGGTGAAGACCGCCGAACCCGGCCGCATCCGCCATGCCGACCTCGACGCCTTCCTCAGCTACAATGCCGGCGGCGGTTATCGTCCGGCGGGCGGCGGGCGTGCCGACGAGCAGGTCAAGGTGATCGGCCTGCGCCGGCGCATCGCCGAGAATATGGCCGCGTCGAAGCGCGCGATCCCGCACTTCACTTATGTCGAGGAGATCGACGTCACCAAGCTGGAGGAACTGCGTGCCGATCTCAACGCAACGCGCGGAGAAAAGCCAAGGCTCACCCTGCTGCCGCTGCTGATCAGCGCGATCTGCAAGGCGCTGCCCGATTATCCGATGATCAACGCGCGCTATGACGACGAGGCGGGCATCGTCACGCGCTCGGGCGCGGTTCACCTCGGCATGGCGACGCAGACCGAGGCGGGCCTGATGGTGCCGGTGATCCGCAACGCCGAGAGCCGCAACATATGGCAGCTGGCGGGCGAGATCGTCCGCCTCGCCGAGGCCGCGCGCAGCGGCAAGGCGAGGTCTGAGGAACTGTCGGGCTCGACGCTCACCATCACCTCGCTCGGCCCGCTCGGCGGCATCGCCACCACCCCGGTGATCAACCGCCCCGAAGTGGCGATCATCGGCCCGAACAAGGTGGTCGAGCGTCCGGTTTTCCGCGACGGGCAGGTCGTCGCCGCCAAGCTGATGAACCTGTCGATCAGCTGCGACCACCGCGTCGTCGATGGCTGGGACGCGGCGAGCTTCGTCCAGGCGATCAAGCGGCTGATCGAGACGCCGGCGCTGCTGTTGGTGGACTGACCCATTGTCCCCCGCAATTGGGGAGGGCATGTTTATCGCTACTGCGGGTGCGGCGGACGGTTGTCGACGCCCCTCAGGAAGTCCGATCCCAGCGATGTCCGCGGTGCCGGTGGCGGAGCGACCCGCACTGGCGGTGGTGGAGCGGCTCGCACTGGCGGCGGCGGGGTGACGCGTACCGGCGGTGCCTGCGGCTCGAAACCGTCCTCCGGCTCCGCGGCCGGCTCCGTGCCATCCTGCAGCGGCATCCCGTCGGCATCGACCAGGCCATCGTCGGGTGCGCCCATATAGGTTTCATCGTCCGGCTCGAGCTGGAACTCGGGCAGCGTGATCTCGGTCTCGAACTGTTCGACCGGCCGCCTGGCCACCGCAACCTTCATGAAATCGGCGAAGGCCCGGGCCGGAGCGCGGCCGCCCTGCAGCCCGGCAACGGTGCGGGCATCGTCGCGGCCCATCCACACGCCGGTGGTGATGCCGGAGGAGAAGCCGAGGAACCAGCCATCCTTGTTCGACGAGGTGGTACCGGTCTTGCCCGCCACCGGCCGGCCGATCTGGGCGGCGCGGGCGGTGCCGGTGTTGACGGCAGTCTGCAGCAGGTCGGTCAGCTCGGCGGCGACCCACGGTGCGACCAGCACGCGATTGTCGTCGACCGGGTGCTGGTACAGCAGGTCGCCCTTCGCGGTGGTCACCTTGACGATACCATAGGGCACCACCGCCACGCCCTTGCGGGCGACGGCGGCGAAGGCGCGGGTCATGTCGATCAGGCGGACGTCGGAGGTGCCGAGCACCATTGAAGGATGGGTGTTGAGCTTGCTGCTGATGCCGAAGCGGTGGGCCATGTCGGCGACGGTGTCGAAGCCGACCTGCGAGCCCACCTTCGCGGCGACGGTGTTGATCGAAAAGGCGAAGGCTGTGCGGATGTCGATCGCGCCGGCATATTCGCGGTTGCTGTTGCGCGGGCTCCAGCCTTCGATCTCGACCGGCTCGTCGGTCACCGGCGTATCCGGCTTCATGCCGGATTCCATCGCCGCCAGATAGACGAACAGCTTGAAGGCGGAGCCGGGCTGGCGCTCCGCCTGGGTGGCGCGGTTGTAGATCGACGAGACATAGTCCCGGCCGCCGACCATCGCGCGAACCGCGCCATCGCGGTCGAGCGCCACCAGCGCACCCTGCGTGCCTGGCGGAGCATTGGCGCGGATCGCCGCATCGGCGGCGCGCTGCATCGCCGGATCGATCGTCGTCCAGACGTCGATTGGCTCGACCTGCTCGTCGACCAGCTGATCGAGCTGGGCCAATGCCCAATCGGTGAAATAGCGCACCGCATTCTGGTCGCGTCCGGCGGCGAGGCTGATCTTGGAGAGGTCGACCGCCTCGGCCTCGGACGGAGTGATCACGCCGGCGTCCTGCATCACGTCGAGCACGACCTTGGCGCGGCCGATCGCCGCGTCACGGTCTGCGGTCGGCGAATAATGCGACGGCGCCTTGACCAGGCCGGCGATGATCGCGCTTTCTCCGAGGTTCAGCGTGTTGGCCGAATGATCGAAGAATTTGCGGCTCGCGGCGTCGATGCCATAGGCGCCGCCACCGAAATAGACCCGGTTGAGATACAGCTCGAGGATCTGCTCCTTGGAGAATTTCCGCTCCATCGCCAGCGCCAGGATGACTTCCCTGAATTTGCGGCCGAAACTGTAGGCGTTGGTGAGGAAGATGTTGCGCGCGAGCTGCTGCGTGATCGTCGACGCGCCCTGGAGCCGCCGGCCTTCGCCCTTGCGCTGCCAGGCCAGCCAACCCGCCCGGGCCATGCCGATCGGGTCGATGCCGGGATGCATGTAGAAGCGGCGGTCCTCGACCGCGACCATCGCCTTCTTCATCGTCGAGGGGATGCGGTTCGACGGCAGCCAGTCGCCATAGCTCGGCCCTAGCGAGACGATCACCGAACCGTCGGCGGCGCGCACGCGGACCATCTGGCCGTTCGGGCTCGATTTCAATTCTTCGAAACCGGGCAGCGAGGCCATTGCGATCAGCACTGCGATCACCAGCGCGCCAAGCCCGGCCAGCGTGGCGAACAGCGTGAATTTGAACAGGGTCCTCAGCCAATTCATGCGGCTAGTCCTGTCGCTGGATTTTTGCGGGGGTTTTGGAGCGGTGGGCATCGGCGGTTGCCGACTTATCGCCTATCCCTGTCGCTGCCAAGCGCATCACCCTCATATTCGGCCAATCCGCGGCCGCTATCGATCAACGACCCTTGCCGCTCGCTGAATGGCGGGCCGCCGTACCCGATGGCATGGCCTGTGCTGGACGGCTTGCCTAGAGGGCGCCCCGGGCGCTAGAGAGCGCGCCATTCAACGACAGCTCGGGATAGGGCGGCAATGGCCGGTCATAGCAAATTCAAGAACATCATGCACCGCAAGGGCGCGCAGGATAAGAAGCGCTCGTCGCTCTTTTCCAAGCTCAGCCGCGAGATTACCGTCGCGGCGCGAATGGGCCTGCCCGATCCGGCGATGAACGCCCGGCTGCGCTCGGCGGTCATCACCGCGCGCAAGGAAGGCCTGCCCAAGGACAATATCGAGCGCTCGATCAACAAGGCGTCGGGCGGCGATGCGACCAACTACGAAGAGATCCGCTATGAGGGCTTCGGCCCCGGCGGCGTCTCGCTGATCATCGAGAGCCTGACCGACAACCGCAACCGCACCGCGACCAATGTCCGGACGATCGTGTCGAAGAATGGCGGCAATCTCGGCGCGGGCGGCTCGGTCAGCCACGCGTTCGATCGGCTCGGCCTGATCAGCTACGGCCCGACGGCGGGCGATGCCGAGAAGGTGTTCGAGGCCGCGCTCGAGGCCGGTGCCGAGGATGTCAGCTCGAGCGAGGACGGCCACGAGATCTGGACCGCGATCGAGGCGCTCCACGAAGTCTCCAAGGCGCTCGAGCCTGTGCTCGGCGAGCCCGAAGGCGCGAAGCTCGCCTGGCGGCCGCAGACGATGGTGACGGTGGGCGAAGAGGATGCGGCCAAGCTCCTCAAGCTGATCGACCAGCTCGACGATGACGACGACGTCCAGACCGTGTGGGGCAATTATGACGTGCCCGAGGACGTGATGGAGAAGCTGGGGTAACACTCCGCGAATGACATCATCCAGTCCGTCATGCTGAACTTGTTTCAGCATCCACCAGGCGGCGCGGGTAGACGCATGGTTGGGGCGCACTCGCTTCCGCTAGCATTCCGAGCCTCGCCGTGGATGCTGAAACAAGTTCAGCATGACAGTTGGAAGGGGCGCGCAACTCCTCTCCACCGTTTTTAGCTTCACAAATCTCATCGTCTGCGCAAAAGAGAACATGTGATGAACATGACGTCCGCACGCGCATGATCCTGATCGGCTTCGATCCGGGCCTCGGCACTACCGGCTGGGGGGTCATCGCCGCCGATGGCAACCGGCTGTCGCATGTCGCCAATGGCCAGATAAAGACAGAGCCCTCGATGGAATTAGCGCGTCGACTGTCGCTGCTCTACGGCGCGCTGACCGACGTGATCCATCAGCACCAGCCCGATGGTGCGGCGGTCGAGGAGGTGCTCGGCAATTCGAACGCGCAGTCGACTCTCAAGCTCGGCCAGGCGCGGGGCGTGGTGCTGCTGTCCGCCGCCAATGCCGGGCTCCATGTCGGCGAATATCATCCTTCGGTGCTCAAGAAGGCGGTGGTCGGCACCGGCGGCGCCGAAAAAAGGCAGGTGCAGGCAATGGTGCAGGTGCTTCTTCCGGGCGTGAAGCTCGCGGGGCCCGATGCGGCGGACGCGCTCGCGGTGGCGATTACCCATGCCCACCATCTCGCGACCGCGCGGGCGATGCGACGGGTGGTCGCATGATCGCACGGCTCCGGGGCGTCCTCGCCGAGAGCATGGCGGACCATGCCGTGCTCGATGTCGGCGGGGTTGGCTATCTGGTCTGGTGTTCCGGCCGGACCTTGTCCGCGATCGGCGAGGTCGGCGGCGATGTGCTGCTGTTTACCGAAATGCAGGTCCGCGAGGACGCGATCACCCTCTATGGCTTCGGCTCGGCGGGCGAACGCGACGCCTTTCGACTGCTCACCGGCGTCCAGGGTGTCGGCGGCCGGGTCGCGCTGGCGATCCTGTCGGTGCTGGAGGCAGGCGAACTGGCGAAGGCGATCGCGAGCGGCGACAAGGCGATGGTCGCGCGCGCCAATGGCGTCGGTCCCAAGCTGGCGATGCGGATCGTCAACGAACTCAAGGACAAGATGGGCGCTTTGCCGATCGGGCCCGGCCTGGCGGCTGCGACCGTGGCCAAGGGCGGGACGGCCAGCGACGCCCTGTCGGCGCTTGCCAATCTCGGTTTCCGCCCCGCCGAGGCGAGCGCGGCCGTCGGCGCTGCGGTCGAGGAACTGGGCGAAGGCGCGACGCTCGATGCCGTGGTGCGGCTGGCACTGCGCAAGGCTGCGAAATAGCGTCATGGCGAAATCTGCCCTCACCGCGCGCTGCTTCTGCGGGCAGCTGTCGGTCGAGTGCCGTGGCGATCCGGCGCGGATTTCGGTCTGTCATTGCCATGACTGCCAGCGCCGCAGCGGCAGCGCCTTTGCCGCGCAGATCCGCTTCGCAACCGACGCTGTGCGAGTGATCGGCGACAGCCGGAGCTGGACGCGGATCGGCGATAATGGCGGGCGTTGCACCTTTCATTTCTGCCCCGATTGCGGTTCGACCCTGTTCTATGATCTCGAGAGCATGCCGGGCCTCCGCGCGATAGCGATGGGGGCCTTCGCCGGCACCGAACTGCCCTGGCCGCAATATTCGGTCTATGAGGCGCGGCGGCTGCCCTGGGTCGAGATCGTCGGTGCGGACATCGAACGTCATGACTGAGATCGACAGCGCGGCACTGCGACGGTTAGGGGAACATGGCATAGCATGACCGACACCGATCGCCTTCTCGCGGGCAACCGCCGGCCCGAGGACATGGACGCCGCCTTGCGTCCCAAGTCGCTCGAGGAATTCGTCGGGCAACAGGCGGCGCGCGACAATCTGCGGGTGTTCATCGAAGCGGCGCGCAAGCGCGGCGAGCCGCTCGACCATGTCCTGTTCTTCGGCCCGCCGGGGCTCGGCAAGACGACGCTCGCCCAGATCATCGCCAAGGAGATGGGGGCGGGGTTCCGCGCGACATCGGGGCCGGTGATCGCCAAGTCGGGCGACCTGGCGGCGCTGCTCACCAATCTCGAGGATGGCGACGTGCTGTTCATCGACGAGATCCACCGGCTCCAGCCCGCGGTCGAGGAGGTGCTCTATCCGGCGATGGAGGATCGGGCGCTCGATCTGATGATCGGCGAGGGGCCATCAGCGCGCAGCGTGCGGATCGATCTGCCGCGCTTCACGCTGGTGGGCGCCACGACCCGGCAGGGGCTGATCACCACGCCGCTGCGCGATCGCTTCGGCATCCCGATCCGCCTGCAATTCTATACGGTCGACGAACTCGAACGGGTGGTCAGCCGGGCGGCCCGGCTGCTCGATCTCGCCATCTCGCCCGATGGCGCGATCGAGATCGCCCGGCGCGCGCGGGGAACGCCGCGCATCGCCGGACGGCTGCTGCGCCGGGTGCGCGACTTCGCCCATGTGCTGGGCGCGGCGGTGGTGGATGCCAAGGTGGCCGATCAGTCGCTCAACCGGCTGGAGGTCGATGCGCTCGGCCTCGACGCGATGGACCGGCGCTATCTCCACATGATCGCCGACATCTATCGCGGCGGACCGGTAGGCGTGGAGACGCTCGCCGCCGGCCTGTCCGAACCGCGCGACACGATCGAGGACGTCATCGAACCCTATATGATCCAGCTCGGACTGATCGCGAGGACGGCGCGGGGGCGGTGCCTCAACGGGCGGGGCTGGAAACATCTTGGGCTGAACCCGCCGCCCGAGGCCGGGCAGGATGGATTGTTCGACGAGGTCTGATCCGCCGGGGCGACGCTGGTGTGGGACGAGCCGTCCGCGCCCGGCCGAGAAAATGGATTCATTTCGCCCGCCGATGGCCTAAACAGCGTGGGAATGCATGAACCGCCCTATTCCGGCCGCTTCGAAGCGGGTGCGCACCTGTTCGCGCTGCGCGTCTATTTCGAGGATACCGATGCCGGTGGCGTCGTCTACCACGCCAATTATCTGCGCTTCATGGAACGCGCGCGCAGCGACATGATGCGCGTCGCCGGGATCGACCAGCGGGAGGCGATGGAAAGCGGTGTGGGAACCTATGTCGTGGTCGAGGTCGGAATGCGGTACAAGATGCCTGCGCGGCTCGACGACGATCTTCTGGTGGTCAGCCGGGTGGGAAATATGCACGGGGCCTTGTGCGCTGTTCATCAGAGAGTCATGCGCGGGCAGGAAACGGTGGTGGAGGCCGATATATCGGTCGCGCTGATCGGCCCGAGCGGCCGGCCGACGCGTCAGCCCCGCCACTGGCTCGAGACGTTTGAACGATTGAAAGGGACGAAATAAGTTGATGATGCAGGATCTGGCGGTCGCCGCATCGACATCGGCCTTGTCGCCGATCGCGCTCTTCCTCCAGGCGGATGTCGTCGTGAAGACGGTGATGATCGGGCTGCTGCTCGCCAGCATCTGGACCTGGACGATCATCGTCGCGGGCAGCATGGCGCTGGGCAAGGCGCTGAAGGACAGCCAGGCGGTCGAGGCCGAGTTCTGGAAATCCGAGGATATCGACAAATTCTACGACGGGCCGGGGCGGAAGGAAGTCCCGGCGGCGAAGATCTTCACCGCGGGCGTTGCCGAATGGCGGCGCTCGGTACGCGCCGGCAAGCCGGTCGATCGCGATGGGACGCGCACGCGGCTCGCCAATGCGATGGCCTCGGCGACCGGGGCGGAGATCGACCGGCTCTCGGATCGGCTCAACATCCTCGCGACGGTAGGCTCGGTCGCGCCGTTCGTCGGGCTGTTCGGCACCGTCTGGGGCATCATGCGCAGCTTCACCGACATTGCCGCCTCGCAGAACACATCGCTCGGCGTGGTGGCGCCGGGCATCGCCGAGGCGCTGTTCGCGACCGCGCTGGGCCTGTTCGCCGCGATCCCGGCCGTGATCGCCTATAATCGGCTGCTGCATAAGGTTTCCAAGATCGAAGGCCAGCTCAACCGCTTCGGCGATGCCATCCATATGACGCTCAGCCGCGAGCTGGAACGCGCCTGATGGGCATGGGCCCCGTCTCAGGCCGCGGCGCCCGGCGCGCGCCGATGGCGGAGATCAACGTCACGCCGTTGGTCGACGTCATGTTGGTGCTGCTGATCATCTTCATGATCACTGCGCCGCTGCTGCTGGCGGGCGTGCCGGTTGACCTGCCCGAAAGCGCCGCCGGTGCGCTCGACCAGGACCAGAAGCCGGTGCAGCTATCGATCGACAAGGCGGGCGCCGTGTTCATCGACGACCGCGAGGTGCAGATGTCGGCGCTGCCCGATCAGCTCGCTGCGATCGCCGCGAAGTCGGGCAAGGGCAAGGACAGCCCACAGGTCTTCCTCCGCGCCGACAAGGCGCTCGATTATGGCCGGGTGATGGCGGTGATGGGCGCGCTCAATCATGCCGGGCTCAACCGCGTCGCACTGGTGACGATGGGCGAAAGCGAAGCCGGCGGTGAGAGCGGCGGCCGGGTCGACGGTGATTCGGTTCCCGAACCCGCGGTGCCGTGATGGAACGCGCGGAGCGCACGGGACTGGGGCTGTCGGTCGTCGGCCATGTCGGCCTGCTGGTGATCCTGTCGCTCAACCTGATGAGCGTGCGCAAGATGCCCAAGCTGAGCGAGCCGATGGACGTGATGCTGGTCGACAAGGCCGGCCTGGTGTCGGCCGCACCCCAGATGTCGAAGGAAGCCCCGCAGGCCGCCGAAGCGCCCGATGTCGCGCCCACCGTCGAGGAAGCGCCTCCGCCAGAGCCCGCGCCCACGCCGCCGAAGCCCGCTCCGACCCAGCCCGCACCTTCGCCCAAGGTGGCGGAGAAGCCGTTGCCCAAGGCGCCCGGCAAGGAGCCGCCCGCCAAGGCCGCACCGCCAGCGCCTGCCAAAGCGGCGCCGGCCAAGCCGAAGGCCACCTCGCTCGGCACCGATTTCCTCAAGGGCATTCCGGTCGAGAAGTCCGCCGGCAAGGGCGCAGCCCCGCGCGTCGCGGCGATCAGCCCGATCGCGATGAACGGGCTGGTGGCGCTGATCGCGTCGCAGGTGAAGCCCTGTTACACCATTCCCGCGGGTGGCACCGACACTTCCAGCATCATCAGCCGGGTGCGTTTGCGACTGAAAAAGGACGGCTCGATCGCGGTCGCTCCCGAAATCATCGGCAATGTCGGCGTCAATTCGGCGAACCAGCCCTATGTTCGCCAAATGAACGAGGCTGCTACGCGGGCGCTCCAGCGCTGCGCGCCTTATAAGCTGCCGGCCGATCTCTACGAAGGCGGCTGGGAGGATTTGATCTTCACCTTCAGACCGAGCCAGATGGATTAACCCGCGATATTTGACTTACACCCCCGCTTTCGGGTCTATACCGGGGCGGGGTAGAGGAGACGAGAATGCGCCTTCCCCTTGCCCTGACGTTGCTGAGCGCGGCGCTTGCACTCGCTTCGCCTGCCGCGGCGCAGCTCGAGGTTGACATCACCGGCGGCATCGCCCAGCCGATGCCGATCGCGATCCCGGGCATGCCGACGCCATCGGTGGCCAATACGCCGGCCGGCGATACCGCGTCGCTTGGCCAGCGCGTCGCCGATGTCGTGACCAACGACCTCAAGAATAGCGGGCTGTTCAGCCCGTTGCCCAAGAGCGCGCTGCAAACCGTAAGCCATCCACAGGTCACCGCGCCCGACTATATGTTCTGGACACAGAGCGGCGCGCAGGCGCTGGTACAGGGCTTCGTGCAGGCAAATGGCGACGGATCGCTGACGGTCGGCTGCTATCTGTACGATGTGCTCGCCAAGGCCGAACTGACCCGCCAGGGCTTCGTGGTGCAGCCCGGCCAGTGGCGCCGCGCGGCGCATAAATGCGCGGACACAGTCTATACCCGCCTGACCGGCGAAGGCCCGTATTTCGACAGCCGCGTGGTCTATGTCTCGGAAACGGGGCCGAAGACCAACCGCACCAAGCGCCTTGCGATCATGGACCAGGATGGCGCGAACCACCGCTTCCTGACCAACGGCCAATCGATCGTGCTGACCCCGCGCTTCGCGCCCGGCCAGCAGACGATCACCTACATGTCCTATGCCGGCAATCGCGCGCGGGTCTATGTGTACGACATCGGCTCGGGAAGCCAGCGCCTCGTCGTCGACCAGCCGAACATGACCTTCTCGCCGCGCTTCTCGCCCGATGGCCGCTATATCGTCTTCTCGATGGCGGTCGGCGGCAACACCGACATCTACCGGGTCCCCGTGGCGGGCGGACGGCCCGAGCGGCTAACCACCTCGCCGGGCATCGACACCGGCGCCAGCTATTCGCCCGATGGTTCGAAGATCGTGTTCGAAAGCGATCGGTCGGGTACCCAGCAGCTCTATGTGATGGGCGCCGACGGATCGAACCAGAACCGGATCAGCTTCGGCTCGGGCCGTTATGGCAGCGCCGCCTGGAGCCCGCGCGGCGACCTGATCGCCTTCACCAGGATCGGCGGCGGCTTCGCCGTCGGAGTCATGGGAGTCGACGGTTCGGGCGAGAAGATCCTGACCAATGGCTGGCAGGACGAGGGGCCGAGCTGGTCCCCCAACGGCCGCGTGATCATGTTCTTCCGGACCGGCCAAGGTTCGGGCAAGGCGGACCTGTGGTCTGTCGACTTGACCGGCGTCAACGAACGTCCGGTGCCGACGCCGCTGGACGGATCGGACCCGGCATGGGGCCCACTCTTGCCATGATGCAGGAATTTCCGCGCATTTCCGCGCAAAACACGTTAAGTATCCGTAACCAGTTTTACTCGAGGAGAAACATGATGGCGCGTCTGACGATGAAAATCGCCCTTGTGTCCGCGCTGGCGCTGAGCGTCGCGGGATGCACCAAGAAGAAGCCGGAGGAACTGCCGCCGGCGCCCGCCGCGACCGCACCGGCGCCAGAGGCGGAAGCGCCGCAGCCCGCCCCGCAGACCGGCCCGATTCCCGGGTCGCGCGCGGACTTCCTCCAGCAGGCCGGCACCGACACGATCCATTTCGGAACGGACCTGTACGACATCGACGCGGAGAGCCAGGCGATCCTCAGCCGCCAGGCACAGTGGCTCGCGAAGAACCCGAACGTCTCGGTGACGATCGAGGGGCATTGCGATGAGCGCGGCACCCGCGAGTATAACCTCGCGCTCGGCGACCGCCGCGCCAATGCCGCCAAGAATTATCTGGTCAACGCCGGCGTCGCTGCTTCGCGCCTGTCGGTGATCAGCTACGGCAAGGAGCGCCCGGTCGCGACCGGCTCCGACGAAGGCAGCTGGGCGCAGAACCGCCGTGCCGTCACGGTGGTGCCGCAGTAAATCTCTTCCCCTCCCCTTCGGGGGAGGGGCTGTCCAGGCCTACTCCACCTCGGCCAGATGGTCGCGCAGCGCTCGCGCATCGTGAAGCGCGTTGTGCGGCACCTTGCTGTTGCGCGCGGTCGAGAAGCCGGGGGTGCGGCGGAACTCGAAGCGCATCTGCTTCACGTCCACGATCTCGGTCTCGCTGACCAGCAGCAGCCGGCAGAACAGCGCGATATCCTCTGGCCAGTCGGCGACGATGGTGACATCGCGATCAGCGGCAAGATAGGCCGCGACATCATGCGCCGCCGCGATCCGGTCGAGCCGATTGTACAGCATCGGCGGCACGCTTTCGAGGTAGGGGACGACGTGCTTCTCGACCCATGGGTGGTAGGCATCCGCGATCGGGATTACGACATAATAGTCCTGGTCGCCATATTCGGGCACCAGCGCGAGGCTCATCAGCTCGCCGCCGAAGCCGTTGAATTCGGTATCGAGAAAGTAGCGCATCCGTTCTCCTTGCCGTTCGTCCCGAGCGAAGTCGAGGGACGTGTCCCCTCGCCGGTGTCTCGACTTCGCTCGACACGAACGGAGCGCGACCGTGCGCCAATAGGCGTAGCACTTATTCGTCGCCGTACAGCGCCACGATGTGCGGCTGGTCGGCACGCGCCAGCCCGCGGTACATGCCCTGGCTGTTGAAGCACCAGCCGCCCCGGCCTTCGCCATCGACGCTGATCAACCCGCCGATGCCGCCCATCTCTCCGATCTCGCCGATCACGCCTTCGCCCGCCTGCTCTAGTGGCTGGCGCGCGAGCCGCACCCGCGCCGACAGTTCGTGTCCGGCGCCGACGCGGATGAAATGTTCGCCCGATCCCGTGCAGGAGGTCGCCGCGCCCCGGTCGTCGGCCCATGTGCCGGCGCCGATCACCGGCGAATCGCCGATCCGGTTCCAGCGCTTGCCGGTCAGCCCGCCGGTCGAGGTCGCGGCGGCGAGGTGGCCGGCGGCATCGCGCGCCACCGCCCCGACCGTCCCATATTTCAGGTCGGCATCGAATGCTCCGCCCGCGCGCAGCTCCTCATATTGGCGCCAGCGCTCGTCGGTGTGAAACCAGGCGGGGGCGGCCTGCTCCAGGCCATGCTCCGCACCGAAGCGGTCGGCGCCGGCCGCCGTGAGCATCACGTGCGGGCTCTGCTCCATCACGGCGCGCGCCAGCGAGACCGGATGCTTGCTCCTGGTGACCGCACTGATCGCTCCGGCTTGGCGATTGCGGCCGTCCATGATCGCCGCGTCGAGCTCATTGACGCCCTCGGCACTGAACACCGCGCCGCGCCCGGCATTGAAGTGCGGATCGTCCTCGAGCACCCGCACCGCCGCTTCCACCGCGTCGACGGCGCCGCCGCCCGCGGCGAGGACCGTGCTGCCAGCATCGAGCGCCGCTGCCAGCGCCGCGCGGGCATGGGCATCGTCCTCCGGCGCAAGCAGCAGGTTCCTGAGCTGGCCGGCGCCGCCATGGACGACGATCGTCCAGCCATCGGCCGGGCCGGTCCATTGCGACGTGATCTGGCGGTGGTCAGCCACTTTTCACCTGACGTTGGGGAGCGTCTTCATATCGACGCCCGGAAGGCCTATACGGGTCCACGATATTTTCAAAGAACGGAAATCCATGTCCATTCGCCCGTGGCGCGACATCCAGCGCAGGAAATCGCGTCAGATCATGGTCGGCAACGTCGCCGTCGGCGGCGACGCGCCGGTCACCGTCCAGACCATGACCAATACGCCGACCGACGACATCAAGGCGACGATCGACCAGATTCGCCGCTGCGAGGAGGCGGGCGCCGATATCATCCGGGTGTCCTGCCCCGACGAGGCCTCGACCGCCGCGCTCCGGCAGATCGTCCGTGCGGCGCGGGTGCCGATCGTCGCCGACATCCACTTCCACTATAAACGCGCCCTCGAAGCCGCCGATGCGGGCGCCGCCTGCCTCAGGATCAATCCCGGCAATATCGGGTCGGAGGCGCGCGTCGCCGAGGTCGTCCGCGCGGCCAAGGCCAATGGCTGCTCGATCCGGATCGGAGTCAACGGCGGCAGTCTCGAGAAGGATCTGCTCGAGAAATATGGCGAGCCCTGTCCCGAGGCACTGGTCGAAAGCGCGCTCGATCATATCAAGCTGCTGCAGGATCAGGATTTCCACGAATATAAGGTCGCGGTGAAGGCGTCGGACGTGTTCCTCGCCGTCTCGGCCTATATGGGCCTGGCAGAAGCGGTCGATTGCCCGCTGCATCTGGGCATCACCGAAGCGGGCGGGCTCGTCGGCGGCACCGTCAAATCGGCGATCGGCATCGGCAACCTGCTGTGGGCGGGCATTGGCGACACGATCCGCGTGTCGCTGTCGGCCGAGCCCGAGGAAGAAGTCCGCGTCGGGTTCGAGATTCTGAAGAGCCTCGGCATCCGCAATCGCGGCGTTCGCGTCGTCTCCTGCCCCAGCTGCGCGCGCCAGGGCTTCGACGTGATCCGGACCGTCCAGACGCTCGAGGAGCGGCTCCAGCATATCCGGGTGCCGCTGTCGCTGTCGGTGCTCGGCTGCGTCGTCAACGGACCCGGCGAAGCGCGCGAGACCGACATCGGCCTGACCGGCGGCGGCGCCGGCAAGCACATGGTCTATCTGTCGGGCGTCACCGACCACACCGTGCAGGATGCCGACATGGTCGAGCATATCGTCCGGCTGGTCGAGGCCAAGGCGGCCGAGATCGAGGCCGCGGAAGCGGCGCAGGCGCAAGCCGCCGAATGATTCCGGTCCTCTCTTCCGTCGCCCCAGCGAAGGCTGGGGTCCATGTCTTTTTCCTCGCGCAGCGGCACCACGTGGCTGGAGAGACATGGATCCCAGCCTGCGCTGGGATGACGAAGTAGGGCGTGCTTCTCCCTCCCCAGTGAAGCAATCCCCGACCCTGCTCGCCTTCGCCATCGCTGCCCTCGGCATCGCGGTCTTTTCGTCGATGGATGCGGTGATCAAGGCGCTCGCCCTGGCGATCGGCACCTATAATACGCTGCTCTGGCGCAGCTTCGCCGGCATCGCGGTGAGCGGCGTGCCATGGCTGTGGAGCCGTCCGGTCAAGCCTTCGCAGTCGGCTATGCGGCTCCATATCGAACGTGGCGCGGTTTCTGCGGTGATGGCTATGCTGTTCTTCTGGGGGCTCGCCCGGACGCCGATGGCACAGGCGATCGCGCTCAGCTTCATTGCGCCGCTGATCGCGCAGGGCCTGGCGGTGCTGCTGCTCAAGGAACAGATGAAGCGCGGCGCGCTGCTCGGATCGCTGCTGGCGTTCGCCGGCGTGTTGATAATCATGTGGGGGCAGGCGCATGCGGCGGTGGGGCCGGAGGCCTTGCTGGGCGCGATCGCCGTGCTGCTGTCGGCGGTGTGCTACGCCTATAACATCATCCTGATGCGGCGGCAGGCGCAGGTCGCGGACCCTTATGAGGTCGCCTTTTTCCAGAGCCTCTTCGTCACCATCTGCCTCGCCGTCGCGATGCCGTGGTTCGCGGTGCTGCCGCCGGCCCAGCATTGGCCGATGATCCTGTTGGGCGCGGTGCTCGCCACGATCTCGCTGGCGCTGCTGAGCTGGGCCTATGCCCGCGCCGAGGCTAGCTATCTGGCTCCGGTCGAGTTCACCGCCTTCATCTGGGCCAGCCTGTGGGGCTGGGTGGTGTTCGGCGAGAAGGTCGGGCCGACGACGCTGATCGGCGCGGCGGCGATCGTCGGAGGCTGCTGGATCACCGCGCGCACACCCGATCTGGAGAGGGACGTGATACCATGAAGGCTAGCATCCGCCGCGCTGTGCCGGGCGACGAGCATGACATAGTGCGGCTGGTCCACGCGCTTGCGACCTATGAGCGCGAGCCGGACGCCGTAGAAGCGACGCCCGATGGGCTGGCGGCGCTTCTGTTCGGAGAGGCGCCCAAGGTCTTCGCGCATGTTGCCGAGATAGACGGCAAGGTGGTCGGCATCTCGGTATGGTTCTTCAATTTCTCGACCTGGACCGGTCGTCACGGCATCTATCTGGAGGACCTGTTCGTCGATCCGGATGTGCGCGGCGGCGGCGTTGCGCGCGCCCTGTTCGAGGCGCTCGCCGACGAAGCGAAGGCGCATGACTGCGCCCGGCTCGACTGGGGCGTGCTCGACTGGAATGATCTGGCGAAGGGTTTCTACCGCCGCATCGGCGGGCGGCACCAAGTCGGGTGGGAGCCGTGGCGGCTCGATGGCGAGGCGCTGAAGAGGCTTCAGCGGGACTGAACGCCGCTCAGGATCCGCCGCCCAGCACGTTGATCGTGAAGGCCAGCACGCCGATGTTGAAGACGAAGGCGGCGAGGCAGTGGAGGATGGCGACCCGGCGGATGCCGCGACTGTCGATTTCGATGTCCGAGGTCTGGAAAGTCATGCCCAGGGTGAAGGCGAAATAGATGAAATCCCAATAATCCGGCTCCTCGTCGCCGGGGAAGCTGATGCCGCCATGGTCGCCGCCGGTCTTCGGCTCGGCGCTGTAGAACAGATGTCCATAGTGGAGCGCATAGACCATGTTGCTGAACAGCCAGGCGACCAGCAGTGTGCCGATGATCAGCACGATGCTGCCGGCATGCATCTCCTGCTTCTGTGAAAGCTCGACGGTGATCGCCACCAGCACCACCGCGCTGACGATGCCGGTGATCACCAGCAGCATCGCTCGATTGGCGTCGTTGCGCTGGGCCGCGGCGCGCATGTCGTCCGGTGCGTGGCCCAGCAGCGGGATGCAGGACAGCAGGAACAGCAGCGCGCCGGCATCGAAGCCGATCAGAGCCGCGCGGGCCCAGCCTGCCCAATGCATCGCGACGGCGAAGCCGGCGACCGCGACGACGATGAAGCCGACGAAGCGCGGCGGCGCGATATGGTGGCCGAGGCCGAGCGGGGATGATGTTGCCATGGCTCTGTCCTAGCTTGCCCGTGCCCGCTTCGCTACCGCCGGAGTTGCGCGCGCTGATGGCGGGGCGCGGGGGTGTGTGTATTCGCCCGCAGCCATGCTATGCTAGGATCAGGGCAATAGGAGACGTCCCTGTGATGGCGCTCACAGCGCGAGGGGACGAGTGTTCATAAGGTCGTGCGTCGACGAATTCGTCTTTGCCATGGGGCAACCTGGCCGCGCTTTGCACCGTAGTGTGAAGTGCAGTCATGAGAAGGATGGAATATGACCGGTCGCACTATGCGTTTCGCGATCATGAGCGGGCTGGTGCTCGCCATCCTCACGCCGCTCGCCGCGCATGCGGCCGACGCGCCTGCAATCAAGGCATATAAGCGCGACCCGCTGCCCATCTATGACGACGCGGGCGCGAAGGTGCGCGACGTGCCGGTCGCCTCGATGCCGGCGGCGGGCAGCCCCGGCGCGCGCGTGATCCGCGCGAAGACCGGATTCGTCGGCGTGCAGCTTGACGGTAAGCTGGCGTGGCTGCGGCTGTCGACGGTCGACTATGTCGGCGACATCGCGGCCGTGAAATGCGACGCGAATGCGATGAGCTTCGCAAAGATGGAGGAAGACGGGCTGCAACAGTCGCTGGGGCTGGGCTGCGGCGGGGGCAAATAGGTAGAAGGAGTCGGGGGGACAGCAGGAGGGATTTTTGAGATGCGGAACCGGTTGATCTTCGTCGCCCTGGCGGCGTCCCTCGGCGTCAGCCCGACACTCGATGCGGCCCCGCGGAAAAAGGCCGGTGCTGCGCCGGCAAAGGCCGCCGCCGAGCAGCCGATGGCGGCGGCGTTGCCCGATGCGCCCTATGTGGCGCTGAACGGTTGCCCCGCTCCGGCGAGCGGCACGCTGGTGGCGGCGAAGAAGATCGACAAGAAGGCGCGCGGCAAATTCTCGATCGACAAGGCGCCCTACATATCGACGCTCGATCCCGCCGACCTGTGCGCCACCAACCAGAAGATGCGATCGGGCGCGGGCGACGCCGCCGGTGCGATGGGCCTGTCGGGCCAGGTGATGAATACCCGTTCGGCGCGCATGGACCTGATGGCGATCCCGGCGCTCGAACTGGAGCTGAGGCCGGTGCTGGAGGCGTTCGCCAGGGCCTGGCCCTATGCGCCGCTGGAGCGCACCCCGAAGATCCTGTTTCGCGCCGACGAAGCCTATCAGGCGCAGGCGCTGCCGGACAATACGATCATCGTCTCGATGGGGTTGCTCGAGGCGGCGCAGTCGGATTCCGAAGTGCTGTTCGTGCTCGCGCATGAATATGCGCACCTCCTGCTCGGGCACTTCACCAAGGCGGAAACCATTGCGGGGGCAAAGGGCGCTACCCAAGCCGTGTCGATCGCCTGGCAGGCGGGCAGCACCGTCAACGCCCTGAAGCACAGCAATGGCAGCAACATGCTGGCCAGCGCGCAGAGCGGCATGGCGGCCGGCGCACGCCGCGCTGCGCCGATCGCCGAGGCGTTGCGCTTTGCCGTCGACGACATTTTCGCGCCGTCGTGGAACCGCGACCAGGAGAATCAGGCGGATGCGCTGGCGGTCGATCTGCTGATCCGCGGCAACATGACGATCGACAGTTATGCCAATGTGTTCGCCCGGCTGCAGAAGGCGTTCGAAACCGAGAAGGCGTCACGCGACAGGCGCAAGGCGGCGGCCGATGCCGTTCAGGCGAGCATGGGCGAGGCGATGAAGAGCTTTGCGACCAGCAGCGTCACCACCACGGGCCTGCTGGGCGGCGGCGCCGGCATGCGGGGCTTCGGCTCGGGCTTGCTCAAGAGCGCGGGTGGCGCGCTTCTGAACAATATGGGCAACATCACCAAATCGCTCGGCGGCGACACCCATTTGCCGCCGGAGGAGCGGCGCAACGGCCTCGCCGCCTATTTCCAGGCCGGCTATCCGACGGCCGATCCGCCAATCGACAGCGGCGCGCTGATCGGCCGGATCAAGGCGAAGCCCGATTATGCCCGCGCGATCTCGACCCGGAACGCCTATCTGAAGGCGCGCGGCAGCTATTTTGCGCAGGACTATGCTGGCGCGACGGCGCAGTTGCGCAGCCTTGGCGCGGGCAGCCGCTCGGCGCCGACCTTCGTCAACTATGTCGCGGCGCTGGCCGCCCGCGACCAGGGCAATATCCCGGCGGCAGCGAGCTTCTTCGACGCAGGCCGTGGCGGCAACGTGCCGAACCTGCAGCTTTACGAGACCTACACCGAGATGGAGCTCAATGCCGGTGACGTGAAGGACAGCGATGCGCTGATCGCGGAGGGCAAGGCCCGCTTCAAGGATCCCGATCACTTCAAGAGCATCGAAATCCGCCGCGATCTGGCCGCTGGTGATGCCGCCGCGGCCCAGTCGGTCTATACCGCCTGCATGGGCGTGAAAGGGCGCGATTACATCACCGAGCGCTGCAAGGCGGCGATGCCCGAGGCGCAGCAACAGCAGGCCAATCCGCTGGGATTCAAATTGCCGTTCGGCGGCTGAGGACGGATCTTTGCGACCGCACATCATGACGAGCTGGCTGCTTGCAGCCGCGTTCACAGCCGCTCCCGCGCTGGCCGCGCCTGATCCGCAGGCGGCGCTGTCCCGGATCGAGGACCGGCTGCAGTCCGCCACCGCCGAGCGGCGTTGGGCCGATGCGGTCGCGCTCGGCCGGCAGGCATTGGCCATCGAGGAGCGGACCAAGGGCGCGGATCATCCCGAAGTCGGCGGCACCCTGTCGCTGATTGCCGGCTGGCTCGTCGAGCAGGGCAAGCCGGCGGAGGCGACGCCGCTCTATCGTCGCGCCTTCGGCATATTCGAGCGCAGGCTGGGTGCGGGCCATGCGCTCACCGAGCAGGCGGCGTCGAACCTCGCCGCCAATCTGCAGTCGCTGGGGCAATATGACGAGGCCGAGCAACTCTATCGAGGCGCGCTCGCCCGCGCGCTGGTCAAGGGCGCGACGAGTCGCGCTGCCGCGCTCGCCTATAGCAATCTCGGTTTCGCGCTCGGGCGCCAGGGTCGCTTCACCGAGGCGCGCGATCTGTACGCGAAGGCCTTGGCGATTGCTCTTGGCTGGGAGCCCGAAGATCTCGACCTGGCGCTGATCGAGAGCAATGTCGCCGCCAATCTCGATGCGCTCGGTCGCCCACTCGAGGCCGAGCCGCTCTACCGTCAGGCGCTGGCGGTGCGCATCTCCGAGCTTGGTCCGGACGATCCGGCGGTGGCGACGAGCTATAATAATCTCGGCTTCAATCTCGATGGGCAGGGCCGCTATGCCGATGCCGCGCCGGCCTATGCCCGTGCGCTCCGGATTCGCAGCCGGATAGATCCCGCGGGGCTTGCCGTCGCGACCAGCTACAACAACGCCGCGCATAACCTGAACCGGCAGGGGGATTTTGCGGCAGCCGCGCCGCTCTATGCCAAGGCGCTCGCGATCTGGCGGGCGGTCTATGGTCCGCGGCATCCGACCACGGCGATCGGTCTGTCCAATGTCGCCGTCAATCTCGAACGGCAGGGCAAGGCGGTGGAGGCCGAGCCTCTGTTCGAGCAGGCGCTGGCGATCCGCGTCGGCGCGCTGCGCGCCGGCCATCCCGACATCGCGACCGCGCAGCTGCGGCTTGGCCATGCGCTCGCCGCGCAGGGCAAATTCGATCGCGCGCTGCCGCTCTATGAGCAGGCGGTGGCGGCCCGGCGGGCGGCGTTCGGCCCGGATCACCCCGCGCTGGCTGAGGCGCTGATCGACCAGGCCGAGCTGTTCCTGGCGGTCGGACGCACCGCCGATGCGGTGGCGGCGGCGCGCGAGGCGGCCGACATCGTTCGCCGCCGCCGGCTCGGCCGGATCGGGGATGCGCGCGACAGCGATGGTGCTCAGCAGGCGGTGGGCCGTGCCGAAGCGACCGATGCCAGCCGCTTCGATCCGTTGGCGGGCGCCTTTGCGATCCTGATCCGCGCCGCCTGGGAGCGCGCCGCCGTGGCGCCGCAACAGGGCGCCGCCCTCCGCGCCGAAGCCTTTCTCGCCGCACAGGATCTTTCCGTATCCGCGGCAGCGCGCAGCATGGCGCGTACCGCCGCGCGCACCGCAGCCGGCGAGGGGCCGCTGGGCGATCTGGTGCGCCGTCAGCAGGACCTGTCCGATCGCGCCGCGGAACTCGACGCGGGCCTGCTCCGGCAACTGGTGCGCGGCGATACCGCGCGGATCGCTGATATCCGCGCGCAGCTCGACACGACCTCCAGATTGTTGACGGAGGTGGACCGCCAGCTGCGCGAGGCGTTCCCCGATTATGCGAGGCTGATCGGGTCGGAGAGCCTGCCGCTGGATGCAGCACAGGCGCGGCTCGATCGTGGCACCAGGCTATTGATGATCGTTCCTGCCGGCGACGATCTCTACAGCTTCGCGATTGGTTCCAGGACAATCGCGTGGTCGCGGTTGGCAGGGGGGGCGGCCCCGGTCGCGGCTCGCGTGCAGGCGCTGCGCTGCCAGGTCGACTCCAAGCGCTGCGGCGATCAATCGGACAATTGGCCCAGTTTCGACCGGCGGGCGGCCTTCGCGCTCTATCGCGATCTGGTTCGCCCTGTTGAACCCGTGCTCGACGGCGCCAGGGCATTGTTCGTGGTGACGGGCGGTGCGCTCGCCGAATTGCCGCTTAGCCTGCTGCCGACAGACGACGCCGACGATGCTTCGGCCGGCTGGTTCGGCGACCGTTATGCGATCACCGTCCTTCCCGCGGTCTCGGTGCTGCGGGCGACGACAGCGAAGCCCAGTGTCACCCGCCCAGCGGGGACTCCGGTGCAGTTCGTCGGCTATGGTGCCCCGGCTTTTCTCGGCCCGCCGACTGGCGATCGCATGCTCGACGATTTCCTCAAGATCCCGCAGCCGGTCGATCGCGCGGGACAAGGGCTGACCGACCCGACGGCGTTGCGCGAGCTGAGCCCGCTACCGGGCACCGAGGTTGAGCTGAAGGCGATGGCGGCGTCGCTGCGCGCGCGGCCGGACCTGCTCCACCTCGGCAGCGCCGCGACGGAGGCCTCGATCCGCAGCGATCCGGCAGTCGGTGAAGCGCGGATCATCGCCTTTGCTACCCATGGCATCCTGCCGGGCGAGATTGGCGGCCTGCGCGAACCCGGCCTTGCCTTTACGCCGCCCAAGAGCAGTTCGCGTGAGGACGACGGCCTGCTCGCCGCGTCGGAAGTGGCCGGTATGCGGCTGACGGCGGACTTGGTGATCCTGTCGGCCTGCAACACCGCCTCGGCCGACGGGACGCCAGGGGCGGACAGCCTGTCGAGTCTGGGCCGCGCCTTTCTCTATGCCGGCGCGGGATCGCTGCTCGCGAGCCGATGGCGGGTAAGCGACGATTCGACCGCAGCGCTGACGGTGGAGACGCTGATCGGCCGCAACGCCGGGCTGAGCCGCGCTGCGGCGCTGCAGCGGGCGATGCGCGCGATCCGTACCGGCCGTCGTGCCGACGGCTCGCCGCTGCCAGGATGGCAGGCGCGCTGGGCGCATCCTGCGGCTTGGGCGCCGTTCACGGTCATCGGGAGCGACGCGGGCTAACAGCGGGGCGTCGCCGCCTCACCGGAGCGGAGCAGATCATCTCTTCCGTAACTGGAGGTCAGCCCCTGGTTGATGCGGGTCGGATGGTTCAAGGCATCCACCGAAGTCGGCCGAGGCACATTGCAGCGGCCCTTCTCCTTGCGTGGCGGCGGCTTATCAATATGCGGCGAGACTTCGCGCCCGGTCAGATGGACACGGAGGCCTTGGCGTTGCTCAGAATTCCGCTCATTCCTCGTCGTGGCTGGCGAGGGCGAGATTTCCGCTTGTCAGCCTCGCGTGTGTCCGTCTTGGCGCGGATGCTGCGGGAGCCAAGGCGGTGCGGACTGGACGCGGGGACGTGTCAGAGAGCTTGAAATTGACGATGAGCGATGAAAGATGCCGAGCCTCGTTGGTGAGGCTGCTCGCGGCTGCCGTCGATTGTTCGACCATTGCCGCATTCCTTTGAGTCATCTGATCCATTTCGCTCACGGCAGTGTTGACCTGGTGCAGGCTGCCTGCCTGAGCCTGGGCAGCGATTGAGATCGCATCCACGAGCGTACTGATCACCGAGACGTTGTCGACAATCCTTGCCAGCGATTCGCCGGTCTTCTTGACGAGAGTGACCCCGTTTTCGACCTGCTGCGAACTCGCCGAAATAAGGGACTTGATGTCCTTCGCGGCATCAGCAGACCGTTGCGCCAATGCACGTACCTCGTTGGCAACCACGGCAAAACCCTTGCCGGCGTCGCCGGCCCTTGCGGCCTCGACACCCGCATTGAGAGCGAGCAAGTTGGTCTGGAACGCAATTCCGTCCATCAGATTGACGATCTGCGAGATCGCCTGTGACGATTTCTCGATGTCCGCCATGGCTTCAACGGCTTTGCGCACGACATCGCCGCCTTCGTTGGCGTCATGCTGCGCAGATTTGACCGAGGCGGTGACATGTTCTGCCTTTCCGGCTGTGTCCTTTACACCCGAGGTGACCGAACTCATGGCCACAGCGGTTTCCTGCAGAGATGAGGCCTGATGCTCCGTCCGGCGCGCGAGATCAGCGGCAGCCGAGCCGACCTCGGAAGAGCCGGTATCGATGCCCTGCGCGACGTTTGAGACCTGGGTCAATGTCGAGCAGAGCGATTGCTTGGCGGTGTTAAAGTCCTGCCGGAGCTGTTCATATTGCGTTGGAAAGCGGTCGTCGATGGTATGGGCAATGTCGCCGTCGGCTAGACGCTTCAGCGCCTTGGCGAGTATGTTCACCACAATGTTCTGTTCTTCGGCCGCACGCTCGGACTTAACGGACAATTCCTTTTGCGCAATTGCCGCGTCGCGGAAGGTTACCATGGCCTTGCTTAATCTGCCGACACAATCATTGTAACTTGCGCGCGGGATTGGACGGTCGATCTCGCCAGCCGCGAGTGCTTCCATATCGACCACCGTCTCGACATAGGGGTTGGCAATCAGCCTCCGCATTATCACCCCGGCAACGAGGCCGAAGAGCGCGATGCCCACGGCGACGAGCTTCAATGTCCCAAACTGCTCAGAAGCGGAACGGACGAGGCTGAGGTCGCCTTTGGCGACAGTGTCATTCATCGAGCCATCGAGCAGGACAAATGCCGCGAGCATGATCAGCAAGAGCGAATACAAGCCAAACGCGACAGCAAGCTTCTGCCGTATAGGCGCATCCTGTTCGAACCAACGAAGCATAATTGTCCCCTCCACGTCCCCCGGTGCGTGACCGAAGCTCAACCGAGGCTTAACGCAGAATCCTTTGCTATTCGTGAACAGCCGGCGATTCGGGGGGACGGCGAGCATCACCGCGAATGTCGCTGCGACGTCTGGACTTTGTGCCCGCTGTCAAAGAACTGTCACTGAACGGAGCGGCCGCTATCGCTCGCTCGCGCAAGAGTGAGGGCGGACCGGGCGCCAAACGCGCCGTCCGAGCAGCCGCGAGACGATCGTCACCACCGACAGATCGGCAGCGACATTGGCGCTGGTATCGAGAATGTCAGGCAGCGCGAAGACCGCGATCAGCAGGGTGAGCAGCTCGAACGGGGCACCGAGCACCGCGAAGATCGGGCCATAGGCGGCGAACAGGACCGCCGAGCCCGGCAAGCCGACTATGCCGATATTGGTCAGCACCCCGATCAGGCTGGCGAAGACGATGTGCGCGGCATCGGGATGCACCCCGCACAGCCGCGCGCCGATCAGTCCGGCCGCGACCCCGCCGAAGACATTGCCGAAGCGGAAGGTACTGACAGCCAGCGGAATCACCGTTTCCACGACCGCCGCCGGCAGCGCCAGCCGATCGCGCGCGGCGACGAGCAGCGCCGGCAGGCAGGCCATCGAGCTCTGGGTGCTCGCGGCGATCGCGAGCGGCGGCGAGGCGGCGCGGAAAAAGCGCGCGGGCGCGATGCCACCGCCGACGATGCCGAGCAGCATCGCGCACATCACTGCGCCCGCCAGCACGACCGACAGAAGCACGACATATTGGATCATGCTCGCGGCAAGGCCCAGGCCGATGCCGAGCGCGGCCTGCAGCGCCAGCAGGAAAACGCCGATCGGCGCCAGGCGGAGGACCCAGTCGATGATTACCAGCATGGTTTCGCCCACCCCTTTGATCAGGCAGGTGATCGTTTCGGCCTCGCGCGGGCCCAGGCGGGTGGTGGCAGCGCCGAAGATCGCCGCGAAAACGATCAGCGGTGTCATCGCCGCTTCGGCGGCGGCGGCGATCGGATTGACTGGAATGATCGTCAGCAACTGATCGGCGAAAGACGGCGTCGCCGGCATCGCCACGGCCCCCTTGAGCAACGCCGCGCCGAACTCCACGGGCGGCCACAGGGCCATCACACCGAGCGAAAGCAGCGCCCCGCCTAGCGAAGCGACCGTCAGCAGAAGCGCGAACAGGCCAAGCGTGATGCCGACGATGCGGCCGGCCGAGGCCTGGCGGATCACGGCGGCCACGCCATTTGCCATCAGGCAGAAGATCAGCGGAACGAGCGTCATTCGCAACGCGTTCAGCCAGAGCTGGCCGATCAGCGTGATGTGCTGGACGACCGCGATCATCGACGGTTCGCCGCGCCAGCGCAACATTATGCCGAACAGGAAGCCCGCGAGAAGTCCGCCGAGAATCCACGCCACCCGCCGCATTGCTTAACCCCCGCCAGGAAGCGGGCAGCGTAGGAGGGGAAAGCGCCGAAGAGAAGAGCCTCGCAGCTCCCGCGCGTCACCGGTCCTGTCGCTTGACCGCGACTCCGCGCTATGGGATTCTGCCCCACAGCGGAATTTCCACGGGCGCGACGCCCGAACAGCCGGGCAGACACGGACATGGCAAGTCGTAGCATCACCATTGCCGGCGGGGGCGGCGGACCGGGCGGCTGGCGCGACTCGCTGGCCGGCCTCGGCAGGCGGGCCGGCGCGATCCTCGCCGCGATCGCGCTGCTCGGCACGACGATCGCGCTCGGCTTCGTGCTCGCCAGCTATCATGTCACCGATCCGGCCTGGAACACCGCGGCCGGTGGCCCCGCCCAGAATATCTTCGGCACGCCGGGCGCTTGGATCGCCGATGTCGCTCTCAGCATCTTCGGACCGTCGATCGCGATGGTGCTGCCGCTCGGGCTGCTCTGGGGCTTGCGATTGTGGCGCGGTCATCCGGTCGGCCGCTGGGGGCGCTCGCTGGCGATCGCGCTGTTCGCCGTGCTGTTGCTCGGGATCGGCCTGGCCCTTTTCCGCGGCGGCTCCGTCGCCGGTCTGCCTGCGGGCTTTGGCGGCAGCCTCGGCCTCGGCGGTGCGGCGCTGATCGCGATGGGGCTGAACCAGCTCGCCGATCCGATGCTCGCCAATGGCATCCGGCTAGGCTCGGCCGCGCTGTTCGCCATCCTCGGGGTGACGCTCTGGGCGTGGGGCCTCGGCCTGCTCGGCGACGAGCGTGACTGGCTGTTCCGGCGCGGCGCCTATGCGCGCCGTCCCCTCGAGCCGTTCGACGTGGACGAAGACGAGGACGAGGGCGACAACGGTTTCGAGACGATCGACCGCGCGCCGGTCCCGATCCGCCCACCTCGTTACGCCCCCGTCGGCGAGAATGTCGCCGACGCCCCGCCGCCGGTGATCGCCGACCGCAAAAAGTCCGCGGCGCCCTCGGCCAAGGCGGTCGCGCGCGAGCGGCAGAACAGCCTGCCGCTCGGCGACACCTACAAGCTGCCCAGCCTCGGCCTGCTCGCGCCGCCGCAGCCGTCGAACAATAAGGTAATCGACAAGGCTGCGCTCGAACGCAATGCACGGCTGCTGGAAACGGTACTCGACGACTTCAACGTCAAGGGCCGGATCGTCGAGATCCGCCCAGGCCCCGTCGTCACCATGTACGAGCTCGAGCCGGCGGCCGGCATCAAGGCAAGCCGGGTGATCGCCCTCGCCGACGATATCGCTCGCAACATGTCGGCGATGTCGGCACGTATTGCGGTCATCCCGGGACGCACCGTGATCGGCATCGAGCTGCCCAACGCGAAACGTGAATCCGTATCACTGTCCGAACTCATTGCCAGCGACGCGTTCGAGGACATTACGGGGCTGGGCCTCGTCCTCGGGAAGAATATCGGCGGTGATCCCGTGGTCGCCGATCTCGCCCCGATGCCGCACCTACTCGTCGCAGGCACCACCGGCTCGGGCAAGTCGGTCGGGCTCAACTCGATGATCCTGTCGCTGCTCTACCGGATGACGCCGGATCAGTGCCGGATGATCATGATCGATCCGAAGATGCTCGAACTCAGCATCTACGACGACATCCCGCATCTGCTATCCCCGGTCGTCACCGATCCGCCCAAGGCGGTGCGCGCGCTCAAATGGGCGGTCGAGCAGATGGAGGACCGTTACCGGATGATGTCCTCGATCGGCGTCCGCGGCCTCGCCAGCTTCAACGAGAAGGTGCGCGCCGCCAAGACCAAGGGCCAGCCGCTCGGGCGGCGCGTCCAGACCGGCTATGATGCCGAAACCGGCCAGCCGATCTACGAGGAGGAGAAGCTCGAATTCGAGCCGATGCCGCAGATCGTCGTGATCGTCGACGAGCTCGCCGACCTGATGATGACCGCCGGAAAGGAGGTCGAGTTCCTGATCCAGCGGCTCGCACAGAAGGCGCGCGCGGCCGGCATCCACCTGATCATGGCCACCCAGCGGCCGTCGGTCGACGTCATCACCGGCGTCATCAAGGCGAACCTGCCGACCAGGATCAGCTTCCAGGTGACCAGCAAGATCGACAGCCGCACCATCCTCGGCGAGCAAGGTGCCGAACAGCTGCTCGGCAAGGGCGACATGCTCTACATGCCGGGCGGCAAGCAGATCATCCGTGTCCATGGGCCGTTCGTCTCCGACGACGAGGTCCGTGCGGTCGCCGACCACTGGCGCAGCCAGGGTACGCCCGATTATATCAATGCGGTTACCGAGGAGCCCGAGGACGGCGGCTTCGCGATGGAAGGCGGCCCCTCCGGCCCCGACGACCCCGAAACCCAGACCTATCGCCGCGCCATCCAGCTGGTTGTCGAGAACCGCAAGGCTTCGACGAGCTGGCTGCAGCGCCAGCTGCGCGTCGGCTATAATTCGGCGGCGCGGCTGATCGAGCGGCTCGAGAAGGACGGCATCGTCTCGACGCCCGACCATGTCGGCCGCCGCGAGGTGATGATCGAGGTCGCCGATCTGGGGCGCTTCTTGAGTTAAAGTGCATCCGATCTTCTCGGACCCGGCCCGTCGCCCCGGCGGAGGCCGGGCCGCGGTCGTCAAGCGCCTCGCGCTGCGGCAAGGGTAGCAGGTGCCTCGCCGCCTTCGGACCCTTTGCGCGTCGACAGGATCATCCCGATCGACGCGACGACCACCAGCGTCACCGCAAGCCACTGCAGAACGGTCAGCTGCTCGTGCAGCAGGACGGCGCCCGTAATCGCGCCGATGGCGGGCTCGACGCTCAGCAGCACGCCGAAGCTGTTCGACGGGATGCGCTTCAGCGCCACCATCTCGAGCGAATAAGGTATCGCGCTCGACAGGATTGCAGTGACGACGCCAAGCAGCAGCAGGCCGGGCGCCAGCAGCGCGCTTCCCGCCTGGTAGACGCCGACCGGCACCACCAGCAGCGCCGCGGTCGCCATGCCGAGGGCAACCGACTGGCCGCCATGGAGATGGCCCGTCTGCTTGCCGAAGACGATATAGAGCCCCCAGAACAGCCCTGCGGCGAGCGCGAAGAGCATGCCGGTCGAATCGAGCGCATGATCCGCCGCGCGGATCGGCAGCAGCAGGAGCAACCCCGCCACCGCCAGCCCGACCATGGCGAAATGGACGGGACGGCGGGAGGTCAGCAGCGCTACCGTCAGCGGCCCGAGAAACTCGATGGCGATCGCCAGGCCCAGCGGGATCGTCCGCAACGCCATGTAGAAGCACAGGTTCATGCTGCCCATCGCCGCGCCATATCTGACCGTGGCAAGCAGGTCGGCGCGGGTCAGCCCAGCCTGCCAGGGGCGCCAGATCAGCATCAGGAGCAGTGCCGAGAATCCGACACGATAGGCAGTCGTCGCCTCGGCGCCGACCAGCGGGAAGAGCTGCTTGGCGAAGGAGGTGCCGATGCAGAAGGCGAATATCGATCCCAGCAGCGACAAATAGGGTAGCGCGGGATAAAGGCCGGCGAGCCTGCGCGGAATTATCGTGGTGAACATGGGGAGTGGATAGCCGAAATGCTCTGACGGTGTTCGGCGATTTCTGCCATGAAATGGCGGAAACAGGCGGACTGGCACCTCTTATGACTGAATCCATTGAAATCGATTCTTTCGATCGGCGAATCCTGGCGATCGTCAGGCGAAACGTCCTGGAGCCCGCGCGCGTGATCGCCGAGCAGGTCGGCCTGTCGGAAAGTGCCGTGCTGCGCCGCTTGCGCAGGCTGCGGTCCAGCGGTGTGATCATTGCCGACGTGGCGCTGATCGACACGGCCCGATTGGCGCCAGCCATCACCATCCATGTGCTTGTCGAGTTGATCCACAGCGGCCTGAAGGCAGAGCGCGCCTTTGCCGCGACCCTCGAACAGCGGCCAGAGGTGATAGCGGCATGGAATGTCACCGGCCGCACCGATTTCCTGCTGATCGTGTCGGTGCCGTCGATCGAAGCCTATCAGCGCTTCGCCGACGACGTGCTCGCCTCAGATGACAATGTTCGCGCCTTCGAGACGCTGGTCAGCCTGCGCGAGATCGTCCGGTTCGATCCGTTGCGCGCGGGCGAACCGGCCTGAACCGGCGACGGATCACCGGGTTACCGGGTCGCGCGGCTCCACGGTGCTGTTGTCGGGCGCCGCGCCCGGCGTCGAGCTGATCGGTGTACGGTCGATCGGTTCGACGGTGCTGGCATTGTCGGCGCGTTTCGATTCGCTGCTGTTGGGGCCGGCCATGTCCTGCCGCATGTTGCAGCCCGCCAGCGCCACGACCGACAACAACAGGGCAGCGGCCGCCTTGCCGCCGGTCACGAGTCCGCCTCGATATCCTCCCCGGCGCCCAGCACATCCTCCTCGTCGCGGTCGAGCTGTCGGTCGATCTCCTCCGCGATCAGGTCCATCTGGTCGTAACTGGCAACGATCTCCACGGTATTGCCGTCGTCCGTGTTGAAGTGGATCAGATAGTCGTCGTCGCGCTTGGTGATCTCGAACCCGGTGAGCGGTGGCATGAGCTATTCCTTTCGGCCTTGAGGATGGTGCGCACATCGTGGCGGCGGACGCCCTCTCAAACGGCCGAGATCACGCGGGGTTCAAGCGTGTCAGCGAAACAATCTGAAAATTATCAATATCTTATCGTGCATCAGTAGCGAAAGGGTGGAGGCTGCTGCAAGGTCGTCGAACCAAAATCGGGCGCGGAGCCATGACGGCTGGCAAGCCGTTGTCAACTGGACCGCTTCATGAGGAACAACCATGGGGCGGACCATCATCGGCCGGTTTGAAACCCGGCGGGGCGCCGAACTGGCGGTCGAGCATCTCGCCCAGGATCTCGGCGTCGAACGCAGCGACATCTTCATCGATCTACGCGGATCTTGCCCGGCCCCGTCACGGCGGCTGCCGACATCATCTTTCCGCTCATCCTAACCTCGCGCGCTGGATGGACCCGCACAGCGCGAAGGAGCGTTTGAGCGGCTGCCTGAAATGGGAGAACGACTATGCCAGCGACCAAGAAGAGCGGTGCGAAGGTTGATGGCCTTCACCGGCCGGTACAGCCATCCGATGAACTGGCCCAGATCGTGGGCTCCAAGCCGATGACGCGTGCCGACGTGGTCAGCAAGCTATGGGAATATATCAAAAAGCACGACCTTCAGGACGCGAAGGACCGCCGCAATATCAAGGCCGACGACAAGCTGGCCAAGGTGTTCGGCAAGAAGGAAGCGTCGATGTTCGAGATGAACAAGCATCTGGCTGCACACCTCAAGCCAGTGGTCGGTTCATAGGACCGTCGGCGAAGCCGACATCGTCAATCCGTTGCCACTCGATATTGGAGTGCACGCGCCGCATATCGCGTATATACAACCTTGCCTGCGCGGCCTCGCCGCAACAATGTCAGGCAGATCCGGAGCATATGATGCTCACCAATGTAGTCGGCACCGACCATCTGCTGAGACTTGCCGAGCGCGCCGGCGCACGCTTCGTGCTGAGTTCCACCAGCGAGGTCTATGGCGATCCCGAGACCCATCCGCAGCATGGGGATTACCGCAGAAGGGTAAGCTGCACCGGCCCGCGCGCCTGCCATGACGAAGGCAGACGCGCCGCCGAAACGATGACCTTCGATTTCGCGCGAATGCGCCGTGCCTGGGTTCGCGCAGCCAGGATCTTCAATAGCTACTGGCCACACATGCACCCCGACGACGGTCACGTCGTTTCCAACCTGATCTGCCAGGCGCTGCGGGGAACGACATCACTATCTATGTCCACGGCGCACAGCGCCTGGTTTGCGCGGGAGATCGGCAGCTGGTGGAACATGACAGGCTCCAAGGGTGCCGCAGCCTGAGCGCAATCCTCCGGCGCCCGGCGCCGACATGCCATTCACGTTAGCTTTTGGCCCGCCTCGTCACTGCGGCCGGGTCGGGCAGCAGGCGGTTAACTTATGTCAATCCTCTGTATTTTGTAATGGCTTAGGGTTGGCTGCACATGACAAATGAAGATGTACTCGCCACCAGGCTTAGCAATTTTACAAAGCTGTCCGACGAAGAGTGCCAGGCATTGCGCATGCTCGCACGCGACCGGGTCCGGCGGGTCGGCGCGCGCGTTGATCTCGTCCGGGAGGGTGAACGGCCCCGCAGCGTATTCCTGATTCTCTCGGGCTGGGCCTACCGCTACAAGACGATGGAAGACGGACGACGGCAGATCGTCAGCTTCCTGCTGCCCGGCGACCTGTGCGATCTCAACAACTTCGTCCTTGCGGAGATGGATCACACGATCAGCGCCCTGACCGCTCTGCACTTCGTCGAGCTGCCGCACGAGCGCGTCGCTCAGATCTGCGAGGAATTCCCCCGCATCGCACGTGCACTGTGGTGGCATATGCTGTCAGCGATATCGACACAGCGACAGTGGACCGTCAGCCTGTCGCGCAGCGCGCACGAACGCATCGGCCACTTGTTCTGCGAACTGTTCCTGCGGCTCCAGACGGTGGGGCTTACACGCGGCAACATGTGCGATCTGCCGCCTACCCAGACCGAACTGGCAGAGGCGACCGGCTTGACCCCGGTGCACGTCAACCGGACCCTTCAGGAAATGCGCGCCGAAGGATTGATCGTGCTGAAGGACAGGATATTGGAAATCCCTGACCTTGCGCGACTACAGCACGCGGTGCTGTTCACGCCGAACTATCTCCACCTTGGCCAGGCGGAGGCTGGGACGAGTGTCGAAAAGGACGTCGCACCCGCGGTGGAGATCTGATGAACCAGCAGGAGATCGAGATCGCTGCACTGCGAAGCGCCCTCAAACAGGCGCAGGTGCGGCACGAGGAAGACGCATCGAGGATCGCCGAGCTGGAGGCTCAGGCGGTTGCCGCGCGCGCCGATCTTCAGCATTATGTTCGGAATACGCTGGCCGTGGTCCGGTCGATCGCGCGCCGTACCGCCGCCAATTCCGAAAGCGTCGAGGACTATCAGGATAATCTCGATGGCCGGATATCGGCATTTGCCCGCGTCCAGTCGGTGTTGATGCGCAATCCTGGCAGCGGCATCGATCTCGGATTGCTGATCGCCGACGAACTGATCGCCTTTGGAGTGGGGCTCGGGAAGGAGGCGCGACTGGACGGCGCTCCGCTCCGGCTCAAGCCCAAGCCCGCCGGGCTGCTGGGTCTGGCCATTCACGAACTGGCGGTGAACTCGATCAAGGTCGGCGCGCTTGCCGTCGGCGGCAGCATCGCCGTCGCCTGGTCGGTAGAGCCTAATGGTTCGGAACCGGGCCTGCGGATCAACTGGTCGGAAGCCGGCAAGGTCCCCGGCGCGGACATGAATGAGAAGAAGCAGGGATTTGGCCCCGAGGTGCTCAAGGAAGCCATTGCCTACGAATTGTCGGGATCGGCCATCATCGATGTCTCTTCCACCGGTCTGATGTGCCGCATCCACCTCCCGCTCGAATGTCTGCTGAACTGAACGCGCGGTGATGGCGGGCGGGGTCCGCAACGGGTGGCCTCTTCCTGATGCAGTCCTGTCGCGAACGCCGGAACCATCATGCCCGCCGCGCGATTCCCGGAAAAGCACCAGGAGCCCGTAAATGTCCTTCCTCGACAGGATCATCGCCATCGTAACGCCGGGCGAGAGCGAGCAGGATCGCGCCGCAGCCCGCCATAATGCACGCCAGGTGGCAAGCCCCGGCGACTGGCTGAACATGGTGCTCGATCATCATGAGCAGATCGAGGCGGCCTTCGCGAAGGTGCTGCGGGCCGTGGATTCCCGTGCGCGAACCACTGCCCAGAAAGATCTTGCGGTGCTGTTGACCAGCCATTCCAATGCGGAAGAATCGGTGCTTTATCCGGCTCTGGCCGAAAGTGGCGAGAAGGGCGCGGCCAGCCTGGCCTATGAGGAGCAGGCCATGGCCAAGGTCCAGATGGCCCTGATCGAGAAGATGGATCCTGCTTCGCAGGACTATATCGAGACGCTCGAGCATATTCGCGGCGCGGTGATCCATCACATGTACGAGGAGGAGAGCCACTGGCTCATCGAACTGAGGCAGCATGCGCCGGCCGGTGACCATGAGATGCTGACGTCGCGCTATGCGGAAGAGATCGCGCGCTATTCAGGCGCGGAACTGGCTTGATGGCCAGGGCGGTGCTGGCACCGGCTGAGAGAACGAGACTATGACGGACCGCGACAAGAAGACCGGACGACCGGAACTGAAGAGCGGCTATACGGGCGACGAAGAACCGAGCGAGCCCGAACCGGGCTCGCCGATCCGCACCGAAAGCTTTACGGCCGAACAGAACCGCGGCCTGCGGCCACCCCGGGAGGGGAGCGGCGTCGTCATTGGCAGCGGAGCCGCGGCAGGCGGCGGTGGCGGCGCGGAGGACCATGACACGGACCCACAAGCGGGAGACGGCGCGCGGCGCGTCAAGCATGCGGAACGGCGACCTTCAGAGGGCGGCGACGCGCCCGTCGGAGGCAGCCGGTAGTAGGCGGCGGCCTTTAGCTCAGGCAAGCATGGTCTGCACCAGATCGGCGATACGACACGCCTTCAGCGGCTTTTCCACCCGCATGATGTCGGCGAAGCGGTCGGGAACGGCCCATTCGTCGTAGCCGGTGGCGAAGAGGAACGGAATGCCGCGCTCTTTCAGAAGATCGGCGATTGGAAAGATCATCTTGCCCCGCAGGTTGATGTCCAGCACCGCCGCATCGATCTTGGTCTGTGCCCGGATCAGGGTGGCAGCTTCATCTACCGACGGCACGGGACCGAGGATATCAGCGCCAAGCTGGCTCAGCTCGTCACGCAGATCGTCGGCGAGAAGATACTCGTCTTCGGCGATAAGAATCTGGCATCCCTTGAGTTTCTGATCAGCCATTGCTCGTCTCCAATCGAATGTCCTCGCAGGGAACGTTCACCTCGATCGTACAATGTACGCCGTCAGGCTCGAACGCGTAGCTCGTCCGCGCACCAAGCGAATAGGGCAGTGCACGCTCGATCAATTCCCTACCATAGCCACTTCCCCGCGAGCACTCGTCGCTCGGTATCGCGCCGACGCCACGCTCCCGCCAGTCAATCCACAAAGGGCGCTCGTCCCCTTTTGCACCTCCTACGCGCCAACACACCTGAAGGCCTCCTTCTGCCCTTGAAAAGGCACCATATTTCACAGCATTTGTCGTAAGCTCATGCAAGGCCAGCGCGAGCGTCTGAACCGCGGCTGAGCGGAGCGATACCCCTTTCGGGCCGTCAAGCGAGATCCGCTCGGCCCATTCAACACTGTTTAGCGGCACCTGTGCAGCAAGCTCCGACCGCAGCAGCGCATCGAAGGTAACTCTCATGCCGTCACGTTGCGACAACAGGCCCTGCACGCGCGAAAGGGCCTGGAGCCGGTCCTCGATGCACTTCTGGAACTCTTCAAGGGTATCGCTGTCCTTCAGCGTCCGGGTGGTGACGGATTGCACCACCGCCATCAGATTGCGCGTCCGGTGTTGCAGCTCGGCCACAAGCACCGCCTGTTCCTGCTGCAGCTGAAGGATGTCGTCGACGTCCGTTGAAGTGCCGAGCCATTCCACAGGGCCGCCATCGTCGCCGCCGACCGGCAATGCGCGCGTGCGGAAATGGCGATAGCGACCTTCGTCGAGGTGTAGGATACGTGCCTCGAACTCGAGCACGCCGCCTCCTACAGCATTGCCCCATGCTGCCAGCGCGTCACTGCGATCGTCGGGATGGAAAGCGTCCAGCCAGCCCATCCCTCGACACTCATCGGCGGTCTGGCCGGTATAACTCGTCCATTGCGGGCTGGACCATGTCCACTGTCCTCCATCCAATGCGCGCCACACGAGTTGCGGCATGCCTTCGATCAGGGTGCGGAAGCGCAACTCGCTCTGCTTGAGCGCGTCGAGCATGGTGCGCTGGTCGTGGATGTCCGTGCCTGCCGCGAACCACGCGATGATCTTGCCCTGATCGTCGCGCAGCGGCTCCGCCCTGATCAGCAACCAGCGGTAACCGCCTTTCCTGTCACCGATCCGCAATTCGGCCTGATAGGCCCAGCCTTCGGATATGGTGGTGGCCCAGGCGGCGCGGGCCGCATCGCGGTCCATGGGATGAACCATGTCGATCCAGCCGCGGCCATGCGCTTCCGCTTCATTCTGCCCGGTATAGGAGAACCAGCGCCGATTGAACCAGTCGGCATCGCCAGCGGCATCGGTACGCCACAGCAGATCGGGCACGAGATCGGCAATCGCGCGGAGCGACGCTTCCGTGCGCAGCAATGTTCGATTGACCTCCTGCACCTCGCGGGTCCGTTCCTCAACACGCCGGTCGAGGTGCTGGTTGATCTCGTGGAGTGTGTTGTTGGCGGCTTCCAGCTCCTCGGCGAGCACCTGCATCTCCTCGAACGCTACGCGCAGTGCTTCCTCGCTTTCGTTCAGCCGCCGCGCGGCTGCATGATCGGTTGGTTCCTCGGCCAGGCGCCGCAGGGCGAACTGCCTGTGCGCCTCGCGCAGTTCGTGCGACAGGTCCGCGACGCGCCGGAGCAGCCGATCCCGATCCTCGACGAGGCGTTCATTCTCCTCGAACGCCGACTCAAGCGCAGCCTTCAATTGCTCAACCTCATCGAGCAATCTCACATCGCTACGTGACCTGTCATAATCCGCGGTCATATTCGAACCCTGTTACAGGCAGGATAACGCAAGAGCACGTCAAAAGACGCCAAAAATTAATCCACTGCGAACCCCCAAAGTCGTTTGCATCGTTATCGAGGGGAAGGAGATTGTCCTGTCTACCAAGGACATCATCGTAATTGCTTGTCCGCCGGCGGGATCGAGGCTCTGCAGCGCCTGTGTGCCAGCCTGCGTGGTGACCTTCCATCGGCGATCTTCGTCGCCCGGCATCTTTCGCCTTCCACCCGCAGCGTCCGGCCAGAGCTTCTCGCCAAGGGGCCCGCTTCGCGCCGTATCGCCGGCGGAGGGGCATGAGATCGAGCCCGTCATATCCATGTGGCGGCGCCCGATAGTCCGAACAAGATTTCTGCGAGGAGGCGGCGCGCGACGACGAGCCGACCTCCTGCTGCGGTAAGCCGTTCAGATGATTAACCCTGCTTAGGGGCACCCGTTGCCGCTGGACTAATCTGCACGCTATGATCGATCGGGTGATATTGGAGCACCGCAGTCTCGACATTTCCAAGCCGGTGCTCTGCGGGCAAGCGGGCAGCGAGCGGATACTCGTCGAGCTGGATACCAGCGCCACGATGAAGCTGTGCCCGCAGGGCAGCAGCGCCGACACGCAGCGTGTCATCGACCAGGGTTATGACCGGATCGTGCGCGCAGTCGAGCGGCTGCTCGAGGCGCGCTGTTCCGAGCGCTCGCGCGTCGATCACAGAACCCACATCATCGTCTCCGCACTGGATCTGGACGCGGAATAATCTGATTTGCCACCTTGTGGAAAAGTCGTCGTCGACGCCGCAACGATAGGAACGACCTCGTCGCTCATGCGATTGAGCCGTTTCCTCGAGCGGAGGAGAGAACATGGACACGCCGGCAAGGTCGCGCGCGACGGCCGACGCCGCCCGACCGGCTGCTGGCGATCCGCCGATCCAGCCGATGGAGGCGCGTCTCGCCGATACGCTTCCCGTGGGAGCAGGCTGGCAATATGAGCCCAAATGGGACGGTTTTCGCGCGATCGCGGTACGGCGTGGCGGGCCTGTCTCGCTGACATCGAAGTCCGGCAAGCCGCTCGACCGCTATTTCCCGGACATCGTCGCCACACTCGAAGCCGTGGCCGAATGCGAGTTCGTCCTGGATGGCGAACTGGTGATCCCGGTAGGCGATCATCTCTCCTTCGGAGCGCTGCAGGCGCGCCTCCATCCGGCGGCCAGCCGCGTCGCACGCCTGGTGCGCGAAGCCCCTGCCCAGTTCATTATGTTCGATTGCCTGTCGTCGCGCGGCAACCGGCTCGACGGAGCGCCATTGCGCCGACGGCGCGCGGCGTTGGTAGCGCTATTCGCTGATCTCGACCGGCCCGACCTGCTGCTGTCTCCGGCGACAACGGACGCCGGCATCGCGCAGCGCTGGCTCGACGACAGCGGCGGCGCACTCGATGGCGTCATCGCAAAGCCCCTTGCCGAGCCCTATCGCGCCGGGGAACGCGCGATGGTGAAGGTCAAGCAGCTACGCACCGCCGACTGTGTGGTCGGCGGCTATCGCGAAACCGACAACAGGGAGGTCGCGTCGCTGCTCCTCGGGCTTTACGACGAAGCAGGACGGCTCGATCATGTCGGCTTCACTTCGGCATTCGCCGCGGAGGATCGCCGGCAGTTGAGCGCCGTCGTCGAGCAGCATCGCGGCGGGCCCGGCTTCACCGGCGACCGGCCCGGCGGCCCCAGCCGGTGGAACGCCGGCAAGGAGAAGCCATGGATTCCGCTCCACCCCGAACTGGTAGCGGAAGTGATCTACGATCAGATCACCGACGGCCGCTTCCGCCACGGCACGCGCTTCCTCCGCTGGCGCCCGGACAAGAATCCCGCGCAGTGCGATCGCAGCCAGTTGGTTCGCGAGCTGCGCCCCAGCGAGCTCGCCGATGTCATCGCGCCTTCACCGGCCCGACTGCGATAAAGCAGAGCTACATTTTCCAGCCTTTGGAACCACTTGACGATTTAGATGCAATCACCAAAATATCGAATCGGCGGTTTCGCCATTTTGGAAGGAGTGACAGGAAGAAAGGAGGCAGATCCATGTCCCTCTCCCATTTTCGCCATCCCCTCGATGTCGCCGAACATCCCAGCCTCGAACCTGAGGTCAAGCGCGCCATCCTCGCATCCTGGGCTTCGGATGCCGCAGCGATATCCGGAAAGCCGGCCTTGCGGCGCCCGGCGGGACTCGGCCGTCCCGTTCCGGTGGACGACGTCCTCGACGCGCTGAAGTCACTCGATAGCTGAGAGGAGGAAATCATGTCGAACAAGTTCCTCACCTATCTCGAGCGGGAACATGCGCGACTGGAGCAGCTTGTCGCGAACGAAGCCCGCAAGCTCCAGCCCAGCCAAATCGAACTCGCGCGCCTCAAGAAGATGAAGCTGGCGGTGAAGGACCAGATCGCCGCGTGGCAGCACGACAGCCGGGCGCTTGCCAGCGCCTGAAGCGCCGGGGCGGGTCGCCCCGCCCCGGCATGCGCATCATTGGCGATCGGGATCATCGTGGACCCAGGCGGCGATCTGGTCCTGCTGCCCTTCCGACGGCGGCGGAACATCGCCTTCCTCGTCGGGGCCGAACCAGGCCTGCTCGTCGTCATCGCTGCCGCGCGGTATCGGCGGCGTGCCGTGCCGAGCCCTCACGATCGGCAGGTGATCCTGGATCGCCTGCTCGCGACGTCCGAGACGACGGGCGATCTCCGACACCGGCGCGCCGGCGGTGTCGAGCTGCTGCACCAATTCCAGATCGGCCTGGGTCCACTCGGGATCGCTGACATCGTCAACCATGATCTTCTCTCCGCGCATCCGTCGCGCGGACGACGAGGCATGCCGTGTAAACTTAGCATGGCCCGGTGCGTTCCACCCCAGAGCTGAGCCGTTCGGGCTACAGGCACAGGGCGAGAAGCGGCGGAGCTGGTGATGGCAGCAAAGAAGCTCAAGGTCTTCAGGACGACGATCGGCTTCCACGACGCCTATGTGGCCGCGCCCAGCCAGAAGGCGGCGCTCGCAGCCTGGGGCAGCGACCATAATCTGTTCGCGACCGGCGCGGCCGAACAGGTCAGCGACGCCGCCCTGACCGCGGAACCGCTGGCGAAGCCCGGCGAGGTGATAAAGAAGGTGCGCGGCTCGGTCGGTGAACATCTCGCCGCACTCACGGAAACGAGCCGGCCACGCCGCAGAGCCCGGCCCACCCCTGCCGCGACACCCGTCCTCCCGCGCCCGAGCCGCGCAGAACTGGATCGCGCCGAACAGGCGCTGGAAAAGGCGAAGGCCGCTCGCGACGAAACCATGGAGCAGCTTGCCCGGGAGGAAGCAGACTTGGCGCGCCGCCGCCGGAATCTGGAGCGCAGGCATGAGCGCGAGGCAGAACGGCTTGCCTGCATCCTCGACGAAAAACGCAGCGAATATTACAAGGCGATGGCCTCATGGCGCAGCGGATGAGCCTTCATCGGCACGAATTCGCCGCCTCAACAGCCAATCGCCAGGCCGCTACGGGGGAGAAGCGACCTGGCGACATCATGGGCATACCAGATATCTGGGGGGGTAACTGGCAGCTCCATAGATAGATGGTACCGCCGATGCAGCGCTAATCCATGATGGCGCGTTTATACGTCTCGGCGCGTGCAGGCGCCCGCTTGGCGCTACGCGGCGGGAATAGTTGATGATATCGGCGATGGTCCTGGTTGCGAAGAGGGAAGCATGAAGAAGATTGGCCTTTTGATCCTGCCTGCCGTGCTGACGCTGGGAGCGGCGCAGCCTGGCGCGATCGTCGACGGCAACCAGACGAAGCCCGCGGAAGGCGAACGGATGAGGTCGGTTCGGGACAGCGCCGGGCGGATCGCGTCCCAACCGGTGAAGGATGTCGGCGTGGTGCGCACCAATTTCCCTCCGGTCCTGCTCGCGGCGCGCGAGGACCCCTACAGCCTCAACGGCATCAAGACGTGCCGACAGATCTCCGCCGCTTTCGCCGAGCTCAGCGAAGCGCTCGGCCCCGATTTCGCCGCAGGGCCGGCCAAGAAGGAAAACCGCGCCGGCAAGCTTGCCGAAGCAGGCGGGCAGACGGTGGTCAACTCGCTTATCCCATTTCGCGGCCTGGTGCGGGAGATAACCGGTGCCGCACCGGCGCAGCGCCGGCTGAACAGCGCCATCGACGCGGGCTACGCCAGGCGGGGATTTCTGCGCGGGCTGCACACCGCCCGTCGATGCCGGACACCGCTGAGCTGAGGCTTAAGCGTCGGCATCGATTATTTGCTGGCCGCGGCTGGCCAGCACGCTATCGTCATCGCTCAGCAGAGGGAGAGGAAGCCAATGCTCGTCATGTTCGTCGGTACCGACAGGGTCGAAACCGCGGTCAATGCGTCGCAGATCACCTTCATATCCTCGGTGACCGAGGGAACCCGCATCCGCTTCGGCGAAGGCCGCAGCGTCACGGTCACCGAACCGATGGCGGAAGTTGTCGAAAAACTCAACGAGATGCTGAGACCGCACGAATAGGACGCCGTGGTCCTGATACCGAAGAGCATAGCTTGGGCGTAGCGCCCGCGTGATCAAGGTCCAAACCATCGACGAGAGCCTGATTCACGCTTTCGGTGGGAAGCGCATAGCGCTTCCACCTCAAACGATCAGGCTCTAAGACGGCCAAATGGAACGCCAAGACGTCATCATCCTCGGCGGTGGGCTGGTCGGCCTTACGCTCGGCATCGCGCTCGCCCGTCACCAGATCAGCGCGGCCGTCATCGATCCGGCCGATCCCGACCGGACGCTCGACGCCGGTTTCGACGGCCGTGCCTCGGCTGTCGCGAGCGCACCCTGGCGGATGCTGCAGGCGATCGGCGTGGGCGCCCTGCTGGAAGGCAAGGGCTGTCCGATCCAGTCGATCAAGGTGCAGGACGGGCTGAGTCCCGAGGCGTTGATGTTCGAACCATCGGCCGACGACGGCGCGTTGGGCCATATGTTCGAGAATCGCGACCTGCGGCGTGCGCTCGATAGCGCCGCGCGAGCGACCGAGGGTCTGACATTGTTGCGGCCATCGCGCCCTGTCGACGTCCAGCGCGATCTCGACGGGGTTCGCGTGACGCTCGCCGATGGGCAGGTCGTCACCGGTTCGCTGCTCATCGGTGCCGAGGGCCGCCAGTCGCCCAGCAGGGAAGCGGCCGGGATCAGCGTCGCCCGCTGGAGCTACGAGCATGTCGCGATGATCGCGTCGATCGCGCACGAAAAACCGCATGGCGGGGTCGCCCATGAGATATTCTACCCGGCCGGGCCGTTTGCGATCCTGCCGCTGATCGACGGGCAGGAGGGCGAGCACCGTTCGGCGCTGGTGTGGACCGTCGACAAGAAGCAGGCACCCGCGATGCTCGGCCTGCCCGACCGCGCCTATCAGGCCGAGGCCGAAAAGCGGATGGGCGGCATATTGGGGCAGGTGAGGATGATCTCTCCACGCAGCTCCTTTCCACTCGGCTTCCATCATGCCGCGCGGATTACCGACACGCGCTTTGCGCTGGTCGGCGACGCTGCGCACGGGATCCACCCGATCGCCGGGCAGGGCGTCAATCTCGGCTATCGCGATGTCGCGGCTCTGACCGAAGTTCTGGTCGAGGGCATGCGCCTTGGCCTCGATCCGGGCGACGCCCAGCTGCTCGCGCGCTATCAGCGCTGGCGCAGCCTCGACAGCTTCATGGTCGCCGCCTCGACCGACGGCCTGACCCGGCTGTTCGGCATTCCCGGACGCACGGCAAGGACGGTGCGGCGGATCGGCCTGGGCGCGGTGCAGCGCCTGGGGCCATTGAAGGGGCGGTTCATGTCCGAGGCGCGCGGCGAGACCGGCGCGTTGCCAAGGTTGCTGCAGGGACTGGCGATCTAGGGATTGCGCGTCTTTGCGGGGAGGGAAGGTCTATTTCCGAATCTTCCGAGCCTCTTCGACCAGCATGACCGGCACGCCCTCGCGCACCGGGAAGGCCAGACCCGCTGCTTCGGACACCAGCTCACCCGCCGCTTCGTCATAGCGTAGCGGCGTCCGGGTCACCGGACATACCAGCACAGCGAGCAGTTCCGGATCGAGGGTCATTGGAGCGTCGCGGGTTCGTCGTCCCCGCGACGGAAGAAGCCGAGGAACTGAGCGAGCAGATCGGCACGGTCGGCAAGGGTTGCGGATTCGAGCAGCGCCTGCTTGGCCGCCGCGTCGAATGGCGCGATCGCCGCGATGGCGTTGACCAGTGTCTCGTCATCGAGCCGGCTGACCGCGGTCCAGTCGACCGCGACCCCGCGGCTGTCGGCGAAGCGCCGCGCCTCTCGCTCGATTTCGGCACGGACGATGCTGGGCAATGGGTCGGGAGCCTCGGCATCGGCAAAACCCGAAAGGTCGGCCTCGACTTGCCGAAACGGAGTCGAGACTTCGAGTTCGCGCAGCACGCGGAAGCGGCTGATTCCGTCGAGCACCAAGTTGAAACGGCCGTCGTCGAGCCGTTCAATCTCGCGGATATGGCCGATGCAGCCCACATCGAACAATGGTGGGGGCTCGCCCGGTCCGCGCGGCTGGATCATCGCGATGCGCCGGTCGCGCGCCAGCGCGTCGGACACCAGCGCCCGATAGCGGGGTTCGAAGATATGGAGCGGCAACTGGCTGCGTGGAAACAGCAGGGCGCCTGCCAGCGGAAAGATCGACAGGCGTTGCCCCACCAGCTGCGCCATGATCAGGTGAACAGGATAGCCGAGAGCCGGCGGCGCTGGTCGCGCACCCATCCATCCTCGAGGCCAACCACCTCCATCAGCTTGAGCAGTCGGGCGCGTGCGGCACCCTCGTTCCAGTCGCGATCCCGGGCTATGATTTCGAGCAGCTCATCCGCGGCGCCATCGCGATCGTTGGCCGCCATCAGCCCGCCCGCCAGGTCGAAACGGGCTTCGTGGTCGTCCGGATCGGCTGCGACCCGCGCTCGCAGCGGGCCGAGATCGTCGACCGGCTGCGCCTCGCGGGCGAGCGCCACGGCGGCCAGGGCACGTGCGATCGGCGCGTCCTTGGTCTTGTCGGCCGGCACCGTCGCAAGCAGCGCATCGGCCTCGTCGAGTTCGCCGGCCTTGACCATCGCGCGAGCAAGGCCCGAAATCACGCCGGAATCCTCCGGTGCCATCTCGATCAACTGGTTGAACACCGACAGCGCGCGCTCGACATCGCCAGCCTCGAGCACCTCCTCGCCCATCGCGATGAGCGGCGCGATATCCTCTTGCAGCCTGCCGGCCGCGCCCTGGACCGGCACCTGGCGCAATATCTGGTCGAGCATCTGGGTGAGCTGGCTCTCGGTGCGCGCCGGCGTCAGGTCGGCGACAAGCTGCCCCTGGAACAGCGCATAGACGGTCGGGATCGACTGGACGCGAAACTGCGCCGCGATCATCTTCTGCTCGTCGACGTTGATCTTGACGAGGATTACGCCCTTGTCGGCATAATCCTGCGCCACCTTGTCGAGCATCGGTGCGAGCGCCTTGCACGGCCCGCACCATTCGGCCCAGAAATCAAGGATTACCAGCGAGGTCATCGACGGTTCGACCACGTCCCGCTTGAACGCTTCGATCGCTTCCCGTTCCGCCGCGCTCATCCCCAACGTCGCCACCAATGATTCTCCTGCAGGCCTTTGGTCTGCCCCCTTATGTGGGAGGCTGCCGCCCGATGCCAAGTCCCCGATATTTTATGCGAATCAGGCTTGCGGAGGAAACACCCCCACGCTAATAGCCGCGCCTCGACCGCAGGCAGGCCCTGCGGACGGCGCCAGAGCGGGCGTAGCTCAGGGGTAGAGCACAACCTTGCCAAGGTTGGGGTCGAGGGTTCGAATCCCTTCGCCCGCTCCAGTTTCTTCATTACATATCAACCACTTATGCTGTTACCCACAGCCGCTAAGTGTTTGTTGATTGGTGCCAGCCACCACCTCACCACCACGGATAGGTTGTGGCGCGTCGGCCTCGGTTTGGCACACATCACACCGAAATCTGCAAGAACGGGAGGGGAAAGCATTCCCCTGCCGCCGCGCCAATGTCGCGGCAGACCCTTTCTGCGGGCGGCTCCGCCCCCCAGGCTGTGCAGAAACTCGCAGGCCGCCCCCGAAAAATCGGCCCAAAAGATCTTAAGATCAGGCGACCCCGATCAATTTCCGGTGGCCAAAAGCATTCACGGCATGGAGGGCGTTAAATGCCAGGCTCGACAGAGCAGCGTCCGCTATCACGGCCCTTACTCTCACTCCGCTTATGCGGCAGCTTCATGAGGCCTGTCGAGGATGAGCCGAACAGATGCCTCAACGTCGAGCAGTATTTCCTTTAACGAATCGCTTTTCGGATGACCCGGCAGGCTGTCCATATGTATCGCGATCGCGTTCCAGAACATAAGCCCACATAGGCCCACGCGTGCCTGGGCGATGTGCGGAGGCAGATGAGACAAGCTGATCCGGATGCACTCCAGCCAGAATTCCAGCGCGGGCGTGCCGGAGCGGTCGACGGAGGAGTCGAACGGATCGCTAAGCAAGCCTGCCAGCCGCATGTGCAGCAGGAAACGGACATGCGCATAGGGTGCCAGTTCGTCCGCCGCATCGAGGGCGGGCCTTGTTACCCAAAGCCAGGCGATGAAGGCGTCGATTCCATCCGGGTTGGAGCATTTGTCGATCGCTTGGCCCCGGATAGCTTCAGCTTCTTGTAAGCGCATCTCGACCGTGGCGCGCAGGAGCTGTTGGATGGTACCGAAATGATAGGTGACCGCCGCCACGTTGCGCTGGCCGGCAATTTGCGCGACCCGGCGAAGCGTGACCGCCTCGAGCCCATGTTCGGCGACCAGCACCTCCGCGGCAAGACACAGGGATCGGCGTGCGGCGCTACCTCTTTTTTCGTTCATAACCCTTCATTCCATCACAAGCGCGCTGATTCAATTAAATCCTTTGATTTAATCTCCACGCCCCTTATCCACAGGACGCAATCGAGGGAGAGGGATATGGAGATCAAGCAGCTTCCTGGGCCGTTCGGCGTCGCGGTCGAAGGTATCGATCTTAGCTGCGATATGTCGGATACGACCATTCGCTCGCTGATCGGCTTGCTGCATGAGAACCAAATTCTCGTCATTCGGAACCAGCGCCTTAGCGATGAAGACTATGTACGCTTCGGCTACAAATGGGGCCGCCCGCTGTCTTTCATGATCAAGTCGCATACCCAGAACGAACATCCTGAGCTGATCCGCGTTAACAACGCCGCGTCGACGCCCGCGCGCTACCGCGACGGTGCAATGCATTGGCATGCCGACAGCACTTACGAAAAGGAGCCGGCGAGCGTCACGATGCTGTACGGCGTTGAAGCGCCCGAGGTTGGCGGCGAGACATTGATCGCCAGCGCGCGCTTTGCCTATGACGCTTTGGACGAAGAGACCAGGCAGCGTATCGACGGGCTGACCGCTCAGCATTGCCTTGGCGGATCACCCGAACTGCCGGGCGAGAAGATCCCTATTGTCGCCGACCAGATCGCCATGCAGGGCGTGCAGCAGCACCCGCTCGTGCTGCGCCATCCGGTGACGGGCACGAAGGCGATCTTCACCTCCGGCACGGCCTTCGGTGCGGTCGGCCTGGAACGCGAGGAAGGGCGCGAGCTCATCGACAAGCTTCGCCGCCACATTACTCGTCCGGAGTTTGTCACCAGCTACAAGATCGAGGCCGGCGACGTCTTTCTGTGGGACAATTTCCAGGTGCTGCACAGTGCGACCCCGATCGAATATTCTGACGAGGATGGGAAGCGTCGCCTGCTCTATCGGATCAGCACCAAGGGGCTACCGGAGCTCTGTCAACAGGCGGCCTGAGGCGGCAGCACTGCACGTCGATTCGGCAATCAGGAGATCGGTATGGCGCGTTTCATTCTCGTTCATGGCGCTTGGCACGGCAGCTGGTGCTGGGAAGAGATCGTGCCCCGGCTACAAGCTCTCGGCCACGAGGTGAACGCGCCGGATTTGCCTGGCATGGGAGCCGATGCCGCCTCGGGTCACGTCGCCACGCTGGACGAATGGGGGATGTTCATCGCGGGCATGGCCAGTGCTCGGGATGAGCCGGCGATCCTGGTCGGGCACAGTCGCGGCGGTATCGTCGTTAGCCGGGCTGCAGAGATCGCACCGGGCGCGGTGCGACGGCTCGTCTATCTGGCCGCGATGATGCCGATGCCGGGTGAATCAATGGGCGATATTTTCGAGCGCCCGGAGAGTGGCCATGGCTCGGGCATCGCGGCGGCGATAAGCGTATCTGGGGACGGCAACACGATGATCCTGCACGGACGCGAGGCGGCGCTCGCGGCCTTCTACGGCATGACGCCTCCAGATCAGGCCGAAGCTGCATTCACGCGTCTAACGCCCGAACCGACAAGCATGCGGGCTGCTCCGGTCAATCTTTCCGACTCACGGTATGGAACGGTTCCTCGCAACTACATATACTGCGAGAGAGATCAGTCCGTCCTGCCTGAGCTGCAGCGATACATGGTGAGCCGTCAGCCTTGCGACACCTATGTGCTCGAGACGGATCATTCGCCGTTCTACTCGGCGCCTGACGAATTGACTGCCATGTTGCACGACCTCGCGGCTGCCGAAGGACAACCCGGATAATAAGGGCAGGGACGATTTGCTGCGCATCGACGCTCTGTGCGAGCGATCGCGACGTCTTCCTGTTCCTCGTCGACGACCTCCACCCGATGGAGGCCGGGCGCCGCCCAAACGGCGACCCCGATCTCTTCTTCCGCGGTTTCTACGCCCGGAACAGCGAGGTGGGCTCGAAGACACTCGGCATGGCCTCCTTGCATCTCCGGACGGTGTGCATGAACCGCAACATCTGGGGCGCGGACCGCTTCGAGGAAATCAGCATCAGGCACAGCAAGTTCGCCGCCAACCGCTTCGCGCATGAGGCGGCGCCAGCGCTGGAGAATGTCGCATCATCGTCGCCGGCCCCGTTCATTCAGGGATCAAAGCGGCGCGCGAACGCATCGTCGCTTGCAAGGCGTGAAAAATCAATTTGGATCCGCTATTTACACGGGCCGCGCGAGGAGCTTGGGTTCATGCATGCCAGCTTTGCACCTGCCCCGCCGGTGCTTGCGCGTTTGCACCATCCATGAGAGGGGTCGCCAAAGGCTCGCATGATGGGCTGCAGGGGGGTATGGCTATGGCGGCAGTGGCACCGACAGCAGGATCGCGTGGCGTCGCCCGTCCGATCGTTCGCCGGATTTTCGCCGCGTGCCTCATGGTCGTGGCCCTGCCGCTTTGCCTGGGCGGCGCCTATCTGCTCTTTCTCGGCGGCTCGCCCTATTATGCCCTGGCCGGCCTGGCGACGCTGGCCTCGGGCGTGCTGACCTGGCGAGGCGACCGCCGCGGCGCGCTCCTCTACGCCGCGCTGCTGGTCGTCACGGTCCCCTGGGCGATATGGGAGGCGGGCTTCGATGGCTGGGCGCTCGCCGCCCGGCTGTTCGCTCCGGCGGTGCTCGGGCTCGGGTTCCTGCTGCCCGGGGTTTCACGGGGGCTGTCGGCAGAGCGCCGCCCGGCGTTCCGCACCGCCCTGCGCTGTGCGGCAGCGCTTGCCGTCGCCGCGTTGCTCGGCGCCATGATGCACGCGATCGGGCCGGGCGAGCTGCCCGATCCGCTCTATCAGACAGGCGGCCCCGTCGCCGCGCCGCCGCCGCTGCCGGCGGCGCAGATCGCGAACGCCGCGCCTGCCGGAGAGTGGCACAACTACGGAAACGACCCGGCGGGCAGCCGCTTCAGCGAGCTGGCCCAGATCAACGCCGGCAATGTGAAGGATCTGCAGGTCGCCTGGACGATCGAAGCCGGCACGCGCCCTGCCAAGGTGGTGGCTTGGCTGCAGACGACGCCGCTGATGGTCGACGATACGCTGTATCTGTGCACCGGCGCGAACGATGTCCTCGCCGTCGATCCGGAGACGGGCCGTCTGCGCTGGCGATACGAAGCCGGCGTCGATCGCGCGATCAGCTCGCACATGGTCTGCCGCGGGGTCGCCTATTATGCGGTGCCGAATGCCGCTGGTCCTTGCGCCAAGCGCATCTTCACCAACACCAGCGACGCGCGGCTGATCGCGCTGGATGCGCTGACCGGCCGGCCCTGCGGGGGGTTCGGCGTCGGTGGCGCGGCCGATCTCACGGCGGGAATGGGCGCGGTGAAGCGGGGCTACTATGCGGTGACCTCGGCGCCCACGATCGTGCGCGGCAAGATCATCCTGGGCGGCGCCGTAACCGACGGCCAGTACTGGGGCGAGCCGTCGGGCGTCATCCGGGCGTTCGACGCGGTGACCGGCAAGCTGGCCTGGGCCTTCGACATGGGACGCCCGCACGAGCACGGCGAGCCGCAGGCCGGGCAGCACTATACCGAGGCGACGCCCAACAGCTGGGCCCCGATGAGCGCCGATCCGGCGCTCGGCCTCGTCTATGTGCCGACCGGCAACGCCACGCCTGATTATTACGGCGCGCAGCGGCGCCCCTTCGACGATGCCTACTCCAGCTCGGTGATCGCGCTCGACGTCGACAGCGGGGAGGTGCGCTGGTCCTTCCAGACGGTGCACCACGACCTGTGGGACTACGACGTCGCCGCCCAGCCGACCCTGGTCGACATACGCCGTGCCAATGGCGTCGAACATGCGCTGCTCCAGCCCACCAAGCGCGGCGAGATTTTCCTGCTCGACCGGGCCACCGGGCGTCCGCTCGCCCCGGTCGAAGAGAAACCGGTGTCGCAGAGCGGCGCGGCCCCCGGCGAGCGTCCCTCGAAGACCCAGCCGTTCTCTCTGGGCATGCCCTCCTTCAGCGGCGCGCTGTGGCGCGAGCGCGACATGTGGGGGCTCACTCCGCTCGATCAGCTGTGGTGCCGCATCCAGTTTCGCAAACTGCGCTACGAAGGCCGAATGAATCTGCCGGGCCTCGATCCGTCGCTCACCGAACCCGGGTTCATGGGCGGCATCGACTGGGGCGGCGTGTCGGTCGATCGCGATCGCGATCTGATGATCGTGAACTCCAATCGCATTGGCAACGTCAATCGGCTCATTCCGCGCCGGCAGGCCGACGCGATGGGGCTCAGCAAGGCCAGCCTGCGCGGCGAATCGGCAGGCGCCGTGCCGCAGATGGGCACGCCGTTCGCCGTGACGGCCACACCCTTCCTGTCGCCGCTCGGAGCTCCGTGCAACGAACCGCCCTTCGGCCTGATCTCCGCGGTCGATCTGCGGACCCGCAGGGTCGTCTGGTCGCGTCCGCTGGGCACCGCGCAGGACAGCGGCCCCCGTGGCCTCGCCTCGATGCTGCCGATCACGATGGGCGTGCCGAACGTCGGCGGATCGATCGTGACGCGCGGAGGCCTGGCCTTCATCGCCGCAACCCAGGAACGCGCGATCCGCGCGATCGACGTGCGCGACGGCACGCTGCGCTGGAAGGCCCGCCTGCCAGCGGGCGGCCAAGCGACGCCGATGACCTTCTGGTCGCCCCGTTCGCAGCGACAGTTCATCGTCATCGCGGCGGGCGGGCACGCCTATTACGGGACCAAGCCGGGCAACTACATCGTCGCCTTCGCGCTGCCGCGGCAGCCTTAGCGCAGCGGCGGAAGTCCCGCCTCCGTCTGAGCGCTATCGCCGCTCATCCGCATGGGGTGCGGCCCGCTCCCGCATCTGTTGCCTGCAATATCGTTTCCAATCGAGCGAATTCCACTATCAGGTAGCCGTAGATGGGGAGCCGGGCCCCCTCATCACGCCAGGTCTGCATGGCGAGGCGCAACGCGCCCACTGCGACCATGGCGGTCGTCTTCAGTTCTTCGTTCAAAATCGCCGGCCACATCCGACACAGGCAGCCGAACATCGTCTGCTCCAGCCTGAGGAACATCGCCTGCTTGTGTGCGGCGAGCGTGACATTGGATTCGAGCAGGGCATCCACCGTTGCGGCCTGGCGCAGGTCCTGTTCTGCGCTGAGCCGAAGCAGACTGTTTCGCGCCGCCTGCAATGGCCCCTGGTCTGCCGCCTCGCTGCTCATGATCCCCGGCAGATCGTTGACGAAGCCTTCCTGCCAATATTTGAGGGTGTCCTCCTTCGTCCGGAAATGCAGGTAGAGCGTGCGCGGCGAAATCCCGGAAGCCGCCGCGATGGCCGCCAGGGTCGTGTTCTCGTAGCCTTGGCCGACGTAGAGTCGCAGGCTCTCCTCGGCAATCCGCCTGCGTCTCGCCTGGTTCTTGCGTGCCCTGAGTCCCGCGCCCTTCGCGTCCATCATTCCTCTCGAAATCGCCTATTTTCGACGCGGACCAGGTCCGCGCGCGGCACGACTAGCACACGCCGTCCGTCCTCATGCAATTCCGTTTGGCGGATGGCACGGAACGGTGTAGAGATAAATGCAGTTACTGCACTTTTTAGATGCAGAGCGCGGTGGAGCGGATGATGGCGGTGACCGACCTTGGGCTCTTGAGGGTGCTTTCGCTCAAGGGTTTGGCAGGCGAGCAAGCGGTGCACGATGCGCTGCGCACTGGCGACAGCCGGGCGCGCATCGACGCTGCCTTGGCCGCAGGCGACGTGCGAGAGCTGCCGCGGGGCTTTGCGCTGACGCCACAAGGCCGCGCCGGAGTGGCTGAAGGCATTGCGGCGGAAGCCGGCGCGGTCAATGGACCGGCGATTGATGCGCTCTACGAGCGCTTCTGCACGTTGAACGCCGCGTTCAAGGCGCTGATGCGCGACTGGCAGGTGCGTCAGACTGCCGATGGCGAGGTGCCCAACGACCACGGCGATGACGCCTATGACGACGCGCTGGTCGAGCGCCTCGGCACGATCGATCAAGAGCTGACGCCGCTGCTCGACGCGATCGTGGCGGTTGCGCCGCGGCTGGCGGGCTGTGCCTCGCGCTTTGCCGATGCGCTCGCGGCTCTCCGTGCGGGGGACAAGGCCATGATGGCGCGGCCGATGATCGACAGCTACCACACGGTCTGGTTTGAACTGCACGAGGACCTGATCGGCCTCACCGGCAGGACCCGCGCCGCCGAGGCCGCCGCCGGGCGGGGAGATTGATGGGGCGCTACGTCTTCGGCATGGGCGACGCGATCCCCGCGGATACTGCCGTTGCCCGCGCGCTGCTGGGCGGCAAGGGGGCAGGCCTGTTCGAGATGCGGCGTCTGGGCATCGGCGTGCCCCCCGCGTTCGTCATCACGACAGAGGCATTCGCCAGGTGGCGGTCATCGGGATCGATCGCCTTCCTCGACGAAGAGCTCGCCGAGCAGCTTGGCGAGTTGGGGAGGGAGCTCGGTCGCACATTCGGTGGGCGCGAGCGCCCGCTGGTCGTCAGCGTTCGCTCCGGTGCTGCGGCGTCGATGCCGGGCATGATGGACACGATACTGAACCTTGGTCTCGACGACGCGTCTGTGGCGGGGCTGGCAGACATGGTGTCGCCGGATCGCGCATCGCGCGCTTACGATCGCTTGCGCACCACCTATGCCGAGATCGTCGGCGCCTCCTTGCCGCCCGATCCGTTCGATCAACTGCGAGGCGCAATCGCCGCAGTCTTCTCATCGTGGGATAGCGCGCGCGCGCGCACCTATCGCACGCGTGCCGCGATTTCGGACGATCTGGGCACCGCGGTCACGGTGCAGGCGATGGTGTTCGGCACCGCGCCCGGCTTTTCCGGAACGGGCGTCCTGTTCACGCGCCACCCCTCGACAGGCGAACCGGAGCCGATGGGGGACTGGCTTCAGGATGCGCAGGGCGAGGATGTCGTTGCCGGTGGACACCAGACCGAGCCGCTCAGCGTCCTCGCCGCAGCGCGCCCCGATCTCTGGGCGGATCTCCGTCGGGTCGCCGCCACCCTGGAGGGGCATGTTCAGGACATGTGCGACATCGAGTTCACGGTGGAAGCCGGGGTGCTCTGGGCACTGCAGTATCGCCGCGGCAAGCGCAGTCCGCTCGCGGCGGTGCGCATAGCAACCGATCTGGCCGACGATCCGGCCATGAGCTTCTCCCGGCGTGATGCGGTAGCGCGGATCGCGCCGGAGACCATTGCAGCGCTGCTCGCCGAACGCGACGCGTCAACCGCAGCCGAACCCTTGGCTACGGGGCTGGGCGCATCCCCGGGTGTCGCATCGGGCAAGGCTTGCTTCAGCGTCAACGCCGCGCTCGATGCGGCTGACCAGGGCGTAGCCGTCATCCTCGTGCGGCCCGAAACCTCGCCCGACGACATTCCGGGAATGGACGCGGCGGAAGGGATATTGACCGCCACGGGCGGCCTGGTCAGCCACGCCGCCATCGTCGCGCGCGAATGGTGCAAGCCGGCCGTGGTCGGCACGACCGCCTTGTCGTTCGACGGCGCGACGGTCCGCATCGCTGGCCAGATTCTTTGCGAGGGCGACGAGCTGACCATTGACGGAACGAGCGGGCACATATTCCGCGGCCAGGTCACCGCAACCGCGGCCGCATTGCCGCGCTGCGCCGAACGGCTGATCGGCTGGGCGGGCGAGATTGCCGGGCGATCGGGTGGAGATCCCATCGCGCTGCTCAGCGATGCGCATTCGCGGCTGGCGCCGCGTTCAAAGGAGAACGCATGATCGACGCGGCAGATGAGGGACTGCACCTTCAGGAATGCGACCCGCAGATGAATTGGATGGAGAACATGTGCTTCTTCGGCTTCGACGAGGCCGCCGACGCCGGGTTTCTCATCCACGTCAAGCACCGGCCGAACGAGGGCATCGTCGAATTCCGGTTCGGCGCGAAGATCGGCGGGCAATCCTGCAGCTATGGCGTGGTCCACCCGATCAACGGAACGCTGGCCTACCCGGAGTTCCAGCTGGCGTGCTGGGAGCCGGACCGGCTCTGGACCATCACGGGTCAGGGGCAGGGCTGGCCGATCGAGGCGGTCGGTGGGGTCATGGGCCTCCCGGCGAGCCGCGCCGCGCCGCTGGCGTTCTCGATCGACCTCGAATGGAGCGCGACGATCCCGTCCGTCCACTGGGGGGTGATCCACGACGAATCGACCAGTGCACCGGGCGGGGCGCACTATGACCAGGGCGGGCGCTTTACCGGAACCATCCGGATCGGCGATGCCGAGGCCCGGGTCGATGCGCTCGCCTATCGGGATCACAGCTGGGGGCCGCGAAACTTCATGCAGATGAAGTGCGTGCGCTACATGGCGTTCGTCTCCGCGGACATGCGGACCTATTACGACGGCCTGCTGATGGATCACGGCGACCGGCAGACCGGCTTTTCTTATACCGTCGAGGACGGCGTCGGGCGACGCGGGCCGACCCCGCACTACGAGGTGCTCGAGGGCGAGGACTGGGACAATGCCTATCGCAAGATCGCCTATACGGTCGATGGCCGCCGCTATGTCGCGACGACCATCTGGAACCTGATGCTGCCGCTGGTGCCCGAGCGCTACCTGTCGAACGTCGCGATGGTCCGCATGGATCTGCCCGATGGCGGAACCGGTTTCGGCATCGTCGAGCGAGGGCGGCTGTTCGGGGATGACGACCTGAACCGCTGGCAGTCCGCGGCCCGCGCGCCGGCCGCCTGACCGTCCCGGAAACAGCCGACTGGAACCGCCATGCAGTTCGAACCCGCCAACGAAATCCATGTCATCAGCGAGCCGGGGGTGCGCTGGTCGCGCGTCAACGTCTCCGAATCCTTTCCGAACGTCGCCAAGCCATTGAGCTGGGCGTTCTTCGGGGAAGGGGCCAACCTCTCCTGGCGGCCGATTTTCGAGAACTTCGGGCTGATCGCGCCGGGCGAGCCGCTCCCGGGCTCGCGTGATACCGGATACATCCGGCTCTTCTTCGGCCGCTGCGCGATCAACATGGATGCGATGAGCACCGACGTGAAGCTCATGCCGGGCGATCACAGCGCCGATCATGCCCGGGACCTGTTTTCCGAGAATTTCGACGCGTCGCCGCAGTTGGAGGGGGAGCGCTTCTACGACCGGGAGAAGTTCCTGGCCTATTGCCACGGCGTCGCCGACATCGTCGTTCGCGAGTTCGACGAGATCATGGTCTTCTGGCGCGAGCATGTCGGGCCGCAAGGGCTGGTGGAAGGCAAGGATCCGGTCGCCACGTACCGCGATGCGTTTGCGCGCTACGTGCGGGTCCAGACCAATCATTCGGCGAATTCCTCGCTGAGTCAGCAGCATTTTTCCCGCGCGACCGCGCTCGCGCAGGATGCCGGCCTGCCCGAGCTCGCCTCGAGCCTGACGACCGGGATCGGCGATACCTTCGACACCCGCGCGATGGCGGGCCTGTGGGCGGTCAGCCGCGGGCAGCGGACACTGGAAGACTACCTGGCCGAACTCGGCTTCCAGGAGACCTCCGGGGACGACATCTCGACCGCCTCCTGGCGCGAGAGTCCCGGGGCGATCCGGGCGCTCGTCGAGAACTACCGCAAGATGGACGAATCCGCCTCGCCGCTGGCCAGCGAACATATGCGGGTGGCGCAGCGCCGAGAGGCCGAGGCCCGGATCATCGCAGCGCTCCCGGAAGGCCGGCGCGAGGAAGCGCGCGCGCATTTCGCGGACCTGTCCCGGGCGATGCGGGTCCGAGAACTGGGCAAGGCGTCCTACCGCGTCGCCATCGACGTGGGCCGGGCGGCGGCCCGCGCGCGGGGCCGCGACCTGCAGCGTCTGGGCTGCATCGATGCCGCGGACGACGTGTTTTTCCTCACAGTCGACGAATGCATCGACGGTCCGCCGCGCGATTTCCGCGATGTGGTGGACGAGCGCAAGGCGATTCACGCCCGTTATGCGCAGCTGGACATTCCCGGCTCGTGGACCGGCAACCCCGAGCCGATCGCGTCGGAGACACGGATGGGCTCGGTCGAAATCGTGCGCGGCATTGGCGTATCCGCCGGGATCGCGGAGGGCCCGGTCCGGGTGGTCATCGACCATATCGCCGCCGAGGAGATGGAACCGGGCGAGATCCTCGTCACCAGCACCACTGATCCCAGCTGGGGGCCGTTTTTCGTGATGGCCGGGGCGCTGGTGATCGACATCGGCGGCCCGATGAGCCACGGCGCGATCATCGCGCGCGAACTCGGTATTCCCTGCGCGATCAACACCCGCGACGGTACCCGCCAGCTGCGCGACGGGATGATCGTGCGGGTCGACGGCGGCACGGGCGAGGTCCGCGTCCTCGCCGAGGCCGACACGCGCTGACGCCAACGGAGCCATGGTGCGCCTGGACGGCGAGCGGGGACTCGTCGCCCTGCTATAGCTGGGCAGCGGCGCGACGGGATCGGCAACAGGCTCGTCCGGAAGCCGGTTCTGTTTCCCGCCTGCATTTCCGAGCCGAATCAATGTTGCGCGCCGCTGCCGGAAGCGCTTTAGTGCGCCGGCGCCCGCCCAACGCCGCGCCAACAACCACCATCGGGAGACAGCTCCATGTCGATCAATGACCACGATTCCCTCACCGCGCGCGCCGAAGCCGGACGGGCGATGGCGCGGCAGGTGCTGAGCGGCATCGATATCGGCGGCATCGCCGGCTGGAGCGACTATCAGTGGATGACGATGAGCCAGCTGTTCGCGGAGATCTGGACGCTGCCGGAGCTCTCGATGCGCGACAAGCGGTTGCTGGTGCTGGGCGTGCTGGCCGCAGTGGGCAAGCAGGAGAAATTCGGCATCCATCTGACCTCGGCGCTGCGCAATGGCGAGTTCACTGCCGCGCAGGCGCGTGAAATCCCGTTGCTGCTGGTCCACTATGTCGGCCATCCGCTGGGCAGCGACCTGCCCGGCGTTGCCGAAGACTCGATTCGCGCGGCTGGCGTGACCGACTGAACCGGATGGCCGCCGCGGGCGAGACCCTGGGCTTCGTGGGCCTCGGCAACATCGGCGGGCCGATGGCGCGACGGATGGCCAGCCAGGCGCCGGGGGCGATCATATTCGACGCCGTGCCGGCAGCGATGACGGCGCTGGCCGGCCATGCCGAGCTGGCTGGGAGCAGTGCCGAGCTCGGCCGGCGGGCGCGGATCGTCGGCGTGTGCGTCCGCGATGATGCCGAGGTCGAGGCGGTGGTGGCCGGACCGGAGGGCCTGCTTGCCGGCATGGCGGCGGGCGGGTGCATCCTTGTCCACAGCACGGTGGGGCTCGACACGATCCGTCGGCTGCATGCGGTGGCCGCGGAGCGCGGAGTGGCGCTGCTCGATGCCGGGGTGACCGGTGGGGCGGTGCGCGCCGCCGAGGGCCGGCTGGTGACGATGATCGGCGGCAGCGCCGACGCGTTCGCACGGGCGCGGGTGCTGGCCGCGACGTTTTCCTGCGACGTGATCCATGCCGGGCCGCTGGGCACGGGGATCATCCTCAAGATCTGCAACAACGTGATCAGCTATGGCTTCGCAATGGCCGCCAGCGAGGGGCTGGGGCTGGCCGAGGCGGCGGGCATTGATGCCGAGGCGCTGCGCCGCGTGTTGATCGGAAACGGCAACATGAACGAACTGGTTGCCGCCTATCTGGCCGGGCGTGCCGGGGCCGGGCTGACCACGCGGGTCCATGCCCGGGCGCTGGCTGCCAAGGACCTGGGCCATGCCGCCGAACTGGCGCGCGAGGTGGGCTGGGCCGGCGAAGGGATCGAAGCGGTGCTTCGGCTGCTGCCGGGGATTTTCGCCGATTAGAGCGTAATGAGGAAAAGGCGTGACCGGTTGCGGGGCCATGGCGGGCGGCGGAAACATGAGCGACGCCTATGTCGAACAGGCCCGCTATCAGGGCGCATTCAACCTAACCGGGGAGCCGAGCCTGACCTTCCCCCGCCGGCAAGACCGCACAGGGCATGCCGATCGGCATACAGGTCGTCGGCCGGAGAATGGAAGACGAGGTGCGGCTACCTGTGGTCCACGCGTTCCAGCAAGCAACGGATTGGCATCGGAGGAAACCGGCCTCGCTTGGCTAGAGCCGCGTGCTTTAATCTGAAGCACTTCCCGCTCATCCTGAGTAGGCATTGAGCGAAGTCGAAATGGCGTATCGAAGGACGTCCTTCGATACGGGGCTTCGGCAAGCTCAGCCCCTACTCAGGATGAGCGGTTCATATTAAAGGCGGGACGCTCTAGATTTCGAGGCAGATGGGATCATCTGCCGGCTCGGAAATCACGGAAACGGACAAAATCTAGACTCGATCCGGTTCAATCTGAACCGGATCGAGTCTGGGCCCACTGCGCTTGCCGGACGAGGCAGGCAGGTCAGATCGTTGCGCCCGCGCCGACAGGTTCCGCGCCGACGTTCACGCAGACGAAGGTCACCGGCTCGGCCCCTTCGACGCGCCAGCCGTGGAGGATCCCGCGATCGACTACCAGATCGCCCGCTCCCAGCTCTACCTCGCCCGTCTCGAGGATCAGGGTGATGCGGCCGCTGAGAAAGAACATGTAGTCGATCGTGTTCGAGGCATGCATCGGAAAGCTCGAGCCGGGCTCCATCCTGGCGATCGAGAATCCTGTTCCGCCGCGCAGCAGATCCATGCTGGGCGGAACATTGCCCGTGTCGGTAGTGCCCTCGTTGCTGACCGGCAGCGCGGTACTCCAGGCGATGACTGTTCCGCCGTCCGGGGCGGAGAGGCGGTCGTCGAAGATGACGCTCGAGCGTCCCTGCTCGTCCAGTCCGGTGACGACCCGGCGATAGCCAGCGCTCATTTGACGATCCTCTGCGTTTGCGCCGGCATCGCGACGTTGGCCTTGCGGCGAGCCTATATTCGCGCTCGCGCGGTCACTCGCCCCGTCCGCTCGGACGAGGCCAGGAGCCTCGTGCGGGTGCAATGCGATCGCCCGGGTGGTATCAACTTGCCGGAAGGACCGGCATGGCGCGGTTCGTGCCGAAGGCCCCTGGCTGACGGCAGGTCGTGGGATGAAAGCAGCGATGACGGACGGACGGCGGCTTCGGATCGGTTTCGTAGGGGTGCAGCCGGGGCGGAGCTGGGCGGCGGTGGCGCACATTTCGGCGCTGCGCGCGCTGGAGCATGAGTTCGAGATCGCGGCGGTCGCCAACACCACTCTCGCCAGCGCAGAGGCCGCGGCCCGCGATTGCGGCATCCCCCGCGCCTTCGCCAGCGTGGACGAGATGGTCGCGTCGGACGCGGTGGACATGGTGGCCGTGACGGTCAAGGTCCCGTATCATTTCGACATCGTCAGCAAGGCGATTGCGGCGGGCAAGCACGTGCTGTGCGAATGGCCGCTCGGCAACGGGCTGGCGGAGGCCGAGGCGCTCGCCAAACAGGCGCGAGAGCGGGGAGTGCTCGCGGTCATCGGCACCCAGGCGGTGGCCGCACCGGAGATCGCACGGGTGCGGCAGATCATCGCCGAGGGGCGGATCGGCGCGGTCCACTCGACGAGCATCACCGCCTATGGCGGGGGCGTCGCGTCCGACGAGATCGCACAGATCTATGCCTATATGCTCGATCGGCGGAACGGAGCGAACATGCTGACCATCCCGGTCGGGCACGCGCTGGCGGCGCTGCGCTCGGTACTGGGGGACTTCGCCACGGTCTCGGCAATCCTGGCGACCCGGCAGACGAGCGTGCGGGTTGCGGAGACCGGCGAGACCATGACGAGGGACGCGCCCGACGAGGTGCTGCTCCAGGGACGGCTCGACAGCGGCGCGCTGGTCTCGCTTCATTACCGACCGGGGCCGAGCCGGGCGAACGGGTTCGTCTGGGAGGTCAGCGGCACCGAGGGCGCGATCACCGTAACCGGCGAGATGGGCAATCTCCAGATGACCGGGCTTGCGGTGACGCTGCTGCGCGATGGCGGTACGCCCGAGCGGATCGAGCCGCTCATGCCGGCTGGACTCACGCTGCCCGAGCACCCGATCCCGCGCAACGTCGGCTGCCTCTATGCGATGATCGCCGCCGACCTGCAGCGCGGAACCCGGACCGCGCCGGACTTCGACGATGCCGTGCGGACGCATCGGGTGATCGCCGCCATGGAGCGCGCGTCGGACGAGGGGCGCCAGATTCCGGTCGGGCAGGCTGGATCGACGGTCTGACCGACTGAATGACTGGCCGGCTGACGCCGGTAGGATCATGGCGAGGGGCTGAAGCCATCGGTCCTTCCACCCGTTCGAACAGCGCGCGGCAGGCGCCGATGGCGTCCGTCGGCAGCTGACGGCGGCGCGCAGCTACTCCGCGGCTTCGGGCAGTGCCGCTGCCGTCGTCCAGCCCAGTCGGGGGATCGTGATCGAGCGCTTGCCCGACAGGTCGGTGCGCAGCACGAAGATGCCCTGCTCCTCCATATAGGCGATCAGTCGGCGGACCCGCCCTTGCGAATGGGTGCCATAGACCTGCGCAAGCGCTGCATCGCTGGGCGCTTCGAGCGCGTCGCGGGCGGCGCGGGCCACCAGCAGGAACGGCGCGAGCATATCGTCGGGCAATGATGCGCCGAGCGCCATGGCGTCGAGCCAGCCTTCGTCCAGTTCACCGAACAGCCCCGCGCGCGCCATCGCCAGCCGGCGGCGGAAGCCGGCCAGATCGAGCCCGCTGTCGGCCAGCCGATGCATCCGGCAGCGCACGCCGAAATCCTGGAACAGGATCACGGGCGCGCGGTAGGTCGCGTCCGGATCGTCGACGATCTCGCGCAGCACCTCGTCGATCACCGCCTCGCGTTCCTCGTCGGCCAGCGCCGGCGTGTTCACCGGCGCCGCTGTCGGCGTCAGCGTAGGACCGCCGCGGCTGATCGCGCGGAGCAGATCGTCGCTGGTCGGTGCGGGTGTCCGGGGCGCGGGCGGAGGAGGGGCGGGCCGATCGTCGCCGGGCGCGAACAGCAGGCCCTGCAGCTCCTCTCGGCCGGCCGCGGCGGTCGGGAGCGGCACCAGCTTGGGACTGCCGCTGCGCGCCGAGGTGGCGACCGCCCCGACGGTCACCGCAACGGGCCGGCGGGACACGGCGGGGCCCAGGGCAAGGAACTGCCCGCGCGGCAGGTCGCGGATCTGCTCGGCCTGGCGGCGCTCCATGCCCAGCAGGTCGGCGGCGCGGGCCATGTCGATGTCCAGGAAGGTCCGCCCCATCATGAAGTTCGACGCTTCGGCGGCGACATTCTTGGCGAGCTTGGCAAGCCGCTGGGTGGCGATCACCCCGGCAAGCCCGCGCTTGCGGCCGCGGCACATGAGGTTCGTCATCGCTCCCAGCGAGGCGCGGCGGGCCTCGTCCGATACCTCGCCGGCGACTGCGGGCGCAAACAGCTGCGCCTCGTCGACCACCACCAGCGCCGGATACCAATGATCGCGCGGAGCATCGAACAGCGCCGCCAGGAAGGTCGCGGCGCAGCGCATCTGCGCCTCGATCTCGAGTTCGTCGAGCGCCAGCACAACCGACACGCGATGCTCGCGGATCCGGGCGGCGAGGCGGGCGATTTCGATTTCGCTATGGTCCCCGGCCTGGATCGCAACATGACCGAAACGATCGGCCAGGGTCACGAAGTCGCCCTCCGGGTCGATCACCACCTGCTGGACGACATCGGCCGATTCCTCGAGCAGCCGGCGCAGCAGATGCGACTTTCCAGACCCCGAATTGCCCTGGACGAGCAGGCGGGTGGCGAGCAGCTCCTCGACGTCGAAAAATACCGATTGTCCGGGGCTGCTGGTGCCGATGTCGATTCGTGCGGTCACGCTGCCGTCTTGGCGGATCGGTGGCACGGTTCAAGGGGCTGACCGAGAAAACTGTGGATGACTCGGGCTATGAGGAGCGGCCCGGCTTCTTTCCGTCACCCCGGCCCTTCGACTGCCTGCAAGGCAGGCGCGGAGGATGAACTTCAGCCAAAGGCTGAAGGCCGGGGTCCCGGTCGTCAGGGACAAAGTTTAGGCTGCGCGCCTCTCCTGAGATTCCGGCCTCCGCCGGGTGACGAAGAGAGTTGGGCATCTGTCCAACGGCCCGCTTCCGCCGGCCTGGCGGGAGTCCTATATCCTCGCCCATGACCGATGCCGCAGAACTGCCCGCTATTCCCAGCCTGTCCCTGGCCACCGCGGACACCGATCCCGGCGCCTTCGCTCAGGCGATCGGCCGGTCTTTCGAGCGATTCGGTTTCGCGGTCGTGGCCGATCACGGCATTCCTGCAGAGCTGATCGCTCGCGCCGAGGAGACGGCCAAGCTGTTCTTCGCGCTGCCGGAGGAGGTGAAACGCAGCTACCATATTCCGGGGCAGGGCGGCGCGCGCGGCTATACGCCGTTCAAGGTCGAGACTGCCAGGGACGCCAACCATCCCGATCTGAAGGAGTTCTGGCATATCGGTCGCGAACTGCCGCCCGGCCACCGCTTCGAGGAGGTCATGCCCGCCAATATCTGGCCGAACGAGCTGGAGGCGTTCCGCGACACCTATCTGGCGCTGTTCGGCGTCTTCGACAGGGCGGGGCTGCGCATCCTGTCGGCGATCGCGCGCTACCTTGGCCTCGCGCCCGACTTCTTCGACGACAAGGTCGAGGACGGCAATTCGGTGCTGCGCCTGCTCCACTATCCGCCGATCGGCGCCAACGCGTCCGGCATCCGCGCCGGCGCGCATGAGGATATCAATGCGATCACGCTGCTGCTCGGCGCGGAGGAGGGTGGGCTGCAGCTCCTCGACAGGGATGGCCGCTGGCTGTCTGTGGACATCGCGCCAGGCGAGCTGGTGGTGAACATTGGCGACATGCTCCAGCGGCTGACCAACGGGCGGCTGCCCTCGACCAGCCACAGGGTGATGAATCCGCCGCCCGAACGACGCGGTGTCGCACGCTATTCGATGCCGTTCTTCCTGCATTTCCGGCCGGACTACCTGATCGAGACGCTGCCGCAGACGATCACGCCGGACCGGCCGGACCAGTTTCCGGAACCGATCACGGCAAACGAGTTCCTGTTGCAGCGCTTGCGCGAGATCAAGCTGATGTGACGAAGAAGATGGGCTTTCACTCGTGTCAGCTGTTGCGCTAGCCTGATCCCCGATAAAAAAGGGATCCCGATGCGCATCACCACCTGCCTCGCTGCCCTCGCGATGGTCATCCTGCCGATCTCGGCTCATGCCGCCGACGACAAGAAGGCCGAAGCGCCCGACAGTCCGGTGCCACCGCCGATCGTCGCGGTGACCAGGCACAAGGGCAGCTTCGGCGGCCAGTCGATCGCCTACACGGCAACGACCGGCGAGACCTATCTGAAAGACAAGGACGGCAAGCCGCTCGCTGCGATCTTTTCGACCGCCTATGTAAAGGACGGCGGCGATCCCAGGACCCGGCCGATCATCTTCCTGTATAATGGCGGCCCCGGATCGGCGTCGCTCTGGCTGCACATGGGTGCGTTCGGGCCGAAGCGGGTCGTGATCCCCGAGGCACGCGACGATGGCGCGCCACCCTATCCGCTGGTCGACAATCCCGACAGCCTGCTCGATGTCGCCGATATCGTCTTCATCGATCCGGTCGGCACCGGCTTCGCCCATGCAATCGGCAAGAAGGAAGCCAAGGATTATTGGGGCGTGTCTGCCGACGCCAAGTCGGTTGCCGAGTTCATCCGCATATGGCTGAGCGACAATGGCCGCTGGAACTCGCCCAAATATATCGGCGGCGAGAGCTATGGCACGACCCGCTCGGTCGCCTTGGTGAGCGAACTCGAGGGCCAGTATAACGACGTCGCGCTCGACGGCATCATCCTGATCTCGACGGTTCTCGATTTCGGCGCGACAGCGCAGGCGCAGGGCAATGAGATGCCCTATATCCTCAACCTGCCGTCGATGGCGACGACCGCCTGGTTTCACCATAAGATCGCCAATCCGCCCGCCACCGCCGCGGAGGTCGCGGCCCAGGCCCGCGCCTTCGCGATCGGCCCCTATGCCGCGGCGTTGCTCAAAGGCAACCAGCTGGGCGCGGAGGAGCGCGCGTCGGTGCGCGCGGAGCTCGCGAGGCTGAGCGGCCTGTCCGAGCAGTTCGTCGACAACGCCAATCTGCGCGTCAGCCCAGGCCGCTTCTACAAGGAGCTGCTACGCGACAAGGGGTTGACCATCGGCCGCCTCGACACCCGCTACACCGGAGCCGATTACGACCGTGCCGGCGAGGAGCCCGATAATGATCCCAGCTTCTACGCGATCGACGGCGCCTATACCGCGGCGATCAACAGTTATCTTCGCGAGGACCTGAAGCTCAAGATCGATCGCCAATATGTGACGATCGGCGGCGTCAGCGACTGGGACTGGAAGCTCGCCGACCAGAAGGGTCGGGACGGCGAGGTCTATGTCAATGTCGCGCCCTATCTGGGCCGGGCGATGCGCGAGAATAGCGGCCTGCGGGTGTTCGTGGCCCAGGGCTGGTATGATTTCGCGACGCCCTTCTTCGCCGCCGAATATTCGATGAGCCGGCCGGGCTTCGATCCGGCCCGGATCCAGTTTCATTATTACGACGCGGGTCACATGATGTACGTGCGGCCCGACGATCTGCACAAGCTGAGCACGGACGTGCGGGCGTTTATCCGGGCGCGGTGATCAGAGCACATATCGCATCGCAAGCCCGCCCAGCGCGGAGCCGCCGAGCAGCCCGAACACCCCGACCCGGAACCGCAACATCGTGACGACCGCCGCACCCGACAGCGCCACGGCCGCCCAATCGACCGTCGCAAGCTCGGGCCGCGCCAGGTGCAGCGGCCCGAGGCGCAATTGCCCGACTGCCCCGAACCAATAATGCAGCGCGAACCAGCAGGCGAGATTGAGGATCACGCCGACCACCGCCGCGCCGATCGCCGCCAGCGCCGAGGCCAGCGCGCGGTTGCCGCGGAGCCGTTCGACGAAAGGTCCGCCGACGAATATCCACAGGAAGCAGGGCACGAACGTCACCCAGGTGGTCAGCAAGCCGCCGAGCGTGCCCGCCAGCAGCGGATCGAGCCCGCCGGGGTGGCGATAGGCGGCGAGGAACCCGACATATTGGGTGACGATGATCAGCGGCCCTGGCGTGCTTTCCGCAAGCCCCAGCCCATCGAGCATCTCGCCGGGCGTTATCCAGTGATATTGTTCCACCGCCGCCTGGCCCACCCATGCGAGCACCGCATAGGCGCCGCCGAAGGTAAGCATCGCCATCCTGGAGAAGAAGGTTGCGATCGGCGCGAGCGCGCTGTCGGCAGGCGCATGGAGCAGCAGCAGTGCGACCGGAATCAACCATGCGGCGAGGAGCGTCGCCGCAACGCCTGCGAGCCGGCCGAAGCTCTGGCGGGAATGGTCGGGCATTTCCGTGCCGAGCGCACTGTCGGCATCGCTGAGCGACCCGGTCGAGCCGGGGTGACTCGATCCAGGGGTGAAGAGGGTGAGATGCCTCCATCCCGACACCCAGCCGGCCAGCCCGGCGGCGAGGATCACCAGCGGGAAGGGCAGGTGGAGCAGGAAAAGGCCGAGGAAGGCGAAGAGCGCCACCGCCATGGCGGCGCGGTTGCGAAGAGAGCGCCGCCCGATCCGCACCACCGCCTGGAAGACGATCGCGACCACCGCGGCCTTGATTCCGAACAACAACGCCGCGACCGGTGGCGCGGCGACCGCGAGCACATAGAGCCAGGACAGCGCCATGATCGCGATCATGCCGGGCAGCACGAACAACACGCCCGCCGCCAGCCCGCCTTTGATTCGATGGAGCAGCCAGCCGATATAGATGGCGAGCTGCTGCGCCTCGGGGCCGGGGAGCATCATGCAGAAGTTGAGCGCGTGAAGGAAGCGCGCTTCGCCGATCCATTTCTTTTCGTCGACGAGAATGCGATGCATCACCGCGATCTGGCCTGCCGGCCCGCCGAAGCTGAGGAGTGCGATCCGGGCCCAGACGCGCAGTGCCTCGCCAAAGCCGATGCCGTGCCCGGGCGAGCCGGTGGCGCCCTGGTCCATCTAGCCTCGACCGCGATAGCCGGGCACGCCCTGGTCGGGTACCCACAGCCCCGCGGGCGGTGCACCCGATTGCCAGAAGACGTCGATCGGGATGCCGCCGCGCGGATACCAGTAGCCGCCGATGCGGAGCCACTTGGGCTGCATCTCCGCAAATAGACGCTCGCCGATACCCACTGTGCAATCCTCATGGAAGGCGGCATGGTTGCGAAAGGCGCCGAGAAACAGCTTGAGCGATTTCGATTCTACGATGGTCTCGCCCGGCGCATAGTCGATAACCAGATGCGCGAAATCCGGCTGGCCGGTCACCGGGCAGAGCGAGGTGAACTCGGGCGCGGCGAAGCGTATCAGGTACAGCGCGGCGGCACGCGGGTTGGGAACATAGTCGAGCACTGCCAGTTCGGGAGAGGCGGGCAGGCTGCTGGTCTTGCCAAGATGGATGGTGGACATGATGCGCTCTTAGACGACTTGGGCGCACCGTGCCAACGCGTACCAAAATTACAATTTGAACAATATCGATGGAACATACTTGCTATCTTGATGCCGTTGCTATAATAAAAGATCACCTCCCCGGGTATTGATTCGCTGCCGCTGTGGCCGGATGATGCACTGTGCCCTTTAGAGGAGGTAATTATGGAAATGCTGGTTTCGACGGAGTGGCTCGAAGGCGAACTTGGCGCCAACGATCTGCGCGTCGTCGATGCGACCTATTTCGCGCTGGATCCGGCGCGCGATCCTCTCGCCGAATATGAGGCCGGTCACGTCCCTGGTGCGATCTTCCTCGATCTCGGCAATCTCAAGGACGACAACTCGGACTTGCCGGGCATGCTGCCCCCGGCGGAGAAGTTCGCGAGCCGGATGCAGTCGCTGGGCCTTGGCGACGGCAGCCGCATCGTCCTGTACGACAACAGCCCGCACCGGACGGCGGCGCGTGCCTGGTATATGTTCCGCATGTTCGGCGCGAACCAGGTGGCGATTCTCGACGGCGGCCTGCATAAATGGGTCGCCGAGGGGCGTCCGCTCGAACAGGGCAAGGTCAAGCTGCGCCACCGTCACTTCACGGTGTGGCGCGATCCGGCCGCCGTGCGCGATATCGACCAGATGAAGGCCAATGTCGCGAGCGGCGCCGAGGAGGTTGTCGACGCCCGTTCGGCGGCGCGCTTCACCGGCGAGGAAGCTGATCCGCGCGGTCTCGCATCGGGCCATATCCCGGGGTCGCGGAATCTGCCCTACGACCAGCTTCTCAATGCCGATGGTACCTTCAAGAGCAAGGACGAGATCCGCGCCGCCTTCGAGGCCGCCGGCGTGGACCCGGCCAAGCCGCTCGTCACGACCTGCGGTTCCGGCATAACCGCCTCGGTGCTGCTGTTCGGCGCGGCACTGCTCGGGCGCGAGGATATTGCGCTCTATGACGGGTCGTGGAGCGAGTGGGGCTTGCGCCCGGACACCGAAAAGGAGATCGGTGCCGCGTGCAAGACGACGAGCGCAGCAGCCTGAAGCCCGGTACCCGGCTGGTGACAGCCGGGCGCCACGCGTCCACTGGGGGCCGGGGGATCGTCAATCCCCCGGTCTGGCGCGCCTCGACGATCCTGTTCGACAGCGTGGCCGATCTGCGCGCCGCGGTCCGCAGGCCGAATGACGGCCTATATTATGGCCGGCGCGGCACCCCGACACAGTGGGCGCTCGCCGATGCGCTGACCGAACTGGAACCTGGCGCGGAAGGGACGATGCTCTATCCGTCCGGCGTGGCTGCAGTCACTTCGGTGCTGCTGTCGCTGCTGTCGCCGGGCGACGATCTGCTGATGGTGGACAGCGCCTATGAGCCGACCCGTGCGATCTGCAACGGCCTGCTCAAACGGATGGGCGTAACCACCCGATATTATGATCCGATGATGGGTGGCGGCATATCCGCCCTTATCGAGGACCGGACCCGGGCGATCTTCCTGGAAAGCCCGGGCAGCCTCACTTTCGAGGTGCAGGACGTGCCGGCGATCAGCGCCGCTGCCCGCGCCCGCGGCGTCACGACCGTGCTCGACAATACATGGGCGACGCCGCTGTTCTTCCCGGCCATTGCGCATGGCGTCGACATCAGCATCCTGGCCTGCACCAAATATATCGTTGGCCATTCGGACGTGATGATGGGATCGGCCACCGCCGGCCCGGGCCATTTCGAGGCGCTTCGCCGTGCCAGCCTGTCGCTGGGCCAGTGCGTCAGCCCCGACGACGCCTATCTGGCTGCGCGCGGCCTTCGCACACTGGGCGTCCGGCTGCGCCAGCACCAGGACGGGGCACTCGCCATCGCCCGCTGGCTCGAACAGCAGCCGCAGGTCGCGCGGGTGCTGCACCCCGCCTTGCCGGGCTGTCCCGGCCATGATCTGTGGCAGCGCGACTTTTCGGGCGCAGCCGGGCTGTTCAGCATCGTGCTCGATGGCGGGGACGATGCGGCCCGGGCGGCGATGATCGACGGGCTCGCCTTGTTCGGAATCGGTTTCTCCTGGGGCGGCTATGAAAGCCTCGCGCTGCCTGTCGATCCCGTCGGGCTCCGGACCGCCACCCGATGGGACGCCGAAGGCCCGGTCGTGCGGTTCCACATCGGCCTCGAGGACCCCGCGGATCTCATCGCGGATCTCGCGCGGGGGCTGGCGCGATTCGACGCTGCGCGAGGATGAAGCGATTCTGAACGAAGCTGACCGGGCGATCGATTTTTCCGCTGAGCCCGGCAGAGTGACATTCCGCTCCTGCTCAGATGGCCGGCGTGGAAACCAGCATTTCGAGCCGGCGGAGCGCTGATCCGAGCGAATTGCCTAAAAAACGGGCGGCCGCGGCAGTCGCTGCGTCGGCCCGGTCTGCCCGGCCGAGGATCAGTCCCAGACCCGCCATGCCGGTTGTTTCCGCCTCGCGCAGAATGGCGTCGAAACGCCGACGCGTGATCGAGTTCGCGGCAGTGTAACGCGCGGCGAGCGTTGCCCTACAATCCGCGCTATTTCCGTATTGCGGCGCGTCATCATCACGCCTTGCAACCGCCATGTCGTTGAGGAGTCCGAGCGCCAGATGGACCGGCGCGAGAATGTCTTCAGCGGCCGCAGGCACGGCGTTCTCGGTGGAGATGCGGCGATCGAGCATGGGAGGCACCTGGCAACAAGCTGAAATAGACAGCAATCACTAGTGGATATTGCTTAATATTCGGTCAATCCCGGCTGCACCCGTTCGCGCGCCACGCACCGTCACAAATCGGAAATATCAGTGTTGCGGTATGGCAACACTGTTGACCCAAGATGGGGCGTCTAACCGGATAAGCGTTGTGCAACGCAAGATGCTGCTGCACAAACGCACCGCTTCGTGCAGCAGTCGGCTCGTCCCTCTTTCGAGGGTTCAAAGAAGTCTGGCGCGGACGAGCAGGGGAACGGATCGAAGTTTTATATAAGGGGAATACCTATGCGCGCTTCCATGATCGGTCTTTCGGCCCTTGCGTTGGTCGCTTCCGCCGCACCTGCCCTGGCGCAGGACGACGTCAAGGATTTCACGCTGACCGGCAGTGCTGCCATCGTCAGCGACTATCGTTTCCGCGGCATCTCGCAGTCGGGCAAGCGCTTCGCTGCCCAGGCGAGCGCCACGCTGACCCACAGCTCGGGTTTCTACGGCAGCTTCTGGACCTCGTCGATCGATGATTATGTCGCGGCGGGCGCCGACGCCGAGCTCGATCTGATCGCAGGCTACTCCACCACCGTCGAAGGCTTCACGCTCGATGGCGGCGTGCTCTACTACGTCTATCCTTCGGCTTCGAAGGGCGTGAACACCGACTTCTTCGAGCCCTACGCCTCGATCAAGTACACCGTCGGCCCGGCAACCCTGAAGGGCGGCGTCGCCTATGCTCCCAAGCAGAAGGCGATCGCATCGCCGATCCTGGGCGGCACCAAGGACGACAACCTCTATCTGTATGCCGAAGCTTCGGGCGCGATCCCGGACACCGGCTTCTCGCTGACCAGCCACGTCGGCTATTCGAAGGGCCGCAGCTTCCTGACCGCTGGCCTGAAGGACTATGTCGATTGGAACCTCGGCGCCGCCTACACCTGGCGCAACGCGACGTTCGCCGTGTCCTATGTCGATACCGACGCCAAGAAGGGCGAGTTCGTGGGCAATGCTCCGGCGTTCCGCAACGTCGCCAAGGCCGGCGTCGTCGGCTCGGTGACCTACGCCTTCTAAGATCGCGCGTCACGCGTAACAGGGAAGGGGTCGCGGCATGCCGCGGCCCCTTTTTTGTCGTCCGGCCATTCCCTTGCGAGGGAAAACCCGTGCGTCAGCGGCTGGCGGCGACCAGCTTCCGTGTCACCGGATGGCAAGGCGCGGCGATCAGTCGCTCGGTCGGGCCTTCCTCGATGATTACGCCGGCATCCATGACCGCGATCCGGTGGCACAGCCGCCTTGCCACGGCGAGATCGTGGGTAATCATCAGCACCGCGAGACCGCGGCTGCGTTGAAGCTCGGCGAGCAGGTCGAGGATCGTGCCTGCGACCAGCACATCGAGTGCGGAGGTGGCTTCGTCGAGCAGCAGCAGGGCGGGATCGGGGCCGAGCGCGCGGGCGATCGCCACCCGCTGTGCCTGGCCGCCGGACAGGCCGCCAGGCCGGCGATCCGCAATAGCGGGATCGAGCCCCACCTCGCCAAGCACGGCGGCGACCCGCCTGGCCACCGCGGCCCTGTCCAGCTCCGGCCGAAGCCGGCGGAGCGGCTCGGCGACGATGTCGGCGACCCGCCAAAGTGGATCGAGGCTGGCGACCGGATCCTGGAAGACCGGCTGGAGGCCGGCGCGGTCGCTAGGTCGCATCGCGTGGCGTGGCGGCAGCGGCTGGCCGCGCCAATCCACGTCGCCGCGCTCGATCTGGCCGAGCCGGGCAATGGCGCGCGCCAGGGTCGACTTGCCCGATCCCGATCCGCCGACGATCGCCAGCGCTTCGCCTTCGGCGATAGCAAGATCGGCGCCCGCCACCGCCTGGAACCGGCCGCGCCGCCAGCCCGGCCGCGCGAACGACACCGCGACACCGCGCGCCTCGACCAGCGGCGCTCCGATCGGCCCGAGCGGCGGCGGCGGGCCGTCGAGCCTGGGGCTCGCCGCGATCAACGCGCGCGCATAGTCGCTGGCGGGATTGCGCAGCAGCATCGGCGCCGGGCCGGTCTCGACGATCCGCCCGTCGTGCAGCACCGCCACCTGATCGGCGTGATCGGCGACGGCGGCGAGATCATGGCTGACCAGCAGCAATGCCATGCCCTGTTCCGCACATAGCTGTCCGAGCAGCGCCATGATCTCGATCCGCAGCATCGCGTCCAGCGCGGTCGTCGGCTCGTCGGCGACGAGCAGCTTCGGGCGATGGGCAATCGCCATCGCGATCAGCGCGCGTTGCCGCTGGCCGCCAGACAGGCGGTGCGGATATTGATCGAGCCGCTCGGCCGCCCGGTCGAGGCCGACCCGTTCGAGGGCCGCCACCATCTCCGCGCGTGAAGGGCGGCGTGCGCCTGCCTGGGTCCAGGCCTCGCGCAGCTGGGCGCCGATCGTCAGGTGGGGGGTCAGCGCGGTCAGCGGCTGCTGGAACACGAAGCCGACATCCCGTCCGCGGATGATCCGCAGCCGCCCCTCATCGGCGCCGACCAGCTCCTCGCCGGCCAGTCGGAACGAGCCTTCGACCACCGCAGGCGAGAGACCGAACGGCGCAAGGCAGGTCTGGCTCTTGCCCGATCCCGATGCACCGACCAGCGCAAGCGACCGGCCCGCCTCGATGCGGAAGCCGATATCATGCACGATCGGCCGGCCGGCGATGGCGATACGCAGGCCTTCGGCCACGAGCAGGCTCATAGCGCGAACCGGTCGCGCAGCGTCTCACCGATGCGGGTCAGGCACAGCAGGATTGCCACGAGAACGATGCCGGGCAGCAGCAGCGCGTGCGGGGCGATGTCCATGTCATCCGCCCCGTCCTTGATCAGGATGCCGAGCGATGTCATCGGCTCCTGCACGCCCAGGCCGAGGAAGCTGAGGAAGCTCTCGATCATCACCACCTGGGGGATGGTCAGCAGCAGGTAGGCGATGGCGACCCCGGCGATATTGGGCAGCATGTGGCGCAGCACGATCGCGGCCGGCGGGACGCCCGCGGCCTCGGCGGCGGTGATGAACGGGCGCTGCTTGAGCGCGAGCATCTGCCCACGCACCACCCGCGCCATGGTCAGCCACTCGACCGCGCCGATGCCGAGGAACACCAGCAGGATGGATCGGCCGAATACCACCATCAGCAGGATGACGACGAACATGAACGGCAGCGCGTAGAGGGCGTCGACCACGCGCATCATCGCCTCGTCGATCTTGCCGCCGGACCAGCCGGCGATGGCGCCCCATGTGACGCCCACGATCAGCGAGACCAGCGCCGCCGCGGCCGCCACGCCCAGCGTCACGCGGGTGCCGACCAGGGTGCGCGCGAGCAGGTCGCGGCCCACGCTGTCGGTGCCCATCGGGTGGCCTGCGGTCAGCGGTGCGGCGCGCACCGCGTTCCAGTCGATCATGTCATATCGCCAGTCGAGCGTCAGCGGGCCAAGCGCCGCGGCGATGGCGATGATGGCGAGGATCGTGAGCGCCGTCCTCATCGCCCTAATCCACCACCGCTCATCCTGAGGAGCCACTGAGCTTGCCGAAGTGGCGTCTCGAAGGAGCCAGCGGTCCTTCGAGACGGGCCTTCGCCTTGGCTCAGTCCCTCCTCAGGATGAGCGTTTGGGGTTGATCCCAGCCCGTTCACCGCCGCGCCCGCGGGTCGAGCCAGCCATAAGCGAGGTCGGCGAGCAGGTTGAACAGGATGATCAGCGCCGCGTAGAGCGTGACCACCCCGAGCACGAGCGGATAATCGCGGTTGAGCGCGCCCTGCACGAAATAGCGGCCGAGCCCCGGCAGCGCGAAGACCGTCTCGATTACGACGGCTCCCGTCAGCAGCCCGGCGGCGGCAGGCCCCAGATAGGAGGCGACCGGAACCAGCGCCGGCCGCAGCGCATGGACGATCAGCACGCGTCCTCGGCCCAGGCCGCGCGCCCGTGCCATGCGGATATGGTCCTGGCCCAGCACTTCGGCGAGCCCGGCGCGGGCCAGCTTCGCAATGGCGCCCGCGGCCGGCAGGGCAAGCGCGATCACCGGCAGGATAAGGTGCGCCGCGTCGCCATCGCCCCAGCCGGAGACGGGAAGCCATCCGGCCCACAGACCGAGCAGCAGGGCCAGCAGCGGGCCTGTGACGAAGCTCGGCAGGGCGGTGAGCAGGGTCGCTACGAGCATCAGGGTCCGGTCGAGGGGACCGCCCGCTTTCGCCGCCGCGCTCAACCCCGCGCCGAGCCCGAGCAGCAGCGCCAGCAGCAGTGCCAGGCCGCCCAGGGTGAGCGAGATCGGCAGCCCGCGGGCGATGAGGTCGGTGACGGTGAAGTCGCGGTAAACCAGCGAGGGGCCGAAATCGCCATGCAACAGCCGCCAGAGATGGCGGCCGATCTGTTCCGGCAGCGGCCGATCGAGCCCGTAGCTGGCCATCAGCGCGGCGCGCGTTTCGGGATCGAGCGGGCGCTCGCCGTCGAACGGACCGCCCGGCGCGACACGCATCAGCAGGAAGGAGAGGATCACAACCGCCGCCAGCGTCGGCAAGGCGGTGAGCAGGCGGCGACGGATCAGGTCAAGCATGCTGTTAGCCCTTCCCCTTCAGGGGAGGGGTGAGAAAGGCGAAGGCGCGTCCCCCTCAGTTGCCGAGGGAGACGCTGGCGTTGGCGCCGTTCGTCGCGGCGGCGGCGAGGATGGTGCGGGTGGCGGGGCCCTTGTCGACCAGGTTGTCGCGGGTGTCGGCTACCGACGAGCGGATGCCCGGCTCGGGCACCGTCCTGGTCAGGCCGATGATATCCTTCTCGGTCTGGCTCTTGGCCGGCTGGGTGCCGGAGAACATCGCCGACAATGCCTGCTGGCTCGAATCGGCCTCCTGCGGGCGGGGCGCGCCGGGCTTGGGCGGCACCAGCACGAAATCGGGCGGGATGGTGAGCGGGGCGCGCTTGGACACGGCGAAGGCGTCCAGGGTGGTGCGGCCGGCCATCACGCCAGGGCGATCGCCCCGGCTGCTGCACCCGGCGAGCAGCGCCATGGCGACGAGCGCCGAACCGAGAAGCAACTTAGACCGCATCGACATTCTCCGCAGGAGCCTTGGGTTCGCGCACCAGAAGGGCGCGCGCCACCAGAAGCAATACACCAATGGTAATCGCGGCGTCCGCGACATTGAAGACCAAAAAGGGATGCCAGTTCCCGATATGCAGATCGAGGAAGTCGGCGACATAGCCGAGCCGCGCCCGATCGGTGATATTTCCCGCCGCACCGCCGAGGACAAGGCCGAGCGCCGCGACCTCCGGCCGCGCTTTCTCGCGGCAGATCCATAGACTGATGGCGGCTGCGATCAGCGCGGTCATCGCCACCAGGATCCAGCGCTCCTTGTTGGAAGCGGCGATCAGGAATCCCATCGACACGCCGTAATTCTCGACCCAGCGCAGATCGAAGAAGCTGGTGAGCGTCACCAGCCCACGCTCCGGCAAGGCGAGCGGCGTCATGATCAGCCATTTCGACAGCTGATCGATGACGAAGATCGCGGCGGCTATGCCGAAGCCGAGCGGGCGATGGGTTATGCGGGCGAGCTCAGCCATGCACCACCGTCTCGCAGCGACTGCACAACGTACCTTCGCTCTTCACCTCGGGCAGGTGCCGCCAGCAGCGGCCGCATTTCTCATATTCGGTTTTCTGCACTTCGAACGCGATCGGATCGGCACCATTGGCCAGGTCGGCGGCGGCGGCGTCCCCGTCGCAGACCTCCACCCTGGCGACGATACCGATCTCGGCCATGTCGGCCGTGCGCAGCAGCGCGGCTTCGCCGGGCGCGTAGCTGATGGCGGTCACGTCGACCTCGAGGCTCGATCCGATGATCTTCTCGCGGCGCAGCGGCTCGATCTCCCCGGTCAGCTTCGTCCGGTAGCGGCGCAGCAATTCCCAGCGCATCCGAAGGTCGTCATTGGCCCAGCCGGCGTCGACCTCGGGCCAGGTGAGCAGGTGGACCGATCCGGCGTCCGGAAAGCGCGTCGTCCACACCTCCTCCGCGGTGAAGCAGAGGATCGGCGCGGCATAGCGGACCAGCGCATGGAACAGGATGTCGAGCACGGTGCGATAGGCGCGGCGCTTGAGATCGTCCGGGGCGTCGCAATAGAGCGAGTCCTTGCGGATATCGAAGAAGAAGGCGGACAGGTCGTTGTTCGCGAAATCGACCAGCGCGCGGGCATAGCGGTTCAGCTCGAACGCGGCCGTCGCATCCCTGAGCTCGGCATCGAGGCTCGCGAGCAGATGGAGTATGTAGAGCTCCATCTCGGGCATTTCGCCGACCGGGAGCTTCTCGGCATCGCTGAAGCCCTCGAGCGCGCCGAGCAGGTAGCGGAAGCTGTTGCGCAGCTTGCGATAGGCGTCGGAGGTGCCGGCGAGGATCTCCTTGCCGATGCGGACATCCTCGAAATAGTCGGTCGAGGCGACCCACAGGCGCAGGATGTCGGCGCCGCTCTCGTTGATGATCTTGAGCGGATCGACGACATTGCCCTGGCTCTTCGACATCTTGCGGCCCTGGCCGTCGAGCGCGAAGCCATGGGTGAGCACTGCGTCATAGGGCGCGCGGCGGCGGGTGCCGCAGCTTTCGAGCAGCGACGACTGGAACCAGCCGCGATGCTGGTCCGATCCTTCGAGATAGAGATCGGCGCGCGTGCCGACGCCATAGCGCGCCTCGACGGTGAAGGCATGGGTCGAGCCGGAATCGAACCACACGTCGAGGATGTCGTTGACCGGCTCAAAGTCGGCGGCGCTGTAGTCGGGGCCGAGCAGATCCTGGTGGTTCGCAGTGAACCAGGCGTCGGCGCCGCCGGCCTCGAACGCCGCGACGATGCGGGCATTGACGGCCGGATCGCGCAGATAATCGCCCGACTTGGCGTTGACATAGAGCGCGATCGGCACGCCCCAGGCGCGCTGGCGGCTGATCACCCAGTCGGGACGGCCGGCGACCATCGCATGGATGCGGTTGCGCGCCTTCTCGGGCACCCAGCGGGTCTGCTCGATCGCGTCGAGAGCGACGTCGCGTAGAGTCGCGCCATTGCCCTGCGCCTTGAGGATCGCTTCCTCCTCGGCGCAGCGCGGGGCGATGCCGTCCTCGATCGGCCGGTCCATCGGGATGAACCATTGCGGCGTGCAGCGGAAGATCACCTTGGCCTTGGACCGCCAGCTGTGCGGATAGCTGTGCTGGAAATTATCCGCTGCACCCAATAGGGCGCCGACTTCGCGAAGATCACGGCAGATTGGGCCTTCCTGCAAATTGGAAAGATTGCCCGACGCGTTGAACTTCGGATTGATCACTGTGCCCTGACCGCCGAGCCATAGCCAATCGGAGCGGTACTTCCCGTCACCCTCGACTGCGAAGACCGGTTCAATCCCGTGTTCCTTGCACAGGAAGAAGTCGTCTTCGCCGTGGTCGGGCGCCATGTGAACGAGGCCCGTGCCAGCGTCAGTGGTAACAAATTCACCCGCCAGCAAGGGGCGATCCTTTGCGAAGAATCCCCCCAGTTCGTGCATCGGATGTCGAGCTACTGCGCCGTTCAGATCGGAGCCTTTGCCCCGCCAAACAGGTTCCTCAACAAACGTCATCCCGATTCGCTGCATTACAGATTGCTGGAGTTCTGCCGCCACGATTATGAGGCGGTTCAACCACGGGCTGGCAACATTGTCTTGGCGAACAACTGTCTTGACGCGGAAGGCCACATACTCAACCTCCGGCCCATAGGCCAAAGCCTGGTTCACCGGAATCGTCCAAGGCGTCGTCGTCCAGATCACCGCATAGGCGCCGACCAGCTCGGCGATCGGGCTCTCGACGATCTCGAACGCCACATCGATCTGCGTCGAGACGATGTCCTCATATTCGACCTCGGCCTCCGCCAGCGCGGTCTTCTCGACCGGGGACCACATCACCGGCTTGGCGCCGCGGTAGAGCTGGCCGCTCTCGGCGAACTTGAGCAATTCGCCGACGATCGCCGCTTCCGACGCGTAGTTCATCGTCAGATAGGGATCGTCCCAGTCGCCCTGGACGCCCAGCCGCTTGAACTGCTCGCGCTGCACGCCGACCCATTTCTCGGCATAGGCGCGGCATTCGGCGCGGAACTGGACGGGGTCGACCTCGTCCTTGTTGAGCTTCTTGGCGCGATAGGCTTCCTCGACCTTCCACTCGATCGGCAGGCCGTGACAGTCCCAGCCGGGAACATAGGGCGCGTCCTTGCCGGTCAGCGACTGGCTGCGGACGATGATGTCCTTGAGCACCTTGTTCATCGCATGGCCCATATGGATGTCGCCATTGGCGTAGGGCGGGCCGTCGTGGAGGATGAAGCGCGGGGAGCCGGCGCGCGCGGCGCGGAGCTTGCCGTACAGGTCGTCCGCCGCCCATTTCGCGAGGATCGCCGGCTCCTTCTGGGCGAGACCGGCCTTCATCGGGAAATCGGTCTTCGGCAGGAAGACGGTGGCGCGGTAATCGGGCGTCGAGCTGTCGGTCATCAAAACTATCTCAAACCCGCTCATCCTGAGGAGGGACCGAGCCTGGCGAGGGCCCGTCTCGAAGGATCCTTCGAGACGCCATTTCGCCTTCGCTCAATGGCTCCTCAGGATGAGCGGCGTAAATGGGTCGGGCAGGCCCTACGCGACCGGGCTGTACGCGGCAAGTATCCGCTTCGCCTCGGCGCAATCCTTGTCCATCTGCGCCATCAGCGGATCGAGGCCGTCGAACTTCGCCTCGGGCCGGAGATAGGCGATCATCTCGATCTCGATGCACTGGTCGTACAGGCTTTCCGAGAAATCGAAGAAATGCGCTTCGAGCAGTTCCTTCGGCGGTTCGAAGGTCGGCCGGATGCCCAGATTGGCCGCGCCGTTCAGCACCCGCCCGTCGGGCAGGAGGCCGCGCACGGCGTAGACGCCATATTTGGGCCGGAGATAGCGGTCCAGCGCGATGTTTGCGGTGGGATAGCCGATCGTCCGGCCGAGCTTGTCGCCATGCTGGACCAGGCCCTGGATCCGATAGGGGCGGGTGAGCAGCCGCGCCGCTTCGATCGGATCGCCACCCACCAGCGCCTGGCGAATGCGGCTCGACGAGATCGGTCCTCCGTCGTCCGTGACGGGGCCGATCGCCTCGGCCGTCAGGCCTTGCGGCGGGCCGAGTTCGGCGAGCAGCGCGACATCGCCGGAGCGAGCCTTGCCGAAGGTGAAGTCCTGGCCGGTCACGACATGCGCGGCGCCCGCGCGGCCGATCAGCCACTCGGAGATGAAATCGGCGGCCGAAACATTGGCGAGCGCGGCGTTGAAGGTGAATACCAGCATCGCGTCGGCGCCGGCCTTCGCGAACAGGTCCGCGCGCTGCTCCAGCGTGGTCAGCCGGAAGGGCGGCGTATCGGGCCGGAAATAGCGGACGGGGTGCGGATCGAAGCTGGCGACGAGCACCGGCCGGCCGGTCGCGCGGCCGTTGGCGATTGCCGCGCCGACAACCGCCTGATGCCCCCTGTGGAAGCCGTCGAAATTCCCCAGCGCCACCACGCCCCCACGCAGATGCTCGGGAACCGGGCGGTCGCATGTCAGCCGCTCCATGCCGCGCCTATAGGTAGTCGCGGGGGACGGCGCAATCAGCGGCGGTGCAAAGTGATGAAACTATAGCCGGGGCGGCCGTCGGCGGCCGGGTGATCCTCGCGCGCGGCCTCGCGCCAGGCGGCCGGATCGAAGGCGGGCACGATGGCGTCGCCGTCGGGCGCGGCGTCGATCTCGGTCAGCTCGATACGATCGGCGTGGGGCAGCAGCAGCGCATAGATCTCGGCCCCGCCGACCACCGACAGCCGATCGTTTTCGGCTGCGGCAATCGCCTCCGCCACATCATGGAAGACCTCCGCGCCTTCCGCCCGCCATCCCGTATCGCGCGTCAGGACGATGTGCCGCCGGCCGGGCAGCAGGCCGGGCAGGCTTTCGAAGGTCTTGCGCCCCATCAGCATCGGTGCGCCCTGCGTCAGCGCCTTGAAATGCTTGAGGTCTGCGGGCAGGCGCCAGGGAAGGTTGCCGTCGCGCCCGATCACGCCGTTCCGGGCGCGCGCCAGGACGAAGACGATCTCGGGTTTCACACCGCCACCTCGGCCTTGATGTGCGGGTGGGGATCATAGCCCTCGATCTCGAAATCCTCGGGCGCATAGGCGAACATGCTCGACGGCTTGCGCGCGAAACGCAGCGTCGGGAAGGCACGCGGCTGGCGCGAGAGCTGTTCCTCGACCAGATGGCCGTGGTTCGAATAGACATGGGTGTCGGCGCCCATCCACACCAGCTCGCCGGGCTCGAGATCGGTCTGCTGCGCCAGCATCCGGATCAGCACCGCCGCCTCGAAGATGTTGAACGGGAAGCCGAGGCCGAGATCGCACGAGCGCTGGTACAGGATGCCCGACAGCCGGCCGTTGGCCACATGATATTGATAGGTCATGTGGCAGGGCGGCAATGCCATTCCGGCCAGCTCGGGCACGTTCCAGCCGGTGAAGATCAGCCGGCGCGAGGCGGGGTTGCTGCGGATCATCTCGACGAGGTCGGCGATCTGGTTGACGCCCTTCTCCTCGCGCCGGAACAGCCCGTCGCCGGCCGGCGTGTAGCGCGGCCAATCGACCCATTGCTTGCCATAGACCGGGCCGAGATCGCCCCATCGGGCCGCGAAGTCCGGCTCCTCGACGATTCGCTGCTCGAAGGCATCGCGGTCGATCGCCTCGCCGGTTTCGCGGCGATATTTGTCGAGCGGCCAGTCGGTCCAGATATGGACGTTCTGGCCGACCAGCGGGCGGATATTGGTGTCGCCCGACAGGAACCAGATCAGCTCCTTGATCGCGCTCTTCCAGAATATCCGCTTGGTGGTGATCAGCGGCACCGTGCCGTCCGACAGGTCGAACCGCATCGTCACGCCGAACAGCGCCCGGGTTCCGACGCCGGTGCGGTCGGTCCGCTCGTCGCCGCCATACCAGGCGCGCGCCATGGCATCGAGATATTGTTGTTCGGGGTGATCGCTCATGAGGAGGGGGTAGCCGCTACTCGCGCCGACTTTCAAGGCCGGCGGGCACCGCAGCGGCAGCGAGCGTCAGGCCTGCCGGTTCAGCAGCGGCTTGATCGGGGAAATATCATAGCCGGCCCCCGCAGCCTTCTGCGCCAGCCGGTCGGCATCCTCGCCGTCGGCGCCCCGGGCCAGCGCCCAGCAGAAGGTGGAGCGGGTGCCCGAGCGGCAGAAGGCGAGCACCGGGCCCTCGGCCTTGGCGAGGGCGTCGCGCATCGCCGCGATCTGGCTGGGCGCGAAGCCGCCCGGCGTGATCGGGATGGCGACATAGGCGAGCCCGGCCGCGCGCGCGGCCTCGCGGATCACGTCGCCGCTCGGCTGGCCCGGCTCTTCCTGCTCGGGCCGGTTGTTGATGATCATGGTGAAGCCCTGCGCGGCAGCTACGGCGACATCGTCGGGGCCGATCTGCGCCGCTACCGATATGCTGTCGTCGATCTTGCGGAACATGGGGTCTCTCCTCAGCCTCGATAATCGCGAATGGCGGCGAGGAACGCGTCGCCATAGGTTTCCAGTTTCTTTGCCCCTACCCCCGAAACTTGGGCGAGGCCACCCAGCGAATCGGGCTTGGCCGCCGCCATTTCACGCAGGGTGACGTCGGTGAAGACGACATAGGGCGGCACCCCCTGGGCCTTGGCCAGATCGCGCCGCAGGCTCCTCAGCACCTCGAACAGCGGATCGTGCGGATAGTCCGGCTTGCCGTCGCGGGCCTTGCGGCGTCGCTGCCGCTCGGGCGGAAGAACCAGCTGTAGCGGCTCCTCGCCCTTCAGGATCGACTTCGCCGCCGGGCCGAAGGACAGGCCGCCATAGTCGTCGGCGCGGAGCGCATCGCGCGCGAGCAGGGCGCGCGCCACCGGCTTGATCAGCTTCTGCTCGGCCTCGTCGGCGATGCCGAACACCGACAGGCGATGATGGCCGAGGCCCAGTATCTTGTCGGTCTCGCGCCCCGCCAGCACGTCGGCCAGATGGGTGACGCCGTAGCGCATCTCGGTGCGGAAGGCGGCGGAGAGCAGCTTCTGCGCGACGACGCTGGCGTCGACGCCGGTCGGCGGGCTGAGGCAATTGTCGCAATTGCCGCAGGCGGGCGGCGGGTTCTCGCCGAAATGCCGGAGCAGGATCGCGCGGCGGCAGCCCGGCGCCTCGACCAGCATCGCCATCGCGTTGAGCCGCTGGCGCTCGCCCGCACGGCGGCTCTCCTCGACATCGGTCTCGATCCGTCGCCGTGCGCGGGCGAAGTCCTCGGCGCCCCAGAACAGCTGGGTCACCGCCGGATCGCCGTCGCGCCCGGCGCGGCCGGTCTCCTGATAATAGGCCTCGATCGACTTGGGCAGGCCGGCATGGGCGACGAAGCGGACGTCGGGCTTGTCGATCCCCATCCCGAACGCGACGGTGGCGACCATCACCATGTCCTCGGACGCGACGAACGCCTTCTGGTTGGCGGCCCGGACGCGCGGATCGAGCCCGGCATGATAGGCGCGGGTCGGCCGGCCGCCGCCGCCGAGCTGCGCGGCGAGCTTCTCGGTCGCGTCGCGGGTGGGGGCGTAGATGATGCCGGGGCCGGGATTGTCGTCGAGCAGCTGCGCGAGCTGCCGGCCGACGCCGTCGCGTGGGGTGATGCCGTAGCGCAGGTTGGCGCGGTCGAAGCCAGCGAGGATCAGGCCGTCGCGCTCGATGCCGAGCTGCGCCAATATGTCGTCGCGGGTGTGGCTGTCGGCGGTCGCGGTCAGCGCCAGGCGCGGCACATCGGGGCGGGCGTCGAGCAGCCCGCGCAGCAGGCGGTAGTCGGGGCGGAAGTCATGCCCCCATTCGGAGACGCAATGCGCCTCGTCGATCGCGATCAGCGCCAGCGGCACCTGGCCGATCAGCCGGCGGAAGCCCTCGCTCGAAACCCGTTCGGGGGCGACATAGAGCAGGTCGAGCTCGCCGCCGCGCAGCCGGTCGATCGTCTCGTCGCGATTGTCGTCGGCCGATGTGAGCGCGGCGGCGCGGATGCCGGCGGCTTCGGCCGAGCGCACCTGATCGTGCATCAGCGCGATCAGCGGCGAGACGACCAGCCCGGTGCCGTCGCGGCACAAGGCCGGGATCTGGTAGGTCAGCGACTTGCCCGCGCCGGTGGGCATCACCGCCAGCGTGTTCCGCCCGGCCATGACGCGATCGATCACGTCCTGCTGGCGCCCCCGGAACTGCGCATAGCCGAAGGTTCGCTGAAGGGCTTCCAGGGGGGTGGGCATCCCGGGCCTTCTAGCCGAACAACGGATGGTGTCGAGGGTGTCGAACAGGTTGCGATGAGATTGATCCGCTCATCCAGAGTAAGGGCTGAGCTTGGCGAAGCCCGCATCGAAGGACGTCCTTCGAGACGCCACTTCGCCAAGCTCAGTAGCTCCTCAGGATGAGCGGTATCTTGCTCAGCGTAAACCAAAACAGCCTCTAGGAAACCGGCCGCCTCGGCCCCCGCCGGTTCATCCACCGCTGCGCCGGCAGCTCGAAGCCATGATAGAGCATCGCCGAAACCCCGAGCACCAGCAGCAGGAACAGGCCGAGCAGCGGCAGCGGCACGTCGTTGGGATCGCGGACGAACGCCATCTTGAACAGCAGGAACAGCAGCGCATGGGCGAGGTAGGTCGCGTAGCTGATCTCGCCCAGCCAGTGGACCACCCGGCCCCTAAGCGGGTTGGGGCCGTCCGCGCCGAGCGCGAGCAGCAGCAGCAGGCTGACGAAGACGAAGGGCAGGGCGAGCGGCTCGGGCGCCCCGGCGGCGAAGCCCAGCAGCCCGCCGATCACACAGAGCGCGGCGACCAGCCGCGGCCGCCGCGGCGCCTCCCGCCAGCGCAGCCACAGCGCCGCCACGATCGTTCCCATCGCGAATTCGAGCAGGCAGCGGGGCAGGCCGAGATCGGGGATGTCGTTGCCGAGCAGCGCCTTGCCCGAGGCGTGGAACAGGCCGAACAGCGCCAGCATCAGCAGGCCGAGGATCGCCAGCAGCGCGCCGCCCGGCAGCCGCCGCCAGTCGATGCGCAGCACCAGCAGCGGAAACAGCAGATAGGCGCCGAGCTCGCAGCTGATCGACCAGGCGGGGACGTTCCAGCCCAGCCCGTCGATCAGCCCCCAATTCTGCTGCAGCAGCAGGTGGAAGGGCAGCGTCTCCCAGGCGAAACCGAGCGGCATGCCGCGCCCGGTGCCGAGGCACAGCAGCGCCAGGCCGACCGCCGCCAGCAGGATCAGCAGGTGGAGCGGATAGATCCGCGCGATCCGCCGCCACAGGAAATGCGGCACCGCCCGCCAGCGATGCTCGCGCAGCATCCGCCCATAGTTGAGCCAGATCACGAAGCCCGACAGGATGAAGAAGAAGTCGACCGCCAGATAGCCCCGCGCCAGCACGTCGACCAGCGGCGCGGGCAGCCGCCCGGCCGCACTGTCCCGGATATGATAGAGCACGACATACCACGCCGCGATCCCGCGCGCCGACGTCAGCGGACGAAGTTCATCCCGGACCTGCAAGCCGCCCCCTGACCCCAACACGCGCCACCCCAGAGGTGGCTGGGGTCCCTGTCCGCTTTCACCACAGATGGCGTCGCGGGTGAAGGGGTTGGCGTGAAAGCCGTGGTTGTTGGGCGGCCGGTCCCGGTCATCCAGTCAGCGCCCCGCCGCGCCTTGTTTCCCCGCGATGCTGGCCTATATCCCTGATATGGTTTTCCGAAATGCCTTTCTCCGCTTTTCGGCTCATGGGGGTAGCCTCATGACGCGCCTGCGCCCCTCGGGGCTCCGCAGCCGCTAACCACGCGCACGGGCGCCCGAGGCAGTCTCCTAATTTCCGATGATCAATCGTTCCGATCGGCCCGCCGATCGAGGGCGATGTGCTGCCAGGAGAAAATGCATGCACCGCAATATGCTGTCGCAGGACATAATGGCTGTCCTGATAAACCGCCGTGAAACCATCGAAGCCGTGATGGCCCAACATCTCGCCGGCACCCATCAGGGCGCTGCGACCGACGAGGACAAATTCGCATCTCACCGGCTCTTCGAGGCCCTGTTGGATGGCTTGAAAGGTGAGCCGCCGAGGCTCGATTATCGCGAGGTCCGGCGCCACGCGGGCCGCTTCGGAGACGGTCTGACCGCGATCCTAAGGGATGTGCTGGGACCGGACATATCCGACGCGTCCCTGGCGCGATGCGTCGATCGCTATTGGACGACATTGCAGGCCGCAGCCGCCTGATCGGTCCTCTTCGGCCCGCGGTCGGGCGCAGTGGTCCGGCCGCGCGCTTCTCATGGAGATTCCCATGTCATCCAGTTTCGTCGTCGAGATGGACGGCCGCGTCGTCGGCCTTGCGGTGCGCTGCAAAGGCGGCTTCCGCTTCTTTGCCTCGGAGCATGTCTTGCGCCCGCTCGACCGCGTCCTCTTCCCGCGCGCCCGTGCGCTGCTCCGGGCAGTCTACGAGAAAGGTCGGTCGCAGGTAAAAAACACGCCCGATAAGCAGGAGCCGTCCCGGACGGATCGCAGCAGAAAGCAACGGCCATGAAGAACGTCCGCGCAACGGCCCGGCCTCCCATCCACATGATCGACGAGGAAGCCGACGCGCTCGGCGACCTCGCGATCAGCGTCGGCAAACGTCTGCCCCACATCGGCCAATTGCTGCTTGAGGAGGTTTCCCGGGCGCAGATTTCGAGTGCGGAGGCGCTTCCCGCAGGCGTCGTAACGATGAATGCGTTCGTCGAGTTCGAGGACGAGGCGAGCGACACCGTCCGCGCCGTGCAGCTCGTCTTCCCCCGCGATGCGGACATCACCAATGGGCGGATTTCGATCCTTACGCCGATCGGGGCGGGGCTTATCGGATTGAGCCAGGGTCAGTCGATCCTGTGGCCGGATCGCGACGGCAACGAACGCAAGCTGACCATCGTCAAAGTGGATCAGGCGGCAACAACCGCCTGATCCCGATCAGCGGTTGGCGTCTGCCCATTGTTGAGCCAGATCACGAAGCCCGAAGGGATGAAGATGAAGTCGACCGCAGGATGGCCACGCGCCTGCAGGTCGACCGGCGGCGCGGGCGATCGGCCGGAGGGGGGACATTTCCGACGTTCGCGAGCGACATTTCGAACGGCAGCTTTTGTCAGAAGCCGACATTCACCGTTAGCCCGGCCAGAGTTCGAGTAAGACAGAACCTGGGCCGGTTGCGGTTTTTGCAGGGACGGAGGCGGCTGATATCGAGGCTCGACCGGAATGCCGTGCGCAGACTCCCTCTGACGCTCTGAGATAGGGTGCATTGAACTCGCTGTTCGGTCCAAACCGGATGATAATTACCCCTGGGACATGGGTTGGCAAATATCCTAGAATATGGAAGCTGATCGTATGCCGGTCGCGACGTTGGGGGGACGACCTGTCTAATATCACTGTTGAGAATTTGAATGCCGCGCTTACCGGCAATCCGGAAGCTCTCGAAGTTCACCTTGAACTCGTCGAGCGCGATGTCGTTCTCGATGGACACCAAGTAAAGATTCACTGTCACTGTCTGACAGTCGACGCGAATGGCCGCGTCGATCCGCATCGGCTCGCGGAGTTTATGCGACACGCAGTGACCAATTACGCCATCCCGCGCGCGAGAATGGCTGACGCCAAGGCGCGGGACGAGAAATGGAACAGCGGCGAGGCGGTGGCCGCGCTTCACGAGGAAGCGAAGCGGTCTTTCACCGATCTTGCTCTCACTGGCGAGGGCGGGGAGATGCTGCTGTTTTTGCTGGCCGAGCGCTTTTTGAAGCTCCCGCAAATCCTCTGCAAAATGGACCTGAAAACGGACACCCGCCTGCATTATCATGGCGCAGATGGCGTTTACGCTGGCGTCACAGACGACGGAATTTTGAAGCTCTTTTGGGGTGAGTCCAAGGTCTACAAGGACGTCGGTGACGGCATCAAGGAGTGCTTCGCATCGATCGCGCCCTTCCTGATCGAGCCCGACCACGAGGGTGCAGAGCGGGAGAAGGACCTTATCCTTCTGAGCGACAAAGCCGACCTGTCCGACCCAATCGTCACAGCGGCTCTCCGGCAATATTTCAACAAGGACTCAAAGCAGTCCAAGCGCGTCCGGTACTGCGGCATCGCTCTGATCGGATATGATGCGGCCTACTACCCAGCCGACGGTGTGAAGGGCATAGCGGAAGACATCGCTAAAGCGGCGAAGGCCGAACTCGAAAAGTTGAAAGCCCATAGCCGACGTTCGCGGCATCTGAGTTAAATGACCGTCCCTGGCCGACGCCAGCCGGAGGTGCCGAGCCCAGCGAACGGCAGCGAACTCTGCGTTGTGGGCGGGAACCGGCCGTTCCGGACTTGCCCAAAAGGAGGCCTTCACGCACGCCGAAATTCGCCCAGATCCCCGTCACAAGCGGAATGATGCTGTCTCGCGGGCTCGATCGGGGAGAACCCCCCTCACGCTACATGTTCCCATTATGTTCTATGATTGTAGGCTCGCCCCCGCTACCGTTCGACGATGAACGAGATGACCAGCAGACCGCCAATCGCGCGGAGGCGCTTCGCTGTTGCGAGGGCCGTGCTCCGGACGGGCCAGTCCTTGGCGCGGCTGTGGGACGAGGAGCGCCTCGACGCATTTTCACGTCCGGCGCACTATCGCCACCACCCCGCCGGAACCCCTCCGAAGAAAAAATATAAAAAAACGCACAGACAACCCCATGCACCCGGGAATTCGAGCGCAAACACCGCAAACAGCGCCCCCGGCGCGCAGCGCGATCGGCCGCGCTTCCCCCGGCCTCTACGCCGCCTCGCGCTCCTCGGCTTCGCTCGCCTGGCGCATCCACATCTCGGCATAGAGGCCGTCGCGCGCCAGCAGTTCGGCGTGGCCGCCGCGCTCGACGATGCGGCCGGCTTCCAGCACCAATATCTCGTCGGCGTGCGCGACGGTCGACAGGCGGTGGGCGATGACGATGGTGGTGCGGCCCTGCTCGACGCCGCGCAGGGTGGTCTGGATGTCGGCCTCGGTGCGGCTGTCGAGCGCACTGGTGGCCTCGTCGAGGATCAGCAGCGGCGGGTTCTTCAGCAGGGTGCGGGCGATCGCCACGCGCTGCTTCTCGCCGCCCGACAGCTTGAGCCCGCGCTCGCCGACGCGGGTGTTGTAGCCCTGCGGCAGCGACAGGATGAAGTCGTGGATCGCGGCGCCGCGGGCGGCTTCCTCGATCTCCGCCTGGCTGGCGCCGTCGCGGCCATAGCCGATATTATAGCCGATCGTGTCGTTGAACAGCACCGTGTCCTGCGGGACGATGCCGATCGCCTGGCGCAGCGAGGCCTGCGTCACCTTGGCGATGTCCTGGCCGTCGATCGTCACCCGGCCGCTGCTGATGTCGTAGAAGCGGTAGAGGATCCGCGCGAGCGTCGACTTGCCCGCGCCGGAAGGGCCGACCACCGCCAGCGTGCCGCCGGGGCGGATCGCCAGGTCGATGCCCTTCAATATCTCGCGCTCGGGATCATAGGCGAAATGGACATTTTCGAAGCGGACCATGCCGCCGTCGATCTTCAGCGGCACCGCGTCGGGCGCGTCGACCACTTCGGCCGGCGTGTCGATCAGCCGGAAGATCGCCTCCATGTCGATCAGGCCCTGGCGGATCTCGCGATAGACCATGCCGAGCATGTCGAGCGGGCGGAACAGCTGGCTCAGCATCGTGTTCACGAACACCACGTCGCCGGGCGAGAACCAGCCCCGGCTCCAGCCATAGACGCTATAGCCCATCGCGCCCGCCATCATCAGGTTGGTGATCAGCGACTGGCCGATGTTGAGCGCCGCCAGCGAGCCTTCATTCTTGGTGGCCGCCTTCGCATAGGCGGCGATGGCGACGCCGTAATTGTCGGCCTCGCGCTTCTCGGCGTTGAAATATTTGACGGTCTCATAGTTGAGCAGCGCATCGACCGCGCGCGCGGCGGCGCGGGTGTCTTGCTCGACCATCTCGCGGCGCATCTTCGATCGCCATTCGGTGACCCTGCGGGTGAAGGCGATATAGCCGGCGATCGCGACCACCGTCGCCGCGACCAGCCCCGGGCCGAACTTCACCAGGAAGATCAGGCAGACGGCGGTCAGCTCGAACAGGGTGGGGCCGATGTTGAACAGCAGGAAATAGAGCATCGTGTCGATGCTCTTGGTGCCGCGCTCGACGATCTTGGTGAGCGCGCCGGTGCGGCGTTCGAGATGGAAGCGCAGCGACAGGCGATGGAGCTGCCAGAACACTTCGAGCGACAGCCGGCGGGCGGCATCCTGGCCGACCAGCTCGAAGATCGCGTTGCGCAGATTGTCGAACAGCACCCCGCCGAACCTCGCGCCGGCATAGGCGACCACCAGCGCGACCGCGATCGCGACGCCCGGCTCCAGCCCCGGCGCCATCCGGTCGATCGCCGCCTTGTAGGCGAACGGCATCAGCAGCACGACCGCCTTCGACGACAGCACCAGCACCATCGCGATCAGCACGCGGGCGCGCAGCGCCGGCTCCCCCTTGGGCCAGAGATAGGGCAGGAAGCGCCGGAGCGTGGCGAGGCCATGCTCGGGGTTGGCGTTGCTGGCGGAGGCGTGATCGGGTGGCATGGTCCGCCAAGATAGGGATGGCGGGCCGATAGGGGAAGATCGGCCCGTCATGCCCGCCATTGCCCGGCGGCGTTGTTGCCGACAGGATGGACGTCGGCCCCATGCGCGGCGATCCTGCCGGGCGGGATCGTCGGCGGCGCCTGTCACCATGAGGAGAGTTGAATTGCCCGACCTGGTTTGCTTCGACGTGGATGACGGCATCGCCACGCTCACGCTCAACAACCCCGAGCTGTACAATCCCATCTCCGACATCGCGATGGTCGAGGCGATCGAGGGCGCGCTGGCCCGGCTCAACGAGGATTTCTCGATCCGTGTCGCGATCCTGACCGGGGCGGGGAAGGGGTTCAGCTCTGGCGGTAACCTGCGGGAGCTCGGGCAGCCCGGCGGACTGGGCGGCGGCGCGCCGGCGGATACGCCCGCCGCTTACAAGCGCGGAATCCAGCGCATACCGCTGGCTTTCCAGGCTGTCGAAGTGCCGATCATCGCCGCGGTCAACGGGGCCGCGATCGGCGCCGGCTGCGATCTGGCGTGCATGTGCGACATCCGCATCGCCGGCGAGAGTGCGGTCTTCGCCGAGAGCTTCGTAAAGCTGGCGCTGGTTCCAGGCGATGGCGGGGCCTGGTTGCTGCCCAGGATTGTCGGCCATTCCAAGGCTGCCGAGATGGCCTTTACCGGCGATCGGCTCAGCGCCCGCGAAGCGCTGGAGTGCGGCCTCGTCTCCCGCGTCGTTGCGGACGCGGATCTTATGGATGAAGCGCGGGCCTTGGCGGCGCGGATCGCGGTCAACCCGCAGCACGCGCTCCGCATGACCAAGAGACTGCTGATGCACGGGCGGGACAGTCGGCTTGCCGAGCATCTGGAGATGGCGGCGAGCTTCCAGGCGCTCGCGCACAGCACCGCCGACCAGCGTGAAGCGGTCGCGGCGTTCAACGAGAAGCGCAAGCCGAACTTCACCGGTGCCTAGCGGGAGGCGCGGCCGATGCGCGCTCCCGGAAGAGCGCTCTATCCCCGGATCCAGGTTCATCCCACTGCCGCGGCCTTGATAGATGACGCCTATCTTGTCATGATCTTCGGCCATGCAGCTGCGCTTGCTACGATATTTCACGACGCTGGCGCGCGAGCAGCATTTCGCCCGCGCGGCCCAGGCCTGCGGTGTCACCCAGCCGACGCTGTCGGCGGGCATCGTCGCCCTGGAAGAGCAATTCGGACACCGCCTGGTCCTGCGTGACCGACGCTATATGGGATTGTCCGCCGAGGGCCAGGCGATGTTGCCATGGGCGCAGCAGCTGGTCGCGGTGTTCGACGGCATGGCGGATGCGATGGCGGCGATGACCGGCCCGATCCAGGGCGAGTTCAGGCTGGGTGCGATTCCCGCGGCCATGCCGGCCGTCGGCCATATCGCGCACGCGCTGCTGGATCAGCATCCGGGGCTGACTCTGTCGGTTCGCTCGATGACGTCGCGCGAGATCGAGCGGGCGCTGGGCGGTTTCGAGCTCGATGCCGGGCTTACCTATCTCGACCATGAGCCACCCGCCGACATGCTCACTGCGCCGCTCTATTCCGAACGCTATATCTTCCTTTCCCGGCTCGGCGGAGCTTTCGCCGGCCGCGACAGCGTCGGCTGGCAAGAAGCTTCCACGGCGGACCTGTGCCTGTTGCACCAGGGCATGCAGAACCGGCGGATCCTGGACGCGAGGCTCGCCGAGCGGGGGCTTGCGCTCAATCCCCGCGCGACGGCTGACAGCTATGTCGCCCTGCTCGCAATGGTCCAGTCTGGCGGTTTCGCGACAATCGTGCCCGACAGCTATCTCGCGCTTCTGCCCGGCCTCAGCTGGGCGCAGATATTGCCGTTCGAGGAGCCGATTCCGGCAAGCCGGATAGGCTTCATCATCCCCAACCGCGCGCCGATCGGCCCACTGGCCAGCGTCGCACTGTCCGCGGTCGGGCGCATCAGGATCCCCGGCATGGCGGCATGATAGACTATATCTATCAATCATCCGAATTAGTGATTTGACCGATGCTTGCGGTCGTATCAAGGCTGCAGCATGATCATTGCGAAACAGGAAGCTATCGAAGACGTCGTCGCGCGGCTGTCCGCGGCGCAGGGATCGAGGCGGGGCGCCTTGCTGCCGCTGCTGCACGACCTGCAGCGCGAGCTGGGATGGATCGACGATGCTGCGGTCGCCGCGGTCGCGGCCGCGCTGAACCTGAGCCGAGCCGAGGTCCACGGCGTAGTGACCTTCTATCATGATTTCCGCCGTGTCCCGGCCGGTCGGCACGTCGTGAAATGTTGTCGGGCCGAAAGCTGCCAGGCGCGTGGCGGGGCTGCAACGGAGCAGGCGCTGGCAGAGCGGCTCGGCGTCGCGATGGGTGAAACTCGCGCCGATGGACAGGTGACGCTCGAGCCGGTCTATTGCCTCGGCCTGTGCGCGATTGGGCCCAACGTGCTGATCGATGGCGAGCCGATGGCGCGGATCGACGGCCAGGCTGCGATCGAGCGGATCGCGGCGCGGGTGGCGGCATGACCCGGGTCTATATCAGCAAGGATATGGCATCGGTCGCGCTCGGCGCCGACGCGCTGGCCGATGCTTTCTCCGCGGCGGGCTGTGAGGTGGTCCGTACCGGCAGCCGTGGCCTGTTCGCTATCGAGCCGCTGGTCGAGATCGACAGTGAAGAGGGCCGGATCGGCTATGGGCCGGTCGCTCTCGAGGATGTCGCGGCGGTGTTGGCAGGCGACCATCCCAACCGACTGGGGTCGGTTGAGGCGCTGCCATTCTTCGCGAAACAGCAGCGCTTCACCTTTGCCCGCTGCGGCCTGAACGATCCGCTCGATCTTGCCGCCTACGCGCGGACCGGCGGCTGGCAAGGGCTGGGGGCGGCGCGGGCGATGGAACCCCAGGCCATAGTCGACGCGGTCAAGCAGTCGGGTCTGCGCGGGCGCGGCGGTGCTGGTTTCCCGACCGGGATCAAGTGGCAGACCGTGCTCGACGCCCGCGCCGATGAGAAGTTCATCGTGTGCAATGCCGATGAGGGCGACAGCGGCACCTTCGCCGATCGCATGCTGATGGAAGGCGATCCCTATAGCCTGATCGAAGGCATGGCCATTGCTGCCCAGGCTGTCGGCGCGGACCACGGCTATATCTATATTCGCTCCGAATACCCCCATGCGATCAAGACGATGCAGCAGGCGATCCTGCGTTCGGAGGCTGAGGTCGCGCCGTTCACGCTGGAGGTTCGTGTTGGCGCGGGAGCCTATGTCTGCGGCGAGGAGACCGCGCTGCTCGACTCGATCGAGGGCAAGCGCGGCCAGGTTCGCGCCAAGCCGCCGCTGCCCGCGATATCGGGGCTGTTCGGCCAGCCTACCGTGATCAACAATGTGCTCAGCCTGGCTGCGGTTCCCTTCATCCTGGCCCATGGCCCGGAAGCCTATGCGGCGGTTGGCTTCGGCCGCTCGCGGGGAACAATGCCGGTGCAGCTGGCGGGCAACGTCAGGCATGGCGGGTTGTTCGAGATCGGTTTCGGCATCACCCTGGGGGAGCTGGTCGACGAGATCGGCGGGGGCACTGCGACCGGGCGGCCTGTGCGCGCGGTTCAGGTGGGTGGCCCGCTGGGCGCCTATTTCCCGCCGTCGATGTTCCACCTGCCGTTTGACTATGAGGCCTTTGCGGCGGCCGGCGGGCTGATCGGCCATGCCGGGATCACCGTGTTCGACGACAGCGTCGACATGGCGGGCATGGCGCGCTTCGCCATGGAGTTCTGTGCGGTCGAGAGCTGCGGAAAATGCACGCCCTGCCGGATCGGATCGACCCGCGGGGTGGAGACGATCGATCGCATCATCGCGGGCGGCCGGCATGGCGGCGCGGTGGAGGCGCTGCCGCAGATGCGCAATGCCAAGCCGGGAGCCCGGACGGTAGAGCAGGAGATCGTCGTGCTGCGCGAACTGTGCGACACGATGAAATACGGATCGCTCTGCGCGCTGGGTGGTTTTACACCCTATCCGGTGCTGAGTGCGCTCGATTATTTTCCCGAGGATTTCGGCGGCGCACCGGCGCTGACCCAGGCGGCGGAGTAGGCCCATGGCGTGGATTGGCGAAATCGACCTGGGCACACGTCCGGCACCGGCCGCTGGCCCGATGGTGTCGCTGATGATCGACGACCAGCCGGTCCAGGTACCGGAAGGCACCTCGATCATGCGCGCCGCAGCGCTGATGGGCACCTCGATCCCGAAGCTTTGCGCGACCGACACGCTCGAATCCTTTGGCTCGTGCCGGCTGTGCCTGGTCGAGATCGATGGCCGTGCCGGCTATCCGGCCTCCTGCACCACGCCGGTCATGCCCGGCATGGTGGTGCGCACCCAGAGCGAACGGCTCAAGGAGCTGCGCAAGGGGGTGATGGAACTCTACATCTCCGATCACCCGCTCGATTGCCTGACCTGTTCGGCCAATGGCGATTGCGAATTGCAGGACATGGCGGGGGCGGTCGGCCTGCGTGACGTGCGCTATGGGTATGAGGGCGAGAACCACCTCGCGGCCGCCAAGGATGAGTCCAATCCTTATTTCACGTTCGACAGCACCAAGTGCATCGTCTGTTCGCGCTGCGTCCGCGCCTGCGACGAGGTGCAGGGGACGCTCGCGCTGACCGTTGACGGGCGCGGTTTCGGCTCGCAGATCGCCGCGAGCCAGAAGCAGGACTTCCTCTCCTCGGAATGCGTGAGCTGCGGTGCCTGCGTGCAGGCTTGTCCGACCGCGGCGCTCAACGAGAAGAGCGTGATCGAGATTGGCACGCCGGACCGCGCAGTGGTCACCACCTGTGCCTATTGCGGAGTCGGCTGCACCTTCCGTGCCGAGATGCGCGGCGAGGAGCTGGTGCGGATGGTGCCGTGGAAGGACGGCAAGGCCAATCGCGGCCATAGCTGCGTCAAGGGCCGCTTCGCCTGGGGTTATGCCAAGCATCGCGAGCGTATCCTGAAGCCTATGATCCGCAGCTCGATCGACCAGCCCTGGCGTGAGGTCGAATGGGACGAGGCGATCGCCTACACGGCCTCCGAGTTTCGCCGCATCCAGGCGAAATATGGCGTCCGGTCGGTTGGCGGAATTACGTCGAGCCGCTGCACCAACGAGGAAACATTCCTCGTCCAGAAGCTGATCCGCCAGGGCTTCGGCAACAATAATGTCGATACCTGCGCACGTGTCTGCCACTCGCCGACCGGCTATGGACTGAAGACGACCTTCGGCACCTCCGCGGGCACGCAGGATTTCGACAGCGTGATGCATGCCGACGTCATGATGGTGATCGGTGCCAATCCAACCGACGGCCATCCGGTGTTCGCGAGCCGCATGAAGCGGCGGCTGCGCCAGGGGGCGCGGCTGATCGTGATCGATCCGCGCCGCATAGACCTGGTCCGCACGCCGCATGTCGAAGCCGATCATCACCTTCCGCTCAAGCCCGGCACCAATGTCGCCGTGCTGACAGCGATGGCGCATGTCATCGTCGAGGAAGGGCTGGCCGACGAAGCCTTCATCCGCACGCGCTGCGACTGGGACGAGTATCAGGACTGGGCGGCGTTCGTATCCGAGCCGCACCGCTCACCCGAGGCCACCGAGCCGTTGACCAACGTACCCGCCGCCGAGCTTCGCGCTGCGGCCCGGCTCTACGCGACCGGCGGCAACGCCGCGATCTATTATGGTCTCGGCGTTACCGAGCATAGTCAGGGATCGTCGACGGTGATGGCGATCGCCAATCTTGCCATGGCAACCGGCAATATCGGTCGCGAAGGAACCGGCGTGAACCCGCTGCGCGGCCAGAACAACGTCCAGGGCGCCTGTGACATGGGCAGCTTCCCCCATGAGTTTTCCGGCTATCGGCATGTCTCCGACAGCGGTACGCGCGCGTTGTTCGAAGAGGTCTGGGGCGTCACGCTCGATGCCGAGCCCGGGCTGCGCATTCCCAACATGCTTGATGCAGCCACCGAGGGCGCGTTCAAGGGGTTGTTCGTCCAGGGCGAGGATATCCTCCAGTCCGATCCGAACACCACCCACGTCGCGGCGGGGCTCGCGGCGATGGAATGCGTCGTCGTGCAGGACCTGTTCCTCAACGAAACCGCGAACTACGCGCACATCTTCCTGCCGGGCTCGACCTTTCTCGAGAAGGACGGGACCTTCACCAATGCCGAGCGCCGCATCCAGCGCGTCCGCAAGGTGATGGCGCCGTCGAACGGATATGGCGACTGGGAGGTGGTCCAGCTGGTCGCGCAGGCGATGGGGCTCGACTGGACCTATGCCCATCCGTCGGAGATCATGGACGAGATCGCCCGGCTGACGCCCAGCTTCGCCGGCGTCAGCTATGCCGCACTCGACGAACATGGTTCGATGCAGTGGCCGGCCAATGACAAGGCGCCCGCCGGCACGCCGATGATGCACATCGACGGTTTCGCGCGCGGCAAGGGGAAGTTCGTCGTTACGGATTATGTGGCGACCGACGAGAAGACCGGCCCGCGCTTTCCGCTGCTGCTGACCACCGGGCGCATCCTCAGCCACTATAATGTGGGTGCGCAGACCCGGCGGACCGACAACGTCGCGTGGCATCCGGAGGATCTGCTCGAAATCCATCCGGCCGATGCCGAGAACCGCGGGATCAAGGACGGAGACTGGGTGTCGCTGCGCAGCCGGGCCGGCGAGACGACATTGCGAGCCACCGTGACCGAGCGGGTCGCGCCGGGCGTGGTCTATACCACCTTCCACCATCCGGTGACGCAGGCCAATGTCATCACCACCGACTTTTCGGACTGGGCGACAAATTGCCCCGAGTACAAGGTGACGGCTGTCCAGGTTGGCCTCTCCAATGGTCCATCGGACTGGCAGGAACATTACGCCGAACAGGCCCGCCGCAGCCGGCGGATCGAACCTCTCGAGGCGGCCGAATGACAAGCGATGCCGATGGTCGCCTGATCTACATGGCCAACCAGATCGCCCGCAACTTCGAGGCGCTGGGGCATCACAATGCGGTGGCGGCCACCGCAGATCATATCCTCGCCTTCTGGGATCCGCGCATGAAGGCGCATATCTTCGCGTTGGGCGAAGATATGCACGCGGGCCTCTCTCCGATCGCCGCGGCGGCGGTGGCGCAGTTGCGCGCCGGCCGCGAGCCTGCGTCGCAGACCCGCGCAACACGCTTCGCCGGTGCCATCGAATCGGGCGGCTCCGACGCCGGCTGAACCCTTCCGGCTCAGCCGGCAGCAGTAGCGCGCGACCGTTCCTGCGGCGCTGCGTAAAATATTTCATGGGATCGGATTCGCTGCTCCGACGTTAACCGCCGAGTTGCCAGCGGTGCTGTCCGCTTCAGCCTCCGTCACATGGGAAGCCGGATATGCTGCCGAGGTCTATTACAGCCTCCATCCGGTTGCGTCGCGCAATATGACCCGAATGACCGGCTTGGCATCGATTCGCCGGCGGGCGCGAAGGCGTGCCTGGCCGCGTTCGCCGCATGGAGGCGGCCCATGACTGTTGGCGGCGGGGCGAAGTTGCTGGCCATCCTCGCGCCGGTCGCGCTGGCAGGCTGCGGCGGCGTGATGGATCCGCAGGGACCAGTGGGCGCGGCTGAGCGGACGATCCTGCTCAACAGTCTTGCGATCATGCTGGCCATCGTGATCCCCACGATCATTGCCCTGCTCGGCTTCGCCTGGTGGTTCAGGGCCGGCAACAAGAAGGCACGCTATCTGCCCGACTGGGCTTATTCGGGCCGTGTCGAGCTCGTCGTTTGGTCGATCCCCATCCTGGTGATCCTGTTCCTGGCGGGCGTGATCTGGGTCGGCAGCCATCAGCTCGATCCCTATCGTCCGCTTCCTGCCGCCAACACGCCGATCGAGGTGCAGGTCGTCTCGCTCGACTGGAAATGGCTGTTCATCTATCCCGCGCAGGGCGTCGCCAGTGTCAACGAGCTGGTCGTGCCCGCCGGCGTGCCGGTGCACTTCTCGCTTACCTCGGCCAGCGTGATGAACGCCTTCTTCGTGCCGCAGCTCGGCAGCATGATCTACGCGATGAACGGCATGGTCTCGCAGCTGCACCTGCAAGCGGACCGCCCCGGAACCTATGATGGCCTGTCCGCTCACTATAGCGGCGATGGCTTCTCCGACATGCATTTCGTCACCCGCGCTGTCCCGGCCAATCGATTCGTCGGCTGGGTCGCCCGGACGAGATCGCGGGGACCTGTGCTCGATGCGCGCAGCTATGCGGCGCTGGCGCGGCACAGCGTGGAGCGGCGGCCCTTCACCTATCGCGCCGTCGCGCCGGGGCTATTCGATGCGATCGCCACGCAGAAGATCCCGCCTTCGCCGGGTCCCGGCATCGGACGCACCGATATGCCCCATGATGTTTCGCCGCGAGATGTAGGATGAACTGGTTCGGGAAGCTCGACTGGTCCGCAGTTCCGCTGGACCAGCCCATCCCGCTGATGGCGTCCTCGGTGACCGGCGGCGGCATTGTCGCGGTGCTGTTCTACGCTTGGCGAAGGGGTTGGTGGCCGTATCTATGGCGCGAGTGGATCACCAGCATCGACCATAAGCGCATCGGGGTGATGTATATCCTGCTCGCGCTGGTGATGTTGTTGCGGGGGTTTGCCGACGCGATCATGATGCGATCGCAGCAGTCGCTGGCGACGCATGGGGCGCTCGGCTACCTGCCGCCCGAACATTATAATCAGATCTTTTCGGCACACGGCACGATCATGATCTTCTTCGGTGCGATGCCGTTCATCATCGGGCTGATGAACTATATCGTGCCACTCCAGCTGGGCGTGCGCGACGTTGCCTTCCCGACGCTCAACTCGGTCGGCTTCTGGCTGACCGCTTCGGGCGCCTTACTGGTCAATATCAGCCTGGTGGTCGGCGAATTCGCGCGCACCGGCTGGCTGCCTTATCCACCCCTGTCGGAGCTTGCCTATTCGCCGGGTGTCGGCGTCGATTATTATCTCTGGGCGCTGCAAATAGCCGGTGTGGGGACGCTCGTTACCGGTATCAACCTCGTTACCACCATCCTGAAGATGCGTGCTCCCGGCATGTCCTACATGCGCATGTCGATGTTCTGCTGGACCAGCATGGCGTCCAGCCTGCTGATCGTCGCGGCTTTCCCCATCCTCACCGCGACGCTCGCGATGCTGACGCTCGATCGTTATGCCGGCTTCCACTTCTTCACGAACGAGGCGGGCGGCAACCCCATGATGTTCGTGAACCTGATTTGGGCCTGGGGCCATCCCGAAGTCTACATCCTTGTCCTGCCGGCCTTCGGCATCTTCTCCGAGATATTCTCGACTTTTTCTCGCAAGCCGCTGTTCGGCTATCGCTCGATGGTGATGGCGACGATGTTCATCTGCATCGTCTCCTTCTTTGTCTGGGCGCATCATTTCTTCACCATGGGCGCCGACGCCGACGTCAATGGTTTCTTTGGGATAGCAACGTCGATCATTGCAGTCGGGACCGGCGTGAAGGTGTATAACTGGATTTTTACCATGTATGGCGGCCGCGTTCACTTTCAGGTGCCGATGCTGTGGGCGCTGGGTTTTGTCGTCACCTTCGTCATCGGCGGGATGAGCGGTGTGCTGCTAGCAGTGCCGCCGGCCGACTTCGTGCTCCACAACTCGATGTTCCTCGTAGCGCATTTCCACAATGTCATCATCGGTGGCGTATTGTTCGGCGCCTTTGCGGGCTACGAATATTGGTTCCCCAAGGCATTTGGTTTCCGTCTTCACGAAGGTTGGGGCAAAGCGGCATTCTGGCTGACGATCACCGGTTTCTTCGTTACTTTCATGCCGCTTTATGCCGCGGGTCTGGAGGGGATGACGCGAAGACTGCAGCACATCGACAATCCGGCGTGGGACAAGTGGGTGATGTTGGCAGGATTGGGCACGATCATCATCGCGCTCGGCGCGGTGTCGCAGATCGTCCAACTCGTTGTCAGCATCAGGATGCGCGACCAGCTGCGCGACGTCACCGGCGATCCATGGGACGGACGAAGCCTCGAATGGGTGACGCCGTCGCCACCGCCGAGCTTCAACTTCCCGGTATTGCACGACGTGCATGGTGAGGAGGCTTATTGGAGCATAAAGCAGGCAGCAATTGCCCAGCAGCGCCTCCCGGACGAGCCCGACTACGAGTCGATCGAGATGCCGCGCAACAGTTCTACTGGTTTCGTCACCGCCTTCTTCACCAGTTTCATGGGCTTTGCACTGATCTGGCACATATGGTGGATGGTCGCACTTGGCTTCGTCGGCGCCTATGCGACCTTCGCCGTCTTCGCGTGGCGCGACCATGACAAATATGAGGTGCCGGCCGAGGAGGTCGCGCGCGTCGACCGCGCCCGCCGCGCGGCGCGCAATGCGGAATGGCTGGCCGCGCAGGGGAAGCCGGCGTGAGCAGTGCCGCGACGACGCCCTCCGGCATCTCGGCCGCGAATCGCCAGCGCGATCCGTACCGGATCGGCCATGACCGGCACGCTCATCGCGATGGCGGCGCGCGCGGCCATGGCGAGGGCGGTCCTGCACCCAAGCGCGTCATCGTCGGCTTTGGTTTTTGGATCTTCCTGCTGTCGGACATCGTCATGTTCGCGGGCTTCTTCGCTGCCTACGCGGTGCTGGCCGGATCGACCGCCGGCGGACCCAGCGGGCGCGACCTGTTCGATCTACAGCGAGTGGCGATCCAGACGGGCTGCCTGCTCGCGAGCAGCTTCACCTGCGGCCTGAGCTTCGTCGCCGCGACGCGCCGCAACCAGCTTCAGGTCCAATTGTGGCTGCTCGTCACCGGCCTGCTCGGCCTCGCCTTCGTCACTCTCGAGCTGATCGAGTTCGTCGAGATGATGATGCAGGGTGCCGGCCCCGACCGCAGCGCCTTCCTTTCGGCCTTCTTCGCGCTGGTTGGCTGTCACGGCCTGCACGTAACCTTGGGCGGACTGTGGTTGCTTACGATGATGGCGCAGATCTGGGTCAAGGGATTCCGGCCGCGCATCATGCGGCGATTCCTCTGCTTCAATCTGTTCTGGCACGCGCTCGACATCATCTGGGTCGCGCTGTTCACGATCGTCTATCTATTGGGAGCAGGCATGTGACAGAACCTCCCGGCACTGGCCTCGACGACAACAATGACGATGCTGCGCCGGGCGACGAGTGCCTTGGCGGGCCAAGCGAAGCGCATGGCCTGGGCATCTATGTTGCCGGACTGGCGCTAGCAGTTGCGTTGACGGCGGCGAGTTTCGCCACAGCCGCCTATGACATCGTCTGGGAGCCGGCGATTCCCGCGGCGCTCATCGCTCTGGCGGTGGCACAGATTGGCGTCCATCTGGTTTTTTTCTTGCACATCACCAGCGGCCCAGAGCACACCAACAACAGCCTGGCGCTCGCCTTCGGGCTATTCGTCGTCGTACTGGTGGTGGGCGGGTCGATCTGGATCATGGGTCATCTCAACCATCGCGTGATGCCGATGAGGCAGATGATGCAGATGCAGCGATAGGGACTGAGATCTGTCGCTTCGATTGGCGTCGAACTCAAACTCGAAATTGACTGGCGACATATAGTTGTTTGTAGTAGGAAAACTTTGCGTAGAGTGTCTGCAATTCATCGGTCGGGCGACGCGGTCGCTATTTTTCGATGCGAAAAGGTGCAGTCGAAGTTGGCTTTTCCGCGCACCGCATTATAGGGCGGGCGTTCCCAATGGAGTTTTTGATGTCTGACGATAACCTGCTTGAATTGACCGCCGAGATCGTGGCCGCTCACCTTTCATCGAACACGGTGGCAGCGAACGATGTGGCATCGCTTATAAAGAGCGTTCACGGCGCCTTGTCCGGATTGGGTGCGCCCGTTCCCGAACCTGAGGTGAAGCAAGAGCCGGCGGTGTCTATTCGCGCTTCGGTCAAGCCCGACTACATCGTCTGCCTCGAAGACGGCAAGAAGCTCAAGATGCTCAAGCGTCATTTGATGACCCATTATCAAATGACACCTGGTGAGTATCGGGCGAAGTGGAATCTCCCGGCTGATTACCCGATGGTGGCACCGAATTACGCAAATCAGCGTAAGGAACTGGCACTCAAGATCGGTCTTGGCCAGAAACGAAAAGCGGCACCCGTTCCGGAAACCGTGGCTGCGCCCAAGGCTGCCCCCGCGGCCAAGCCTGCCTCTGTCGCAAAGGCTGCGCCTGCCAAGGCTGCCACGGCAAAGGCTGTCGCTGCTGCAAAGGCTGCCCCTGTGAAACCGGCGGCGGCACGAAAAAAGGCGGCCGCAGTCATAGCGGCACCGGCGCCCGCGCCGGCACCGAAGACTCGTAAGCCCAGGGCTCGCAAAGCGGAAGCTTGATCGACGGCCGGGGTGGCTGTCAGTCGCCCCGGTTCGGGCTGCATTCTCGATGCATTTCCTGCTGTCGTCGCACCACGCCGGTGCAGATGGCGTGATCGCAACTTCTTGCGGGAGCGGCTGATCCAGCCGCTTCCGCATGGATGATTCTACCATGTCGAACGCGGTAGATACCCAATCTTCTAGCCACTTGCGGACAGCCCTTCACCCCGGCTAGAGCGTCGAGCGGCCAGATGGATCGTTCAATGCCATGGAATGTTCTTTGCTCCCGCCTTTTCCGAGTTGCCGGTGATTTCATCAGCCCAATAGATGGGCTAGTGCGTGGCTCCTCCTTCGTGGATTTCTTCCTGTGTCGCTCGTAATGCCCACCCCCGATGTCGAAACACTCGCGCGGCGCGACGACATCATTGCCGCACTTCGCAGGATCGTGCCCGGCGAGGGCGTGATCGACGGTGCGGCGGAACTCCGTCCCTACGAAAGCGACGGCCTCACCATCTACCGTCAGCCGCCCATGGTTGTCGTCCTGCCCGAGACCGTCGAACAGGTTTCGGCAATCCTTCGCTGGTGTCATGCCCACGGCGTCAAGGTCGTGCCGCGCGGTGCGGGAACATCATTGTCGGGCGGTGCGCTGCCGCTGGCCGATGCGGTGCTGCTCGGCATGTCGAAGTTCAGCCGCATCATCGACATCAGCTATGAAGACCGGCTGGCCATCGTCCAGCCCGGCGTGACGAATCTCGCCATCACCCGCGCGGTGGAGGGGAGGGGCTTTTATTATGCGCCCGATCCGTCGAGCCAGATCGCCTGCACGATCGGCGGTAACGTAGCTGAAAATTCCGGCGGTGTGCATTGCCTCAAATACGGACTGACCACGAACAACGTCCTCTCTGTCGAGCTGGTTACCATGGAGGGCGAGGTGCTTCGGCTTGGTGGCCGCCATCTCGATCCGGCGGGGCTCGATCTGCTGGGGGTCATTGTCGGTTCGGAGGGGCTGCTCGGAGTTGTTACTGAAGTAACCGTCCGCATCCTGCCCCGTCCGCAGGCGGCGCGCGCCTTGCTGATCGGATTTGCGACGGTGGAGAGTGCTGGGCAGTGCGTCGCTGATGTCATCGCCGCCGGGATCATCCCAGCGGGCATGGAAATGATGGATCGTCCCGCCATCCATGCCGCTGAAGCCTTTGTGCAGGTCGGCTACCCACTCGATGTCGACGCGCTGCTGATTGTGGAGTTGGACGGTCCCGTCGCCGAATGCGATCACCTGATCGACGAAGTTGCCCGCATCGCCACCGCGCATGGCGCAGTCTCGCTGCGCGTCTCCCACGACGATCAAGAGCGCCTGGCTTTCTGGGCCGGCCGCAAGGCGGCGTTCCCCGCCGTCGGCCGTCTCGCGCCGGATTATTACTGCATGGACGGCACTATCCCCCGCCGTCACCTGCCCGAAGTCCTGCGCCGCATATCGATCATGGCCGAACAACATAGCCTGGCGGTGGCCAATGTGTTTCACGCCGGGGACGGCAATCTCCACCCACTGATCCTCTACGACGCGCAGAAGCCGGGCGACATCCAACGTGCCGAAGATTTTGGCAACGACATTCTCCGCCTGTGCGTCGAGATGGGTGGCGTGCTGACCGGCGAACACGGCGTGGGCGTCGAGAAACGCGATCTCATGCCCATCATGTTCAGCCAGACCGACCTCGACCATCAGCAGCGCGTCAAATGTGCATTCGATCCCGACCTGCTGCTCAACCCCGGCAAGGTCTTCCCCACTCTCCACCGGTGCGCCGAGGTCGGCCGAATGCATGTCCATGGCGGCAAGTTGCCGTTCCCCGAGCTTCCGCGGTTCTGATGCTGCAGCCAGCGACAATCGATGAACTTGCGGGGCTGTTCGCCGAAGCGGCGGCGCGCGGCCGGAAGATCGAATTACGCGGCGGCGGCAGCAAGTCCTCGCTCGGTGCGGATCGCCAGGCCGATATCGTCGACATGCGGAGCTTCAGCGGCATCGCCGATTATGATCCGCCCGAACTGGTCCTGACGGTCGGCGCGGGGACACCGCTCGCCGAGGTCGAGCGCTTGGTCGACAACCAGAACCAGATGCTTGCCTTCGATCCTTTCGATCATGGCCCGGTGCTTGGCGGAACATCCGGGCAGGCGACCATCGGCGGCGTCATCGCGGCGGGCGTCGGCGGTTCCGGGCGGCTGACCGCGGGCGGAGCACGCGATCATCTGCTCGGCTTCACAGCCGTTTCAGGACGCGGTGAGCGTTTCGTGGGCGGCGCCAAGGTGGTCAAGAACGTCACCGGCTACGATCTGCCCAAACTTGTCGCCGGCAGTTGGGGGCGCCTTGCGGCGCTCACCGAAGTGACACTGAAGGTGCTGCCCCGGCCACCTGTGGTCGTGACCATGGCCGTTGCCGGTCTCGATCATCACGCGGCCCAAAGGGCAATGGCCTGCGCTATGGGCAGCTCGGCGGAAGTCGGCGCGGCTGCCCACCTTCCCGTTGGTCCGGATTCAACGGCACTGACGCTGTTCCGCGTGCCGGGCTTCGCCCCCTCGGTTGCCGCGCGCTGCGCTGCGCTGCCGGAACTGCTGCGCGATCACGGCCGCCTCTTCGCCTTGCCGGAGGATGAGGCGGCGGTGTGTTGGACGGCGATCCGCGAGGTGCGGCCATTGCGCGACGCGCCGGTGCTTTGGAAAATCAATGTGGCGCCATCGAGTGGTCCCGCACTGGTCGATCACTTCGCTCCGCTCGGCGCCAGCTGGCTGTTCGACTGGGCCGGCGGCCTCGTGTGGTTGGGCTTTGACGGCAATCCGGGGCTGGTGCGGCAGGCCGCGGAGGCGGTTGGCGGTCATGCCACGCTGGTCCGTGCGCCCGATGCCCTGCGCAACACGTTGCCGATGCAGCATCCTCGCATGCCAGGCGTCGCCGCGCTCGAAGCCCGTGTTCGCCGAGCGTTCGATCCCGCCGGGATATTCGAGACCGGCCGCTTTCTGGACGATAACGATGCGCACTGACTTCACCGCAGAACAGCTTGCCGATCCGGCCACGGCCGTTGCCGAAGCCGTGATCCGTAAATGTGTGCATTGCGGTTTCTGCACAGCGACTTGCCCGACCTATGTATTGCTTGGCGACGAACTCGATAGTCCCCGCGGCCGCATCTACCTGATCCAGAACATGCTGGAGACCGAGGCTGTCCCGACGCCGGAGGTGGTCAAGCATGTTGACCGCTGCCTGTCCTGCCTCGCGTGCATGACGACATGCCCCTCGGGCGTGAATTACATGCACCTGGTCGATCATGCCCGCGCCTATATTGAGGCACGATATCGTCGCCCGCTCCTGGACCGCCTGTATCGCGCTGTGTTGGCGGCGGTACTTCCGTATCCCGGCCGGTTCCGACTGGCGATCCGGCTGGCACGACTTGGCCGGCCGTTCTTGCCGGCAATGCGTCGGGTCGGGCAGTTGAAGCCGCTCGCAGCGATGGTGGCCATGGCCCCGGCGAGGCTGCCCGCAACCGCCTCAACCACTCCGGCGCCTGCGCGGGAGCGGCGCGGGCGGGTCGCCCTGATGCAAGGCTGCGCGGAGCCGGTGCTGCGTCCCGAGATTCGCGCAGCGACCGTTCGCTTGCTGAACCGCGCCGGTTACGATGTAGTCTTCGCATCGGGAGAAGGATGTTGTGGCGCGCTTGTCCATCACATGGGGCGTGACGCTGACGGGCAGGCGGCGGCGCGGCGGAATGTTGATGCCTGGACGCGCGAACTGGAGAACGGCCCCCTTGATGCGATAGTGATCACCGCATCCGGCTGCGGGACGACGATCAAAGACTATGGCTTCATGCTGCGCGACGATGCTGCCTATGCCGCCAAGGCTGCCCGTATTTCGTTGCTGGCAAAGGATGTCAGCGAGATACTGCGCTCAACCGGGTTGCCGCCCGCGGTCGGGGTCAAGCCGCTGAAGCTTGCCTATCACGCGGCCTGCTCGATCCAGCATGGCCAGCGGGCGGGCGAACACGCCCTCAGCCTGCTGCGCGAGGTCGGATTCGATGTCAGCACACCGACCGAAGCCCATTTGTGCTGCGGCTCGGCTGGAACCTACAACATACTACAACCCGATATCGCCGCGCAGCTGGGGAACAGAAAAGCAGATCGGCTGCGCGCGTTGGCACCCGATGTCGTCGCTACCGGAAATGTCGGTTGCGAACTGCAAATCGGCAGCAGGATGGCTTTGCCGGTCGTGCATGTCGCAGAACTCCTGGACTGGGCTACGGGAGGCCCCGTTCCTCGACGGTTGGTGGACATTGGCGTGGAAGATCGGAACGCCGATGAGATGTCGATCCACTCGGTGGGAGCCGATCAATAATAGTGCACCCATAGTGGGTTGTTCTCAGAACGGTTTGTTCTCGTTATTCCGCTGGCTGCCCATCGTTATCGGCAACCCCGCGCGCAGGACCTTCACCAGCCGGCTGTTTTTGGGTTAACAGATGCCGGCGCTGTGGATAGAGCCCATATCGGCTCTTCGTCCGGCTGGAACTCGCTGAGTATGGGCCGTAATTTTCCTGAGCTTATATGCGGCAGAGGATGGAATGCGGGAAGCTGGCAGATGCCCATGTCGGCTAATGCCGCATGTCGCCGGCCGTCGGAGGTCAGCTATGAGACGGTGCGGCGCTGGGATGGTAAGTTCGGCGGTGCCTCCAGCCGACCACTGCAGGGCTGCGAAGCCCTCACCTCTCTGGCACCTCGACGAGATGGTCGTGCGGATCGGCGGCGAGCCTTGCTGCGCACTGTTGACGAGGAAGGCGAGGTGCGCGACCTCCTGGTCCAGTGTCGCCGCGACAGGAAGGCCGCGATCCGGTCGACATCCTCATAACCATCAGAATCGCAAAAGGAACGGCATTGCATCTAGGCCAATCAGACGACGTCGGCCCCGAGCACAGCTGACAGATATGTTCGAAATCAAAGCTGTGGGGAGGTTTGGATGGTCTTGGTATCGCCCGACGCCGTGCGTTCGTCACCGGTTCGAGGAGCGGCATGGGCTCGGCCATTGTGAAAAATCTCGCCGTGTTCGGTGCGGAGCCGGACGGCGCGTGGATAACTAGGCTACGCGAGCTGCAGGACATCTGGGGGGGCATCCACCATCCCTGGGGCACGTCACCAACCTCGCGGCCGCAGTGGCCCTTCGCCGCCTATTTCGAGGAAGCGGTCCATCATCGCATGGTGCCGGGGGAGGGCGAGCCCGCTGCTGGGCATCCCGCGGGGAAGGACGCGCCGACGCGGCTGGGGCGGTGCATGGCCGCAACCGGCGATCTGCTCGACCGGCTCTGAGCGGCCCCGCTACGAATTGGACCAAAGAGGAATGACCATGACCCGACCATTGAAGGCGACCATCATCGGGACGAACATCGGCTGCACGCTCCACGTCAGGGCGCTGCGGGGCGCGGGGTTCACGATCCAGTCGCTGGTCGGACGCAATTCCGAGCAGACCGCCGCCCGGGCGCGCCACTTCGGCATTCCCCAGGCGCTGACTTCGTTCGAGGAGGCTATCGACAGCGACGTGGACGCCGTGATCGTCGCCACCCCGCCAGTGACGCACCATCCGTTCACGATGAAGGCGATCGCGGCCGGCAAGCACGTGCTGTGTGAAAAGCCGCTCGCCATCGACATTGGCCATGCGCGCGAAATGCGCGACGCGGCTGACGAAGCCGGCCTGGCCCATGCGATTTCCCACGAGTTCCGCTGGTTTGCGCGCAACGCCCTGACGCGGCGGCTGGTGGCCGAGGGCAGGATCGGGCAGCCGGTGCACGTCCAGGCCCTGTTCAACGCCGGCCTTTGTGCGGAGCCCGAGCCGCAGATCCCGGCCTGGTGGCGGTCGGCGGCCGAGGGCGGTGGCTGGTTGCGCAACTACAATGCCCACGGCATCGACGTCATCCGCTATGCGCTGGGCGAATTCGGTGCGGTGGCCGGCAGCACCCATGGGGGGGCTGACCGGGGCATGGATTCCGACGACGGCTATTCCTTCGCCTTTGCGCTGGCCAACGGCTGCCAAGGCGTGATGTCGGGCACCACGCGCGACCACGGCTTTCTCGACGTGCTGCGCATTGCCGGAGCAGACGCGACGATCGCTTCCACCACGGTCGGCTATGCGCCGCTGTCGCTGATCGACCGCACTGGCGCCCACGAACCGGAAGTGCCCACCGATCTCGCCGAGCAGCTACTCGGCACTGGTCCGCGGGTCTCAGAGGCCCCCGCGCCGCTGCACCCGATGGGAGACACGATCTATGAGCGGTCGCACGCCTCGGACATCGGCTATCCCGAGCAGGTCGCGCTGTCCGCCGCCTTCGGGGCGAAGATTCGCGACCGCGGCTACGCCAATCCGGCCATGGCGCTGTTCGACGACGGGGTTGCGCACATGGCGGTGATCGAGGCGGTGGAACGGTCCAGGCAGACCGGGCGGTGGATCGATCTCGCATGAGTTCGGCCCCAACATTGTCCGCAACGATCGCAGGAGAGCCCCGGTGAACCATGGCAAGGCAGCGGCCGGCGCTGTAGGGCGGGAATGGCGCAGCGGCTGGCCATTGGTGCTGTGCGCCACCATCGGGATCGCCGTCGCCTCCATCAACTATCCGGCGGTCGCCACGATGATGCGCACGATCACGGCCGCCTATGGCTGGTCGCGGGCGGAGGTGGCGCTGGGCGTGACGATCATCACCTTGGCCGGGCCGCTCACCAACCTGCTGGCGGGGGCCGCCGCCGACCGTTTCGGCCCGCGCCGGGTGGCGCTGATCGGGGCTCCGCTGTTCGGCCTGTCCTACGCCACCTTCGCCTGGGCCGGCCCTGCGCTGGCGGGCTGGTACGTGGCCTGCGTGGTCTATGCGGTCTGTTCCAACTTCTCGGGGCCGGTCGTCTGGACCATGGGCGTGGTACGGCATTTCCGCGCGAGCCGGGGCCTTGCGCTCGCCCTTGCGCTGTCCGGCTCGGGCGTCGTCAGCTCGCTGATGCCGACGATTGTCCTCTCGCTGTTGGACTGGGCCGGACTGCGGGGTACCTTCCTGGTACTTGCGGTCTCGGCCAGCCTGCTGATGTTCTTGCCGACCCTGCTGCTGTTCCGTGACGAGGGCGGGGGGCGGGCGGGACGCCTTGCCGCCGCCGGCGCCGCACCCCTGCCGGGCCTGTCGCTCAAGCAGGCGCTCTCGACCGGGACCTTCTGGCGACTGGCGATCGCGCTGCTGCTGGTGGCCGCAGCGGTCGGCACCTTTCTCCTCCATTTCCAGTCGATGCTGATCGATGCGGGCATGGTTCCGGCCCGGGCAGCCTCAGCCGCGCTGATCATTGGCCCGATGATGATCACGGGCCGGATCACGACCGGCCTGCTGTTTGACCGCTTGCCCGCACCATTTGTGGCAGCCCTGGCCTTTGCGGTGCTGATCGTGGCCTGCCTGCTGATGCTGGCCTTCGACGGCAGCATGACCATGGCCGTGGTTGCGGCGGCGGCGATCGGCCTGGGCATGGGGGCGGAGGTGGACGTGGTCGCGTTTCTCACCAGCCATTACTTCGGCCTGCGCCGCTACGGCGTCCTGTTCGGACTGATCATGGGAACCTACGGCGCAGGCCTCGGCGTCGGCTCCGCCATGGCGGGCGAGGTGTTCGATCGCTTCGGCAGTTATGATCCCGCGCTGGTCGCGCTCGCCTTGGGCTGTGCCGTGGCGGGGCTGCTCGCCGCGACGCTGGGGACGCCCCGCGCCGCAGCGACGCAGGTGGGAGCCGGCGGACCAGAAACGGAGTGACGGCGCGACCATCCGGAAGCCGATTGGCGAAAGGGCAGAAGGGCGCTGTCAGGTTATCCGACGCGAGGCGACAGATATCGGAGACATTCTCCTCTCAGCAGCCGCGGCTATGAATTGCCGAGTGGCGGTGGCCTGAGGGCGAAAGGTCCGGCATGTGAAGGATGCCGCCTTCGGCCGAGTTGGCCGCCGACAAAGGCTATGACAGCCAGACATTGAGGAATGGCTTGTCGAGCGCGAAACCCAGCCGGCTATTCCCTTTGACAGGACCAGCGGGGGCATTCGGATCGGGACGAAGGGGCGCAGCGACAGGCGCTCGGATCTCGCCCGGACCCTATGAGTTCGTATCCGTCTTGAAATTTTCCAGATATTCGGTCGACAATTTCGACCATCGCAGGGAAGCCTGCATGCCCCCATCGACGAGCAGGTCTGTGCCGGTGATGTAGGATGCCTCGGGGCCGGCAAGCCAACAAACCGCGGCGGCAATATCCTCGGCGATGCCCAGGCGCGCAATCGGCTGGCTGGCGATGGTCTGGTCGATAGGTGCTCCCTGCTTGCGTTCATGACGGATCATCGGCGTCGAAATGATGCCCGGGCTGATCGAGAGCAAACGCGCCCCCCGGGCAGCCCACTCGGCGGCTTGCGCTTGCACGCGGAGCTGATTGGAACGCTTTGCAAGCCAGTATGACCCGATGCCGGTGTCGTGGCCGCTCACGCTCTGCACCACCGCCTTCAGTTCCTCCATCGGTGCCAGCGCCAGCTTTTCCTCGATATCCAACGGGACCGGAGCGTAATACGCAGCGTTGCTGGCGGTAACGAACGCCACCGTGCCTTGTACCGCCAGCGACTTGAAAGCGTTGAGGACGTGAATGGTGCCGACGAGGTTCACATTGAAGATCGTCTCCCAATCCGCCATGCCCGGAGAGACACCCGCCGTATGCACCAAGGTTGCGAGCCGTCCGGTTCTGGATACAAGATCGGCTAGCTCATTCACGGAATTTGGGTCGGCGACGTTGACCACGGCGGACAGCACCTTGTAGCCATCGTCCTCGAATTCCTGCGCGGTGCGGGCCAGGGTCTCGGGGTTGTTGTCCGCCAGCAGGAGTTGCTTGCCAACGCCAAGGCGGCGGGCGCAGGCAAGGCCGAGACCACGAACGCCGGTAACCACAACAACATCGTTCATGTGTTAATTCCTCCGAATTTCCAAGATATTGCGTGTGATTGCTGTTCACTCCGACGAACAGGCGGCTGCCGACATGTTGGCTATCTCATTAATCAGCTCGTCCAGGGTGAAACGGAGCACTTCCAGGTCATGGTCCTGACGTTCCCATTCGATCAGTGCATCGAAGAACGCCATGCCCATAATGCGCAAGCGGTAATGCAGCAAGACTTTCGGGACGTTGGGATGAAGTTCTTCCAGACGTTGCAATATTCGCAAAGTGGGATCTGAATCGTCGTAAAGCGAAGTGCGAATGGCGCGCGCCTCCCGAGAGCGCAACAACTGATTGATGAACGCCGCATGGGGATGCCGGCCATCCTCATCCTTGATAGCAAGATAGGGCCGGAGCAGGGCGCCGATCAGCTTGGAGACGTCGTCAAGGTGGTCTTCCGCTACGATCTTTTCATATTCCGCATTCGCGGCTTCCAGAAGCTGGGGCATCCGCCACATGCAAATTGCGGTCAGGAGACCGGCCTTGTCGCCAAAGTGATAAGTCACGGCGGAATTGTTGGACATTCCGGCGGCAGAATTGACCTGCCTGATCGACACGCCAGCGATGCCGTGCAGCCCGAACAGCTTTTCACCGGCAGCCAACAGAGACAGCGCGCCCGCTTTCCTGGGTGCCACTGCATTTCCCATAAGGCCGTCTCTGGGTCGGCGGCTGTTTCGCATTACATCTGACGCTCAGGAAGGGTCACCGTCAGGCCATCCAGGTCAGGCGTCAGCACCAACTGGCAGGTAAGCCGGCTGAGCGGGGTCCGCTCGCATACGGTACCTTCCAGCATGATATCTTCGGCTTCTTCGATCTGCGGCAGCCTGTCCATCCATTCCTTGTCAACATAGACGTGGCAGGTCGCGCAATTCGCATAGCCGCCACACATGCCGATGATGCCGGCGACCGTGGATTGCAGCGCCGCGTCCTTCAACGTGGTGCCTTCGCTGGCATCGATCTCCCGGACGTCGCCGTCTACGTTCCGAAACCTGACTTTCACGATCCTGCTCTGCCCTTGCCGATTAAGAAATGTTTCTTTATCGTGCCCGCATGGCTCGCGTCAAACCCTGTCACTCCGAATGGCTTCCGCAGCGAAAGTTCATAGCGGAGCATGATAGGGCGAATGTAGGAGGAGGATGGATATCATGACCGCTGTGGCGACCAAGGCGCCCGTTCCCGACAATGTGCCGCCGGAATGTGTTCGTGATTTCAATATCTTCGCCCCTCCTGGCCGAGACCACGACGTGCACGGCGCATGGCGCACGCTTCAGCAGACGAGCCCGGATTTCGTCTGGACGCCGTATCACGGGGGACATTGGCTGCCCATGCGGTTCGAGGACATCGACTATGTCCAACGGAACCATGACCCCTTCTCGATGCACGACATATCCATGCCGGGCGGGGCGAAACCGATTCGGGTTCTGCCGCTGGAAGCGAATCCGCCGGAACACCTCGGCTATCGCATCATCGTGAATCCCTTCTTCACCCCCCGCAAGATCAATGAGCTGGAGCAATCTACCCGCGATCTGGCAATAAGCCTGATCGAAGGCTTCAAGTCGGCCGCCACTTGCGAATTCATGCAGGATTTCGCCCTCAAGCTGCCGATCGCCATCTTCATGCAGCTGGCCGACCTGAGCATGGACGACGCTCCCTACCTCCTGGAATTGACCGAGCAGGTCACGCGCGGCGGGCCGGAGGCGGTTCCTGAAGCCTATCGCAAGATGATCGAATATATCGTGCCGATCACGGAGCAGCGCCGGGGCCAGCCCGGGTCGGACCTGATCAGCGCCGTCGTCCACGCCAAGATCAAGGGCGAGCAGCTTTCGCAGAATGACGTCATCAGCGTCCTCACGGTCGTGCTATTTGGCGGACTGGACACCGTGGCATCCAGCATGGGCTTCATGGCCGAATATCTCGCGCGCAACCCCGAAAGCCGCCGCGAGCTGATCGAAAATCCGTCGCTCATCCCCGCTGCAGTGTACGAGATGATACGGCGTTTTGCCCCCGCGACCAATGCGCGCACGCTTTCGCGGGACTTCGATTACAAGGGGATCCATTTCAAGGAGGGCGACAAGGTTTTCCCATCGACCTTGCTGGCGGGGATCGATGATCGCCGCTTCCTCGACGGTTACAACATCGACTTTCATCGCAAGGAGGGCGAAAACAGCGCTTTCGGCGCCGGCCCCCACCGGTGCCCGGGGCAGCTGCTCGCCTTGCTTGAAATGAGGATTTTCATCGAGGAATGGTTGAAGGCCATCCCGGATTTCCGCGTCAGCGAATTTGACCCGCCGCGCTATTCGGCCGGTCTGGTCAATTGCGTGGCGCGTCTCGTTCTGGAATGGGACGTCTGATCCAGCATGACCGCCCCCTCTTCGACGGGGCGGTCATTGTTCCCGGCCACAGTTAGCGTTGTCTCCATTTGCTGGCCTTGCGGTCAGAACCGCCGCGTCGCCCCGAGCAGCGCGACGACGGCATCCTCGTGCATCTCCGGCGAGGGGTAGTAATCGTTGCGGCCAGTGGCGTGCGCGACATATTCCACTCCGCGATTCCGATAGTCGGCGGGATCGATCGGCTTGCCCGTCCAGCGGTCGACGAGCGGCGCCCCCATCCCGCGATCACTCACACAGCTGGCGGCGGCGGCGGTGCACATCGCGGCCGCCTCGTCCGCCATCGCCGCGTTGACCAGCTGCGGAAACGCGCCATACATGCGGTGAACCAACTCGACCGCCCGCCCCCGGACGCCTGCCGGGCGACCAGCCTTTCAAGCTCGACGCCCGCCATGGCAGGCGCACTCAAGCCGCGCCACGCAGCTCCGCGGCCGGGTTCACCCGCTCGACGACGATCGGCGTGCCATTGAAGCTTGCGCAGCCGCTCGGCACGTCGAAGGCAGCGTCGTCGCTCAGGCGATTATAGTTGGCGCCGTGCAGGCTGTGGGCAAGGGTCAGCCGGGAACCGTCCTGCGCCTCGCTCCAGCCGTGCGGCACGCAGACGGTGCCGATCCCGACCTCGTTGGTGATGCGCGCGGGCAGGGTGATCTCGCCGACGCGCGAGCGCAGTCGCACCTCGTCGCCCTCGCCAATGCCGAGTCGGGTGGCATCGGCCGGGTTGATCATCGCGGTGCAGCGCTTCGGCCCCTTCACCAGCGGCCGCAGATTGTGCATCCAGCTATTATTGGAGCGCATCTCGCGACGGCCGATCAGGCGCAGCGTGCCGCGCGCGAACTTGCCCTCGTCGATCGCCTGCTCCAGCCGGGGAATGTCCGCGAGGAACGGAGCGGCCGCGAGCGCGAGCTTGCCGTCCGGGGTGGCGATCGCCCGGGGCAGGCGTCCCGGCGACATGGGCCCGAAGGAAATCCCGGCCGGGCTCTCGCGCAGTCGCGCCAGCGACAGGCCGCCAGGATGGCTGCCGAAGCCGTCGCCGTTCTTGCCGCCGCGCAACAGGATATCGAAGATGCGTTCGGGCCAGTCCTCGCCGTCGGCGCGGGCCAGCAGCTCGGCGATGTCCGCCCCGGCGGGCAGGCGCGGCAGCTGCGGCGCCTGCCTTGACAGATATTCCACCGCGCAGCGCAGGTCGTAGGCGGCTTCGTCGACGCCGGCGAAGCGCGCGGCAAGACCATTGATGATGCTCCAGTCGGTGCGGCCGTCCGGATCGGGGGGCAGGATGCGCGGCGACCACGAGATCACGTCCTCGACCATCCAGTTGTTCCAGATCAGCGTGAACTCGCTGTGGCGCAGATGATCACCGGGCGGCAGAATGACGTCGGCGAAGCGCGTAGTCTCGTTGAGGTAGATGTCGACCGCGACGAGGAAGTCCAGGCTGTCCAGCGCGGCGGCGACGCGGCCGGCATTCGGGTTGGACAGCACGGGATTGCCGGCGATGATCGTCATGCCGCGGATCCGGCCGGGGCCCGGCGTCTCGATATCCTCCCACATCGCATGGGTGGGCATGGTGCCGCCCAGCTCAGCCGCGCCCGAGACGCGCGAGCGCCAGCGACCATGAGGCGGCTGATCGCCAACATAGGGATCGTGCGTGAACACCGGCAGGCTGCCCTCGGGGAAGAACACTCCGCCCTCGGCATCGCAGTTGCCGGTGAGGATGTTCAGACAGTCTATCGCCCAGACACCGAGAGTGCCGAAACTCTGGGTGTTGATGCCGACACGGCTGTAGGCGGCGGCACTGCCGGCGGCGGCAAAGTCGCGCGCGAGCTGCGTTATGCGCTCCGCGGCGATGCCGGTTAGGGGGGCAACGCGTTCGGCGGTGAACTTCGCCGCGACGGTGCGCAACTCCTCGAGTCCCGAGACGTGCCCGTCCATGCGGCCGAAGCGCACAAGCCCCTCGCGGAACAGCGTGTCGATCATCGCCAGCGCCAGCAGCGCGTCGGTGCCCGGGCGGATGGCGAAGTGATCGTGGGCCAGCTCGGCGGTGGGCGTGCGGCGCGGATCGACCACCACCAGCCGTCCACCGCGCGCCTTCAACGCCTTGAGCCGTCCGGGCATGCCGGGGGCACCGAACATGCTCCCATGCGACACCAGCGGGTTTGCGCCGAAGATCAGGAAGAAATCGGTGCGGTCCACATCGGGGACGGGAACGTTGCCGATATCGCCATAGAGATACGCATCGACCATGTTGCGCGCGAAGTTGTCGATCGCCGCCGCCCCGGTGAGCTGCGCCGGCATGGCCCCGAGCAGCGAGCCGCCGACCATCTGCAACGCGGCGACATGCGCCGTGGGGTTGCCCAGATAGATGCCCAGCGCGGTCGGCCCATGTTCAGCCACGATGCGCCTGAGCCCGGCGCCCGCAAAGTCCAGCGCCTCCTCCCAGCTCGCCTCGCGGAAGCCCTCGCCTTCGCGGATCAGCGGCTTGGTCAACCGGTCCGGATCGTCGCGCAGCGCCTTGATCGCCTGCGACTTCGGGCAGACGTAGCCCTTGCTCGACGGGTGGGCCGGATCGCCGGACACCCGGCCCACTTCGCCGCTGACGGGATCGGCTTCGATCACCAGCCCGCAGCTGGCCTCGCAGGTCGGACAAATGCGGGGAAAAGGTTGTAGAGCCATCGATTTAAATCTCCCAACCCGGATCATCAATCGAATTTCCGGCGACTGCCTCGTCCATTCGGAGGATAAGGGAGCCGGCCCGTCCGACCGGACTTGGCCCTGATCACGGCATGCCGAGGCCGGCCAGCGCATCGAGCACCGGACGGACCGTTGCGGCGCGCCTGCCCTTGAAGCTGCGGGCGATGTCTCCTGCGCGAAGCGGCGCGGGTGCGGTCGCGAGTATGGACTGCACCGCGCCGAGCTGCTCGGTCAAGGTCGACGGCCACGGAATGATGTTGCTGACTAGTGCTGCCGATGCCTCCCCTAGTAGGTCGAGCGTGGCCGCGACCGGCGCGCGATAGCCGGAGTCCTGGAATTCGGGGCGCAGATAATGCACCAGCCCGCGCGCGCCTCCTCGGCCGCCCCTCCCTATTGAGCGCGACGAGGCGGGTGAGAATCGTGCCCGCCGAGCGCGTAGGCCACGAGTTCCGCCCTGTCGTTCCCGCCGAGGGCCTTGAGGCCGCCCGCCGCGACGACGACATATTGCCGCCCCGTCCGCGCCCCGCGATAGACGGTCGGAACGGCGAAGGCGTTGCGCGGCAGCATGGCATGCCACAGCTCGCGCCCGCTGCTGACGTCGATCGCGCGCAACCGGCTGTCCTGCGTGCCGGCGATAAAGACCAGCCCGGATGCAGTCACGGTCGGCCCGCCGACCATGAGCGTGCCGAGGGTGAAGGGAATGTGGCTATGGTAGCCGAGCGGGCCGCTCCCGCTCGCCGCACCGAGAGGCCGCGACCAGATCAGCTTGCCCGACACTAGGTCCACCGCGCTGAGCCGGCCATAGGGGGGCGCCTGGCAGGGCACGCCGAGCGGCGAGAGGAACGGGCCGATGATCGCTCCATAAGGAGTGCCGATCTGCGGCACGCCGCCCTCGACGTCCGATCCGCCGCCATTTTCGCCCAGCGGCTTGAAACCCCGTCGCTCCGCCTCCAGCCTTCGGACCAGTCGATTGCGGTAGATGAACGCATTGCTGTTGACGATCATCACGCTGCGCCGGACGTCGATCGCCGCTCCGCTCCAATCCATGCCCCCGATGGTGCCGGGCGAATTGAGCCACGGTTCCAGGCCGGGCGGCGTCATCGTGCCCTCATAGCGAGATTCGCGATAGAGGATGCGGCAGTATAGTTGGTCCAGGGGTGTCAGGCCCCACATGTCCGCTTCGCGCAGGTCGGCGCCGCGAAAGGATGGCATCTCCACCGAAAAGGGTTGCGTCCGGGCCAGCCGTTCCTCCGGAACCGCGCCCGCCTGCGGCACGGGCCGCTCCTCGACGCGCCGCAGCGGCTGCCCGGTCAGGCGATCCATCACGAAGATCTCGCCGCGCTTCGTCACCTGGACGATCGCCTTTTGAATAGCGCCACCCGTTCCCGGTAGGTCGATGACAATCGGCTGTGCGGGCACGTCATAATCCCACAGGTCGTGATGCGTCGTCTGGAACGACCAGCGCGGTTTGCCGGTGACGATGTCGAGCGCGACGACGGAGCTGGAATACCGGTCGTCGATCGCCCGGCGATGGCCGCCGAAATAATCCGGCGTGGCGTTGCCTGTCGGCAGGAAGACGAGGCCCAAGGCTTCGTCGGAACTGATCGGCGCCCAGCTGTTGGGTGTACCGCGCGTGTAGGTTTCGCCAGGCGGCGGCAGGCCGCTGCGATCCGGCCGGCCCATGTCCCAGGCCCATGCCATCTTGCCCGTGATCGCGTCGAAGGCCCGGATCACGCCCGATGGCTCCCCCACATATTGGCCATCGGAAACCCATCCGCCCAGCACGATCCTACCGCGGACGATCGCGGGGGCCGACGTCACCTGATAATAGCCCTTCGGCGCCGCACTCAGGCCGGCGAGCAGATTCACCTCTCCGCCGTCGCCGAAACCCGCGCAGCGCCGGCCGGTCTCCGCATCCAGCGCCACGAGGAGAGCCGCGCCGCCAGCCGCAATGATTCGCCTGGCGCAAGGGCCGACGGCTCGCGGCGCGGCGAAATAGGCCACGCCGCGGCAAGTCCGCGCGTGCCCATCGCCGATCGACGCCCGCCAGCGGCCGTGCCCGTTTTCGGCATCGAGGGCGAAGATCTCTCCGGCGGCGTTGCAGGCGTAAAGGGTGTCGCCGACGATGAGTGGCGTGACCTCCAGCCCGCCGGTATCGCCGGCCGGCCCGGTGGCGATCGATGCCGACCACACCGGTTTCAGATCGCCGACATTAGCGGGGGTGATCTGGGTCAGCGGACTGTAGCGGGTGCCGCCCTCGTCATGGCCCCAACTCCGCCACTCGCCTCCTTGCGATACCGCACCGCTCGCCCGCATGTCGGGAAACGGCGCGGTTCCTGCCTGAAAGCGAGGATCGACCGGCATCGGCAGTACCGCATGAACCGCATATCCCGCGAGCAGTGCCGCAGCGAACAGCAGCAGCCAGGCGCGTTTCGCCAGCGTGCCCCCCTTCAGGCTGCGTCGGAACAGCGGCACGGTCATCCCCATGCCCAGCCCGATCCACGCGCCGATCCGTGGCAGCAATGCCCATCCGTCCAGTCCCACCTCCGCGACCGCCCACGCGGCGGTCGCGATCGACAACAGCCAGTAGAGGGTGAGACCCATTCGGCGTCCCGCCGCGATCAGCCCTGCCGAACAGGCCAGCGCACATCCGGCGAGCAGATAATAAAGGCTTCCGCCGAGCGCGACGAGACGGAAACCGCCGAACAGGAGGGCCATGGCGATCGCGCCCAACACAAAAGCGTAGAGCCAGCGGACGAGAACAGCGCCGCCGCCGGGCGAACCGGGAAGCCCTATCGCCGGACCGCTGCCATCCTCAGCCGCCCGGCCCACTTCGCGTCGCGCCATCCCCATCACCCTTCGCCCGTTTCGTCGGGAATTGCCTATCATGCAGGGCCGCCGAGGCCACATCCCTTCGGACGCGAAATGCGCGCCAATCGTCCGCTTGAACATATCCGTACGTGATCACACCCATAATATTCCGCGGAAACGAGAGGGAGGATGCATGTCTGGAACCGGGAAACCTGCGGTCCTGCTGACGGAACCCCGCGCTGTCGACATGCTGGCGCCGCTCGCGGACGAATTCGTCATCGTCGGGCTGGATGATGAGGCGGCAGTGATGCGCGAGCGCGAGCGCATTCGCGCGATCATGTTCGCGGGGCACAATCATGTGCCGGTGGAATTGATGGACCGTCTGCCCAATCTGACCCTGATGGTGTCGCCGTCGGCGGGGATCGAGGGTGTCGACCTCGAGGCAGCGCGCGCGCGGGGCATCACGGTCACCTCGGGCGGCGACACTCATAGCGGCGATGTGGCAAGCTATGCGGTGGGGCTGACGATGGCCGCGCGGCACCAGATCTTACGCAATGATCAACATGTGCGCAGCGGCGCGTGGCATGCGGGCTGGCCGGGCTTTCGCCGCTCGCTCCGCGCGGATCGGGTCGGCATCGTCGGACTCGGCCCGATCGGGCATTCGGTGGCCGAGGGGCTGAACGCGCTCTGCCGCGAGATAGGCTGGTGGGGCCCCAATCCGAAGGATGTGCCTTGGCGTCGGCATGAGAGCCTCCACGCGCTCGCGCAATGGTGCGATATCCTCGTCCTTTGCGCGCGGAGCGGCGCGGATACGGCCAAGCTGATCGACGCGCGGGTCATCGATGCGATCGGACCGGACGGGCTGTTCGTAAACATCGCGCGCGGCTTCATGGTCGACGAGGATGCGTTGATCGACGCGCTCCAGAGCGGCCGCCTCGGCGGCGCGGGACTCGATGTCTTCATGAACGAGCCGACCGATCCGGCGCGCTGGACGGACGTGCCGAACCTCGTGCTCAGCCCGCACGTGGGCGGCATGACCCACGAAGCGCGCAACGCGCTCAACGAACTGGTCCACTTCAATCTGCGGACCTTGCTGACGGGCGAGCGGCCACGACAGATCGTGGTCGAGGGAAAGGGCTGACATGACGAGACAGGTTACATTCGATTTCAGCGGCAAAGTGGCGCTCGTCACCGGCTCGACGAGCGGGATCGGCCGCGCGACGGCGGTGATGTTCGGACGCGCCGGCGCCAGCGTCGTCGTCACCGGCCGGCGCGAGAAGGAAGGCGCGGAAACCGTGGCCCTGGTCGAAGCGGCAGGCGGTAAGGCCTTTTTCCGGTCCGCCGACGTCACCAAGCCGGAGGATATGGCGGCGCTGACGGCGGCAGCGCTCGACCGCTACGGAGCGCTCCATTACGCGATCAACAATGCGGGCGAAGGCGCCTACGTCATGCTGGAGAGCCTTTCGGCCGAGGCGTGGGAACTGGAGATCGCGCGCAACCTCGGTTCCACCTTCCACGGACTCAAGCATCAGATCCCGGCGATCCGCGGTTCGGGCGGCGGCGCGATCGTCAACATGGCTTCGGCGGCGGCGGTCATCGGCCTCGTCGGGATGAGCGCCTATTGCGCGGCGAAGGCGGGTGTGGTCGCCATTTCGCGCGCCGCCGCTTCCGAAGCGGTCGGGGACAATATCCGCGTGAATTCGATCCTGATCGGCGCGATCATGACCGATGCCTGGTCGGGCTCCACGCCGGAGGAACTCGCGGCGCTTTCGGCGGATAGTCCGATGCGCCGCTTCGGCACCGTCGACGAGGTCGCGAACGCCGCTCTGTGGCTGTGCAGCGACAGCGCGAGTTTCGTGACCGGCCATTGTCTCGCGGTCGAGGGCGGCTACACGACGCTTCAGAACCAGCAATATCGCCAGCTGGGCGACTGATCTGCCGAGCGACGACCAGGAGATCGACGGATACGTGAGCCGGATTGAGTGAACTCGAAACGCCAGGGGCTCCGACGGTCGCATCATCATTGGACTGGGCTGGCGACCACGTCGCGAGTTGCAGCACCAGTCCCGGGCCTATGCGACCGGCGGCTTAGCGAAACCTTCACTCGAAGCGTCTTGACATAGTACGGCGCAATTGATGAACTTCACGAAAATATAATCCGAGGAAGAGAGATGGTCTCCGACATTGAAGCGTTCGAGACATCGAATCTGTTACTCTCTGCTATCTATGATGGCATAAAGAGCCCCGTGGGATGGGAAAAGGCGTTAGAAGCGGTGCGTCAGGCGATGAACGTCGACACCGCTATCTTGCGGGCTACGATATTGGGTCGTGCATCGCGTAATTATCTGCACATCGCTGCGCCGAACCTGTCGGAAGAGATGATCGCATCCTGGGATCAATTCAGCCCCTATGACCTCCTGCCCGTTGCGGGCGTACACGAAAATGAGATCCGGGTGATCGACTGGCATAGTCAGTCGTTGCGACCAGAGATCGTCGCGCATTTGCGCCGCTGCGACATAGGCAGGACCATTTGCGGCTTCGTTGCCATCATGGACCAGGCTGAATACACCCTGCACTGCAGTCGTGGATCCAGCGCCAAGCCCTTTTCAGAAAGGGACAAAACCTTGCTCGGGATGGTCGCAGGGCATTTTCGGCGCGCCATAGCCTTGCGTGGTGAGCTTGCTGAAATTCGGATGCAGAAAGACCTCCATGTCGACGCTCTTGATCAACTCGGCATTGGCGTCGTGCTAGTGAGACATGATCAGCCACCGGTCATGCTCAATAGCGTCGCGAGACGATTGGAAGAGGCCGGCGATTTCTTCAAGGCGAGAGGGGATCAGATACACGCCACCAATGACATGGATAGGAGCGAACTGCTTTCATCCATCAGGGAGGCGTTAAGCGTCCATGGGTCCGCATTTTCCCACGCCATGAATTTGCGATCAGCGAACGGCTCCATGAATATCATCATCCGCTCACGCGAGATAAAGCTGAACTCTACCGGCTGCGTAGATAGACTGGCGATCATTTTTCTAAAGTTAAGCGAGGCGCTGGACGATTGCGATGTGGCCTTCCTTCAGAAAAAATTCTCTTTCACAAGAACAGAGGCCAATATCGCGTTCCGTCTCGCAAATAGCATGAGAATGGAATCAATCGAGAATGAATTGAAGATAGCTCATAACACTGCACGCACTCATCTGCGGTCGATGTTCTCTAAGACAAACTCTAAAAACCGTTCGGAGCTGGTGAACCGGGTTGCAAACAGCTTGGCCCCCTTGGGTCGTGGGCGGTACGACACCATACAATAGCTAATCGGACGGCAGGACAATGCCATCGGCCGGCGACGGCGATCTCATCGAGAGGCATCTCTACAGTGGTGAGCGGCGATTCGATTTATCGACGATCGCTTTGTCGCCCGTCATGCTGACGTTTCACCGCGTTATTCGAGAACAACCCTTGCTGAGGCCGAGCACCTCATAGGACAGGTCGCTTTCAGACCGCTGACCGCGCAAATAGTCCGCGATATCGACAATACTTCCGCCAAGCGGCCGACTCGACATCCATTCCTGAATGCAGCGGCGATGAATGAACGACCATCGGCCGTCTATCCGTTCCAGCCGATCGATATAGCGACCCAGTTGCTGGTCGAGCATCTCAACGCCATCCTCGTGCCGCGTCTGCGTCGCGTAAAACAAAGTTTCCGCGCCGGCCGTGTCGCCCGACACCTTGATGCGGGATTGGCCAAGAAGGTGGTTGCAGCTATCCCATTTCGTCAACAAGGCGTCCGTGACCGTTCGAGCATAATCATGTCCACGCGCCTTCATGTGACCGTGATCGTCCCAACTTTCCTCTGCGTAGACGTCTATGACCGCATCGACGTCGGCGCGATCGCAGGCATGAACATAGGACTCGATCACTTCCCTTATCTCAAAATGATCGATCAGCATTTGCACCTTGTCTGCAGATCGCGCCAATCGTTCTAAGACCTCCATCATCCTCTCCGCGATTAAAACCTAGGAAGTGTTCCAAATGTTATTGAATCGGACTGATGAGATACACGAGTCGACGGAAGGTCACTTCGTCCCGGATGCTTATGATCCTCAATCGCATTCTAATCCTAAAAGATTAGGTTGTCGCCTCCTCGGCGATCACAGCGCTGAGCTGGATGCCCCCCTTCGCCCGGCAAGCCGGAGCGCTTCGGCCATCGCTGGGCGAGAGAATAGGCCCATTTTGTGTCCCTTTGAGAGGGCATGGTCAGGACATTCGCTAGCACGGGTGTCAATGGGGAGTCTGTTGATCTGATGGCGACCGATCGCCGCGAGAGCCAGGCCCCCACCGCCCGCGTCCGCCCAGGGGACGAGCCGCACTGTGCCGTTCCTGGCCGAGGTGAGCAGGAAACCGCTTCCAGCGTCAATCGCCGCGCCCGCTACGGCATCGTACCAATGGTGTTTGCGCGCTTCGACGCGCGCGACGCCCACCAGCGTGGCCACCGCCAGCGCGGGAAGCCCCGCTTCCCAGCCGTACCGATTTTCGGGCGTCGCTGCGGCGGCAAAAGCCTCGGCTGTATGAGCCGACGGGAAGCTCTTGCGATCGCTATGATCGGGCCGCTCTTCGTGAATGAGCTGCTTGAGGCCGTAAGCAACGCCCCCACCAAGCAGCATGCTGCCTCCGGCTTGCACGTCGCCTGTCCAGTCACCCTGAACGGCCGGTGACGCCACTGGCGCTCCGTTCCCGCAGCTTCGTTGCGCTCAGTTCATGTCCTTTTTGTTGATGAGGCCTTGCGTGACTGTGGTCGCGCCGTCTCCATCAGTGCGCTGGGTGCCAGGATTGATCAACCGACGTTTCACTAGTTTGGACATCATGATGCGGGTTTGAGGATGCGGTGGCGTCAGAGCCATCATGCGGGTGGGATTTCTCTTCAATCACGATCAGGTTCACCAGATTGCGCACAGCCTGCCGATCGCGCTGGCGCTCAGCCAGGCGGGTGTCGATCTCGAGATTATCGTGGCGACCACCAATAGCCGCCTGACCGCCGAAGTCGTGCGGCTGGGCGGAAGCGCGATCGGACGCTCGATCCGGCTCGTCGAGCTTGGCCTCAAAAGCCGCGCCGCGATCCGCGTCGCGCATGCGCTCGAAACGATGTTGCCGGCGACCAAATTGCTGATATACGGCGACAATCTTGACTTCTTCAGGTCACTGGACGCGCTCGTCGTTGCCGAGAAGACCTCGCTGGTGCTCAAGACCCGCCATGGCTTGGCCGACCTGAAGATCATCCACACGCGCCACGGCGCCGGCGATCGCGCGATCGGGTTCGACAAGGCCAGCGCGCTGTTCGATCATGTGCTCGTATCGGGCAGCAAGATCCGCGAGCGGCTGATCCGCGAGACCGGCCTGGCCGAGGACCGCATCACCGTGGTCGGCTATCCCAAATTCGACCTGATCGATCCGCGCCCCGCGGTGCATCCCATGTGCAACGACGGGCGGCCGATCGTCCTCTACAACCCGCATGTTTCGCCACACCTGTCCTCCTGGTATCGCTGGGGCCGGCAGATCCTCGACTGGTTCGTCGCGCATGACGACTATCATCTGATCTTCGCCCCGCATGTGATGCTGTTCGAGCGGCCCTTCGTGCTGACGGTGGACCGGCTGCGCATCAGCCGGCCGGGCCATATCGACGAGCGCTATCTGCGGGCGCCCAACATCCACATCGATCTCGGAAGCCGGCTGTCGACGACAATGACCTACACCAATCGCGCCGACATCTACCTCGGCGACGTGAGCAGTCAGGTCTATGAATTCCTCCTGCGGCCCCGGCCCTGTCTTTTCCTGGATGCGCAGGGGACCGGCAGCGAGGATGATCCCAACTTCCTGCATTGGCGCGCGGGGCCGGTCGTAAAGGAGCTGGCCCGTTTCGGAGAAAAGCTGGAACTGGCGCGGACTGAGCATGCCGCCCGCTACGAGCCGATCCAGCGACAGCTGTTCGACCATAGTTTCGACCTTAGCGCCGAGCCCTCGTCGCACCGCGCGGCGCGTGCGGTTGCCGCGCTGCTCGGCCGCGCGGCAGTTTTCCTCGACACGACGCCCGGCCAACGCGCCTACGCCTGATGCGCATCGCCTATGCCATCAATTCCATGGAGGGCGGGGGGGCCGCAACACCGCTGCGCGCCGTGGCGCAGGTGCTGCAATCGCAGGGCGCCGCGCTCCGGGTGCTGGCGCTGACGCCGCGCAACCGGCTGGCGCTGCCTCCGCTGCTCTCGGCGGGGCTCGATGTCGCCGTCCGTCCGGGTGGCGAAGACGATCATCTCGCCGCCTTCCACTGGCTCGACGGGCAGGTGCGCGACTGGCGTGCGACCCATATCTGGACATCGCTGACGCGGGCGACGCTGATCGGACAGGTGGTGGGCCTGCGGCGGCACCTGCCGGTGATAAGTTGGCAGCATAATGCCCATCTCAGGCCGGCCAATGAGCGGATGCTCCGGCTGATGCGGCGGCTGCCATCGCTTTGGGTGGGGGACTCGGAATGCGTGACCGAGCTGACGGCGAGACGGTTGAAGGTCGATCCGGATCGGCTGATGTGCTGGCCGATCTTCTCGGCCGATCCCGACGCGCCACAGGCTCCGCCCTGGCAGCCTGGGCAAGTGATCCGGATCGGCAGCCTCGGCCGGCTTCACCCCAACAAGGGCTATGACGTTCTGGTCGCGGCACTGGCTATCCTGAAGGCCGAGGGCTTCTCGGCGCCGATGCCGTTCGAGATCGTCATAGCCGGCGAGGGCGCGCAGCATGCGGCGTTGGAGGCGGCAATCGCCGATGGAGGGCTGGCCAACATCAGGCTTGCCGGTTTTACGCAGCGTCCCCCGCATTTCCTGGCCGGGCTGCATCTTTATCTCCAGCCATCGCGGGCGGAGGGCTTCTGCATCGCGGCGCACGAGGCGATGCAGGCGGGTGTCGGCGTCATCGCCTCGGCGGTCGGCGAGATGCAGTACAGCGTCGACAATTGCTGCGGCGTGCTGGTCCCGCCGGGCGATGCCGGCGCGCTCGCCAGAGCATTGCGCCACATGCTGCTCTATCCGGAGATGCTAGGTTCGCTGGGCGACGCTGCGCGACGGCGCGTGCGCGCTCGCTATAGCCGCGAAGCCTTCACTGCGCGGGGGCAGGAGATATTGCAGCGGATGAGCGCACTCTAGCCGACCCTGCGGACCATCTTCGCACCATATGGTCGAACAGCTCGAGATATTGCGCCGATGCGCTGCCCAGGCGGTGGCGATCCAGCAGCTGAGCCAGCGCGGCCTCGTCCGGCGGCGGCGTATCGAGCATGGCCGTGACGGCTTCGGCGATGCTCAAGGGATCTGCATCGACGATCCGGCCGAACGACGGATGCAGCATGATCTCGTCGATCGCCGGCGAGCATCGCGTGGCGACGATCGGCCGGCGCGCGGCGAGCGCCTCGATCGCGACGGCCGGATAGCCCTCGAAATCGGAACTGATCAGCAGCATGGCGGCACGGGCGAGCGCGGGCCGGACGTCGGCGACGTGGCCCGCGAGCTCGATCCGGTCGGACAGGCCCGAAAGCTCGATCTCGCGCTGAAGCGCGGCGCGCTGATCGCCCTCGCCGAGGATCAGGAGCCGCGCGTTGCGATGGGCGGCGACGACCGCGAAGGCGCGGATGGCGAGGATGAAGTTCTTCTGCCTGACCAACCGTCCGATGCACAGGATCAGCGGCCGCACGTCCTTCGCCTCGGCGGCGCTCGACGCGACCGGCGCATCGTCCAATATGGGTTCGGCGACCATGCCGATCCAAGGCTCCCCAAGAATGCGCGTTGCTTCGGCATGCAGGCTTTCCGACATCGCGACAAAGCCGTCCAGCGGTGCGGCCAGCCACCGCGCGACCCGCTCGAACAGCCATTGCCGCGCAGGCCCGCGACCGGCGCGATGCAGCGGATTGCTGAGCTTGCAGATCATCGGCGGGCGGTCTTCGCCGAGCAGACCGGCGAGGCGGCTGGCGACCGCAAGGTGAAAATTGCCGGGCACGAAGATAAGGTCGGGCCGCAGCGCGCGGACCTGTGGAGCAAAGGCGACGGCCAGGCTCCAGCGGGAGAACAGGCCGCGGCGGATCTCGGGCTGCACCGCCACGACGTCGATCGAGCGATCCACCAGCGAGCGCAGCTGGCCGTCGTGCGTGCCGCACAGGATCGTCACCCGCCGCCCGGCCTTCGCCCAGCGGCTGGCCATGCGGATCGCGACGCGTTCGGTTCCCCCCGTCGAAAAGTCGTGCAGAATGATCAGGATGTGGTTGGCGCGGGCCGGCACCGCGATCATGCGGCGAAACGACGGCTGATGCGGCGGAGGCCCGCATAAGCGGCGAACAACCGCTCAAAATGCTGGTCCATCGTTCCGATCCGGCCTGCCGCCAGCGCGGCGGCGCGGCGAAGCTCAGCCTGGTCTCGCGCCGCCAGCCGCAGGATCGCGCGCGCCGCATCGCGCATATCCCCGGGCAGGTAGGTTTCGGATGTCTCGGGCCTGGCAAGGTCGGAGGCACCGCCTTCCGACGGCACCACCAGCGGCAGGCCCGAGCCGGCGGCTTCCGCCGCGACCAGGCCGTAAGTCTCGCATTCGCAGCCGTGGATCAGGGCATCGCCGCTGGCCATCACCCGCGCCAGCAGCGGGCGATCACGGATCGGCGCAAGCAGATGGACGTGCGGGCTCGCGCCGGCGTAGCGCAACACCCTGTCCCGATCGCGGCCTTCGCCGATCAGCACCAGCCCGATCCTGCGTTGCATCCCGGCGCGCAGGCAGGCGTCGATCACCATCGGCCAGCGCTTCTCCGCGGCATGGCGGCCGATGCCGAGCAGCAGCAGGGCATCCTCGTCGAGGTCGCATCGCCCCAGCAGGTCCCGCCGGATCGCCGGATCGCGCAGCGACGGCGAGAACAGGCCCGGATCGGTTCCCATCGGGATCGTCTCCACCGACGGCAGCCCGCCCAGGCGAAGCCGGCGCGACAGGCTGTCATTGGCGCTGACCACCATGTCGCAGGCTGCGGCGGAGCGGCGCAGATGGTTCCAGAACCATTGGAACTGGCGGTCGATGGCGGTGCGCCGGGCGATCCCGCCGAACCAGCGATAGGGATAGGCCGCCAGGGGATCGGCATGCATGATCAGTGCGCGGGGCGCAGTGCCCCGCCAGCCGGCGACGATGGACGCCGTGCGCCATGGCGAGGATGCCTCCACCATGTCGGGCCGCTCGGCGTCGAGCAGCCGATGTACGCGATCGGGATCGGCGAAGTAGCGGTAGCGGCGATCGAGCGGCAGCGTCGGGGACGCGATATAGACGATCCTGCCCCCGCCACGGCGGTGCTCGACGCCGTCCGTCGCACCGGGAGCGATGATCACGATCTCATGCCCCGCGGCCGCCCCGGCCTGCAGCTTCTGTTCGACATAGGTCCGTACGCCGCCGCCTTCGGGCGTGTAAAAGGCGCAGACATCGACGATTTTCATGGGACCTCCACAGGCCGCATCGACAGGCCGTGCCAATAGTTGGGAATGATGCTGAGCCGGGTAACACCCGGGCCAGCGACGGCGGCGGCGCTCGCCGCCTTCGGCTTCGACCAGCTCAGCCGGGGATTGCCCGCGAAGCCGACGCCGTCAGTTCTCAGGTCGAATTTGCGGCCTGCGTTGCGATTGTGGAGGAGCATCAGCGCATAGCGTCCGGGACGCGGCGCCCTGATGCACAACTCCACGACACCTGCCGCGGGAGGCGCGCCGACGACGCGGGCGAATGTCTTGCCAGTGGCGAGCAGCTTGTTGTCGTCGGCCAGGAAGTCAGCGTCATTGTCGGGATAGAGTTCGAGGCGCAGTTCGCCGCTGCGATCCTTCAGCCCCGTGACCACGACCTCGAAGGCGGGGCCGGGCTCGGGCGAACGACAGCGGCCCTCTGCGGTGCCCAGCGACGGAGTCGATGCGATCATGGTCATCGCCGCCAATGTCGCCGCGATCATGAAGTCTTCGCGGTCTCGAGCAGATCGGCGCCGGCCAGGGCGGCGCCGACGACCAGGTGCGTGGCGAGGATCAGGGCGGCAATCAGGGCGACCAGTGCGCCGATCCGGCTGTCGCCGCCCACCAGCAGGATCGTCGTAGCCGCGAACACAAGGTCCTTGTTGGGCACCAGCGGCAACCGGGTGACCAGCAGTTGCAGGGCGCCAAGCACCACCAGGCTCGACAGGGCGATGCCGGGCACGCCGACATGCCACAGCAGGATCGACAACAGCGTGGTCGTCGCCAGCCGGGCGAGATGCATAGCCGTGATGAAGCGCAGATCCCGGCCCGGCAGCGAGAATATCCTGCCGCGGAGCAGGCCGATCGCGGCGGTGATCGCGAGCACCGCCGCGATCGAGCCGACCAGCTCGTTGCGCGATATCGGCAGGTGCAGGGCGCCCAGATAGGGCCAGGCGGCGACGACCATGGCGAGCGTAGCGACATTGCCCGCCAATGCCGATGTAACGCTGACATCCTTGATCGCGCCGAACGGGGCCGAGCTGAGCCCCGAACGCGCACGAGCCCAACCGTAGAAGGCGAGCTCGCCGCTATAGCCGAGCAGTACCTCGTTGCTCACCAGCTTACGGAGCAGGGCGGCGAAACCAGCCGCCGGCAGCTTCCACAACCGGCGGTAGATCAGCCACTCGGATGCCGGCAAAGCGAGATAATAGGCGCCCAGAGCGCACCAGAACGCCGGTGCCGCCGGAAGGTCGTTGCGCAGCCGGACCATGCCGATCTTGTCGAGCTGGCTCGCGATCGTCGCGAGCAGCGCCAGCGATATCGCGGCTGACAGCCATTTTTGCCAGCGCCGATCGGGAAGGGGAAGGGGTGGTAGGCGGGATGAAATTGCAAGCGCTTCTGCAGACACCGTGAGGGATCTCCCATTCGCCCTGTCCAGCGATGGACGGCACCGGGTCGATGGACCCGCACCGCAGCCCTAGATTATTGTTGTGTCATCAGCGTTGCAGGAGATCGGCATATCGCCCCGCTATGCGATTGCGCATCAGCGCGGCGAGCGTCGCGTCGATGCTGGCCAGGAGCGTGGGTATCGCGGCGTCGCCGGGATGCACGGCGACGCGGACGATTTCGGCGCCGGAGAGGGCATGCCGCGCGAGTGCCGCAAAAAGGCGCGAACTCGCGATCCGGCGCGGGCTGCGGCTGGCCCAGGTGACGACCGGCCCGCGCGCCAGCACCCGGCCGTCGAGCGGAGACCATATCCGCAGATGATCTTCGGCCAGGGCGAAACCCGCCTCGGCCAGCGCGCTGCGGGCACCGGCTCCATAGAGCCAGGCCGGCGCCACGAAGCCGGCCACCGGAGCGCCGATGATATCCTCGATCAACGCCTTGCCCGCGGTCATGCGGGCGAGCGCGGCGTCGTGGCCGAGGCCGAGGAATTCGCCTTCGCGCGCGGTCATGTGGCGCGCCTTGAAGGCGGTCGCGCCACGATGCGTGCTGTCGTCGCGGTGGAACCAGCCATGGACGAAGATCTCGGCGCCATTCGCATGCCAGTCGCGCAGGCGCCGGTGGAAGGCGGCGTCCCGCGCGATCGGCGCCTCGCCCCAATGGTCGGGCACGACGAGCAGGGCGAAACGTGGCCCGCCGAGCTTGTCCGAAAGCCGATCGGCGAGGCGATCCACCGCATCGGAAAAACGCGGGCCGACATCGTGAATCGATGCCAGCATGCGGCGCGAAGTCGAAGGCTCAGAAATGTCCATCGATCGCGAACCTTATCGTGCGTGGCCGCAGCGGGGTGATCTGGCGCCCCTGCATGACGCCGAACGGGTTGCCCAGCGAGAAGCGGTTGCCATGGGCATCGAGCAGGTTGGTCGCGTCGAGCGACAGGCCCGCTTTGTCGCTGCCGATCCGCACGCCGAGCGCAGTATCGGTGTAGCCGCCCTGCACAATATCGAGTCCGTTTCCGATGCCCAGGCGCGAATGGCCAAAATAGCGGAACGAGGCGTTCAGCGACAAGGCGATGTCCCCGCGCAGCCGGGTAGCGTAGTCCAGCGCCGTGCGCGCGCCGAGCCGTGCGACATCCGGCAGCTCGGCATGCCGCGAGGCCGAAAAGCCCGGGGCGGGGCTGGTGAGGTCGCTGTCGTTGACGAACAGGCCGGCTTCGATGTTCAGCCCCGCCGCGGGCCTCCAGCCAAGCTTGGCCTCGAAGCCGACGGTCTGGCCGTTGCCGATGTTCGCGGTGTAGGGAAGACCGCTCGAATCCACCAGATCGGCCTGGATATTCTCCCAATGGGCATAGATCAGGCCGAGCGCACCGCTGAAATAGTCGCTCGCGGGATCCCCTAGCCGCAGGCCCGCCTCGAAGGTGGCGATGCTGTCGCCCTTGAACCGCTGCGAAACGATGCCGGTGCCCGCGGCGGCGACCGAGAGGCCGCCGCCGCGATAGCCCTCCTGATAGCGGGCATAGGCGGTCAGCCGGCCGCTTGGCCGCCAGGCGACCGCGAGCAGCGGCAAGATACTTGCCTCGTTGCGATTGCGTTCGTCGCCGCTGTTCCTGGGCAGATCGAGCAGTTCGCCGGCGAGGTGGCTGAAGGCCAAGCGCCCGCCGGCGGTGAGCTGGACGCGCGGCGCGATGCCGAAGGTGGTCTCGCCATAGAGCGCGCCGCCGGTCAGGCTGTTATGGACGCCGGCGATCCGCATCGTCGCGCCGACCGGCCCGAGCGTGCGGCTGAGCTTCTCGCCATTGCTGATGAAGCTCGTGCCCAACAGCCATCCCGTGCCGTCCTTTTCGCGGTGGGACAGGCGGGTTTCGTTGGAGATGAGAGTGATCTTGTTCCTCTGGTCGAACGCGCTGGGCAGGGCCGCCGGAAAGCCGGTGGCGTCGAACCGCTCGCGCACGTCGTGACTGACGATCCCGGTGGCGGAGACGAGCTGCAGCCCCGCCCAGTGCCGCGACAGCGTCGCATAGCCGAGCCGATAGTCGTTATCGAATGGCTGGGCGATCGCGCTCGACCGCCGATAAGGCGGCAATCCACGCTCGGCATATTGGCCGTCGGCGCTGTAGATGTCCTGCACCAGCCCGCCGACATCGAGCGTCCAGCTGTCGCCGATCCTTGCGCGCAGGGTGACGCGACCACCCTTGATCTGCGAACGGTTCACATCGCGCAGACCGCGTTGAATGTCGTCGATATAACCGCCGGCGACCGCGCGGTAGCCGACCAGGCGCAAGGCGGCGCGGTCGTCGAACAGCGGCAGGTTGACCATGCCGGAAAGCTCGCTTCCGGGTCGCCCGTCCTGTGTCGCAAGATAGGCGGCGGTGGCGCTGCCGCTCCACTGCCCGAAGTCCGGCGCGTTCGGCACCAGCCTGACGATGCCGCCCAGCGACCCCGCGCCGTAGAGCGTGCCCTGCGGCCCCTCGAGCACCTCGACCCGCGCCATGTCATAAAGACTCAGGTCGGGATCGGGCGCATTATAGTTGAGGCGTATGTCATTGAGATATTGGCCGACCACGGCTTGGCTCGGGCCCGTGAAGCTGCTGTCCGCGATGCCGCGGATGATCAGCTTGTTGCGGCCCGGCCCCAAATTGGTCGACGACAGCGATGCGACGCTGTCGACCAGCGCCTCGGTCCCGCGGGCCGCCGCCCTGGCGAGCATGCCCCTGCCGGGATCGAGGATGGAAACCGCTCCGGCATAGTCGCCGATCCGCGTCTCGCGCTTGCTGGCCGTCACGACGATCTCGCTGGCTGCCAGGGACGGAGCGGGCTGGGTTACGGCACCGGGCCTGGGCTCGGTGGGCTTCACCGGGATAGCGATCAGCCGGAATGTGTTCGCGTCGATCCGCTCGAAGCCGAGGCCGCTGCCCTGCAGCAGCCGGCGCAGCGCCCGTTCGGGCGGCATGCCGCCGCGGACCGCCGCGCCGCGCAGTTGCCCGATCGGGCCGACCGTGCCGATCGTCGTCCCCGACTGCGCGGCAAAGGCGACGATCGATTGCTGGAGCGGCCCCGCCGGAATGTCGAAGTGCGACCGCGCGGCTGCGGACGCCGTGGCCGGCGCCGCAATCATCAGGGTCATCGCGGCGAGTTCAGCGCCCCGCACGCTTCCGCGGTGCCAGATGCCAGGCCTTGCCGTCGTCCACGGCATCGACATCGAGCAGCGCGCCGATCCGTGCGAACAGGCGCGGGCGATCCTTGTCCAGCAGGATGACGCCGCTGAAATGCTCGCGCTGAAGCTCGGGCGCGACGGTGACCAGCGCGCCGACATTGCGCGAAAGATCCGTCGCGATCCGGGCCAAGGAGGCATTCTGATAGACCAGTCGATCCCTCCGCCAGGCGCCAACCGCCGACGGATCGAGCCTTCCTATGATGCCTGCACCCGTTCCGGAAACATATATCATCCTGCCCGCATCGAGCCGGATCGCATCGCCGTCCGGATCGAACAGCACGGCGCCCTCCGCGACGGCGGCTTCGGTGTCGGGCCCGGCGCGTAGGACGTTGAAGGTCGTGCCGACGTCGCGCAGCGTCACGTCTCCGGCATGAACCTCGAACGGCGCGGTCGGATCATGGACGACCGTGAAGGTCGCTTCGCCGCGATCGAGCGAGGCGAAGCGGGTATCACCGCGGCGCAGGCCGAGCCTGGAATTGCCGTTCAGTTCGATCCTGGTGCCGTCGTCGAGCATGACCATGCGGCGCTGGCCGGCCCCGGTCTCGATCGCATAGGCCGCGACCGACGGGTTCAGCCTGGGATAGGCGACCAGACCGCCGACCAGGATCGCGGCGGCCGCAGCCGTGCTCGCGAACCAGCGCGCCCGTGCGCGGGCGGGATGCGGGATGTTGTCGTTGGATGGACGATCGGCGAGCACCTGGTCGCCGATCCGCGATTCCAGATCGTCGTCCGCCAGCGCGACTGCTTCATAGGCGGCATTATGTGCTGGATCGGCTTCCAGCCATGCGACAAAACCGTCCCAGTCGGCGCGTGTGGGATCGCGCTGGCGCAGGAACCAGCCGGCGGCTTCCTCCCGCATCTTCGCTTCACCCTGTGGCATCATCGATTCCTCCGATCGCATGACGCCGCGCCTGCGACAAATCCGCAACCTCGACTTCGCGCATTTCCACCAGCACGCGATAGGCTTTCTGCAGATGCTTCTCGACCGCGCTCAGGCTGATGCCCATGACCGCCGCGATATCCCGCTGCGCAACGCCATCGATCCGGTGGCTGCGAAAGATCGCGGCGGTGCGGTCGCCCAGCGCCTCCAGCTTCTGGTCGACCAGCCGCAGCCGCTCGCGGGCGAGCAGCACCCGTTCGGCCGAAGGCTGGTCCGATACGCCGGGAACCGCGCCGCCGGCGGCATCGCTCCACGCATCGTCGCGCCGAAGACGCCGCTGTGCCGCGCGGCGGCGATCGAGCATCAGATTGTCCGCCATGCTATAGAGATAGCCGAGAGGATTGGCGATGGGCCGGGATGGCGCCGCCGAAGCCTTCACCCAGAGTTCCTGCAGCAGATCCTCCGCGTCCGCGCCCGCGCCGCGCGCCGCCAGGAAACGCATCAGCGCCGGTCGGCTGTCCAGAAATACGGCCTTCAGGCCGTTGTCACTCATCTAGCGTTGTCCCAGCTGGTACTCGGCGCTGGCTTTATGCGTCAGCGAGAGCCAGAGCAAACAGGATTCTAGCGGTAGATCCAGCGTTTGATTTACAAACGCCAGGCGGGACTACGGCAATGCCGGTGCGCGAGCGCTTGGCAGAAATCGCTGACATAGCCCCCCTTCCGCCCCCTTGCTTCCCAAAAGCTGACTGTCCCGCACATCCGACCTTGCCGCCATTCCAGTTTTGGCAAGTGGCGTCCGCATTCGGGCGAGCGAAGAATGGTTTCCGATGACGGAGATTAGGACGCGTAGCTGACGTCGATGTTACGCCTGAATGATTGGCAGCTTCCCGTCTACGCATCCCGATTCCGGACAGTCGGCATCGTCCCACATTACGGTCATTGGATTGAACGACGAAGGGACTGACTCTTGCAGCGATTGGGCGGGTGCACCAGATGGAAACCATGGGCTCGGACGATATAGTGAAGACAATCACGGCCGCGGTATCGCAGGCTCCTGACTGGGTGCGGCGAGACCTGGCTTCGAAGGATGCGCTCACCAAGGAGCGTGCCGAAGAAACGCTCGCAGCCATCATCTCAGCGGCGCTCAAGGCGTCCGACTAAGGCGCGCCCGCACATGGCGGAGACAGGAAATCCTTGCGGAACAAGGATTTGAAATGGCTCCCCGGGCCTGATTCGAACAGGCGACCATTCGATTAACAGTCGAACGCTCTACCGCTGAGCTACCGGGGATCGCATTTCCACGCCAAGGCGAGGCGCGCCTATAGCAGCGGCTTCTCTCGCGTTGCAACCCCCTTAGAGGGATTCATGCGCGACGCGAATTCTGTCGCCAAAAACGGCGGCTCAGAACGCGAATTGCTCCATCGTGATGCGGTCGTCGAGCGCATGTTCGGGATCGAACAGCAGCGTGAGCGGACTGGTGCGGTCGATGCCGATGCTGATCTGCGCCACGTCGCGGACCTCACGCTGGTCGGCCACAGCGCTGACCGGGCGCTTGACCGCATCCAGCACCCGGAAGGAGATCGCGTTCTTGTTCGGCAGGATGGCGCCCCGCCAGCGGCGCGGGCGGAACGGGCTGATCGGGGTGAGCGCCAGCAGCGATGATTCCAGCGGCAGGATCGGCCCCTGGGCGGAAAGGTTGTAAGCGGTCGATCCGGCCGGGCTGGCTACCAGCACGCCATCGCATACCAATTCCGGAAGGACGACACGGCCATCGACCGACACTTCGATCTTCGCAGTCTCGCGGGTCTCACGCAGGAGCGAGACCTCGTTGATCGCCGGCATCGACAGCCGCTGCCCTTCCACGGTGACCGCATCCATGCGCAGTGGCAGTACGGTAATCGCCTTCGCATGCTGCAGCCTCAATTCGAGCAGATCGGGCCGCCAATCGTTCATCAGAAAGCCCACAGTGCCGAGATTGACCCCGAAGACCGGCAATATGCGGTGCCGATCGAGCATCCCGTGCAGGGTGCGCAGCATGAAGCCGTCGCCGCCCAGCGCCACGATCAGCTCGGCCCGTTCGACGGGATGCCATTCGTACAGCTTGCGCAGTTCGGCGGCCGCCTCCTGTGCCGCGTCGGTGGGGGAGGCGACGAGCGCCATCCGCTTTTCGGTCATCCGCCAGTGACGCTCATGTGGCGTGATACCGCGGGCGCCGCACCCGGGCGATCGATGCGGAAGGCGTGGCGGGCGGGCTTCAGCTTCATGGCCTGATCGAGGAGATCGTCGATCTCGCCGGGCTGCCCTTCGCGCAGTGCCCGACGCAGGTCGAGACGGTCGTCATGGCCGAGGCACATGTAGATCTGCCCGGTGGCGGTCACCCGCACCCGATTGCAGCCATCGCAGAAATTGTTCGTCATCGGCGTGATGAAGCCGAGCTTCGCGTCGAGTTCTTCGACGCGCACATACCGCGCCGGACCGCCTGTACGGTAGTCAAGCGGGGTCAGCGTATAGCGGGCTTCGAGTTCGCGGCGGACCCCATCGAGCGGCAGGTAGCGGTCGGTGCGATCGTCCTCGACCTCGCCAAGCGGCATTGTCTCGATCAGGGTCAGGCCATGGCCTTCGCTGGCGCACCAGCGCAAAACGGGCTCGATCTCGTGCTCGTTGAGTCCCTTCAGCGCCACCAGGTTTATCTTGATCGCCATCCCGGCTTCGCGCGCGGCTGCAATTCCGTCGAGGACGGTGGCGAGTTGCCCACCCCGCGAGATGAAGGCAAAACGCTCAGGGTCCAGACTGTCGAGGCTGACGTTGATCCGGCGAACGCCGGCATCCGCCAGCGTCGCGGCATGTTGGCGCAGCTGGCTGCCATTGGTGGTCAGCGTCAGTTCGTCCAGTCCGTCGCCGATGCGCCGGCCGATTGCCTGGACCAGCTGGTCGATGCCCTTGCGGACGAGCGGCTCGCCGCCCGTAAGCCGGATTCGCTTGATGCCCCGCGCGATGAACGCGTCGGCGAGCGAGGTCATCTCCTCGAGCGTCAATATCTCCCGTTTGGGGAGAAACTGCATCCGCTCCGACATGCAGTAGCGGCACCGAAAGTCGCAGCGGTCGGTGACCGAAAGACGCAGATAGGATATGCGGCGGCCGAAGCTGTCGGCGAGCACCGCGCCATCCGATCGCCGTGGTTGATCGATGCCCGTCATCCGCATCACTCTAATCCCTGATTGCCGCTGGTGGAAGCGGCATTGTCTTCGCCAGATGGGGCGGTGCGCGTCCTGGATTCGCAGCGCATCCTGTTCGAAGATAGGGACTCGCAGGCCATCGCAAAAGGGGGGGGCGCAACGCCAGTCTGTAAAAGCTTTGCGATTGGCCTGAGCCAGACGATACGGTAACAGCTGACGAATGAATGGGAAAATGGCGTGAGCGAAACGGCTGCCCCGATCGGCTCCGGCAGGGCAAAGCTGCCGCTCTTCCTGTTGTCTTTCCATAATCGAGACGATTTGGGCGGCCTGGTCGAAGCCGCCGGCTGGCAGGTGATCGCTGCCCGGCGCGCCGATGCGATCGAACGGCGTTTCATCGCGTCTAGTGCGACGATTGCGGTCATCGATGCACGCCAGGCCGGCGAGGAGGCGGTCGCCGCATGCGCCACGGTTTCTGCTGCGGTAGTCTCGGCCGGGGCGGCATTGCTGGTGATCGTCGACGATACCGGAGCGCTTGAACGCTATCATGCGGCGGGTGCGACCCATTATCTGGCAGCGCCCTTCGACGCAGCGGAACTGCGCATGGCCTTGCGCTTCGCCGATCGATATGTGGAGCGACTGGCGGGCGGCGACCGTGCCGCATCGGAGCGGGCTTCGCTGCGGCTGGCCGAGTCCGAAGCCTGGATCTGGAAGCCGGGCGACCGCATGGTAAGGCTCAGCTCGGCCTTCGCGGAGCGGATCGGTGCGGGCGGCGAGACTGTGCCGATGTCGACGCTGTTCAGGCTGATGGACCGGCCAAGCCGACGCCGCGCCCGGGATGCAATCGATCGTCTGCTCACCACCGGCCGCGCCACCGCTTTCGCGCACCGCAGCGCGCTCCACGGCGACCGGATGGCACACCATATCTCGTTCGACGAAGATCGCGGCGCAGTGGTCGGCTGGCTGGAAATTACCCGACACGACGCCGAACCGGATAGCGCTGGAACGGATACGCTGACGGGCCTGCCCAAGGCGGAAGGGATCCGCAGCTGGGTCGAGGAGCGGCTCGCCGATGAGACCGCGCCCGATCCGCGTTGTGCATTGCTGGTGCTGGGCGTGATGCGATTCGGCCTGGTCAATGCAGCGTTCGGGCGGACAACCGGGGATGCGGTGCTGCAAGGCGTCGCGCGACGGATAGAGCGGGTGATCGATCGGGTCGGGCTCGGCAATGCGATGATCGCCCGCACCGCGGGTTCGGAGTTCGCGATCGCGCTTGCGCCGCCGGTGACCGCGGACAGCGCGGGGCTGATCGCCAATCGCCTCGTCGAGAGCGTAGCCTGGCCGTTCGTGTCGGGGGAATCGCTGATTCCCCTGTCATGTCGGGTCGGGATCGCCGCGGCCGACGCTGAAGGGCGGCGCGACGCCGGTACCTTGTTCCAGCGCGCGGCAGCGGCGCTGGCCGTGGCGAAGCATGGCGATGCCGGGCTAGTCCGCGCGTTGGATGCCGATAGCGAAGCCGAGGCCAATCGCCGCAACCAGCTCGAGATAGATCTGCGCCGCGCGCTCGACCACGACCAGATCGACATCCTCTTCCAGCCGCAGGTCGATATCGGAACCGGCCTGATCATGGGGGTCGAAGCGCTCGCCCGCTGGCGCCACCCGCAGCTCGGCGAACTGGGTGCGGTGCCGCTGTTCGCAACCGCCGCGCGATCCGACTTCGTCGTGCAGCTCTCCGCCCATGTCCAGCAGCGCGCGCTCCAGCTCGCTGCGGCATGGCCCGGGAAGTTGCGCGAGCTGCGCCTGTCGGTGAATGTTACCGCCGCCGACATAGCGCGCTCCAATTTCGTCGAGGACTTCCTCGGCCGCGTCGACGAGGCAGGATTCCCGCGCGATCGCCTGACGGTCGAGGTTACCGAGAGTGGGTTGATCTCGGACCTGGCACGGGCGGCCGAACTGCTCGCCCTCCTGCGTCGAGAAGGCCTGCGCGTGGCGATAGATGATTTCGGGACCGGCTATTCGAGCCTCGCCTATCTCAAGGCGCTGCCGCTCGACTATCTCAAGATCGACAAGACTCTCGCCGAGGATATCACCGGGTCGACCCGCGACCGGATCGTCGTGCGCGGCGTGATCGACATGGCGCGCTCGCTGGGCTTGTCGGTAATCACCGAAGGTGTCGAAACCCAGGCCCAGCTTACTTTGCTCGCGCGCGAGGGCTGCAACTATTATCAGGGCTATCTCTGCTCACCGCCGGTCGACAGTACGACACTCGAGGCGATGCTGCCCGATCGGGCCGAGATGGCGACGGCCGAACAACCGCTGGTGTAAGGTGACTGCCGAGCGGCTCGGCGGTGCCCAGACCCTTTTTCAGCCCAATATCTTCGCCAGCCCCCGCGACAGCTGCAGCGCGCCGTTCAGTCGCGCCTTGGCATCGGGCCAGGGCCGGGTGATCACCAGCCTGCTGTCGGGGCGCAGCTTCGCGCTGTCCTTCAACCGGTCGACATAGGCAAGCAACCCCGGCAGGTCCGGAAAGCTGTCATTGTGGAACGCCACCAGCGCACCGCGTGGACCCGCGTCCAGCTTGGCGACACAGGCGTTGCGGCAATTCAGCTTCGTCTCGATGACCGTCAGCAGATTCTGGGTGGCTTCCGGCAGCGGGCCGAAGCGGTCGATCATCTCGGCGGCGAAGGACTCGATCTCCTGCTTGGTCTCCGCTTCGTTCATGCGGCGATACAGGCCCATGCGCAGGTCCAGATCGGGGACATAATCTTCGGGTATCAGGATCGGCGCATCGACATTGATCTGCGGTGAGAAGGCTTCGCGCGGCGGCTGGGCAAGGCCGTCCGCCCTGGCCTCCAGGATCGCCTCTTCGAGCATCGACTGGTAGAGTTCGAAGCCCACCTCCTTGATGTGCCCCGACTGCTCGTCGCCCAGCAGGTTGCCGGCCCCGCGGATATCGAGATCATGGCTGGCGATCTGGAAACCGGCGCCCAGCGTATCGAGATTCTGAAGAATATGGAGCCGCTTTTCCGCAGTTTCCGTCAGGCTGCGTGTGCCGGTGGTCAGATAGGCATAGGCGCGCGTCTTTGCCCGGCCGACGCGACCGCGCAGCTGATAGAGCTGGGCAAGGCCGAAGCGGTCGGCGCGGTTGACGATCAGCGTGTTGGCCGAAGGGATATCGAGCCCGCTCTCGATGATCGTGGTCGATACGAGCAGGTCGAACTTGCGGTCGTAGAAGGCCGACATTCGTTCCTCGACCTCGCTCGGCGCCATCTGGCCGTGCGCGACGACATAGCTGATCTCGGGCACTTCCTTGCGGAGATATTCCTCGATGTCGGGCAGGTCCTTGATCCGCGGCGTGACGAGAAAGCTCTGCCCGCCGCGATAATGTTCGCGCAGCAACGCCTCGCGGATCACCACGCCGTCCCAAGGCGCGACATAGGTGCGAACCGCCAGCCGGTCGACCGGCGGCGTCTGGATCACGCTGAGTTCGCGCAGGCCCGACATCGCCATCTGCAGCGTGCGCGGGATCGGCGTCGCCGTCAGGGTCAGCATGTGCACGTCGGTCTTGAGGGCTTTCAGCCGCTCCTTGTGGGTGACCCCGAAGCGCTGCTCCTCGTCGACGATGACCAGCCCCAGCCGTTTGAACTCGATGCCCTTGGCGAGCAGCGCATGGGTGCCGATGACGATGTCGAGCGTGCCGTCGGCCAGGCCGTCCTTCACCTTCCGTGCATCGCTGGCGGTTACGAGCCTCGAGAGGTGGCCGACCTTTACCGGGAAGCCGTGGAAGCGCTCGACGAAGTTCCGATAATGCTGCCGGGCTAGCAAAGTCGTGGGACAGATCAGCGCGACCTGCATGCCCGCCAATGCCGCGACGAACGCCGCGCGCAGCGCGACTTCGGTTTTTCCGAAACCGACGTCGCCGCAAACCAGCCGGTCCATAGGTTTGCCCGCGCCGAGATCCTCGATCACGTCGGCGATGGCGCGATCCTGATCGTCGGTCTCCTGGTAAGGGAAGCGGTCGACGAACTCGTTATAGCCGCCTTCGGGCTGGATGACCTCTGCGGGCCGCAGCGCTCGCTCGGCGGCGGTCTTGATCAGCTCGCCTGCGATTTCGCGGATGCGCTCCTTCATCTTCGCCTTGCGCGACTGCCAGGCGACCCCGCCCAGCTTGTCGAGCTGGACGCCCTCGGTCTCGGCGCCGTAGCGGCTGAGCACGTCGATATTCTCGACCGGGACATAGAGCTTGTCGCCGCCCGAATAGCTGAGCGCGACGCAATCGTGCGGCGAGGTGCCGACGGGGATCGACGTCAGTCCCTCATAGCGGCCGATGCCATGATCCATATGGACGACCAGATCGCCCGGCGTGAGGGTGGCCAGCTCCGCCAGGAAGGCGTCGGCCGATTTCTTGCGCTTCTGCCGGCGGACCAAACGGTCGCCGAGCATGTCTTGCTCGGTGAGCAGTGCGATATCGCCGCTAGTAAAGCCGTGGCCGAGTGGAAGGACGGCCAGCGCGACTTTGGCGACTCCGGAACCCAGCGAACCCTTTGCGTCGAGCGCCTGTCCCAGGGCTTCCTGCCAGCTTTCGGCAAAGCTCAGCCGTTCCAGCCCATGGTCACGCAGCAGTCCGGCGAAGCGTTCGCGTGCGCCGCCCGAATAGCTGGCGAGAACGACGCGCTTTCCGGCCTTGGCCAGCGCGTCGACATGCTCGATCACCGCATCGTAGATGTTGACGCCCTGGGTCCGTTCGGGCGCGAAATCGCGCGCGGCTTCGACGGCCATGTCGAGCACGGTCGAGCTCTCCGGCTCGTCGAACGGCGTGACGAGGTGGATCGGGCGGTCGGTGATCGCCGTCGCCCATTCGTCGCTGGTCACATAGAGCTCGGCAGGCTCGAGCGGGCGATAGCTGCCGGGATCGGCGCTGCGCGCGCGGACACGGTTGGCGTGATAATCGGTGATCGCTTCGAACCGGGCCTCGGCGGCCTTGCCCGATCCGGCCTCGCGGATGATCAGATCCTCGGGCGCGAGATGATCGAACAACGTCGTCAGCCGCTCCTCGAACAGCGGCAGCCAATGGTCCATGCCCGCCAGTCGCCGACCGTCCGATACCGCCTGATAGATGGGATCCCCGGTGGCGCTGGCGCCGAAGCGCTCGCGATAGCGGCTGCGGAATCGCTTGATCGACTCCTCGTCGAGCAGGGCTTCGGAAGCAGGCAGGAGCGTGAAGCCCTTGACGGTGCCGATGGTCCGCTGGTCGGCGGCGTCGAACTGGCGGACATTCTCGATCTCGTCGCCGAAGAAGTCGAGCCGCAGCGCGTGCGGCTCACCCGACGGGAAAAGGTCGACGAGTCCGCCGCGCACGGCATATTCGCCGGGATCGGTGACGGTGTCGGTGCGGACATAGCCGTTCGCCTGAAGGAGCGCGGCGAGCTTGTCGCGGTCGATCCGCTCGCCGGGTGCGAGCCGGGCCACCAGCTGGCGGATTCGGAATGGGGTCAGCACCCGCTGGGTGATCGCGTTGACCGTCGTCGCGATCAGCAACGGCCCCTGCGGCTTCGTCTGGAGCGCGTGCAGCGTGGCGAGCCGGTCGGATGTCGCGCGCAGCGCCGGGCTGGCCCGATCGTAAGGAAGGCAGTCCCAGGCGGGGAAGTGCAGTACCGACAGCTCGGGCGCGAAATAGGCGGCGGCGTCGACCACCGCCTGCATCGCCTGGTCGTCGGGCGCGACGAACACCAGCCGGCCGTCGCGGGCGGCGGCGGCGCGGGCGAGGTCGGCGAGCAGCCATGGCTGGAAGCCGATCGGCGCGCGGGCGAGCGTCAGGGGGGCGCCGGCTTTGAGGATGCGTTGGAGGTCGGTCATGCAATCCGGATGATGTGAGAGGCCGTTTGATTCATGCGACGTCGAAGGCTGCTCGCCGCGACGCAGAGGCGGCTCTCGACTCCGCCCAAACCAAACGGAAAAGAAGAGTGTGAGTTCAGCTGGGGATGTCGATGTAATCGATACGCTGCATCCGCTCCATCATGGCGCCCTGCCATTCGGGCGGCACCGCGATGGTGCCGATCGCCCAGCCCATGATGTCGACATCCTCCTGGTTCAACAGGCCTTCGAACCAGTCGAGCGCGATATCGTCCCAGCCCTGGTGAAGCCGGTCGAAATAGCCGCCGATCATATAGTCAGCCTCGCGGGTGCCGCGGTGCCAGGCGCGGAAGCGCAGGCGTTTCAGGCGATCTTCGCGGTTCATGGAAATCCTGTCTTCAGCAAATACGAATTAGCCCACGGGCGATTGGCAAGCCCATCGGCGGAACGTTAGAAGCCATCTAGTGATGCGTCCCGATATTCTCAATCCGTTGTTCGCCGAAGTCGAGGCGCTGAAAGGCGTGGGGCCGACGCTCGCCAAGCCGCTCAAGAAGCTGCGGTTGGAGCGGATCGTCGACATGCTGTTCCACCTGCCGACCGGCACGATCGAGCGCAAGCCGGTCAACACGGTCGAGGCGGAAGACAGCGGCCGGATCGTCACCGTGCGGCTCGTGCCGGTCAGCTATCGCGCTTCCGGCGGGCGCGGGCCGTTCCGGGTGGGCGCAACCGACCAGGCCGGCAATGTCGTCAGCCTCGTCTATTTTGGCGGTAATCCAGGCTGGGCGAAGAAGCTGCTGCCGATTGGCGAGCCGCGAATCGTCTCGGGCAAGCTCGAACTGTACGGCCAGGAATTGCAGATGGTCCATCCCGACCATGTGCTGCCCGTTGCCGAAGCGGCCGACCTGCCGGCGCGCGAGAGCGTCTATCCGCTGTCCGAAGGACTGACCACGCGCCGCCTTGGGCAGCTCGCCGAGCAGGCGATCGCTCGCGCGCCCGACTTGCCCGAATGGATCGAGCCGAGCCTGCGGGCAGCGCGCGGCTGGCCGGGCTGGCGCGAGGCGATCGTCCGCGCCCATGCCGATCCGGCCGACGAGCTGGCGCGCGCGCGGCTGGCCTATGACGAGTTGTTCGCCAACCAGCTTGCACTGATGCTGGTCCGCGCCTCGTCGCGCCGCCGGCGGGGAATGCCGCTCGTCGGCGATGGCCGGCTGCGCGACGCGCTGAAGCTGCCCTATGCGCCGACCGGTGCCCAGCAGCGCGTGGTGGCCGAGATAGAGGGCGATCTCGCGCAGCCGGTGCCGATGACACGGCTGCTGCAGGGGGACGTCGGATCGGGCAAGACGCTGGTCGCGACGATGGCGCTTCTGACCGCCGTCGAGGCCGGCGCCCAGGGCGCGCTGCTGGCGCCGACCGAGATCCTCGCGCGGCAGCATTATGAGACGCTGAGCCGCACGCTCGCCGGCCTGCCGGTCAATGTCGCGATTCTCACCGGGCGCGAAAAGGGCAAGGCGCGCGAAGCGACTCTGATGGGACTGGCAGACGGCTCGATCGACATCCTGATCGGCACCCATGCGATCTTCCAGGAGAAGGTGGGCTATCGCAATCTCGCGCTGGCGGTGGTCGACGAGCAGCATCGCTTCGGGGTCGCCCAGCGAATGCTGCTCCAGGCCAAGGCTGAACGGCCGCCGCACTTGCTGGTGATGACCGCCACGCCGATCCCGCGCACGCTGACGCTCAGCCATTATGGCGAGATGGACGTCAGCCGCCTCGATGAGATGCCGCCGGGCCGACAGCCGATCGAAACGCGGGTGATCGCCGGCGAACGGCTCGATGAGATCGCCCAGGCGCTCGGCCGTCACATGGCCAAGGGCGGCCAGGCCTATTGGGTCTGCCCGTTGGTCGAGGAAAGCGAGCAATCCGATCTTGCGGCCGCCGAGAGCCGCGCCGAAAGCCTTCGCCAGCTGTTCGGCGACAAGGTCGGCGTCGTCCATGGCAGGATGAAGGGCCCGGAAAAAGATGCGGTGATGAGCGACTTTCAGTCGGGCGCGCTCGGCGTCCTCGTCGCGACAACCGTTATCGAGGTGGGCGTGGACGTGCCGAATGCCACGTTGATGATCATAGAGGGCGCGGACCGCTTTGGCCTGGCCCAGCTTCACCAGTTGCGCGGCCGGGTCGGGCGTGGCGACCAGCATTCGATATGCCTGCTGCTACGCGGCAATGCGCTCTCGGAGACATCGCGCGCGCGCCTCGCGCTGATGCGCGAAACCAATGACGGCTTCCGCATCGCTGAGGAGGATCTGCGGCTGCGCGGCGCGGGCGAGATATTGGGGACGCGCCAGTCGGGCGAGGCGGAGTTCCGGCTCGCGGGCCCCGAACGGACCGCAGCGCTGATCGAAGCGGCAACCCAGGACGCCCGGCTGCTCGTCGACCGCGACGGCGGATTGGAGGGGGAGCGCGGGCAGGCGGCGAGGACGGCTCTATATCTGTTCGAGCGCGATGCGGCGGTGGGATTGCTGCGGGCGGGGTGATGGCGGCAGCGCTCCGGTCCAGCGTTCGCCACCCATGGCCGCGGCAGCCATGCTTGTATTTTGGACAGATTGATGGAAACCTGATCGCTCAAAGGCAGGGAGAGGTCGCAATGTCGGGCTGGTGGGAGCGCGCGATAGTTCCCCATATCATTAGACTCGGCTGCGGCTGTCGGATGATGGCCGAGCATCGCGCCGGGCTGATTCCCGAGGCGGCGGGCCGGGTGCTCGAACTCGGCATGGGGGCGGGGGCCAATCTGCCCTTCTATGATGTCTCGAAGGTATCGGAGGTGATCGGCGTCGAACCATCGCCCGGGTTGCGGGCGATGGCCGCGCAGGCGGCACGCGCCGCAGGGCTGACGGTGGGGATCGAAGATGGCGTCGGCGAGGAACTGCGCTTCGACTCGGGGGCCTTCGATACGGTGGTGTGCACCTTCACCCTGTGCTCGGTTGATGATCCCGAGCGGATGCTGGCCGAGGCGCGGCGAGTGCTGCGGCCTGGTGGCGTGCTGCTGTTCCACGAACATGGCAGCGCGCCGGATCCCGGGGTCGCCACCTGGCAGCGACGGATCGAGCCGCTATGGAAGCCGGTCTTCGGTGGATGCCACCTTAGCCGGCCGGTCGGCAGCGCAATATCGCGGCATTTCACGATCGATCGGATTGACGGCTTCTATCAACCGAGGACGCCGCGTTTCGCGGGCTGGATGGAAACGGGCCGGGCGCTGGCGAGCTGATCCGGATGGTCGCCGTCCCAGCCTCTCGCCAGTATTGCAGGCGGTGAGGCTGGGACAGCGTCCTTTGGAGGACTGTGGGAGCAGCGCGCTGGAGGCCGCGCTGCTCCCGGCCTCTCACCCCATTGGCCAGCGCTGACGCTTGGCGCGCGCGGCATTGAGCATCGCGGTATAGGCATAGCTGTCGATCGGTTTGATGAATTCGGCACCGACGCGGCCGCCCAGCGACCACATCACCTTGGCGGCGACCTGACCGAGCCGCGGCAGCGCCAGCCGGACGATCGTGCCCTTGGGCGTCTCGCCATATTCGCGCACCATGAAGCCGAGCGGCGAGATGTTGACGAGCAGCACGTCGCTGGCGTGATCCTGCGTGAACATTCGTGTCGGCAGCGCGACCTCGTCGCGCGGTGCCCGTCGCTGCTCGACGTATTTCGCATCCTCGTCGACGCCGGGCGTCGGTGTCTGGGCAATCTGGCTCATGGTTTCATGTCCTTGTTTCAATACAAGAATTGCCCACAGACCTTGTGAACTCCTTACTCGTTACGGTGAACCAAGGGTTAAGCCGTATTTCCCCGGAGCGACGATCTTCCGGAAGTTAGCCACCTTCGTCCCTGCCGTCAGGGCTTCAGATCCGTGGGGAGGATCGGCGAGGAGATTATCGCCTCCACCCGGTGCCAGCGCGCGGCCGCCGAAGCGCCGGAAGCCGCCAGATCTGCCACCATCATGTCCTGATCCAGGCCAGGCCATAGTCTATGACGTAACTGCGATCATGCTCGGTGAAGGATAGCGACTGCTCGGCGCTTGCGGCTGACCAACTGATAGGTCTGGATCGGGTCCAGTGCGGCGTCGCGGTTAACCTTGAAGTCGAGGTACATGGCGGCGATCGTCCGCTTGCCCCCCATCTGGTGCAACAGGTCGAGCAGCTGCGAGCGTAAAGGTTAGCTGATAAGAAGGCCGTGCTTCTTCTTGCCCAGGCTGAGCTTCAGCGTCGGTGCCTGCGAAGGCATGACGATATATTGCGGATCGCGAACCACTTCATCGTTCAACCGGATGGCGCCTTCTTCCAGCTTCCGCTTTGCTTCGCCCCGCGACGCAGCGAAGCCGATCTGCACGTTCGCATCGAGGATGTTGATCCCACTTGCGCTGATCGCGAGCGTCGGCAAATCCCCGCCTGCCGCGCCTTCCTCGAAAGTCCGCCGCGCCGTCTCGGCCGCCGCCGCCGCCGCCTCGGTGCCGCGACACATCGCCGTTGCCTCGTTGGCGAGGACGATCTTGGCCTGGTTGATCTCCTGGCCATCGAGCGTTTCGAGCCGCTCGATCTCCCCGAGCGGAAGATCGGTGAACAGCCTCAGGAAGCGGCCGACGTCCTTGTCGTGCGTGTTCCGCCAGAACTGCCAGTAATCATAGGATGGCAGCTGCTCCTCGTTGAGCCACACCGCGCCTGACATCGTCTTGCCCATCTTGCCGCCGTCGGCGGTAGTGATCAGCGGGGTCGTGACGCCATATACCTCGGAGCCGAGCATCCGCCGGCTCAGTTCGATGCCGTTGACGATGTTGCCCCACTGGTCCGATCCGCCCATCTGCAGCCGGCAATTGCGGCGGCGGGCAAGCTCCATGAAGTCATAGGCCTGCAGGATCATATAGTTGAACTCGAGGAAGCTCAGCGATTGCTCGCGATCCAGCCGCAGCTTCACCGAATCGAAGCTCAGCATGCGGTTGATCGAGAAATGCTGGCCCACTTCGCGCAGGAAGGGGATGTACTCCAGCTTGTCGAGCCAGTCGGCGTTGTCGACGATCACCGCATCGGTGGGACCGTCGCCGAAGGTCAGGAAGCGCTCGAACACCCGCTTGATCGAGGCGACGTTCGACGCGATCGTCTCGGTCGTCAGCAGCATGCGCGCCTCGTCCTTGAAGCTGGGGTCCCCGATCTTGCCGGTGCCGCCACCCATGAGCACGATCGGTTTGTGGCCGCTCTGCTGCATCCGCCGCAGCAGCATGATCTGGACGAGGCTGCCGACGTGAAGCGACGGTGCCGTTGGATCGAAGCCTATATAGCCGGGCACCACGGTCGACGCGGCGAGCGCATCGAGCGCACTGGCGTCGGTCACCTGATGGATATAGCCTCGACTATCGAGGAGGCGCAGCAGATCGGAGCGATATTCGGTCATGACGCGCGAGCGATTAGCATGCGGGGCGGTGATCGTCATGCCCCCTTCTTTCGTCGCCCCGGCGGAGGCTGGGGCCTATGTCTCTTTTCACGACAGGTGTCATCTGAGAAGGAGGCAGACATCGATCCCAGCCTTCGCTGGGATGACGGGAGTAGATAATGCCCATCATGCTCGCGATCGGCCTGATGTCGGGCACCTCGCTCGACGGGATTGACGCGGCGCTGATAGAGACAGACGGTGCCGGGCATATCCGCCCTATCGCGTTCCGCTCTGATCCCTATAGCGCCCAGGCGCGCGAGCAACTGCGCGAGGCGGCGGTGCTGGCGCTCAGCTTCGAGAAGCCGCGGGCCAGCCCGAAGATCGTGGAGGCGGAGCGCATGCTGACTAACCGCCATATTCTGGCGGTGCGCCAGCTGCTCGCGGCGGCGAACCTCAATCGGACGGATATCGACGTGATCGGCTTCCACGGGCAGACCCTTGCCCACCGCCCCGACCGCGGCTGGACCTGGCAGATCGGAGACGGCGCCGCGATGGCGAAGGCGCTCGGTATCCGCGTCGTCAACGATCTGCGCTCGGCCGACGTCACGGCCGGCGGGCAGGGCGCGCCGCTGCTGCCGGTCTATCATCGCGCCCTGACCGCCGGCCTCGATGCTCCCGTCGCCGTGCTCAATCTCGGCGGAGTGGGCAACATCACCTGGCTAGGGGCGGGCGCGGCGGAGGTCATCGCGTTCGATACGGGGCCGGCCAACGGCCTCATCGACGACTGGATGCTGGCGGAGACCGGATCTCCCTATGACGCCGGGGGCGCCTTCGCGGCGCGTGGTACCGTCGACAAGACGGTGCTCGGCGCGATGCTCGACAATGGCTGGTTCGATCTGCCGCCGCCGAAGTCGCTCGACCGGGCGGACTTCACCATCCAGCCGGCGCGCGGGCTGTCCGCCGCCGACGGCGCGGCGACGCTGACCGCCTTCACCGCCGAGACGGTGGCGCTTGCACTGCGCCACCTGCCGGAGCGGCCGAAGCGGCTGATCGTCGCGGGTGGCGGGCGGCACAATCCGACACTCATGGCGATGATAACGGCCGCTACGCACATTGCCGCGGAACCGATCGAGGCGCTCGGCTGGAACGGCGACGCGACCGAGGCGGAAGGCTTCGCCTATATGGCGGTCCGGGCGCTGAAGGGCGAGCCGATCAGCTTTCCGGGCACGACCGGCGTTCCGAAGCCCATGACCGGCGGCGTGGTGCACGAAATCTGATGACGCTGAAGCGCTGACCGTCCGGGTAATGGCCAGAATGGTGTTAACGACGTTTGACGAAATGAAGCCGCCTCGATAGTCCCGGTTAGGGGGTCTAAAAGATGGCGCGATTGATATCGGACGGAGCTAGTCGGATCGATTTTTCGCATTTCGCATCTGACACTTTGGCTGCTGCCACCGTTATCGGTCATAGCAGCACTACATTCTCCCTCGCGCTCTATGCCGGGATCACCCTACACTTCACTGGCGTAAATCTCGTTTATAACTCCGATAATCTGCCGATCTCTGGAACCATAACGGGTCTGGAGGAGCGCCTGAACAGCGTGACCGTCTATAGAATTGTCGATATGGCTGACAGTATCGGACCCATATACGATTATATAATCAATAATCGCGGTGCCTTTTCGATTTTGGCTGGCAACGATTCGTTTATGGGATCGGTTGCAGATGATGTTCTTACTGGTGCCAACGGGGATGATTATCTGTTGGGTGGCGCGGGCGGCGATTATTTGTTCGGGGGATCCGGAAACGACCATCTTTATGGGCAATCGGCAAATGGCGGAACCGATGGAGCCGACGAAATCGATGGCTGGACCGGAAACGATTACATTCAGGGCAATGCGGGCGATGATCAATTGAGGGGTGGGGCTGGGTCCGACCGCATCCAGGGCGGTGCCGGCAATGATCTCATATGGGAGACCGACAGCGGTTTCGCCGACGTCGACGGTAATGATACCATCAATGGCAACAAAGGAAATGACACGATTATATCCGGTAAGGGCGACGATTTCGTTCGTGGCGGCCAAGATAATGATGAGATTGTCTCTGGCGACGGAAACGACACGTTGGTGGGCGACTTGGGTGATGACCGCCTCTCGGGCGGCGGTGGCTATGACTTGTTTACCGGTGGAGGGGGTGCCGATCGATTTCGGCTCGGAGATGACCGCAACGGCGACATCGATGGCGCTGCGTATACTACCATTGGGCCAGATGCGTACAGGATGGATGTTATCACGGATTTCACTCCGGGGCTCGATCGGGTGTATATAGGTAATGTTGACAGGATAGTGGTTGGTACGGCGACGGACGTCCGATCAGCCGAAATGTTTCCGCATGCTTCCGGTACCACAGTCTCGGCTGTCCAAGTGGGCGCGGATACCTACATCTTTTACCACGACTCGTTTCATCACAGCGCGGCAGTGCTGCTATTGCAGGTAACTGCAGCTACGTTGGCCATCACCGACTTCGCGGCGTGACACTCCTAAGCCCTGACGAGATCGAAGCGTCAGCTCCTTTCAGAAACTCTGATCACGCAGTTCAAGGCCGTTCCGTACAGGGCAGCCTTGCACCTCATTTCTTGCGAGCAAGCGACCGCATCGCGTCGTCGAGGCCGGACAGCGTCAGCGGGAACATGCGGTTGTCCATCAGCTCGCGGATCATGCGCGTCGACTGGCTGTGCATCCAATGGGATTCGGCTGACGGATTGAGCCACACCGCCGACGCGTAGACATTGGTCAGCCGCTGCAGCCAGACCGCGCCCGGCTCCTCGTTCATATGCTCGACGGATCCGCCCGGATAGCTGATCTCATAAGGGCTCATCGCGGCGTCGCCGACCAGCACCAGCTTGTAATCATGGCCGAATTTGTGAAGCACGTCCCAGGTCGGCGTGCGTTCCTGGAAGCGGCGGCGGTTGTCCTTCCACACGCCCTCATAGACGCAGTTGTGGAAGTAGAAGAATTCGAGATGCTTGAACTCGGCGGTCGCGGCCGAGAACAGCTCCTCGCACAGTTTGATGTGCGGATCCATCGAGCCGCCGACATCGAGGAAAAGCAGCAGCTTTACCGCGTTGCGCCGTTCGGGCCGCATATGGATGTCGAGGAAGCCGCGCCGGGCGGTGCCGTCGATCGTGCCGTCGAGGTCGAGCTCCTCGGCTGCGCCTTCGCGCGCGAAGCGGCGCAGGCGGCGCAGCGCGACCTTGATGTTGCGGGTGCCCAGCTCGACATCATTGTCGAGGTTGCGGAACTCGCGCTTCTCCCACACCTTGATCGCGCGCTTGTGCATGCTCTCGCCGCCGATGCGCACGCCTTCAGGATTGAAGCCGGCATTGCCATAGGGGGAGGTGCCGCCGGTGCCGATCCACTTGTTGCCGCCCTGGTGCCTGCCCTGCTGCTCCTCGAGCCGCTTCTTCAGCGTTTCCATGATCTCGTCCCAGGAGCCGAGCGATTCGATCTTCGCCATCTCCTCGGGCGTCAGATATTTCTGCGCGACCGCCTTCAGCCATTCCTCGGGGATCTCGTGGCCCTCGGCTGGTGCGTCGAGCACGCCCTTGAAGACCTTGGCGAACACCCGGTCGAACCGGTCGAGCAGCCCTTCGTCCTTCACATAGGTCGCGCGGGCGAGATAGTAGAACTCCTCCGCCGACAGGCCGATCACGTCGCGCTGCATCGCTTCGAGCATCGTCAGATGCTCCTTGAGGCTGGCGGAGATGCCCGCAGCGCGCAATTCATCGAGAAAGCCGAAAAACATCAGGCCGCTATAGCGCGTTTGTCGTGGTGGCGCGACCACCAGAGCGCGAGCAGGCTGACCAGCGCCGACGCGCTCAGATAATAGCCGACGAAGCCCAGCCCGCCGCGTTCCGCCAGATATTGCGCTACCGCGGGCACGGGCGCGGCCCCGAGGATGCCGGCGATGTTGAACGTCATCGACGCGCCGGTATAGCGCACCCGCGGCGGAAACAGCGACGGCAGGAAGGCGCCGAGCGGGCCGTAGACGAAACCCATCATGAACAGCGCGAGCGCCAGCCAGGTGAAGATCGGCGGGAGATCGCCACTCGCGAACATCGGCCCGAGCAGGAGCCCGGTCAGCGCGGTGCCGATGCATCCGGCGATCAGCACATAGCGTGGCGACTTCACGTCGGACCACCAGCCCGCCAGCAATATGCCCGCCGCCATGAACAGGATGGTGACGAGCTGCACGCTCAGGAAGGTTTCCTTGGGAATGCCGAGCGTCTTGGTGGCGTAGCCGAGCGCGAAAGCGGTCGCGAGATAATAGGTGGCGAAGCAGGCCACCGCAGCGAATGTGCCCGCGACGGTCGGCACCAGATGCTCGCGAAACAGCTCCGCAATCGGGATCTTGGCGGGTTCGGACGTGGCCAGCGCCGCCTGGAAGGCCGCCGTCTCGGTCAGTTTCAGGCGCACCCAAAGCCCAACCCCGACGAGCAGCGCCGAGCCGAGGAAGGGCAGGCGCCAGCCCCACTCCATGAACTGCTGCTGGGTCATCGCCACGCCCAGGATCAGGAACAACCCGTTGGCGGCGATGAAGCCGACCGGCGCGCCGAGCTGCGGGAACATGCCGTAGCGCCCCCGCATGCCCGGCGGCGCATTCTCCACCGCGAGCAGCGCCGCGCCGCCCCATTCCCCGCCGAGGCCGAAGCCCTGGCCGAAGCGCAGCACTGCGAGCAGCAACGCGCCGATCCAGCCGGCGGTCTCATAGGAGGGCAGGAAGGCGATCAGCAGCGTCGACATGCCCATCACCATCAGCGATGCGACCAGCGTGGACTTGCGGCCGATCCGGTCGCCGAAATGGCCGAATGCCCAGGCGCCGAGTGGGCGCGACAGAAAGGCAAGGCCGAGCAGCGTGTAGGACCAGATCAGCTGGGTGGAGGGCTCGAACCCGCCGAAGAACAGCGGCCCGAACACCAGCGATGCGGCCGTCGCGAAGATATAGAAGTCGTAGAACTCGACCGAAGTGCCGGTGAGACTGGCTAGCAGCACCCGGCGCGTGGATGGCCGGTGCTCCTGGATCTGCTGATTGTCGCTCATGGTCCGGTCCCCTCGTCGCGCCGGGGGATGGCGCGGCGAGGGGGCGGGGTCAAGAACAACGCAACTTGCAACTACTCAACGCAACATACTTGGCCAAGGCGTCGTCCGGGCGGAGGCCGGGACCTCGGGCGGCAGGGGCGGATTTGCGCACATCTGCCACGCCTGAGATGTCGGCCTCCGCCGGCATGACGAAGTTCGAACGCGCTTTAACGGCACTTCACCTCGCCGCGATCGATCGAGCGGCCGATCAGCGCGCCGCCGCCGGCGCCGAGGATCGTGCCGAGCGTCGAGGAGCGGCCGTTGTCGAGGGCATTGCCGAGCAGGCCGCCGGCCACCGCGCCGATGATCAGGCCGGTGGTGCCGTCCGAACGGCGGCAATAATAGCGTCCGTCATTGCCGCGATAGATCCGGTCGTTCCGGCTGAGCCTGCGCTCCCGGTAATAGCGGCCATCGCGATAATAGCGGGCTGGATCGTAGCTGCGGCCGTAGCGCGTATCGGGGCGGTTATAATCATAGCGGTTCCAGTCGCGCCGATCATCGCGGTCATGCGCGCGGCGGCCATGCGCCGGTGCCCAGGGGGGCGGATCGGCCATCGCGACGGAGGGGACCAAGGTGGCCGCCAACGCGGCCGCGAGAATGAACTTACGCATGACTGTCTCCCTCTGGGTTCGATGCAAGAACGGAACGGACCCGGAAAGGTTTCGTGAACCGAAAACTACGTCACGTTCATCGGAGCGACAGCTTCCGGGCCTTGCAAGGCGACCGGCAAGCCCGCCTTCATAAGTAACTCGTTGTTTTTCCATAACGATCAACGCTGCTCGACTCGTCGCGCCTGCCCGCTGCTGTCCGTCGCAACGGCTGCACAACGGATGGAACGCAGAGCGCGCTGTTCCGTCGAAGCTGCGGTTCGGGGGGCTGTAATGGCCTTCGGAGCAGTTCATGCGTCGCCTTGCCATGCCCGCATGCGCCGGCTTGGCGCTGACGCTGTCGATCCTTTCCGGTCTCTCGCCGGCACGCGCGCAGGATGATGTCCCGCGCTCCGGCCAGCCGATCCGCGATGGCGGCATGGTGATCCCGCCGGATGGCTGGTTGCGCTATTGTGACGGTCATGCCGAGGATGTCGGTTGCCGCGCCGGGGCGGACGGGCCGGCATATGTCACGCTCGACGACTTGCGCTGGCGCCAGCTGAAGGCGGTCAACGATGCGCTGCGCAGCATCCGCCGCGTCGAAGACCGCAGCCCTGCCTGGCGCGACGACTGGCGCGTCGCCGACAGCAGCGGCGACTGCGAGGATATCGCGCTGGCGGCACGGATGCGGCTGATGGCGCAGGGCTGGCCCGCCACGGCGCTGCGCCTTGCTACGGTATGGACAGAGCAGCGGGCGCTCCATACCGTGCTGACCATAGAATCGTTGCGCGACGGCCGGCGGGGCACCTGGGTGCTCGACAGCCGGATGGGCCGAGTGCTGCCGTGGCAGCGGCTCCGGACGCTGGGCTATCGCTTCGCGACCCGGCAGGCGGCGCGGTTTCCCGGCTGGGTCGCGGTCGCCTCGTGACGCAGATTTTGCCGCATGTTGGGCCTGTTCCGATATGCACTCTCCACAAGCTATGCAGCAGTGAAAGAGCGAGTCGTGAACCGGTCCAAAGCGCCGAAATACTCGGCCAATCTGAACGAAATGTAAGACTTGATGATTTGTATTTATCAACTGGTCGTATGCGGAACCATTAGTGCCATCCAAGCGTCTTTGCTGCGTGGAACGGCAATAAGCCGATATTCCAGGAGAGACACCATGCGTAACTATTTGATCGCGGCCAGTATCGCCGCGTTGGCCGCAAGCAGTGCGGCCCAGGCGGAAACCGTCTGCAGGCAGGACAGTACCGGCCGCACCGTCGCTACGGTCGCCGGCGCCGGCATCGGCGCGGTCCTCGGCCGGGTGATCGACGGCGGTCGCCACAAGGAAGTGGGCACGATCGGCGGCGCCATCGCCGGCGGCATTGCCGGCAACCAGCTCGCCAAGGGCGGCAACGATCGCTGCGAAGTGTCCTACGGCTATTATGACGAGAGCGGCCGCTGGCATGCCAACCGCATCGATGCCAGCAGTGCGCGCGGCTATTATGACCGCGACAATCGCTGGGTCGAAGGCGCGCCGACCGGCTATTATGACAGCAACAACCGCTGGGTAGCGTTCAACGGCGACCCCGAGAATTACGGCTATCGCGATCGCGACGGCCGCTGGGTTCCGGTCGGCGTGAGCGGCTATTATGCCGCCGACGGCCAGTGGGTGTCGGCCAACGCGCCCGGCTATTACAGCAACGGCCGCTGGGTATCCGGCCCCGCCGCCGGCCGCTACGACGCCAATGGCCGCTGGATCGCCGACAGCAACCGCTATGGCCAGCCGACCGGCTATTGGCAGGCACAGACCCAGCCCGGCTATTATGACGAGCGCGGCCGCTGGGTGCGTGGCGAGACCACCGGCTATTATGACGCGCGCGGCCGCTGGGTCTCGACCGGGATGAGCGCCGGCCGTCCGGGCAGCGTCGCCTATGGCCGCGACCGCGATGTCCGCGCCCGCGAGGCGCGGTTCGAGACCCGCATCGAGCGGATGCGCGAGCGCGGCACGATCAGCCGGAGCGAAGCCCGCCGCGCGATGAACCAGCTCGCCTCGATCCGCCGCGACGAAGACCGCATGCGCCGCTCGGGCGGCCGCTTCACCGCGAACGAGGAGTCGGTGATCCACCAGCGCCTCGACCAGCTCGGCACGCAGCTGCGCGCGGAGCGGGACGGCGATAACTGGGTCGGCTAAGGCCGGGATCGGTGGAGGAAGAAGTGGCCGGGCAGCGATGTCCGGCCATTTTTTCGCCGCCGTCCCTGCTTGCGATACGGAGAGGGTGTCGAACGCAACCTGTCCGCCGCGCGCCGGGAGCGGGCAGAAATCCGGGTGCATGGGGTTGATTGCCCCTTTTTTGATTTTCTCGGCTGGGCAGCGTTCGGGTCGAAGCGGATCGCCGCCTCGAACGGGGCGCGGAACGGCCTGGTTTTCCCGGCGCCTCGCCATCGTGTGGGTGCGGAGGATCAGGCCGGCCATGCGCAGCGTGACGCTGGTTCCCCGCACATAGCGCGCTATTGCCCGGAACCGGGCGGAATAGATGCCGTGCTTCCGGGCGTTGCTGTTGCCGCGCGGCGCACCGCTGCCCTTGCCGCCGTGCATCCGGCACCGCCGATGGCCCGCGACCGCCGGTGAACGGCAGGGATCGCCGGAGCGCGTGCGCGCACCGCAGCGAGGCGCATTGGCGAGGATTTCGGGCTGCATGGGCGGTGCTCGGGTCCGTGAGGGGGACCTGATCAGGTGGCAGAAAATCGCCGAAAATGCAAGAACAAAACAGAAACAGAATAGGTGTTTGGGCAGGGAAGAGGTGTGTTCACGGCTGGCTGAGGCCGAGATCGGGGGCGAAGGTATGGCCGGTCGAGCGATTATCCGGCCTGTTTTGGCTATGTCCGTCATGCTGAACTTGTTTCAGCATCCACCTATCCTCGCGCGCGCCCCGCATGTGAGGGGAGCGGCCGATACACCGAGCTACCAGGAATCACCGTTACCATCGGAGGTGCTTCGGGGTGGATGCTGAAACAAGTTCAGCATGACGAGCGAGGAAAAATACCACTCTTGATGCCTAATAGATCGCTGGCTAGCCTGTTCGGCGCGGGGCCGGGCTAGCCCCGCGCAAGGGGGCTTTGTCGATGGTCAGGGGGATAGCGGGCGCGTTTCTGTGGATGGCGGCGCTGTCGGCGCCGGCAATGGCCCAGACGACGAATATCTTCGGACCCGGTACGCCTTCGTCGGTTCAGCGGAAGCCGGTTCAACTGGCCAAGATCGTGATCAACATCAAGCGTGGAGACCCCATCGGCCGGGCGAAAACTGGGTTTTTTTGCCAGTGGCCTGAGAATCTGACGTGGAGGGCGGATCCCGGTGGTATCGCTCTCGACAGGTTCGATGCGATCTTCCGGGAGGAGATCACGAAAGCAGGCTTCGACGCCATCGGCGATCCCGCGAAAATGTTCGAGACGGCCGCTGAAAATCCTGCCCGATATCTCGTCGGCGGGGCCATCAATCGCATCGACATGCACGCCTGCTATCGGGGGGTGAACCCTTACGGCAATAGCTATGAAAAATCGAGCGGCCAGGCGTCGCTTGACGTGGAGTGGCAGATATATTCGCCGATCGAACGCAAGGTAATCGCGGTCATCCAGACGACCGGCACCGCCAGCCGGCCTGACAGCCAGGCGGGCGGCGCCTTCGGGCTTATATTCGATGCCTTCGGGGGCAGCGTCCGCCAGCTGGCGTCAAGCCCCGCGTTCATCAAATCTTTCAGCGGGCCGGCCCTCGATGCGTCGGTCGCGCGTTCGCCGTCGCGCGAGATCGTGCCAATCGCCATCAAGTCGGGCCGGCGCGCGCCGGTCGCGCTCAACGAGGCCGTTGCCTCGACGGTGCTGATCTTCGCCAATGGCGGACAGGGCAGCGGCTTTCTGGTCGGTTCCGAAGGCTATCTGATCACCAACCAGCACGTCATCGCCGGCAGCCAATATGTGAAAATCCGCTGGTCGGACGGGACCGAGGGACTGGGCGAGGTGATCCGCAGCGACAAGGCGCGCGATGTCGCGCTCGTCAAGACCGACCCCAAGGGGCATCGGCCGCTGGCTCCGCGCGGCAGCGGGGTGACCATCGGCGAGGATATCTATGCGATCGGCGCACCGACCGGCGAGCAGTTCCAGTTCTCGATGACCAAGGGCATCGTCTCGGCGACCCGCGTCATGGACGGCTTCAACTTCATCCAGAGCGACGTCGGCGTGACCCATGGCAATAGCGGCGGCCCGATCGTCGACAGCAAAGGCCAGGTGGTCGGGCTGACCGTCAGCGGGCGCGAAGATCTGCCCATGCTCAATTTCTTCATCCCGATCGGCGAGGCGCTCGGCTTCCTCGGCGTTCAGATGGTGCAGACTGAGTGATGATATGACGATGAGGGCTTGCAGCCCGGTTTGGATAAGCCCGCAGGTGTTTTCCGGAACGCCCGTCATGCTGAACTTGTTTCAGCATCCACTCATCCCCGCGCGTATCCCTAACGTGATGGAAGCGGCCGATACCCGAGGCCGATCGCCAGATCTTCCCAGCTGGGATTATCCTGTTCGATCAGGTTCAGTTTCCACGCTCTATGCCAGCGCTTGAGCTGCTTCTCGCGAGCGATGGCGGAAAGCATGTCTTCGAACAGCTCGTAACGGACGAGCTTCATGACCCGATAACGGGATGTAAAACCTTCCACCGCACCGCTGCGGTGTTCGTAGAGCCGCTGCATCAGGTTGGACGTCACGCCGATATAGACCGTGCCGTTCCGATCGCTGGCGAGGATGTAGACGCATGGCTGACGTTCCATGCATCATCGCTACCATGGAAAGTGCTTCGGGGTGGATGCTGAAACGAGTTCAGCATGACGGTGAGGGTTTGCTATCCGGTCCCATGGGTCCGCCAAAGGCAGGGCCGACTCCAATCCGGCGCAGGACCATGGCTTCATGTTCGGCCGCAGCGTCGAGGATCCCGATGGTTATGTGTGGGAGCTGTTCTGGATGGATAGGAAGCGCGACGGGCGGGCCGGAGTAGCCCGGCGTCGATCCTGGCAAAGCCACCTATCGTTTATGAATCGTCATGCTGAGCTTGTTTCAGCATCCACTCTTCCACGGGAGAGCGGGCGCGGATGATGGGTGGATGCTGAAACAAGTTCAGCATGACGATCTTGTTCTAGGTTTTGGCGTAAGCGCCCACACGCATGCAGACCGTTTATGATCTCGCGCGGGCGCGTACCCATGAGGCGGAGATCAATGTTGGGCGGTTGGAGGTGGCGGCGTGAGGCAAGGGGAAGAATTAAGTAAACTGTCCCCGTAATTGATGTTCAGCCGCAGCGTCGAGGATCCGGACGGTTGCGTGTGGGAGCTGTTCTGGACGGACATTAGCCCGATGGGGGCAGAAAGAACCTAGAAGCCTAATTTTGCTCCTATGAAAGATGACAAGAGGTTGATCACAATTCCGGCTCCGAAAATCGTAACAACAAAGTAGGCCATAGCTTTTTTCTTACCAACCTGCTTTTCATATAAACGATGGCGGTCTCTATCACCTTTCGTAAATAGAAGGAAAGTCTTCGGCCGTACCAGATTTAAGTTCCTAAAAAATTCAACTGAAATAATGTGGCCGGCTATAAAACCTATTAACGCATAAGCCATATAGTATAGTATATAACTAACCGGCCTATCAGTAAGATGTCTACTTGACCAGCCGGCGGCTCCGCCAATCAATGCAGTCGTTGCAAGAATGCGGGGAAGCATGACATTTATAAAATCAGATCTATCATCCAGAAATTTGAGAGATTTCGATTCTTTTCGTTGAGATAGAGTTGCGACCCAGTCCTGTACCGCGCCCTGCAGATTACGTGCAACTGCAAAGTCGGAATATTCTATCGTAAGAACAATGTTTCGGCCGCTTATTGCGTTCCTCATAAAGAGCGGAAGGTGGTCATTATCTTCGTAAAAATCCTGATCGACGCGAACTGTCACCTTAAATTTCTGAACAATTTCGTCAGTATTTTCAATTTCGGTAGGAATAACGGTAAAAAAATCAAGCTGATAATCGATCTCGGCCGTCGGTTTTGAATGGTTAAAATTGATAATCTTAAATTTTTCAAAAGAAGAGCATTGAAAAGATTCATGCTTATTTAAAGACAAAGTGCACTCGCAGCTCTTCCCTTTTACGCCGTATTGAATTATAGTCTGTTCAAGATAATTGTTTAGCTGAATGATGTCATCAATCTTTATTTCATAGATATCGTCAAAAATCTGAGTTAGCTTTTCCGTTTTTCGCGTTAACTTATGGTAAATTGCTTGGTACGCGCCCACCGGAACGCGCGACTCTGGAATGATCAAATTAGCTGTTTGTGCAATCTCTGCCATTAATTAGCCCCCCGGCTTTCTAAGCGTGATTCCTACTCCGCCGCAACCCCCGCATGCCCGAACAGTCCGCCGTCCCCCGCATCCTCATTCGCCGCGACGCTCTGCTTCGCCACCTTGCGGTTGTCGAAGGCGTCCCACACGTCGGACCACTGGCCGCGCGTCGCCGCCTTCGAATATTCGGTCGCGCGGGTCTCGAAGAAGTTGGCGTGTTCGACGCCGTTGAGCATCGGGGCGAGCCAGGGGAGGGGGTGGTCGTCGATCATGTAGATCGGCTTGAGGCCGAGCTGGCCCAGCCGCCAGTCGGCGATGTAGCGGACATATTTCTTGATGTCCTTCGGCGTCATGCCGTTGACCGGGCCCATCTCGAACACCAGGTCGATGAAGGCGTCCTCGATCCGCACCGTCTTCTGGCACATGTCGAGAATGTCTTCCTTGACGCTGGCGGTCAGGCAGTCGCGTTCCTTGCAGAAGGCGTGGAACAGCCGGATGATGCCCTCGCAGTGCAGCGTCTCGTCGCGGATCGACCAGGTGACGATCTGGCCCATGCCCTTCATCTTGTTGAAGCGCGGGAAGTTCATCAGCATCGCGAAGCTGGCGAACAGCTGCAGCCCCTCGGTGAAGCCGCCGAACATCGCCAGGGTGCGGGCGATGTCCTGATCGCTGTCGACCCCGAAGGTCGCCAGATAATCATGCTTATCCTTCATTTCCTTATACTGCATGAAGGCGCTGTATTCGGTTTCGGGCATGCCGATCGTGTCGAGCAGATGGCTGTAGGCGGCGATGTGCACCGTCTCCATGTTGCTGAACGCGGTCAGCATCATCTTGATCTCGGTCGGCTTGAACACCCGGCCATATTTGTCGTGGTAGCAATCCTGCACCTCGACATCGGCCTGGGTGAAGAAGCGGAAGATCTGGGTCAGCAGGTTGCGCTCATGATCGCTGAGCTTCTGCGCCCAGTCGCGGCAATCCTCGCCCAGCGGGACTTCCTCGGGCAGCCAGTGGAGCTGCTGCTGGCGCTTCCAATATTCGAAGGCCCAGGGATATTCGAACGGCTTGTAGGTGCGGCTGGCCTGGAGAAGCGGCATGTCGACGGACCTTTCAACTATAACTGAAGATAATCGCGGCGAGCGCGAACATGACGACTGCGCTCAGGCCCTGCCTGATCGCGAAACCCTTGAGCTCGGCCGGCGTCTCGCCCGCGACGCCCTTGCCCTTCTTCGCCTTGCCGAGCCGCAGCAGCGCGACGACCGCCAGCCACAGGCAGAGCAGGCCGACCAGCAGCGACGCGATGGCGACAATCGGGATGATCGGGACATCGTCCATCGGTCAGCCTCGATTCGCCCGTTCGGGAGCTTCACTCATCACCGCACCACCCTGTAGATCGGGGCTGCGGGCCCCATATTCAACCTTTTCCACGGGACCGTCCCCACGTCGCCGGGCAGGGCGCCATCCTATGTCAGACGCCATGGTTCACCAAATGATTTCGCGGGTTATCCACCGGAAAAATCCGCGGAATTCTACAAGGGGTTGTGGTGCGCTGCGGCATGGAGCCACAAGGGGTGCTCTTTTTTCGATGGCAGGCTATGGCGCCGACACATTTTTCCTTTGTTCGTCATCCCAGCGAAAGCTGGGATCTCTCTTGGCGCTTTTCCAAGCAAGTCAGGTGCAGAGAGATTCCAGCTTTCGCTGGAATGACGGGGTTGGGTAAGTTGCTGTGTTCGAGGGGCAGGCGCTCAGGATAAACTTCAGCTGAAGGCTGGAAGCCGGGATCTCAGGAGAGGTTCGCGACGTCCATTCGGTCCCTGACGACCGAGATCCCGGCCTCCGCCGGGATGACGGAGTTGGGGAGATGGCGGCCGTTCACCTCGCTGGCAGGTCAGAGTGGCGGGATCGCCAGTGACGGGTGTCACTGGCAGGCCAGGCACTCGTCATAATCCTTCACCTCGAGCTCGATCTGCTTGAGGTCGGGCGTGTTGTCCGCCTCGACGCCGCCGGCGAAGCCCGCGCGCTGGACCGATTTCGAGCGGAGATAATAGAGCGACTTGATGCCCAGTTCCCAGGCGCGGAAGTGGAGCATCAGCAGGTCCCACTTCTCGACATCGGCCGGGATGAACAGGTTCAGCGACTGGGCCTGGTCGATATAGGGGGTGCGATCGGCGGCGAGTTCGATCAGCCAGCGCTGGTCGATCTCGAAGCTGGTCTTGTACACGTCCTTCTCTTCCTGGGTCAGGAAGTCGAGATGCTGGACCGAGCCGCCCTTTTCGAGGATCGAGTTCCACACCGCGTCGCTGTTCTTCGCTTTCTCGGTGAGCAGCTTTTCGAGATAGGGATTCTTGATCGAGAAGCTGCCGGACAGCGTCTTGTGGGTGTAGATGTTGGCGGGGATCGGCTCAATGCAGGCGCTGGTGCCGCCGCAGATGATCGAGATGGAAGCGGTCGGCGCGATCGCCATCTTGCAGCTGAAGCGCTCCATCACGCCCTGGTCCGCGGCGTCGGGGCAGGGGCCGCGCTCGCTGGCCAGCAGCATCGAGGCTTCCTGCGCGCCGGCGGCGATATGCTTGAAGATCTTGAGGTTCCAGCTCTTCGCCATCGCGCCTTCGAACGGGATGTTGCGCGCCTGGAGAAAGGTGTGGAAGCCCATCACCCCGAGGCCGACCGAACGCTCGCGCGCGGCGCTGTACTTGGCGCGCGCCATCTCGTCGGGTGCGCGGTCGATATAGTCCTGCAGCACATTGTCGAGGAAGCGCATCACGTCTTCGATGAAGCGCTTGTCGCCGTTCCACTCGTCCCAGGTTTCGAGGTTGAGCGAGCTGAGGCAGCAGACCGCGGTGCGATCCATGCCATGCTGGTCGCGGCCGGTGGGCAGGGTGATTTCCGAGCAGAGGTTCGAGGTCGACACCTTGAGGCCGACATCGCGGTGATGCTTGGGCATCGCCCGGTTCACCGTGTCGTTGAACACGATATAGGGCTCACCGGTGGCGAGACGGGTCTCGACCAGCTTCTGGAACAGCGCGCGCGCATCGACCGAGCCGCGCTTCGATCCGTCCTTCGGGCTGACCAGCTCCCACTCGGCGCCATCGCGCACCGCTTCCATGAAGGCGTCGGTCAGCAGCACGCCATGGTGCAGGTTGAGCGCCTTGCGGTTGAAGTCGCCCGACGGCTTGCGGATCTCGAGGAACTCCTCGATCTCGGGATGCGAGACGTCGAGATAGACCGCGGCCGAGCCGCGGCGCAGCGAGCCCTGGCTGATCGCAAGGGTCAGCGAGTCCATCACGCGGACGAAGGGAATGATGCCCGAGGTCTTGCCGTTGAGGCCCACCGGCTCGCCGATGCCGCGCACCGAGCCCCAATAGGTGCCGATGCCGCCGCCGCGCGCGGCCAGCCAGACATTCTCGTTCCAGGTGTTGACGATGCCCTCGAGGCTGTCGTCGACCGAATTGAGATAGCAGCTGATCGGCAGGCCGCGCCCGGTGCCGCCGTTCGAGAGAACCGGCGTGGAGGGCATGAACCACAGCTTCGAGATATAGTCGTAGATGCGCTGGGCATGCGGCTGATCGTCGGCATAGGCCGAGGCGACGCGCACGAACAGGTCCTGATAGCTTTCACCCGGCAGCAGATAGCGGTCGGTCAGCGTGTCCTTGCCGAAATCGGTAAGCAGCGCGTCGCGGCTGTGATCGACCTCGATCGGATAGAGCTGCGGCGTGATCTCCATGCTGTCGATGCCGGGCTTCTTCGCCTTGGGCTCCGCCGCCGGGGCCTCGGTTGCGGCCGGTGCCGCATTGGTCCGGGGCTCCTTGGCCGGAGAATCGATGATCGTCGCCACGTCGTTCGAGCCCACTTCGCTGCTGCCAGAAAGATCCATCACGCCCGTCTCCCGCGCACTATAATAGAACCGGCCGCAAAAGGCCATGTTCGTGATACGTTCGACTCGGGGCGTTCGTTCAAGATAGTGCTTCCGCGGTGCTATTCCAGCGCCGAATTGGCGTTATCCCCAGTTTAACATGCCGCTGTGGATCATTCGCCCGGAGCCAAGCTCCCGGACGCCAGCCACCACTACTAGCGTTGCCCCTGTTGTCTTACACCACCTATAGTGCCTCATCTGAATCTGGACGCAAGAGTCAAAATGACGGTTCGGGGACTCCGCCCATCGCAAAGCGCGAAACGGGCGAGCAAATGCGGGCGGAAAAATCTTCTCGTCCTGTCGGGCGGCGAATGGAAAAGGGGCGGTGGGCCGGCGGCTGCGGGCTCCGAACCGCCCGCCAAGGGATATGTGCCCACCCCACCCTCCTGAAAGGAGGAGAGCGAGCCTAGCGCGTCCCGCCTTTAATATGAACCGCTCATCCTGAGTAGGGGCTGAGCTTGCCGAAGCCCCGTATCGAAGGACGTCCTTCGATACGCCATTTCGACTTCGCTCAATGCCTACTCAGGATGAGCGGGAAGTGCTTCAGATTAAGAGCACGCGACTCTAGCGCGTGCTATCGAACCATGGGAGCAAGACCACGACCGCCACCCCCAACCATCGAGGCAACTCGCCGACCCCGGTCTGACGATGCTCGCGCTCGGCACGGCCGGCGCGACCTTTATGTTCCTGCGCTGGACGGGGTTCATGCGGCGATAGCATCCGCGAACCAGATCAGGGGGCGCCACCGTTCACGAACGGCTGGACCCGCAAGGGAGGAAAAACCACCTCAAGCGGCTTGGTGTCGGGCAATATATAGACATATCCACCTTTTTTCCGAAAAAGGGGACGCACATTCCCGTTGTAGAAGGCCAAGGGCACGTTGATGCACCCGAATGTTATCCGATTGTCGTCGATAGTCGGAGAGAGCATCCGCTGACGCCGATGTTCCTGCTTGCTGGCTCCCTTCGGGATCGGATGAAGCGCGACGGACATGGCGTAGTCGACCCAGAGCACCTTTTGCCGTCCCGCGGCCGATCCGAATCTGGCAAGGAAGCGGCCCGCAGGCGTTGTCTTTTCCGCGGGGCCGATCTGGGCAAGATTTTTGTTGCCGATGCCGGGGCTTGCGTCATCGCCCAGGGCAACTCCGATCAATACCGGAACACTGCCGAGCGATTTCCCGCTCGAGTCGAACAACAAGAGGGAAGCAGCCTTCTTGTCGACGATGATATAGGGCAGCGAGCTATTATCCCCTGACGCGGCGACCCAATCGGCAACGCGCGTAGCCGCCGCCGATCGGCTCACCTCATCCTCAGCTTCCGTGCCGGCCGGCTGCGACGACCGTGCCCCTGACGGCTGGGCGCTCACCTCCGCCCCTGCAGGCAGGGGAGTGGCCAGCGCAAGTCCAAGCGCTAGAAAGGCATCGATCATCGGGTGAGGCACTCGAAATGAAACAGGCGTCGCCTGCAAAGGCGACGCTGCAAATCACAATCTTATCGGCATTTGCGTGTCGTGGCCTCAGTTGCGAGGGCGCTTCCGCTGATTTTCCTGCATCCGCTGCTCGATGCCGTCCACCCGCGCATTGAGTTGATCCAGACGCTGACCGTCATTCTGCGCCTGCCCCGATGCGGCCTGTGCCTGTGCCAATGCGGACTTCGCCGTGCCATCGGTCTCCTGCAGTTTCGCCTCGAGTGCATCGACGCGCTGGCTCACGGGAGCGATCTGCTCCCTCACAAAGTCCTTCGTGGCGCAGCCACCCAAAGTCAGTGCACCAACCAAAATCATAGCCGCGGGGGCAATTTTCGTCAGAGAGGGCGACATGGCATTCTCCAATCCTTAAAAACGATACAACCCAAGACCGAGCGCTCATGTTCCGACAATTCGTTTCTGTCCGGCTGTGCATCTGCTCAGGTGAGTGGATGGCCTCCGCATCCTGATCCTCCAGGGCAGTGGATTGCTGCTCTATCGGTGTATGGAGACGCCTCAAGCGTCTGCTGTGGGCCTAGGCGACACTTGCGGTTGAAACGATAGCTGACGGATTCGAAACATGGCGCTCAAGCGGATGGACAACGTGGGAATCGTCGTCGCTGACCTCGGCAAGGCGATGGATTTCTTTCGCGAACTCGGCCTCGAGCTCGAGGGGCGCGCCACGATCGAAGGAGAATGGGCCGGACGTGTGACTGGACTGGGCGACCAGCGTGTCGAGATAGCCATGATGCGTACACCGGACGGCCACAGTCGGATCGAGCTCTCCCGCTTCCTCACGCCGCCTGTCGTCGCAGATCACCGGAACGCTCCGGTCAACGCCTTAGGCTATCTCCGCGTCATGTTCACCGTGGACGATATCGACGAGACACTTGAAAGGCTCCACGCACACGGAGCGGAGCTTGTAGGCGAAGTTGTCCAGTATAAGGACGCGTATCGCCTCTGCTATCTTCGCGGACCTGAAGATATCCTCATTGGACTTGCCCAAGAGCTAGGCTGAGAGCAGCATCGCCCGCCGGTTTAGCTGGCCGGGATCAATCCTAGTACCGCTCCGGCACGTACATGTCGTCGGGAACGGGGTGGCGTTCATAGTCGTCATGGCGGACGCGTTCCGGCAGGATGACCTGCGACTTCGGCACGTCCTCGTAGGGGATCTGGTCGAGTAGATGGGCGATGCAGTTGAGCCGCGCCTTCTTTTTGTCGACCGCTTCGACCACCCACCAGGGCGCCTCGGCTATGTGGGTGCGCTCGAGCATCGCTTCCTTGGCGCGCGTATAATCCTCCCAACGGCGGCGCGATTCCACATCCATCGGCGACAGCTTCCACTGCTTGAGCGGATCGTGGATGCGCATGTGGAAACGAAACTGCTGTTCCTCGTCGGTGATCGAGAACCAGTATTTGAGCAGGATGATGCCGGAGCGCACGAGCATCCGCTCGAACTCCGGAACCGAACGGAAGAACTCCTCGACTTCTTGTTCGCTGCAGAAGCCCATCACCCGCTCGACGCCGGCGCGGTTATACCAGCTGCGGTCGAAAAGCACGATCTCGCCAGCCGCCGGCAAGTGCTGTGTGTAGCGCTGGAAATACCATTGCGTGCGTTCGCGCTCGTTCGGTGCCGGCAGCGCCGCAACCCGGCAGACACGCGGGTTGAGCCGCTGGGTGATGCGCTTTATGGCACCGCCCTTGCCGGCGGAATCTCGTCCCTCGAACAGCACGACGATCTTCAGGCCCTTGTGCTGGACCCAATCCTGCAGACGGATCAGTTCATGTTGTAATCTGAACAGCTCGCGAAAATAGATGCGCCGTTCGAGGTGCTCGCGGTCGGGATGCTCCTCCATGTCGGCGAGCATGGTTTCGAGACGGCCCTCGTCGATCTCCATCTCGAGTTCTTCGTCGAAGCTGTCGGCCAGTTCCTGCCGGATACGCTCCACCTGGGATGTTTCGAAAAGGGACATGGCTGTTTCCGGACGCGAGAGCGAAAGTCTGCGTTTGGCGCCCGCTGATGACAGGCGTATGACGCCGAGGCTGCGAGAAGGTCCAGAATGGACGAAAAGCAGCGATTGTGTCGAGTTCGCGACATGCTTAACAGGCATAGCCAATGTGCTGTCGCGAGGGGGGAGAAAACATGCACGGTGAGATCCAGCGGTATGAAGCGGACGGGCTGTATATGGAGAGTCGCCTCCACATCGAGCCGAGCTTCCACTGACCGCCATGGTCGACGCGTCAAGCGGAAGCGCCGCGAAGCTGCGGCGGGAAGCGGCAAAGGCACGGCTTCTTGCGCATAACACGACGAATGAGGAAGAGCGTGAGCGGCTCAGCGCCATCGCTGCGATGCTCGATCGCGAGGCGCTGGCGATCGATGCGGCATTAGGGGCCCGCCCCAGCTAAGCCGCATCCGCGACACTGTCCCGCTCCCGGACAGATAGTTGCATTGGCCAACTGGCGCGATCCACGTTAGAAGGTCGCCGAGGGGGCTGCAATTTTGCTAACGTCGTTGTGTGTGGTTTCGGAGTCGTGCTGACCGGAGGCATTTTACGCGGTCAGCGTTTGGCCGCGTTCGAATGGCGCGAGACGTTCCTTGTCCAGATCGTCCTCCGAACGCTCCTGATCGTCGCGCTCCTCGGTGGCCTGCTGGCCGCGTTCATCCTGGTCGCCGCCGGCAAGGCCGATGAATTAGCGGTCGACCGGCAGCAGCACCTTATCGCGACGGTCATCGAGCAGAGCTTTCGCACGATCGAGCATGATCAGGAGGCATCGACCGTCTGGGACGATGCCGTCGAACAGATGAACGCGCCGACACGGGACGACGACTGGATCGATCGTAACCTCGGGATCTGGTTTTACACCTATTATGGGCATGACGAGGTGTTCATCGTCGATGGCGCCGATCGGATCATCTACGCAATGCGTTCCGGACGGCGCGAAGGCGTTCCGGCCTATGCCAAATCGATCGGCACCACAGTTACGCCGCTGATGTCCGAGCTGCGCGGCAAAATGCGCAACAGTGACAACAGCGGAAATGATGCGACGGTGCTGAGCCCAGGCGCCAGCGACCTCGGTACGGTTCACGGCCATCCGGCGATGATCAGCGTAAAGCCGATCGTTCCCGAGACAGATGACATCGTGGTGAAGCCGGGCAGTCAATATCTTCACGTCAGCATCCGATATCTCGACCGCAGTTTCGCCGCCGCTCTGGCACGGCGCTATGAACTTGCCGATGGCCACTTCGCCAAGGCGCCTCCCGACGACTCCAAATATCGACAGATTCCGCTGCGTGCCCGAAGTGGGAGCCTGCTTGGATATTTCGTGTGGGAACCATTCCGTCCCGGGACAGCCATGCTCGGTGAATTGGCACCGGCGCTGATCGTCGCGCTGCTGTTCGTGTTCGTGATCGTTGCGTGGTTGCTGCATCGGATAAGCCATCGCACGCTGCAACTCAGCGTGGCGAAATCGCATGCCCTGCATCTTGCCAACCACGACCCGCTGACGGGTCTAGCCAATCGTGCGCTGTTCGACAGGCGCCTTGGCCGCGAGCAGGCCCAGCTCGATCTCACCGGTCGATCCCTCGCTCTGCTGTATGTCGATCTTGATCACTTCAAGAATGTAAACGATCATCTCGGCCACCCCACGGGAGACCTACTGATCCGCGCGATGGCGCGGATATTGCTCGATCTGGCGCCCGGCGATGTGGTGGCCAGGCTGGGCGGCGACGAATTTGCGATCATCCATGTCGCCGACGATGCCGCGTCATCGGCTGAGCAACTTGCCCAGAGCATCCACCGGGCGCTGGCCCGTCCGATCGACCTTGGCGACGGCGAAGTGCTGATCGGCGCAAGCATAGGTATCGCGGTAGCGCCCGGCGACGGCCATGATCCGGTCGAACTGGTTCGCAAAGCGGATATTGCGCTCTATGACGCCAAGCTGACGGGCCGGCGGCGCCACAGCTTTTTCACGCCGGAAATGGGTGATCGCATCCGCGAGCGCCACGAGATCGAAGCCGAACTGCGCGAAGCGATGCGCGCCGGCGAGGGCCTTAGGGTTGTCTATCAGCCCTATTTCGGTGCCCGATCCGGCGAAATGATCGGCGCAGAGGCACTGATCCGGTGGGACCATCCACTGCGCGGCCCAATGCTGCCCGAGCAGTTCATCCCTACCGCCGAGGAGTGCGGACTGATCGAGACGCTCAACGAATGGGTGCTCGAACAGGCGTGCATCGCCGCCGCGCGGTGGCCTGCTGGAATCATTTCGGTCAATCTGTCGGCGGTGCAGCTGCGCAACCCTACGCTGGCGGAGCGGATCTACACGATCGTCAAGCGGGCCCGGCTATCGCCGAGCCGGCTCGAACTCGAGATCACCGAGACCAGTTTCCTCGAAAGCAGCGAGAAATGCCGCCGCAACCTCGGCTGGCTGCGCGACATCGGGGTGCGGATCGCACTGGACGAATTCGGCACCGGTTATTCTTCGTTCAAGCATCTGCGCGGCTTCGAGATCGATCGGATCAAGATCGACCGGAGTTTCGTCTCGACCATCCAGCTCGGGCAAGGCGGAAGCCCGGTGATCCAGGCGATCATCGATCTGGCGCGGGTAAGCGCTTTGTCGACGATAGCGGACGGCGTCGAGACGGAGCAGCAGCAGCTCTTCCTGACAAGCATAGGGTGCGATGCCCTGCAGGGCATCCTGCTGGCCGAGCCGGTCGAGGCGGCCGATCTTGAGGCGCGCTTTCTCGGTGTGCCGGCCCGGCCTCGCCTGGAGCCGGAAGCCTAGACAGCCTCGAGTGCGTCGGCCTCGATCATCGCCTCGACGAACTCCCCGCGCATGCAGTGGTTGGAACTCATTGCCGAACCATAGCCGCCCGCGTTGATCAGCGCGATCCGGTCGTCCTCGACAAGAGGAGGCATCGCATGATCTTCGATCCACAGGTCGAGCGCCTCGTTGATATTACCGGCGATGGTTACCCTCTGCCATCGGCTTCGGTCGGTTTCGCGCAGCCGGCACATGACGGGTTCGCACGGCAGCCCGTAATGCGCCGGCTCGGGCGCAAGGTTGAAGCCGCCATCGACCGACACGAACAGGGTCTCGCGCTTGTGCTCGACGCCCGTCACCGACAGCAGCAGGATGCCGGCATCCTTGACCAGATAGTCGCCCGGCTCGATCGCTATGATGAGGCGGCGCCCGCCGAAGTGGCGCGCGACGATGGCGGACCAGCGATCGAGATCGAGCGGCGCCTCGCCGGCGCGGTGTGGAAGGCCGAGCCCGCCGCCGATATTGACGGTGGTGACGTCCGGCAGGTCATCGAGGAACGGCGTCGCTGCGGCAAGTGCGACTTCCCAGGCATCAAGCTGCTGCGACAGATAGCCGCAGCCTACATGGAAATGGACGGTGGTGACCACAAGCCGATGATGCGCTGCGAGCGCGATCGCCTCAGCCCATTGCTCGCGATAAATTCCGAACTTGGTCGTGCGCATTCCGGCATAGGTCAGCCGGGCGTCGTCGCCATAGCCGGTACCATGGCCGGGATTGATGCGGATGCCGATGGCGCGGCCCGGCGCGCGCTCGCCGATGCGGCGGATCTGGCTGAGCGAATCGCAGTTGATATGCATCGCTGGCTGGGCGAGCAGCCTGTCGAGATCGTGGTTGGAGACACCGGTGCCGGTGTAGCTGATCTGTCCCGCGGCGAACCCGCAGGCCAGGGCATGATCCATCTCGTTCGGCGAGCAGATATCGACGCCGATGTCCCGCTCCATCGCCAGCATGCGCAGCAGTGGCGCGAAACGGTTGCATTTCATCGCATAGTAGAGGCGGTGATCGCACCCTGATCGCGCCAGTGCCGCGCGAAGCCGCGCCACATTGGCGCGGATGCGCGCACCGCTGTAGAGAAAGAGCGGGCGATCGTGCTGCCGCGCCAGCGCCTCGACATCCTGTCCCGCGAAGATCAGCCTGCCATCTTCATCATGGTGAAGATCGTCGCGAGCCCACCAGTCAGCCGTCATCGCGCATCGCGAGCCAGGTGCGGCCCGCGGCATCGGGCTGTTCGCTGCGACCGGCGGCAATCCGCGGCCCCGCATCTGCACGCGAACTGGCGGTGAAGCCGGTCCTCGGTGGCGGCATAGTCGATTTCCTCGAGGAGGGTTGGGGCTTCATCTTCGTTCCTTCGTCACTACGATGAAGCCCAACTCTCCTTAAATCACAATCTCAAATCTGTGCCATTGGTACTGACGGCGGACAGGGCATGGTCGTGCCCATGGGATTTCCAAGCGCGACGATGATCCGCCGGCTGCGCGCTATTCAACCTTCATCGATCGCGCCGGATTGGTGCCGCGGTGAAGGGATCGGTTGGGGCCATGGAGATCAGGACGAGGTCTGACGCCTCGACAAGCCGGAGTTGTTCCGGCGGAGGGTCATGCCGATCCGAGGATGGGGGAATACAGCGATTGGGGCGTACCGACCTTGCCGTCCGGTCTTGCCGAGTTCTTCAATGCCTCGTCCACCCTTCGCGAAATGCCGACCCACTTGGCTATTTCCGCCGTATCGCCCTGCAGCGTCGCAAACCCCACCCGCTCGGCGATCAGCTTGACGAGGCCGTCGCCATGCTCTGCGATCAAGCGCTCGACCAGAGCCGAACTGGCTACGGTCTGTTGGCTATTGGCGTGATGCTCGGGGTCCGCGGGTGAAGGCCTATGTTGTGCCGCCTCCTTGATGAGCTTCAAAAGTTGGCCAGCATCGCGAACCGCGTTCGCTTTATCGAAGCAAGCAAAGGCGCCTCGTCCGAGGGCCTCCTCTCGCACACCGGATCCGTCCGCAGTGTGCCCTGACAGCATCACTACGGGGATCCGTTTCTTGGTAAGCACTTGAAGATACTCTAAGCCACTCGTACCGGGCATTTCTATGTCCAGAGTTACAACATCAACAATCGTCTCGGACAATATTCGTGCCGCTTCGGAGGCGGAGGATGCCGCCCCAACTACAGTTACTTCTTTATCCTTTTCGAGAACGCCAGTCATCATGGCGCGAATAACGAGGGAATCGTCGACAATCAGGACGTTGATTGATGCCATGTCGACGAATTCCCACGTTACCCTGTCATTATCGCCACTTTATGCGGGAAGGTTGCATAAGCTGGTCTCACTTAAATGGGCGGAAAGTCATAATTTAATATGAATCTCGGCCGAAAAGGGGGGTTATACTTTAGTATATAGGTAGAAACCACTATTATACTTTAGTCCAATAAGATCGATGGAGTATTTCACCGATAGTAGCGCCAGCATTGCCTGCTCCTGTAATGGGCTCCTGCAAGCTGCTATTCTGCGGCGCCGAGCGTCAATCGCGGCCGTTGCACCCCCGTGCATCTTGCGCAGATAAAGGCGCATATCGCCGATCGCCTGCTCAATCTCGGACAAGGAAAGCGAAGCCGATCTGACCGGCCAGCATCAGCGGGAAATTGGTGAAGAAGGTGTTCAGCCAGCTGCCACCATCGGTGAACCGCGCCTTGAACTGGGTGGACCCGGCCATGTCGACCGAAAGGAACGGCCTGACCATGGCTCGCAAGCTCCCCTAGAAGGTGGCCTTCGCCGAGAGGATGGCACCAGCCCCGCCATTATGGCCGGCTTCGAGCGCGCCCTTGTAGTTGCTGTCGACATAGAAGGCCGAGATTTCGAGCAGGTCGAGCTTCCAGGTCAGGCCTGCCGACCAGTCCCACTTTTCGTCATAGCCGCCATTTTCGCGACCAATGGCGAAGGAGGCCGTCAGCGGCAGGCTGCCGATCGCTACATCCGCACCGAGCGCAGCGTAGAAATTGTCGCGCGTCGTGTTCGACTGGTCGGGCGTGTAGGCCAGCGTGAGTGTCGTCGTCACCGGGCCGATTGTCTTTGCAAGCGTCGACTGCAACTCGATATAATTCGCGTCGTTGCCGCCTGGATAGAGATAGGCATAAGCGCCGGCCGAGTAGCTGAGCCCTGCCACTTCCCCGCCATAGCCGCCATAGACGTCGATCTCGACCTTGGAACCGCCATAGTCGGCTATGTTCGATGCCCAGGCGCCAGCGAAGAACCCCGAGCTGGATGCGACATCAACACCGCCTTGCACGGCGGGATCGCGATTAGTGAGGCTGAGGCCGCGGAAACGATAGTCTGACACGATGGCCAGATTATAGGAAATCGTTATCGGCGCGGCCGAGTCCGCGGCCTTTGCCCGCGCCTCGGCTTCTGAGTCGAGAGATGTTTCGGCACGAGCCATGGCTGGCGCGAGCGCGATTCCCACCGCCAGCAATGAAGTGATGTGCCCCCGCATGCGGGATCTATGGTCTGTCGCCGTTGCCGCTGCAACCGGCTTCTCGCCTGGAGCCTGATTGTTTAAGGTGGAAGCGCTACGCGCGTCCACCCCGAAGCGTGAATCAGGCCCTCGTATATGGGTTAGACCTTGATTCACGGTTCAGGCCATCCAGCCGGACCGATCAAGATTTAGCGCCGTCCGGTAGCCAACTCCCGCACCACCGCGCGCACTGCGTCGACATGGGCGACTGCGGCATCTTCCGCCGCTGCGGCATCGCTGGCCGCAACGGCGGCGGCGATCGCGCGATAGTCGGCGATGCGGATACCGCGAAGCTTGGCCGATGGGAATTGCGCGTGGATGATGTGAACGCCTATTGCGGGGAACAGCCGCTGTAGTTCGCGATTGCCGCCGATCAGCAGCAGGGTACGGTAGAAGTTCCGGCGTGCGGCGCTGAAAACCGCCGGCTCATCCGCTGCGGCTCCGATCAAGCCGTCGATTGCCGCCTGAAGCGGCGTGGCATGCTCGGGACCGTAACCGATGGCGGCGGTGCGCGCGGCGAGCCGCGTCAGCGCCTCTGCTACGTCCAGCACTTCCAAGCTTTCGGGCAAGTCCAGTTGGCGAATCGCCGGCGAGCGGTTCGGACTGAGATCGACGACGCCGCGCGCTGCGAGATGCTGCATCGCTTCGCGCACGGCATTCCGACCGACGGCGAAACGGCTGGACAGGTCCGTTTCAGCCAGGCGCTGGCCCGGCACCAGCCGGCCCAATTCCAGATCCTGGAGAATGCCCAGATAGACCCGACGGGCGGTGCCCGCCGGCTCGGCGCCGGACCAGTTGCTGTCGTCGAGGGTCGGATCGTTGGACATCGTCGGATTGATTGTTCCACAATATTGTTCTATAGTCGATGGAAATCGATAGCGTAGCAGGTGAAATGACGGACTTGTTGAACCTAGAGGGCAAAGTGGCGTTCGTGACCGGCGCTTCGGCAGGGCTAGGGGCGCATTTTGCAGGCGTGCTGGCCCGTGCTGGTGCCGAGGTGATCGTCGCCGCGCGACGGGAGGGGGCGCTCGCGAAGGTGGCGGAGGAAATCCGATCGGCCGGCGGTCGCTGCAGCACCGCTTCGCTCGACGTGTCGAGCGCAGCCAGCATCACCGCAGTCGAGCCGCTGCTCGCCAGCGCCGACATTCTCGTCAACAATGCGGGCATCGCGATCGAAAAGCCTTTTCTCGCGCAGGAGGAGGCGGATTGGGACGCGGCGATGGACACCAACGCCAAGGGCATGTTCCTGCTGACCCAAGCCGTAGCGCGCGGGATGATAGCGCGGGGCAGCGGAGGTTCGATCATCAACATCGCCTCCATCCTGGCTCTGCGCCAGGGTACGCACCTCGCCACCTATGCGATTTCGAAGGCCGCAGTGGTCCAGATGACCAAGGCTGCGGCGCTCGAACTCGCCCGTCACGGAATAAGGGTCAATGCGATCTGCCCTGGTTACATCTCCACCGACATCAACAAGGGGGTGTGGGAAACGGACGGCGGCAAGGCGATGCTCAAACGCATTCCACAGCGCCGGACCGGCGAATTGTCCGAACTGGATGGGCCGCTGCTGCTGCTCGCCTCCGACGCTTCCTCCTACATGACCGGATCGGTGATCGTTGCCGACGGCGGCCATCTGCTCAGCTCGCTTTGATAAGGAAAACACGGTGACCGAACGCGCTCTTGCCATCGCCTCCAAGGTCGAGACCTTTGTGCGGGACGTCATCATTCCCTATGAAAATGACCCGCGCGCGGGAGCGCATGGCCCATCCGAGGATCTCGTGCGGGAAATGCGCGCCAAGGCGCGCGTGGCCGGCGTGATGACGCCGCATATTCTGGGCGACGGATCGCACCTCACCCAGCGCGAGACCGCGATCGTGCTCATCAAGTCCGGCCTTTCGCCGCTCGGGCCTGTCGCGGTCAACACCATGGCGCCGGACGAGGGTAATATGTACCTCATCGGCAAGATCGGATCGCCCGAACTCAAGGCGCAGTTCCTCGATACGCTGGTATCGGGCGAGGGCCGGTCGGCGTTTTTCATGACGGAACCCGCGTCGGATGGTGGGGCCGGTTCGGACCCGTCGATGATGAAGACGACCTGCCGGCTCGAGGGCGACCATTGGATCGTCAATGGTCGCAAGGCCTTCATCACCGGTGCACAAGGTGCAAAGGTGGGCATCGTCATGGCGAAATCCGAAGCCACGGATGGCACCGGCGGAGCGTGCATGTTCGTCGTCGACCTGCCGGATCCCGCAATCCGCATCGAGCGGCTGCTCGACACGATCGACAGCTCGATGCCGGGCGGCCACGCGGTGGTTACGATCGACAACCTGCGTGTGCCGGCAGGGCAGATGCTGGGACGCAGCGGCGAGGGTTTCAAATATGCCCAGATCCGGCTGTCGCCGGCGCGACTGTCGCACTGCATGCGCTGGCTGGGCTGCTGTATCCGCGCGCAGGAGATCGCCACCGATTATGTCTGCCGCCGCGAGGCGTTCGGCAAGAAGCTGATCGACCATGAAGGAGTCGGCTTCATGCTCGCCGAGAACCGGATCGAGCTCAAACAGGCCGAACTGATGATCGACTGGTGCGCCGGCGTGCTCGATGGCGGCTCGCTGGGCACGATCGAAAGCTCGATGGCCAAGGTCGCGGTGTCGGAGGCGCTCTATCGCATCGCCGATCGCTGCATCCAGGTGATGGGCGGCACCGGGGTCTCCGGCGATACGGTCGTCGAGCAGATCTTTCGCGAGATCCGCGCCTTCCGCATCTATGACGGTCCGACCGAGGTGCACAAATGGTCGCTCGCCAAGGCGATCAAGCGCGAACATGCCAAGGCGCACGCGCAATGAGCACCAGCCAGGACGAGAATAGCGGGACTACAGCGGTTCGCGAGGGTTTCGCCTTCGACGAGGCGAGCCTCGTGCGCTGGATGGCCGACAACGTCCCGGGCTTCCAGGGGCCGCTGAGCGTCGAGCAGTTCAAGGGTGGGCAGTCCAACCCGACCTACAAGCTGGTGACGCCCGCCAAGGCCTATGTGCTGCGCCGCAAGCCGCCCGGGCAGATCCTGAAGGGTGCACATGCCGTCGAGCGCGAGGCGGCGGTGCTCGCCGGGTTGGAAAGCGCCGATTTCCCAGTCGCGCATGTCTATGGTCTGTGCACCGATGATGCCGTCATCGGCACATGGTTCTACGTGATGGACATGGTCGAAGGGCGGGTGTTCTGGGACGCGAGCCTGCCAGAAGTGTCTCGCGCGGAACGTCCGGCCTACTTCGACGCGATGAACGCGACCATCGCCGAGCTCCACAGCGTCGACTATGCCGCGGTGGGACTGGGCAACTATGGCAATCCGGGCAATTATTTCGAGCGGCAGATCGGCCGATGGTCGCGCCAGTATCTCGAGGATGGCGAGGCAGGTCGCGATCCGAACATGGACAAGCTGATCGAGTGGCTGCCGGCGAACATCCCGCCAGGCGAAGAGACAAGCATCGTCCACGGCGATTTTCGTATCGACAATATGATCTTCCATCCGACCGAGCCGCGGGTGCTGGCGGTGCTCGACTGGGAACTGTCCACCCTGGGGCATCCGCTGGCCGACTTCGCCTACAACGCAATGATGTACCACATGCCGCCGCACATCGTGGCTGGCCTGGGCGGTGCCGATCTGGCGGCGCTGAACCTGCCAAGCGAGGAAGACTATATCGCCGCCTACTGCGCGCGGACCGGACGAGCTTCGATCCCCGGATACCATTTCTACACCGCCTTCAATTTCTTCCGCATCGCCGCGATCTTCCACGGCATCAAGGGCCGCGTGATCCGCGGCACGGCGGCTTCGGCCCAGGCGGCAGAACGTGCGCGTGTCTTTCCCGAGCTGGCGCAGATCGCCTGGGCGCAGGTGCAGCGGTAAGCGCACTCTTTGCGGTGGCCCCCGAAACGGTTCTCAGCCACGCCGGGATGCCAGGCAGGAGAAATCGCAGCCTTGCCGCTGGCTCAGAGGGCCGTCTTCCGGTCACGTGTGGCCGGCTCCCAGCCGAATACCGATCGGCCGCCGAGCGCGTGCGACTGGCGCCGTTCCTGGGCGAGGAACGCCTCAAAGGATGGGCCATGCGCGGTCGCCTCGAGCGCGCGTGCCTGGGCGTCCAGCCTGCGGATCGCGCCGAGCTTCTCGTCCTGGCCGAGCTTTGCCGCCTCGACCGCTGATTTGAGAACGCCGATCGTCTTGTCATAGACCCTGATCGGCACCGGGAAGGGATGGCGATCCTTGCCGCCGTGCGCGAGCGAGAAACGCGCCGGATCGGTGAAGCGGCACGGCGCACCATGGAGGATCTCGGCGACCAGCGCCAGCGAGCGGACAGTGCGGGCGCCGATGCCTGGCACGAGCAGCAACTCGGTAAAGTCCCGCGGCCCGGCCTCGGCCGCGGCGGCGAGCGCGCCGTGCAGCCGCCGGATCACGACATCCTCCGCCCGCACATCATGATGATCGGGCAGGATCAGTTGCGGCAGTAGCGGCTCGGCGCTGGCGGCGGGACATCGGTTCTCGCGACGCAGGATGGCTGCTTCCCTGGCGATCCCATCGGGACCCATGCTCCCAAGCAGATCGAGTTGCGTCGCCCGCGACACCGCCGCACGACGATCGGCAAGGTTGACGATTTCCCCGCCGCCGCGTCCCTCGATCGCGGCATGCGGCGCGTCGACGAAGCTCTCCAGCCCTTCGGATAGCCAGTGATACCGTCTGGCGCGACGGGTCGCGTCGTTCATGCCTTGCTGAACCACGACCCATGCGCCGTCGTTGGCGACAACGAAGCCATGAAGATAAAGATCGAAGCCGTCCTGAACCGCCGCGCTGTCGACCTTGGCAACGAGCTTGCTGGTGCGCGCCAGCGCCGCACCGTCGAAGCCGCCCTGCGTGCCGGCCAGCAGCAGTTCCGCAGGGGTGCGTCGGCTCTGTTTTCCGCGCCCGCCGCAGACATGCAGGCCAAGTTCGCCGCGCAATGGCTCCAGCCCGCGCTTCAGCGCGCCGATCACGCTGGTGGTGATGCCTGAGGAATGCCAATCCATCCCCATCACCGCGCCGAACGACTGGAACCAGAAGGGGTTGGCCAGGCGACGCAGGAACTCGTCGCGGCCATAATGGTGTACGATGGCCTGGGCCATCACTGCGCCAAGCCGGGCCATGCGCTGGCCCAGCCAGGCCGGCACGCGTCCACCATGCAGGGGAAGATCGGCACTGCCGGCACGTTGAGGCATGATTCGGAATAGAACGAAACACGAACGACTGCAAGCCGCCAGCGCATCCAAGGAACAGCGCGCGGCGCCCTTCGTTTTTGACGCGAAGGAGAAAGATAATGGCAGATGACAATCTGGCGAACCGCCCGTCCGAAGCCGGAGCCGCTGCTGGCGGGCCCGCCGAGAACGGCGTGGATGACGCAAACCTCACCGAAGAGCAGCGGCTGGAGATACGCCGGCGCCGTGCCATGGCGAGCGCGGTCGATGATGCCGATGCCAGCCATCAGGGCGGAATGGGCGCCCAGGGCGGCGCGGCCGACTTCGGCAGGCCCAAGAATTTCGGACTGCCGGAGTAGCGCGATAGTCAGGCCGGCCGGGTGAAGCTGCCCGGCCGGCCGAGCGCGGCTTCTATTTGGACGTCAGCGTCCACACGCCATCCCAGTCCGCGCCTGGTGGCGTCTGCCCGAACGCACGGCATCGTTCCACATACATGGCCGACGGACCATCGCCCGGCATCGCCTGCAGCGCCTTCAGGAATGCCTGCTCGGCATCCCCCCATTGCATAGCGCGATACGCAGTGAACCCCGTCGCATAATGTTCGAGCATCGCGCCCAGGCCCCTGTCGACCTCGGCCGCACGGTAGCCGAGCGATTCATGCACGCCGACGGGGAAGTCCTTGCCCTTCACGCGGATCAGATCGATCTCGCGGGTCAAGCTGGGCGAAGCGAGCCGCGCGTGAGTGAATTCCGAAAACAAGATCTTCGAGCCATAGACTTTGTTGGCGCCCTCCAGCCGCGAAGCCAGGTTCACGCTGTCGCCGATCACGGTATATTCCATGCGCTTGATGGACCCGATGTTGCCGACGATCACATCGCCGGTGCTGATGCCGAGTCCGATGTCGATCGGTTTCTCGCCCATCGAGCTGCGCTTGAGATTGAGCGACGCCAGCTCGATGAGCATCTTGTTCGCCGTGGCGATCGCATTGTCCGCGTCGTTCGGGCCTGCGAAGGGCGCGCCGAACAGCGCCATGATGGCGTCGCCGATATATTTGTCGAGTATGCCCTTATGCTCGAATATGACGTCGACCATTTCGGTGAAATAGCTGTTCAGCATCGCCACCGTCTCGCGCGCGCCGATGGCTTCGGCGATGGTGGTGAAGCCGCGGACGTCGGAGAACAGGATGGAGACGGTCTGGTCCTTGCCGATCAGTTCGCTCTCGCCCGCCTCCAGCAGCTGATCCGCGACTTCCTTCGACATATAGCGCGCCATGGTCGAACGGACGCGCTTCTCGCTGGTGATGTCCTCCATCACCAGCATCGATCCGATCACCGCATCGTTCGCGTCCAGCAGCGGTGCGGCAGTGAGATTGATCGAAGCGGAGTTGCCGTCGCTGCCGACCAGTTCGGCATCAACCGCCAGATAGGCTTCGCGGTCGCGATCGGTGCGCTCCAGCCGCTCGGCGATCCAGGCGTTCTTGCCTGAGAATGCATCGCGGGCGCTGGTGCCGATCAGTCCGTCCGCGGCGTTCATCAGCTTGCGCGCGGCTTCGTTGCTGGTGACGATCCGCGTATCCTCGTCGAAGGTGATGACGGCGTTGGAGGTGCTCTTCAGGATGCTCTCATTGTAGTTCTTCATATAGAGCACGTCGTCGAACAGCCGGGCATTCTCGAGGCAGACCGCGATTTGCGCCGAGAAGGCGCGCAGCCGGGCCTCGTCCTTCTGCGAGAAGCCCGAGCCGTCGCGCTTGTTGAGGATCTGCGTGACCCCGATCCGGCCGCCATGCTTGTCGAAGATCGGCTGGCACAGGATCGAACGGGTGGTGAAGCCGGTCGAGCGGTCGACCTCCGGATTGAAGCGCGGATCGGCGTAGGGGTCGGCGATATTCTCCGCCACCCCGCTGGTGAAGACGGCGCCGGCGATGCCGCGGTTCGACGGCAGGCGGATCTCCCGGATGAGGTCGCCCTCCGCGAACAGCGAGAAGAGTTCATCGGTCTTGCGGTCGTAGACGAACAGGCTCGATCGTTCGGCGTTGAGCAACTCGGTGGTCGCGCGCATTATCCGCGCGATGAGGATCTCGAGCTGTAACTCGCCGGCCAAATCATTGCTCATCTCCAGGATGAGCTGCTCCTCGCGCAATGCTTCGAGCATATGCTGGAAGCCCCGGAAGATGTCGGCATATTCGTCGGTCGAAACCACCTCGAGCTTGACCTGGTCGAGCTCGCCGCGCTCGACCAGTCGCATTCCGTCGATCAGCTGGCTTGCGGAGCGCGACACCTCGTGCGCGGTGAGCAGGGCCATCATCACCGAGCCCAGCATGCAGATGCAGACGACGCCCGTGATCCAGACATAGAAGGGCATCATCATCGACACGCTGGGTTCGATGCCCTGCTGCACGAACATCCGCTGGACCTTGAAGATGATCGACGCGGCGAAGAAAATGAGCGGCAGCGCCGCGACAAAGATCGTCAGGTAGAGCAGCTTGCTCTTCAGCCGGATCGCGACCAGCTGGCGTTGATATTCGGGGGGCAGGCCGCCCTCGAGCGCCTGCGACAGCCGGATGATGGTTGGGACGAGCGTTCGGCTTACGCCGAAATATTCGAAGATCGCATGGGTCGGCGAGGCGAAGAACAAGGTGGTCGCGGCGAACACCGTCACCTGCCACATCTGGTAGCCGGCACCGACGACCAGATTGCCCAGCGGCAGCACGATGCACACCAGCATCGTGACTAGCGGCCCGTGCAGGAAGGTGACGCGCAGGAAGGAATAAAAGGGCAGGTTGAGCGCGCGCACCACCGCTTGGGCGACGACGTCGGGCGGTGGCTTCGCGCCGCTGTCCAGTGCGCGCAGCGCCGTGTCGACCGGGCGGAAATGACGGACGATCAGATAGACATCGCTGAGATTATAGATCGCCACGACGATCGGCATCATCACCAGCATGATGATCCACTGCCGCAGGGTGAATTCGAGCCCGAACAGCACCAGCGCGAGGGTGATGATGATCGCGGTCGTGCAGCCGCCCTGGTATAGCCAGACGAGCCGCCAGAACAGCGCGCGTGCCGAGGACCGTCCGGGCGGTGGCGCAGCGCTGCCGGCCGAGATGGGCTTCAGTTCGGTCATGATAGCGGGCGGAGCGGTCGGTTCATCTTGCCGTGCCTCTCCTTCGTCCCTGGTCCCCTGAAGGCTGCCCCCGGTGCGAGCCTTCCCGGCGCTGGTTTGCCGCCCTAGCCAAGGCTTTGTCCAGAGGAGTTTCATATAGCCGCGCCAACCACTCGGATGGCGCTGGCTGGACCTGAGTGAGCGCGCGCGACTTGCAGTTGCGTGCGTCGTCGGCCCTGGCGTCAGTGGATGATATAATAAACAGGAAGTATAGTTGTTCAGTAAATCTAAGATTAACCTTAAATATCCGAATATTATCCCGACGTTTATGATGTATTATAGTTTGGACGGTAGATGTGGTGAGCAATTTTGCTTCATATATCGATTGAATGGGTACGTATATCTGCCCGGAGATCGTGACTGCAGGGTTCGAAGATGCCTGTTGTTCGATTGTCGTGCAATGTATTGGCGTTGCCGTATCGGAAATTGTTGTCGCTGCTGGTCCTGCTGACGCTTCCGCTGCTATTGGCCGAACCTGTGGTAGCCATGCACCTCGGGCGGCTTTCGGCATCCGCGAAAGCCGCGGCATCCGATGGGGTAGGGCGCTTGACATGCCGCGCCGGCGACGGCCGGGCCTCGGTGGAAGAGGCCACGGGTTGGATCGTCGGATCCGCCGACACCGTGATGACGGCGGCGCACCTGTTCTATTCCCGCGACAATCCCATCGATCCGCGCGGGTGCGTGTTCCGGCTGTATGAGGCCGACGGCACCGTCCGGCAGGCCGCGCGCATCCGTTATGCCCGTTCGCCATGGCAACAAGAGCGCTATCGCGACGACAGCGCCCATGACTTCGCCGTGCTGAAACTCGACCGCGCGATGGCGGTGGGCCTCGTCCCGGCTATCGCCGCAGGAGGCCGTGGAACCCCGACTGCCGTGCTGTTGCTGTCCTTCCCCATCAGCGCAGCGGACCGCCTCGCGCGGAGGAGCGCCGGCGAAGCGCGGCCGTTCCCCTTCGGCATGGCACGCTACGGCCCCAACGAGATACGCATCTCCGATCCGTCCCGGCTATTCGCGAGTTCGGTCGATTCGGACTCCGGTTCGTCCGGAGCGCCTTATTACTCGGCAAGGGGCGGTCAACCGATAGGTCTACACCTGGGCTACGCCTGTGCAGGCGCCGAAGGCTGCATAAATTTCGGGCTGAAGCTCGATACCGATATGCTCGCGGTTATCGCCGCCGTCGCGGCCGATCGCGCCGACGATCGGGCACTGCAGCTGGCGGAGGCCGGCACAACCGGTCCGTTGCAGTACTGATCTGGTGCGAATGAAATGAAGCGTCCGCGCCCGCAGAATGGCGAGTGACGCCGATAAGCGGCTGATCTACATGCAACCCTGATGCCGTCATATTGCGGCGCTGGGACATGATGACGCCGTGACCGCACCTCCCGATCGAGACATGACGTTGCGGGCGGCGCGCCAACGGCCGTTCGTCCGGATAGCGGCAACGGGGGCAGCCTCGGGCGTAGATCGGCCGGTCGCGGACGAGACGCCGGTGGCGATAGAGTATAATGGCCTGGGCTATGCAGTGCTGATGGCGAGCCCGTCCGATCTCGACGACCTCGCCTTTGGCTTCAGCTGCTCCGAACGTCTGATCGAGGCGCCCGGCGATATCCTCGATGTCGATATCCATCCCGTCGAGCGCGGCGTGCTGGTCAGGATCACGCTCTCGGAGTCTCGCGTCGGCCTCGCCGCCGACCGCGTGCGGCATCGCGTCTCGGAATCGTCGTGCGGCCTCTGCGGTATCGAGAATCTGGAACAGGCGCTGCGCCCGTTGCCGCGGCTCGAAGCAGGGCAGCCGCCGGCCGCTGCCGCGATATTCGCCGCGCTCGCTGCGCTCGCCGACCACCAGCCCCTGAACGCCGAAACCGGGGGCGTCCACGCCGCGGCGCTGTGCGACCGCGATGGGCGGATTGTCCTGGTCCGCGAAGATGTTGGTCGGCACAATGCGTTCGACAAGGTGATCGGAGCGATGCTGCGCTCGGGCATTGCGTGGAATGGCGGTTTTGCGCTGCTCTCGTCGCGCTGCTCGTTCGAACTGGTGGAGAAGGCAGTGCTGGCCGGATGTCCGACCCTGGTTACGGTCTCCGCACCGACGGCGCTGGCGATGGAGCGTGCCCGCGAGGCTGAACTGCGACTGGTCGTGCTGGCCCGGTCAGATGCGATGCTGGTGGTGTCGTGAGCCGGCGCCTGCTCGGCGCTGTCCTCGCCGGTGGGCGATCGAGCCGCTTCGGGACGGACAAGGCCGAGGCGCTGTGGCAGGGCAAGCCGCTGGTCCAGCATGCGCTCGATGCTCTGCGGCCGCTGGTCGATGACGTGGTGCTCTGCGGCCGGGCCTATGGCGGCGCGCTCGCGATACCAGACCGGCCGGAGGCTGGTATGGGGCCGCTGGCAGGCCTCAATGCCGCGCTCCATCATGCCGCGGCGCAGGGGTTCGCCGCCGTGCTGTGCGTCGGCTGCGACACCCCGCTGCTACCGGCGGTGTTGCTCGAGCGGCTCAGCATGTCGCCTGGTCCCTGCTATGTCGCCGGGCTGCCCGTCATCGGCTATTGGCCGGCCGCCCTCGCATCGCAACTCGACGTCTTCCTGAGCGAAGACCGCAAACATGCCGTCAGGGCGTGGGCCGCATCGGTGGCCGCCGCTGCGGTCGACTGGCCGCCGCTGCCCAACATCAACGAACCGGGGGACATCGGCGCCTTGCCTAAGGCACCGCGCTGATCCGCCTCATGCGGGAGGCTGGGCACGCCGGATCGCGCGTTCGAAATGATATATTGTATCTTTGGACCGATCGTGCCATTCGGCCTGTCGAGAGGAAGAATCGTGATCCGCTTTGCTCCCGCACGTGACTTGTTCGACCGCCTCGCCATCGGCGTGTCGGCGCTGTGTCTTGCTCACTGTGCGGCCAGCGTCGTCCTTGTCACCATGCTCGCTACCGCGGGCGGTGCCCTGCTCCATCCGGCGATCCATGAGATGGGGCTGGCCCTGGCCATCGTGCTGGCGATCGCGGGCCTCGGCCGCGGCTACCTGCAGCACCGGCGGCGCGTGCCGATGATCCTGGGAACGGCGGGAATCGCGTTGATGGCAACCGCCCTGAGCGTGCCGCATGGGCTTCTGGAAGCGGGCCTCACGATGCTCGGCGTCTGCGGTGTCGCCGCGGCGCATCTGCTCAATGGCCGTGCTCATAGCTGACGGGCTGATCGGTCGGGTTCACCATCATTGCCGTTTGGTGCGGTAAGCCCTAAATTGCCGGCATGGCCACTGCACATGATCACCGCACGCACAAGGGCGAGTCGCTTGCCGACGCGGCGCGACGCGCGTTCGAGCGGGCAGGCGAGCAGTGGACGCCGATGCGTGCGGCGATATTCGCGGCCCTGAGCGCGGCGGAACGCCCGGCTTCCGCTTATGACCTGGCCGAGACCGTTTCGCGGTCGAGCGGCCGCCGCGTTGCCGCCAACAGCGTCTATCGTATCCTTGATGTGTTCGTTGCGGCCAACCTCGCCCGCCGGGTGGAAAGCGCCAATGCCTATATCGCCAACGCCCATCCCGACTGCGAGCATGATTGCATTTTCCTGGTCTGTGATGCCTGCGGGCGGGTGAGTCATCTGGACGACGACGGCCTGTCCAGTGCGGTGCGGCGCTCGGCCGAGAAGGCCGGATTTTCGCGGCTGCGCCCGGTAATAGAGGTGCGCGGAAGCTGTGCGGAATGTTCCGAAGGCGACCCCGCCTGACGTATCTCCGCTAGCTACGGTCCGGCAATGACGTTAAGGCGAGCAGGATGACCGACCGTCCCGTGACCCCGTTGCTTGATAGTGTCAGCACCCCCGCCGACCTGAGGAAGCTCAAGCCTAGCCAGCTCACCCAACTCGCGGACGAACTGCGCCGCGAGATGATCTCGGCGGTTTCGGTAACCGGCGGACATCTGGGGGCCGGGCTCGGCGTGGTAGAGTTGACGGTCGCGCTGCATTATGTGTTCGATACGCCGCGCGATGTTCTGATCTGGGATGTCGGCCACCAGGCCTATCCGCACAAGATATTGACCGGCCGGCGCGATCGCATCCGCACCCTGCGCCAGCCGGATGGCCTGTCCGGCTTCACCAAGCGCTCCGAAAGCGAATATGATCCGTTCGGGGCGGCGCACAGTTCCACGTCGATCTCCGCGGCGCTGGGTTTCGCGGTGGCCAACAAGCTGTCCGGCACATCGGGTCGTGCCATCGCGGTAATCGGGGACGGCGCCATGTCCGCGGGCATGGCCTATGAGGCGATGAACAACGCCAAGCAGGCCGGCAACCGGCTGATCGTCATCCTCAACGACAACGACATGTCGATCGCACCGCCGGTCGGCGCGCTATCGGCCTATCTTGCCAAGATCGTCTCGTCGCGCCCGTTCCTGTCGATGCGCAGCCTTGCCAAGCGGGTGGCCCAGAAGCTGCCGCGCCCGCTCCATGACTTCGCCAAGCGGTCCGAGGAATATGCCCGCGGCATGGCCACCGGCGGCACTTTGTTCGAGGAGCTGGGCTTCTATTATGTCGGCCCTGTCGATGGGCATAATCTCGACCACTTGCTGCCGGTGTTCGAAAATGTTCGCGACAGCGATCATGGCCCAATCCTGATTCACGCCGTGACCAAGAAGGGCAAGGGCTATGCCCCGGCCGAGGCGGCCGCCGACAAATATCACGGCGTTCAGAAGTTCGACGTGGTCTCGGGCGAGCAAGCCAAGTCGCCGCCTGGTCCGCCCAGCTATACGGCGGTTTTCGCCGACGCTCTGATTCGTGAGGCTGCCCGCGACGAGACGATCTGCGCGATCACCGCGGCGATGCCGTCAGGCACCGGACTAGACAAGTTCGGCGCCGCCTATCCAGCGCGCAGCTTCGATGTGGGCATTGCCGAGCAGCATGCGGTCACCTTTGCCGCCGGCCTGGCCGCGCAAGGCTATCGCCCGTTCTGCGCTATCTATTCGACTTTCCTGCAGCGCGCCTATGACCAGGTCGTCCATGATGTCGCGATCCAGAACCTGCCCGTCCGCTTCGCGATCGACCGTGCGGGACTGGTCGGTGCCGATGGGTCGACCCATGCCGGCAGCTTCGACATCACCTATCTGGCGACCCTGCCCAATTTCGTGGTGATGGCGGCGGCGGACGAGGCCGAGCTCTGTCACATGGTGCATACCGCCGCGCTCCATGACAGCGGGCCGATCGCGCTGCGCTACCCGCGCGGCAACGGCGTCGGCGCGGCCTTGCCGGCGGTTCCCGAACGGCTGGAGATCGGCAAGGGCAGGCTGGTGCGCGAAGGCAAGACCGTCGCGATCCTATCGCTTGGTACGCGGCTCGGCGAGGCGCTGCGCGCGGCCGACCAACTCGAGGCGCTTGGCCTGTCGACCAGCGTGGCCGACCTGCGCTTCGCCAAGCCGCTCGACGAGGTGATGATCCGGCAGCTGCTGACCAGTCACGAAGTGGCGGTGACTGTCGAGGAAGGCGCGATCGGCGGCCTCGGCGCGCATGTGCTGACACTCGCGTCGGACCTCGGCCTGATCGACAACGGACTGAAACTCAGAACGCTGCGCCTGCCCGACGTCTTCCAGGAGCATGACAAGCCCGAGAAACAATATGCCGATGCCGGACTTGATGCCGAGTCGATCGTGGCCACGGTGCTGGCGGCGCTTCACCGCAACAGCACCGGACTGGAAGTGCGGGCGTAGCGGCTAATCAGCTGGGAGCCGTAATGCTGAACTCGTTTCAGCATGACGGTGGGCGTGTAAGGCCTAAACGTCCTCGTCCGGCAGCACGAACACGCCATCGGCGGGTGCTTCAGCCAGCTTTTCGATCCGGCCGCGCGAGACGGAAACCAGGATATGGCGGTTGGCGAACTCGACCACGGCCAATCGGCCGGTGGCGCCCATCGGAATTGCGTCGACGATCTTGAGCGATCGCTGCCTGTTGCCGATGGCGATGCCCGGCTGGACCTTCCGCCACAGCCACAATGATCCGTATGCCAGTCCACCGACGAGGGGGACCAGCAGGAACAGTTTCAACAAATAGTCTATCATCATTGGCGAAGCATCATTGGCGGCGTTCTATCCCCGACAGCCGCGCATCGGCAGCGACCACGTCGACCACCCTTATTCCGAATTTTCCGTTGACTGTCACTACCTCGCCCTTTGCGACGAGCGTGCCGTTCACCATGATGTCGAGAAGCTCGTTGGACTGGCGATCGAGCTCGACCACGCTTCCCGAGTTCAGATCCATCAGCTCGGCGAGACGCAACGAGGTGCTGCCGACCTCGACCGAGAGCCGCAGTGGGATATCTGCGAGCAGCCGGTAATTGGCGCGGCTCGACAGATCGCCCGGGACAGCGGGAACGTCGGACATATCGCTCATTTCAATAGACCCTTGTTGAGATTCTCTATCATCATGGCCGCGCGGCCTTCCTGCTCGCCGATGGTACCTTCGGCAAAGCGGCGGTTGCCGACGAGCAGCGGCACGGTCTGCGACAGCGTGATCGGTATGACATCGCCCGGCTTGAGCGCCAGCAGCTGGGCCACCGTCATTTCGGGGCGAGCCAGCACCGACCGCACCGGAAGCGCCACATTATCGAGCGCGCCGAGTAGCTTGTTCTTCCATTCGTGGTCGTCGCCGCCGGCACCGGCCTGGGATCGCGACGCGATCGCATCCTCGATCGGCTGGAGCATCGCGAGCGGATAAAGGATCTCGATGCGGGTCGAGCGGGACATGCCGGCCTTGATCGTGAAGCTCTGCGCGACGACGGCTTCGTCGGGGCGCACCATGTTCGCGAAGTCGGCGTTGGTCTCGTGGGCGGCGAACTCGAACTGCAGCGGATGGGTTTCGCCCCAGCTCCTGGTGAGCACATCGGCAATGGCAGTGATCAGGCGTTTCTGAAGCCGTTGCTCCGAAGGCGTGAACTCGCCGCCCTTGGCCGCGAGGCCGCTACCGGTGCCGCCATAGAAGGCATCCACCATGTTGGTGATGAACGCCGGATCGATCGCGATCATCATCATCCCTTTGACGGGGCGGACGCGAAAGAGGCTCAGGCTCATATAATCGGTCTGGTTGCGCTGCCACTCGTCGAAGCGGCGCGTCTCCAGCGGGATGGCGTCGACCTTGGCGCGGGCCTGGGCGATCGGTTCGATCACGTCGCGCAGTCGTCGGGCTATCCGCTCGTTGGTGCGCTCCAGGTGCGCAAGCTGGGCAATCGGCCGATCCTTGCGCTGGCCGAGCGCGAAAGACTCGACGGCCTGCGGCTGCAGGGCGAGCGGCGCTTCCGCAGCGTCGGCCTGGTCGAACGAGATATCGCTGAGCTCATCCATCAGCGCGGCGACCTCGTCACCCGAAAGACTGGAAGCTGCGCGCGTCATCTAATTTGCGAATGCCCTAAGACGAAAGCCGGTTCTGCCGGTGGAATCGGTATAGAGCTGAGGTGGTTAATGAAACGTCGAGACGCGGTTAGGCTTTTGTTGAAAGGAGGCTTCAGGTTCACGTCGTCAACCCGCCGAGGGGCTCCCCGGTGAACCTTGAGCGCGGCGACCTGAAGACAGTCATCCCAGCGAAAGCTGGGATCTCGCTGCCTTTGAGTCCCCTGTACGAGCAAGAAAAAACGAGATCCCAGCTTTCGCTGGGATGACGGCGTGGCTGGAGAAGCCCCTAACGACCTATGCCGCGCCCTTCTTGCGGATGAGCTGATAGGCATGCTCATACCATTTGCTGCCGGGGTAGTTCGTACCCAGCACCGCGGCAGCGCGTTCGGCCTCGACCGGGATGCCCAGCTCCAGATAGCTTTCGGTCAGCCGCATCAGCGCCTCCGGGGCGTGGCTGGTCGTGTCATACTGATCGATCACGGTGCGGAAACGAATGACCGAGGCCAGCCAGTCGCCACGCCGCTGATAGAAGCGGCCGATTTCCATTTCCTTGCCGGCAAGATGATCCTTGATCAGGTCGGTCTTTACCCGCGCATCGGCGGCGTAACGCGATTCGGGGTAGCGGCGGATCAGCTCGTTCATCGCGTCGAGCGCCTGCTGGGTCAGCTTCTGATCGCGGGTGACGTCCTGGATCTGCTCATAATAATCTATGGCGATCAGATAGAGCGCATAGGGCGCGTCGCGGTTGCCCGGATGGATCGCAACGAAGCGCTGCGCGGAGCCGATCGATTCGGTGTACTGGCGGGCCAGATAGTAGGAAAAGGCGCTCATCAGCTGTGCGCGGCGAGCCCAGACCGAATAGGGATGCTGCCGCTCCACCTCGTCGAACAAGGCGGCCGCCAGCTTGTACTGACGGCGGTCGAGCCGTTCCTTGGCCGCATTGTAGAGCGTGTCGACATCCCGGGCGACATATTTGGTATCGCCCTTGTTCTTGCTGGTGGCGCAGCCGGCCAGTGGAGCAACAAGGGCGGCAGCGATCATCAAGGCGATCGGACGGGTGGCTTTACGCAGCATAGGCGGTTTCTTTAGGGCCCAATCGCCACCGCCGCAATGGCCGCGAACAGGGGGTGCGCCGCGGCGCCAAGCGGCTAAGATGATCCGATGCTGCGCGTGCTGACATTATCGACCTTATTCCCGGATCACACCCGTCCCGGCTTTGGAGGATTCGTCGAGCGGCAGACCCGCGCTCTCGCTGCGCACCCGGATGTCGAGGTGAAGGTCGTGGCGCCGCTGGCAATGCCGCCGACCGCCCTCGCGCGGCGCCATCCGGCCTATCGCGCTCTGGCGGCGCTGCCGCTGCGCGAGGAGTGGGATGGATTGGACGTGCGCCGGCCGAGCTTTCCTGCGCTGCCCCTGATCGGTGGACGAATCAATCCATGGAGCCTGTGGTGGGGCCTTCTCCCGGTGCTCGACGCGCTGAGGGAGGAATTCGCGTTCGACGTGATCGACACGCAATTCTTCTATCCGGATGGACCGGCGGCGGTGCGGCTCGGTCGGCGCTATGGCGTACCGGTCTCGATCAAGGCGCGGGGCAGCGACATTCACCTGTGGGGTCATATGCCGGGCTGCCGCGGCAAAATCGTCGCGGCCGGGCAGGCGGCTGACGGGATGCTGGCAGTGTCGGCGGCGCTGCGCGAGGATATGATCGCCATGGGATTGCCGGGCGACAGGATCAGCGTCCACCATACCGGTGTCGATCAAGCGATGTTCCGTATCCAGGATCGCGTGACCGCCAAAGCGCGGTTGGGTGTGGAGGGGCCGCTCGTGGTGACGGTCGGCAATCTCATTCCGCTCAAGGGGCAGGCGCTGGTGATCGAGGCGCTGCGCGCTCTGCCGGATGTGAGCCTGTTCATTGCCGGGCGTGGTCCCGATCGTGATGCGCTGGGCGCGCAGATCACCGCCTGCGGCCTTCAGGATCGCGTCCGGCTGCTCGGGGCGCTTCCGCACGCCCAGCTGCCGGGCTTGCTGGCTGCAGCAGACGTGATGGCGCTGCCGTCGGCGTCGGAAGGGCTCGCCAATGTCTGGGTCGAGGCGCTCGCCTGCGGCACGCCCATCGTGATCACCGACGTGGGAGGCGCGCGCGAGCTCGTCGATGGTCCGGCGGCAGGGCGCCTGGTCGAACGAACACCGGAGGCGGTCGCCGCTGGCATTGCCGCAGTGCTGGGGAATCCGGCGTCACAGGCCGAGGTGGCGGAGGCGGCACGGGGCTTCACCTGGAAGCGCAACGGCGACGCGCTCTACGCACATCTGAAGCAGTTGGTGGAGAGGCGCCGCCAGCCCGGGTGATGCCTGGTGGTTCTACAGGGGCATCAGCGCCGCAACCACCCAGCGGTCTTCGCCGCGCAGCACATTCCAGGCGCGGGCGGCGGCACGGCTGTCCATCGCCTCGATGCCGAAGCCGAGCGCTTCGATCGCGGCGGCGAAGGTGGGCGAGGGGCGGCGCATCGACGGGCCGGTGCCGAGCAGCAGGAACTCGGGCGGCGGATCGATCGCCAGCAGGCCTGCGACGTCGGCGGCGGTCAGCGCTTCCAGCGCAGGAGGATTCCAGTCGCGCGCATCATCCGGGGTCAGCCAAAGGCCCCCCGGCACGATCCGGTCCTCGACGCGGAATGCCGTCCCCGCGAAGCCGCGGACGGTCGGGCCGCTCGCGGGGAGTTCGCGATCGAAGCTGACCATGGCGTCAGGCCTTGGGGCCGACCCGTTCGGCGTTCGGGCGGGCGTTGTCCGGCCTGGCGGCGAAGCGCTGCGGTTCGAGGCCCAGCGTGATCAGCAGCGAAGAGGACACATAGACCGACGAATAAGTGCCGACGATGATGCCGAGCATCATGGCCGCCGCGAAACCGCGCAGCACATGGCCGCCGAACAGCAGCAGCGCGCCGAGCGCGAGCATGACCGTCAGCGACGTCATCACGGTGCGCGGCAGCGTCTCGTTGACCGAGAGGTCGATCAGCGCCTTCATGTCCATCTGCCGGTATTTGCGCATATTCTCGCGGATGCGGTCGTCGATCACCATCTTGTCGTTGATCGAATAACCGATGATCGTCAGCACCGCCGCGACGATGTTGAGATCGAATTCCATCCAGGTGATCGCAAAAAAGCCCAGCGTCATCAGCACGTCGTGGACGATCGCGATGAAGGTGGAGACGCCGAACTGCCATTCATAGCGCAGCCATGAGAAGATCGCGATCCCGACCACGGCTAGCACCACGGCCAAAAGTCCGTTGCGAATCAGCTCGTCGGAGACCTTGCCGGAGACGGTGTCGTAGCGGGGGAAGGTGACGCCCGGGAATTCCGCGCGAAGAGATGCCGAGACCTTGTTGACCACCGCATTGGTGGCGCCTTCGTCAGTGCTCGCCGGGGTGGGCAGGCGGATCGAGACGCTCTTGGGATCGCCGAACTGCTGAAGCGAGCCCTGGCCCACTCCGAGCTTGTCGACATTGCGGCGAACCGCGTCGAGGGACGGGGGGGCGGGGAACTTGGCCTCGATCATCAGGCCGCCGACGAAGTCCACGCCGAGATTGAGGCCATGATAGGCCACCGCACCGATCGACGCGATCGTCAGCAGGGCCGTGAGGACGAAGGCGACGATCCGGACGCGGACGAAGCCGATATTGGTATTGTCGGGAACGAGCTTCAGCAGACGCATGGGACTGTTCCGATCATATGTGCAGCATCGTCGGGCGCGTGCGGCGCAGCCACATCGCGACCATCATGCGCGTGAAGACCACGGCCGTGAACACCGAGGTGGCAATGCCGATCAGCAGCACGACCGCGAAGCCCTTCACCTGGCCCGAGCCGAGCACGAACATGATCAGGCCGGCAATCGCGTGGGTTACGTTCGCCTCGAAGATCGTGCGGCTGGCTTCCTTATAGCCGAACTCGACGGCCTGGGTAGGATTGCGCCCGCGCCGCAGCTCCTCGCGGATGCGCTCGTTGATCAGCACGTTGGCATCGACCGCGGTGCCGATCGTCAGCACGAAGCCGGCAATGCCGGGCAGGGTGAGGGTCGCGTTCATCAGCGCCATGACGCCGAGGATGATGAAGATGTTTATCACCACGGCAAGGTCGGCATAGAAGCCGAAGCGGCCATAGCTGACCAGCATGAAGATCACCACGCCGACCGCGGCTATGACGCTGGCGAGCGTGCCGGCGCGGATCGAATCGGCGCCCAGATCCGGGCCGACGGTACGCTCCTCGACCACCTTGAGCGCCACCGGCAGCTTGCCCGAACGCAGCGAGATGGCGAGCTGATTGGCGCTGTCGGTGGTGAAGCGGCCTGAGATCTGCGCCTGGCCACCGAGGATCGGCTCGTTGATGTTCGGCGCGGACAGCACCTTGTTGTCGAGGATCATCGCGAAAGGCTTGTTGACGTTTTCCTGCGTCACCCGCGCGAACTTGCGGCCGCCCTCGCTGTTGAAGGTGATCGAGACGACGGGCTCGTTGGTCTGGCTGTTGAAGCTCGGCCGGGCGTCGATCAGTTCGTCGCCGGTCAGCATCGCGCGCCGCTTGACCGCGATGAACGGAACGCCGCTGGGGCTCTCCGGATAGGGCAGGATTTCACTGCCGACGGGCGCGCGACCCTTGGCTACCTCGGCGGGATCGGCGGTCAGGTCGACCAGCTTGAACTCGAGCTTGGCGGTCTTGCCGATCAGCGCCTTGAGTGCAGCCGGATCCTGAAGGCCGGGCACCTGGACGATGATCCGGTCGCTGCCCTGGCGGATGATGGTGGGCTCCTTGGTGCCCATCTCGTCGATGCGCTTGCGGACCACTTCGGTCGCGACCTGCATCGCGCTGTCGGTCGCCTGGGTGAGGCCGGCGTCGGTGGGGGTCAACACGATCCGCGTCGAATCGACGACCTGGACGTTCCAGTCGCGCTGGCCGCTCATGCCCGAAGGCTGGGTCAGCGTGCGGATTCGCTCGACCGCGGCGTCGAGCTGGGCGCCATTGCGCACGAAGAAGGAAAGGCGGCCGCCCGTCGTCGAGATATCGCCGATCGCGATCGGGGGATCGGCGCGGCGCATCTCGGTGCGCACCTGATCTTCCATCTTGGCTATGTTCTGCTTGGCGAGATCGGTGGTGTCCGCCTCGAGCATCAGATGGCTGCCGCCCGAAAGGTCGAGGCCGAGATTGATGCGTGGCAGACTGCCGAGGCCCCAGCGCTCTATCGTCGCTTCGGGCACGAAGCTTGGCAGCGACAGCAGCACGCCGAGCGCCATCGACAGGACGATCGACCAGATCTTCCAACGCGGGAAATCGAGCATGTGAGTCTCAGTCGTTGGCGGGCTTGCCGGAGCCCGCGCGACGGACCTCGGAGATGGTGCCCTTGACGATCTTCACCCTGACGTTGGGCGCGATCTCGGCCTCGACCTCATGTTCATCGACCTTGACGACCTTGGCGACGATGCCGCCCGCGGTGACGATCTGGTCATTCTTCTGGACCGCGTCGATCGCCTGGCGGTGCTCCTTCATCTTGCGCTGCTGCGGACGGATCATCAGAAAATAGAAGATCACGAAGATGAAAACCAGCGGCGCGAACTGCATGAGCATCGCGGCGCCGCCGCCGGCGGGTGCCGCGCCTGCGGCCTGTGCGTAAGCGGGTGAAGCGAACATCGATCAAGGTATCCCGAAAGAGGGCGGGCACGAACCAGCCCGAAGTGGCCGCGCGCCTATCACGTTCCGCATGGACGGCGCAACCGGGCGCTTGCCAAGCACGAAAGACCTGCCTAAAGCGCGCAGCCTTGGTCGGGGCGTGGCGCAGCCTGGTAGCGCACTTGACTGGGGGTCAAGGGGTCGCAGGTTCGAATCCTGTCGCCCCGACCAGATATCGCAGCGGCTTTACCCCCCTCGCGCTGCTCACACCGCCTGCCGCGCGTAAGCCTCTGTTTTTCGACGGAGGTTATCCGCGTCGGCGGTTGTGGTTAACATTTTGGTGAGATGCGGCACCGCATAGATCGCGCATGTCAATGCGACCGATCCCCTGTCCCGTCTGGCTGCGTCGATCCCTAGCGTGGCTGCGCTCGTTCGTTGCCGGCCAGCCGCCTGCCTTGCTGCCCTTCGCCGTGCTGGTGGGCGTGGGAATCGTCGCGACCGCCATTCTGCTCGGATCGTTGATGATCCAGATGGACGCGAACGCTGCCGACGAAAAGCTGCGTATGGTTCGCGGGGCGCTCGCACAGGAGGGTGCGACGCTGTCGGGCTCGACCATGGACTATGCGCGATGGGACGATGCCGTCGCGCATGTCTATGGCCAGGTCGACCGGCGCTGGCTCGACACCAACTTCCTCGGCACCATCCCTCTCTATGTGATCGATGAGCAGGGCAGGACGCTCTATGCGGTGCGCCCCAACGCAAGGTTCGCCGTCGACTTCCGCTCGGAGGCGCCGGAGGTGCTGCCGCGTCTTCTGCGCCGGCTGCCGCGCCGCGCCGTGGACGCCGCCGCCACGGGGCCCGTGACGATGGCCGGCAAGCGGCACGGCGAGCTGGCGATCTTCTCAGCCGCGGCGATCCTGCCTTTCACCAAGGGGGTAAGCCTGCCGCCGGCGCCGTTGCGCTATGTGGTTCTGATCAAGCCCGTTAACCCAACTCTCCTGGCCAGGTGGGCCAGGAGCTTCGCATTGCCGGACATCACATGGCAGGGCATCCCGCCGCAGGGCGACGCCCGCAACGAGCTGACGGTGAACGATGCGGATGGCCGGCCACTCGGGCATGTCCAGTGGGAGCGGGTGTCCCCGGCCGGCCTGGCGATCCGGGAATTGTCGTGGCTTATCCTGGCGAGCGCCGCGGCGTTCGTCGGGCTGTCCTGCTGGTTGATCCGATCGGTGCTTGCGACCCAGCGCTCGCTGGAGAGCAAATCCCGGCTGTCCGAGGAGAGCCTCGCAGGGCGCGAGGTCGCACTGGAGGAAGCGCGCACCGCCCACGCTTCGGCGGAGAGCGCGCTGGCCCAGGCGGAGGAGGCGAATCGACGGCTGCAGTTGATCGCGCAGAAGGAGGCCGAGGAGCAGGCACAGCACCGCCAGCAACTCAGCATGATTTCACACGGCGTCGCCGATCGGCTCCACGCCCAGATCGGCACGCTCATCGAGCAGCTCATTATCAGCGCCGACGAGCTCGATCGTAGCGCGGCGGTCACCCTCTCTTCGGTCGAGACCCAGAAGCGCGCGTCGGAGCTGGCACAGACCCGCAGCGCAGCATCGGCATCGGAACTCCGGCTGATCGAGAATAACGTCGAGGAGCTCGATCGCGCGACGCGTCATATTCGCGAACAGTCGGAACATATGGCGCAGGCCATGCGGCTCGCCGATGCCGAGTCGGGCGCGGCTACCGACGCCAATGGCGACCTGCGGGCTCAGATCGATTCGATCGGCGCCGCCGCGCGGCTGATCGAGGATATCGCCGCGCAATCCAAGCTGCTCGCGCTCAACGCCACGATCGAGGCTGCTCGGGCGGGCGAGGCGGGCCGCGGCTTCGCGGTCGTGGCCAGCGAAGTGAAAGGGCTTGCGATGCAGACCCGCCGCACCACCACCGACATCCATGAGCGGGTTGCGGGCGTCGAAGTCGCGGTCCACGCCACCACCTCGCTGGTCGAGAAGGTGCACGGTCTGCTCCAGAACCTGAACGCCACGATCAACAGCACCGCCAGCGCGGTCGTCCAGCAGCAATCGACTGCGGCTGCCATCCTCGAAGCCAGCCAGCTTGTGGGCCGGCACGCCAGCGACACCCATGATTCGGTGGAGACGATCGCCCGTTCGCTATCGGCGGTACGCGACAGCGCCGACGGAACGCGCTCGATCGGTGCGCGGGTGCGCGACCATGCGGGCAGGCTCAACGCGGAGCTGGAGCGGATCGTGGCCCAGTTGCGGGCGGCGTGAAGCCGCGGCCTTCTGGGGCATCTGGCGGGGAACCTTTCGCAGAAGCGAGCGCTCATGATCCGGTGCAACGACCGGAGTGACCATCATGCACATCCTGAAGATCGCTGGACTGACGGCGGCCTGCCTTGGGCTCGCGGCCTGCGGAGGCAAAGGCGATGACAAGCTGGGCGATCAGGCCAGGCAGGCCATGGACAACCGGGCCGACGCCATGGACGCCGCAGCGGACAACTTGTCCGGCACCGCCGAGGACATGATGCAGGCTCGTGCCGACGCGACGCGCGAAGCCGGAGAAGCGAAGGAAAAGGCGATCGACAAGTCGGACGTCAATGCGGACGCGATGACAAACGCACAGAAGGCGGCGATCGTGAACGGGATGTGATCCCGGGCGGAGCGGCAGCCGCGAGCGTATCCGCGCTCGCGGTTCCCCCAGCGCTTATCCTCCGAGCGCGTGCTCTTCAGCCGTTACGGGAAGGCCGCGCTGTGGATGCGAGAAGGTCGCACCCGTGATCCATATTGCGGACAGACCCAGTATCGCGAGAAGCAGGCTTATCATCAATACATATCGGACGATGTGTGGCGTGTCGCCGCCACGGGCCTCTCGGGTGTCGAGATGTATTTCGTCGCCTATTTTTTTCATGGCTACTCTCCGGGGCGCTGCCATTTCTTCGCATGTGGCAACGACCGATCATCGTGCGGTTTGGGGCCACATCGCCGACGCGCATGGCTCCTCAAAAGGCTGTTGGCCTCCTGCGCCACCTTCTTCCAGCGGACGCGCCAAGCAACCACTTGACCTATATCACTTCAGCCCGCGTCGAACCAGATCAACTATGTCCGGTGACGGAGCCGTTCCGGCCGTTTCCCAGCCGAAATCGGCTGGAACGTTCGGCGATGCACTGTGTTTATGGAAGGCGCGCGATATCGCCCCGCCACTCGATCATCGCTCTACGCGGTTGGGGGCAGGAGGATGGAATCATGGAAGAGCCTATGTCCGAGGCCGGCGCCAATCCGAGCCACCGGCTTATCCTGGGCAGTCGTGTTCAAGGCGCCGCGGTCTTCAATCAAGAAGGAGAGGCGATCGGCCATGTCGACGACCTGTCGATCGAGCGGGTCAGCGGCACGGTGATCTACGCGATCATGTCGTTCGGCGGTTTCCTGGGCATCGGAGAGAAATTTCACCCGATACCCTGGTCGATGCTCGACTATGATCCTGCCCGCGGCGGTTATGTCGTCCCGCTGGACCGGGCTGAGCTGAAAGGCGCGCCGCATTATGGGCGCGACGAACTCGTCTCGCTGGGCGGCCCCAGCCATCGGGGCTATGAACAGCAGATTTTCCAATATTATAGTGCCTATGGGCCGATGCCCTATTGGTGACGCGGAGAATCGGCTTCGATCAGCCAGCCGAAAAAGAGGATGCCGCCGAGCGTGCCGACGATCTGGCCGGCGACGAACATCGGTGCCGATACGGGGGCTATGCCGGCGAAGCTGTCCGACAGGCTGCGGGCAACCGTCACAGCGGGGTTGGCGAAGGATGTCGATGCGGTGAACCAATAGGCCGCGGTGATATAGAGCCCGACCGCGGCTGGCGTAAACTCTGGGCGACTTCGCTGGGTGGACAGGATCGTCCCAATCAGGCCGAAGGTGGCGACCGCCTCGGAGAGGCCCTGCGCCGGACCTGCGCGCAGCTTGGCTGAAAGCTGGAGCAGCGGTTCGGCGAACATGGCGTGGGCCAGCCAGACCCCTCCGACGGCCCCGGCGAACTGCGCAACCACGAAGGCGATCGCCGCGCGGGGCGCGATTTGCCGCCGGACCAGAATTGCCAGCGTCACGACGGGATTGAAATGTGCGCCGGAGATCGGGCCGAACATGTGGATCAGCACGATCAGTCCGGCCCCCGTGGCGATGGTGTTGCCGAGCAGGGCTATCGCATCGTTGCCGCCCGCCAGCCGCTCGCCCATGATGCCGGAGCCGACGACGATCGCGAGGAGCAGAGCGGTGCCGGTGAACTCGGCGGCGAGCGGGCGAGCGAGGTTCATGCCGTCGTGGGCATGTCGCTCGCGACACCGATATCGTCCATGTGGCGCTGCATCGACAGCCGATCGAGACTGTCCATGGGCAGGCTGGCAAACAGGCTGACGCGGTTGTGGAGTTGGCGATAGGCCTCGGCGAAGGCGAGCGCGATAAGGGAATCCGATCCTTCTGCCGCCGCCGGATCGGCGATCCCCCAATGTGCGCGGATCGGCTGGCCCGGCCAGACCGGGCAGGCTTCGCCCGCGGCATTGTCGCAGACCGTCATGATGAAATCGATGGGCGGCGCGTCTGCGCCCGCGAATTCGTCCCAGCTTTTCGAGCGGAGACCGGCCGTCTCGTAGCCCAGGCTGTTCAAGAGCCTGATCGCGTGCGGGTGCACCACGCCCTTGGGGAAGGAGCCTGCGGAAAACGCCGTGAACTTGCCCGCGCCGATCCGGTTCATGATGCACTCGGCGAGGATCGAGCGGGCGCTGTTGCCGGTGCAGAGGAACAGCACATTGTAGGACGCGCTCATGCTTATGCCTTTCAGTTTCTGGGAGAGCAGGCGAGTTCGGTTGCCGGTCCGCAAATTTCGGGGTGGCCGGCACAGCAATCCTCGACGAGAAACCCAAGCAGGGCGCGCATGCCTACATAATCGGCGGCGTAGATCACCGAGCGGCCTTCGCGACGCGAGCGGATCAGGCCCGCATGGCCGAGGATGGTCAGGTGCGTCGACAGGGTGTTGGGCAGGGCGCCGATCTCGCGGGCAATGTCACCGGCGGCAAGGCCATCGGGGCCTGCGCGGACGAGCAGGCGAAAGACGGCGAGGCGGCTGCCATGGGCCAGCGCGGAGAGCGCCTCCACGGCATCAGGGAATTGCATAGGCCACCATGCCTCGATTCGATAATTCGACTATTGCCGAATAGACGAATTATATGTCGATGCAATCAGGCGATTGTGATCGGGAGTTCGGCGCCGCGTTCAGTGTCCGTCGGCGGCGATCGGGAGCGTCGCGCTATCGCTGGCCGGCGCGACGCTCGCCATGGCGGGGCCGGCTGGCGTGCAATGGTGGCGTTCGAGCATCTTGGCATGGATATAGGCGGCCTGGCGGTATGTCAGCCGCTTGGGTCCGACCGAGGCGATGGCGCGGGAGAAGGCCAGCATGTCGGCGCGGCGAGCGGCGTCATCCGGGAGGAATTCGGGGCAGGTGAATCGCTGGTCGATCTCCGCCAGCACCACGGGAAGGTCCGCGGCAGCGGCAGGCACAGCCGCGGCAAGCGCCATCATTCCAGCCGCCATGACGTCCCACCCATGGTTGCCCACCATCGTCACTCCCTGCACATGCATGGCAGCGCGGCCAGCGGCGATTGAACGCTGGAGCAGGCTAGCGGTTCATTATGATATTCCGATGAAACGAGAATTTTTGAGGTTGAGCCGGGCGGCGCGCCCTGGTCACCAAGGCTTCATCCGCAACGACACCCGGAGGTGCGCGCGTCGTTGGAAAATCGTAAACTATTGTCCGGCTATGCCGGGCCGATGCGGCGCAAGGATGGTATTTGTTACGGCGATGTGCTAGTCAGCGAGCAACCATTGGCGATGGGAGCCCGTGGCGATGTGGGGCATGTGTTATGATGCGTAGCGTGAAGGCAGCGGTCGCGACCGCGATGATGTTCGCCGGCATGGCCGTTCCGGCTGCTGCCGCAGTGGTCGTCAACGCCGCCAACACCGGCTATAATTTCGTCGTCGATTATAGCGGCAAGGTCGGCGGCTCGACCACGAACCTGATCGGATCGCTCGGGAGCTTCACCTTCACCGGCGTGAGCGGCAACGGCCTCACCTATAATTTCAACTATTCGATCCTGAATGACTCGAGCGTTTCATCGCGCCTGACCTCCTTCGGTTTTGACACCAACCCGAACATCTCGTCCGGCAGCTCTACCGGCACCTTCGCCAGCACCAATTTCAACAATAATTTCCCCGAAGGCTTCGGTACCGTCGACATCTGCTTCGAGGCGGACGGCAATGGAAATTGCACCGGCGGCAGCGGCGGCGTGAACACGAACGCGACCGGAACGGGTACGTTCGCGCTGACCTTCGCGAATGTGATGCAGTCGGTGTCGCTCGACAGCTTCGTGAGCCGCTACCAGTCGATCAATCCCTCGATCAACGGCTCCAACTCCGGCATCGGCGTCGGCGCGCTGGTCTCGTCGACGGGCGGTGGCCCGGTCTCGACCGCGCCGGAACCCGGCACCTGGCTGATGATGCTCGGCGGCTTCGGCCTGGTCGGCTATGCGCTCCGTCGGCGCCGCGTATCGTTGCCGCTTCCGCAACTCGCCTGATCATTCCCAGTACGCGGTTTGGGCGTTATGGCACCGGCCATGACGCTTACGCCGCTTGTCCTGCTGGTCTGCTCCAACATCTTCATGACGGTGGCCTGGTACGGCCATCTCAAGTTCACCGATGCCAGGTTGTGGATCGTCATCCTCGCCTCATGGGGCATCGCCCTGATCGAATATTGCTTCGCCGTGCCGGCCAACCGGATCGGCTATCTCCACGGCTGGAGTGCCGGGCAGCTCAAGATCACCCAGGAGATCGTTACTCTGCTGGTGTTCGCGGTCTTTGCCGTCGTCGTACTGGGCGAGCCGCTGGGCTGGCGTCATGCCGGTGCCTTCGCCTGCCTGATCGGCGCGGCGGCGTTCATGTTCGCGGGCAAAAGCTGATCGCGATTGCGCAGCCGTAAGCGGCACCCCATATCCGGCCTCGGCAAAGCATCAGGACGGATATGAGCGAACTTCCAAAATGGCATGGCACCACGATCCTGTCGGTGCGCAGGGGCGGCAAGGTTGTGGTGATCGGCGACGGCCAGGTTTCCATGGGCAATACGGTGATGAAGCCCAACGCCCGCAAGGTGCGTAAACTCGGCGATGGATCGGTGATCGGCGGCTTCGCCGGGGCAACCGCTGATGCCTTCACCCTGTTCGATCGGCTGGAGCGCAAGCTGGAGCAGCATGGCGGGCAGCTGCTGCGATCGGCCGTTGAGCTGGCGAAGGACTGGCGCACCGACAAATATCTGCGCAACCTCGAGGCGATGATGATCGTCGCCGACAAGGAGGTGACGCTGATCCTGACCGGCAATGGCGACGTGCTCGAACCCGTCGGCGGTGTCGCCGCGATCGGATCGGGCGGTAATTTTGCGCTGTCGGCCGCACGGGCGCTGGTCGATTACGAGGCGGACGCCGAGACCCTCAGCCGCAAGGCGATGGCGATCGCCGCCGAGCTGTGCGTCTTCACCAACGAAAATCTGACGATCGAGACGCTCGACAGCGTCGCCTGACCTTCTTCCTTCCCGCACAGAGCGCCGCGGTTTCCTGCCGCGCGTCGAAAGCATAGAGCGATATGAACGACAGTCTGACACCCAAAGCCATCGTCACCGCGCTCGACGCGCACATTGTCGGCCAGGCCGATGCCAAGCGCGCCGTCGCCGTCGCGCTGCGCAACCGCTGGCGTCGCCAGCGCCTGCCGGAGGCGCTACGTGACGAGGTCACGCCCAAGAATATCCTAATGATCGGCCCGACAGGGTGCGGCAAGACCGAGATCAGCCGGCGGCTGGCGAAGCTGGCGGATGCGCCCTTCGTGAAGGTCGAGGCGACCAAGTTCACCGAAGTCGGCTATGTCGGCCGGGATGTCGAGCAGATCGCCCGCGACCTGGTCGAGGAAGCGGTGCGGCTCGAGAAGGAGCGCCGCCGCGCGGCCGTGAAGGACAAGGCGGAGGAGGCGGCGATGGCGCGCCTGCTCGACGCGCTCGTCGGCAAGGATGCCAGCGAGGCGACCCGGCTGAGCTTCCGCCAGCGCTTCGATGAGCATCAGCTCGACGACAAGGAAATCGAGATCGAGGTCGAGGATTCGGGCGGCACGCCGTTCGAGATGCCCGGCATGGGCGGCCAGATCGGCATGATCAACCTGAGCGACATGATGAGCAAGGCGATGGGCCAGAACAGGACCAAGCGCCGCAAGATGACGGTGCGCGCGGCCTGGTCCAAGCTCGTTGAGGAAGAGGCCGACAAGCGGCTCGACCAGGATGAGGTCAGCCGCGTCGCGCTGCAGGATGCCGAGCAGAACGGCATCGTCTTCCTGGATGAGATCGACAAGATCGCGGTGTCCGACGTGCGCGGAGGATCGGTGAGCCGCGAAGGCGTGCAGCGCGACCTGCTGCCGCTGATCGAGGGCACCACCGTCGCGACCAAATATGGCCCGCTCAAGACCGACCACATATTGTTCATCGCCTCGGGCGCCTTCCATGTAGCGAAGCCGTCCGACCTGCTGCCCGAGTTGCAGGGCCGCCTGCCGATCCGGGTCGAGCTCAAGGCGCTGACCGAAGCCGACTTCGTCCGCATCCTGTCCGACACCCGGGCCAGCCTGACCGAGCAATATCGCGCGCTGATCGGCACCGAAGGTGTCGAGATCGGCTTCACCGAGGACGGCATCGCCGCGATCGCGAAGATCGCCGCCGAGGTGAATGGGCAGATCGAGAATATCGGCGCGCGGCGGTTGTCGACGGTGATGGAAAAGCTGCTCGAGGAGATCAGCTTCAACGCGGAAGATCGCCTCGGCAGCACGCTCACCGTCGATGCCGCCTATGTCAACGGGCAGCTGAGCGAGATCGCGCGGAACACCGACCTGTCGAAATATGTGCTGTAGGGAGGAGCGGGACGATGGCGATCACCATGTACGGCATCAAGAATTGCGACACGATCAAGAAGGCGCGCACATGGCTGGAGGAGCGGCGCCTCGGCTATGACTTCCACGACTACAAGGCATCGGGCATCGATCGCGAGACGCTGCAGGGCTGGGTGGACGAGCTCGGCTGGGAGGTGCTGCTCAACCGGGCGGGAACGACCTTCCGCAAGCTGCCCGATGCCGATCGTGCCGATATCGACGCGACCAAGGCGATCGCGCTGATGCAGGCGCAGCCTTCGATGATCAAGCGGCCGGTGCTCGAAGCGGACGGGCGGTTGCTGGTAGGCTTCAAGCCCGACGCCTATCAGGCGAAGCTGGGCGAGCTTAAGACCGGCTAAACCGGATCTGCAGCCTAAATCAGCACGTGTTAAACCTGACGCATTAACCATTCTGTCATCCCAGCGACGGCTGGGATCCCGGGAGGATATGAGCGCCCCTCGACACGCACGAGACCCCAGCCTTCGCTGGGGTGACGGTGGAGGGAGTGAGCCCGATTAAAAGCGCTTGGCTCTAGATGACGGGTGCGGCCGTGCGATCGATGGTGGTGCGGTTGCGGCCGGCTTCCTTGGATGCGTAGAGCGCGCGATCGGCACGCTTGAGGATGTCTGCCAGGATCCGGTCCCCGAGCGTCATGCTCGCCATCCCGAAGCTTGCCGTGAGCAAGGCGGCCTCTTCGCCGATCCGCATCGTCATGATCCGTTCGCGCAACGCCTCGACCCGCATATGTGCCGCTTCGACTCCGCAGTCGGGGAAGAACAGGACGAACTCCTCGCCCCCGAACCGGCCATGGAGATCCGGGCCGACCTGCTGCCCGAACAAGGCGGTGAGCCGGCAGAGCACCTCGTCGCCATGTCCATGGCCGTAGAGATCGTTGATGTACTTGAAGTGATCCACATCGCAGATGGCGATCGTCAGCGGCCGTCTGGTGGCGCGCGCTTCGGCCATCAGACGGCTGCCGGTCGCGTCGATCGCGCGTCGATTGGGGGCTCCGGTGAGCGAGTCCGTGTCGGCTGCGGCGCGCAGCTTCTCTGCAAGGTCGCCAGCCAGCAGGTACAGCGAGAAGATGCCGGCGGCGACGGTCATCGCTGGCAGGCCGAGGAAGACGATCAGCTTATAGGCTTGTTCCAGCCCCGGCGAACTGGTGTCGCCCATCGCCGCCAGCACAAGTCCTCCGCTGAACTCGACCGCCGCCATCGCCACGCTAGTGAAGATGATCGGACGTTCGCCGAGCCGCATCTGTCGGCCGGGCCGCCACATCGCAGTGATGCCGAACAGCAGCACGCCGGACGCGTAGATCGGAACGACAGCGGCGCGGAAGCCGCGATTGGGCTCGGCGATGCTGAACCACAGGATGAGGAGCAATGCGAGGGCGTGGCTGGCGGCGAACCGGCCCAACAAGAGGGGCAGGCGCCCCCGCAGCCGATAGGCGAGCGCGGCAGTGATCGGGGTCGCCATCGCGATGGCGCTGACGAGAAGGTTGAAGGCGATGCTGCCACGGAACGCGAATATATAGATCGCGTCGGTGATGTAGAGCAGTACGTTGCCGCCGAATGCGCCTGCCAGCACATAAGTAACGCGCGGTTGTCCCAGGGTGCGCGCCGCGAGAAGCATCGCAAGCGCCATCAGCGTGTTGATCAACAGCAACACGGAAAAAATGAAGACGTCGGTCGACACAGACCTTTGCTCCCCAAGCCCCGCGCCACCATAAGCCGCGCCCGACACGGCGGAAAGCAGATTGCGATTTGCGATGCCTGCGCTGCGCCCGCGCTTCACGTCGGCTGCTTTTCTGTCTATCGGCCATCGCCGAGGAGATACCTGGATGACCCCTATCGCGAAGATCCTGCTGCTCGGCTCGGGTGAACTGGGCCGCGAGTTCGTGATCGCGGCCAAGCGCCTGGGCGCGCATGTGATTGCCTGCGATTCCTACGCCGGGGCGCCGGCGATGCAGCTTGCCGACGAGTGCGAGATATTCTCGATGCTCGATGAAGAGGCCCTTGCAGCTGTCATCGAAAAGCACAGGCCGGACCATATCGTCCCCGAGGTCGAAGCCATCCGCACCGAGGTGCTCAAGACCTTTGAGGATCGCGGCTTTTCCATCGTGCCGTCCGCGCGCGCGACGATACTGACGATGAATCGCGACCGCATCCGCGACGTGGCTGCGAACGAACTGGGGCTCACCACCTCGCGCTTTCTTTATGCGGAAAGCCTCGATGAGATGCGTGACGCCGTGGATGAAGTCGGAATTCCCTGTGTCGTCAAACCGGTGATGTCGTCGTCCGGCAAGGGCCAGAGCATCGTCTCCGCCGCCGGTGCGATCGATGCGGCCTGGGACTATGCGGTTGCGGGAATGCGGGGCGACCGGCAACGCGTGATCGTCGAGGCGTTCATCGCGTTCGACTACGAGATCACGCTGCTGACGATCCGTACCCGCGACGGCGTGCTGTTCTGCGATCCGATCGGGCACAGGCAGGAGCGCGGAGACTATCAGGAGAGCTGGCAGCCGACGCCGATGTCGCCGCGCGCGTTGTCCGCGGCGCAGGACATGGCGCGCAAGGTCGTCGACAATCTGGGCGGGTATGGGCTGTTCGGGGTCGAGTTCTTCGTGGCGGGCGAGAAGGTGATCTTTTCGGAGCTGTCGCCGCGCCCCCACGATACCGGCATGGTGACCTTGATCTCGCAGAACCTGACCGAGTTCGACCTCCACGCCCGGGCGATCCTGGGACTGCCGATCCCGCATGTCCGCGCACTTGGCGCCGCCGCATCGGCGGTGATCCTCGCGGATCGCGACGCCGCGGACTTCCGCTTCGAGGGCCTTGCCGAGGCTCTGGCGCCGCGGCCTGGAATCGAGACCGACGTCCGGTTGTTCAGCAAGCCGGTGACGCGACCGAACCGACGCATGGGTGTCGCGCTGGCGCTCGCCCGCAATGGCACGACCGACGATGCCCGGGCGGCTGCCCGGGCCGCCGCCGAGAAGATAGTGATTTGTTATGGAGACGAAAGCTGATGCCCCGTACGTTGATTTCCTCGGGTTCGCCGTTCGAGAAGCAGGTGGGGTACAGCCGCGCCGTAGTGGATGGGAATTGGGCTTTCGTGGCGGGCACTACCGGCTATGACACCGAAACCCGGATCATGCCGGAGAGCGCGGCCGATCAGGCCCGCAATGCGCTGGGCCTGATCGCGCGAACGCTCGAAGGCGCAGGCTTCGCGATGGCGGATGTGGTCCGCGCCACCTATTATTTCACCGAAGCGGCCTATTGGGATGAAGTTGGCCCGGTGCTGGGCGAGGCGTTCGGCGAAATCAGGCCGGCGGCCACCGCGTTGGTGGTCGGGCTGGTCAGGCCCGAGATGAAGGTCGAGATAGAAGTGACCGCACTTCGGCGCGGTTGAACCGCAGCGCGGCTTTCCACTGCTCATCCTGAAGGAGAGATGTCCATGCGCTACAAGAAGCTCGGCAACACCGGCCTGCTCGTTTCCCAGCTCTGCCTGGGTGCGATGACCTTCGGCAGTGGCACCGAAGGATTAGGGGCATCGGTCGGAAACCTCCAGCAGGATGATGTCGACGCGATGGTGCGGCAGTCGTTCGACGCGGGAATCAATTTCATCGACACCGCCAACGTCTATGGTGCCGGCCGTTCCGAGGAGATGGTTGGCCAGGCGATCCGGAGTCTCGGCCTGGCGCGCGATCAGCTGGTCGTCGCCACCAAGGTGATGGGACCGATGGGACAGGGGCCGAACCAGCGCGGCCTGTCGCGTTATCATATCATGGACGCGGTCAAGGCAAGCCTGAAGCGGCTGCAACTCGATCATATCGACCTCTATCAGGTGCATGGCGTCGACGCCGTGACGCCGATCGAGGAGACCATGGAGGCGCTCGACACGCTCGTTCGCCATGGTCATGTCCGCTATATCGGCGTGTCGAATTGGGCGGCGTGGCAGATCGCCAAGGCGAACGGCATTTCGGCGCGCCTGAACCTCGCGCGGTTCGCTTCGTTGCAGGCCTATTATACTATTGCCGGCCGCGACCTCGAGCGGGAGCTCGTGCCGATGATGCGCTCGGAAGGGCTGGGGCTGATGGTGTGGAGCCCGCTGGCGGGCGGTCTTCTCTCGGGAAAGTTCGCGCGTGGCGAGAGCATGCCGGGCGGGACGCGCCGCGCCACCTTCGAATTCCCGCCGGTCGATCACGACCGGGCCTATGCGATCATAGATGCCATGCGGCCGATTGCAGAAGCCAGGGGCGCATCGGTAGCGCAGATCGCCCTCGCCTGGCTGTTGCACCAGCCGGTCGTGACCAGCGTCATAGTGGGCGCCAGGCGGGTCGATCAGCTGGCGGACAACATCGCCTCGACCGAGGTTGTGCTGAGCAGTGATGAACTGGAGGCGCTTGACGCGATCAGCTCGCTTCCCGAGGAATATCCGGGATGGATGTTCAAGATGCAGAGTGGCTATCGCTCGTAATTGTAGATTTTGCCATGGATTGGCAATGTGAACAAATATTCAGGAAATTATGGGCTGCGATCCAATAAGAAATCTCATATTTTTCTGGGAAAATCCATTTGGCACGGTTCCTGCTGAGTGATGTGCATCGACAACGCACACTCGAAAGGGATCTTAAAATGAACAGCTTCAAGAACGCCGTCGCCGGCAGCTTTGCCCTCGTCGCCACCTTCGTCACCGTCGCTGCGGCGACGCCGCTGCATGCCGCGCCGGTCAGCGTTGCCGTCGCCTATGGCGATCTCGACCTGAGCAGCGATGCCGGCGCCTCGGCGCTGCGCACCCGCATCAGCCGCGCCGCCCGCTTTGCCTGCGATCAGGATGCCGGCGGAAATCGCCTGAACGCAGCAAGCTGCCGCGACGAGGCGGTGAAAGCCGCACAGGCGCGGGTCGCGATGAAGAATGGCGAGACGAATGTGAAGCTCGCAGCGCGCTGAACCGGCATATGCCGGGCTTCGGAACGCCGCCGGCCGAGCGTCTTCGGACCCTCGCTGGCGGCTTCCCCCATATCAGAAACTGAAGGCCAGGGGCTGGTCACCCAACATTCCCGTCCCGCTGCCATGCTTCATGTTGCGCAGTGTGAAGCGGAAGGGGCCGGAGCGACGGTCGTCGCAGACCAGTGTGCCGATGCCGCCCCGAAACCTGTTGGTCTGCCGATATTGGAAATTGCCGACGCAGTGGATGCTTGCCGCGCCGTATAGTTCGATCGTTCCCCCGTCGCTATATTGGGTTATCGAGCCGGACAGGGGCGTGCCATCGTCCAGCGTGCCGGCGAGTTGCATCGTGGCGTCGCAGCTTGTCAGCAGGAACAGCGGCAGCACCAATAATATCCTGTAGCAATTCACGACCAACTCCCCCCAGTTGCCGTTCAAGGCGCAGCATATCATGGCCGAAACAAAAGAGATATCGCGGGCGATCCAGCTAATTTTTGCTAAGACTTGGTGATTGCCGCGCCCAAGTTACCCAGCCCGGCCGTCGCTGCGCGTGCAAACCCGCACATTTCCTTAGCGCTATCCAACATTTAATTTGGGGCGTCTGGTGCGCGGCTCCGATACTGACGACGCATGGCAAATAACATGACACATCTCGAGCGGCTCGAGGCGGAGAGCATTCACATCCTGCGAGAGGTGGTGGCCGAGTGCGAGCGTCCGGTGATGCTCTATTCGGTCGGCAAGGACAGCGCGGTGATGCTGCATTTGGCGCGCAAGGCCTTCTATCCGTCGCCGCCGCCCTTTCCGCTGCTGCATGTCGACACGACGTGGAAGTTCAAGGCGATGTACGAACTGCGCGACCGGATGGCGCGCGAGAGCGGGATGGAGCTTCTGGTCTATCACAACCAGGAGGCCAAGGACCGCGGCATCAATCCGTTCGACCACGGCGCGCTGCACACCGACATGTGGAAGACCGAGGGGTTGAAGCAGGCGCTGGATCTCTATGGTTTCGATGCGGCGTTCGGCGGCGCACGGCGCGACGAAGAGAAGAGCAGGGCCAAGGAGCGGATCTTCTCGTTCAGGACCGCGTCGCACGGCTGGGACCCGAAAAACCAGCGGCCCGAGCTGTGGAACCTCTACAATGCGAGGAAGGCCAGGGGCGAGAGCATCCGGATCTTCCCGATCTCGAACTGGACCGAGCTCGACATCTGGCAATATATCCAGCTCAACGACGTGCCGATCGTGCCGCTCTATTTCGCGGCCAAGCGCCCCACGGTGGAACGCGACGGCATGCTGCTGATGGTCGACGACGACCGCTTTCCGCTGGAACCCGGCGAGGTGCCGGTCGACCGCTCGATCCGGTTCCGCACCTTGGGCTGCTATCCGTTGACCGGCGCGGTCGAGAGCGAAGCGGCGACCTTGAGCGAGGTGATCCAGGAGATGCTGCTGACCACCACCTCCGAGCGGCAGGGCCGTGCGATCGACAAGGATGCCGGCGGCGCGGGCATGGAGAAGAAGAAACAGGAAGGCTATTTCTGATGACCGGGACGCTTCAGGACGCCGAGAGCGCCTATCAGGTCGACAAGCTGATTGCCCAGGACATCGATGCTTATCTCGACCAGCACCAGCACAAAACGCTGCTGCGCTTCATCACCTGCGGATCGGTCGACGACGGCAAGTCGACGCTGATCGGGCGGCTGCTGTACGACAGCAAGATGATTTTCGAGGACCAGCTGGCCGCGCTCGAAGCCGACAGCAAGCGGGTCGGCACCCAGGGCCAGGAGATCGACTTCGCCCTCCTCGTTGACGGACTCGCCGCAGAGCGTGAACAGGGCATCACCATCGATGTCGCCTATCGCTTCTTCTCGACCGAGAAGCGCAAGTTCATCGTCGCCGATACGCCGGGCCATGAGCAGTACACCCGCAACATGGTGACCGGCGCCTCGACCGCCGATCTCGCGGTGATCCTGATCGATGCGCGCAAGGGCGTGCTGACCCAGACCCGCCGCCACAGCTATCTGGCGCACCTGATCGGTATCCGCAACCTGGTGCTCGCGGTCAACAAGATGGACCTGGTCGGCTATGATCAGGCGGCCTACGACGCGATCGTCGCCGACTATGGCGCGTTCGCCAAGTCGATCGGCATCGAGCATTTCACGGCGATGCCGATCTCGGGCTTCAAGGGCGACAACATCACGCTCAGGAGCGAGAAAACGCCCTGGTATGCCGGGCCGACGCTGATGGAGCATCTCGAGACGGTCGAGCTCGACGTCACCTCGGCGCAGGGCGGGCCGTTCCGCATGCCGGTGCAGTGGGTCAACCGCCCCAATCTCGACTTTCGCGGCTTCGCCGGGCTGATCGCGAGCGGGACGGTCAAGCCCGGCGACAAGGTGCGGGTGCTACCATCGGGCAAGACCAGCAGCGTGGCACGGATCGTGACGCTGGGCGCCGATCTCGACGAGGGGATCGCCGGCCAGTCGGTGACGCTGACGCTGGCCGACGAAATCGACTGCTCGCGTGGCGACGTGATCGCGCTGGCGGACAATCCCCCGCAGGTCGCCGACCAGTTCGAGGCGACGGTCGTGTGGATGGCCGACGACGCGATGCTGCCGGGGCGGCCCTATTGGCTGAAGCTGGGTACGCAGACCGTCACAGCCAGCGTCCAGGCGCCGAAATATCAGGTCAACGTCAACACGATGGAGCATCTGGCGGCAAAGACGCTGGAATTGAACGCGATCGGCGTCGCAAACCTGTCGACCGACCGGCCGCTGGTGTTCGAAAGCTACGCCGACAACCGCGCGCTGGGCGGCTTCATCCTGATCGACAAGATCACCAATGCGACGGTAGCCGCCGGGATGCTGCACTTCAGCCTGCGCCGGGCGCAGAACGTCCATTGGCAGGCAACCGAGATCACGCGCGAGAAGCGCGCCGACCTGAAGAACCAGAAGCCCGCGGTGCTGTGGCTGACCGGCCTGTCGGGGGCGGGCAAGTCGACCATCGCCAACATCGTCGAGCGCAAGCTGACTCGGATGAACCGCCACGCCTTCTTGCTGGACGGCGACAATGTCCGCCACGGCCTCAACAAGGACCTGGGCTTCACCGATGCCGATCGGGTCGAGAATATCCGCCGGGTCGGCGAGGTCGCGAAGCTGATGACCGACGCCGGGCTGATCGTGATCACCGCGTTCATCTCGCCGTTCCGCGCCGAGCGCGACATGGTGCGCGCAATGATGGCGCCCGGCGAGTTCGTCGAGGTGCATATCGACACCAGCCTGGACGAAGCCGAGAAGCGCGACGTAAAGGGCCTCTATAAGAAGGCCCGCGCTGGAGAGCTCAAGAATTTCACCGGCATCGACAGTCCCTATGAAGCCCCCGAGCATCCCGAGATCCGCATCGACACCACGGCAATGTCCGCCGAGGATGCCGCCGATGCCATCATCGTGCAACTGCTGGGCGAGGCATGATGAACGACGTCGAACTGGCGATCCACATCGCCGAGACCGCAGGCCGCCTGCTGCTCGAGACGCGCCAGTCGGGCCGGTTCGAGGGCTCGGCGCTGGGGGCAGAGGGCGACCGTATCGCCAACGACTTCATCATGGAGACGCTGCGGCGCGAGCGGCCGGCCGATGCAATCCTCTCCGAGGAGGAGACGAATGACGTGTCGCGCTGCTCGGTCGAGCGCGTCTGGATCGTCGATCCGCTCGACGGCACGCGCGAATATGGCGAGGGTCGGACCGACTGGGCCGTGCATGTCGCGCTGGCGGTGGGCGGCGAAGCCGCGGCAGGCGCTGTGGCGCTGCCGGGGCTCGGCGTGACGCTGGACTCCGCCAGGCCGTTGCCGCTGGCGCCCACTCCCGCCAAATTGCGGATGCTGGTCAGCCGCACCCGGCCCGCGGCGGAAGCCGTCGCTGTGGCCAAGTCGCTCGGTGCCGAGCTGGTGCCGATGGGCTCGGCCGGCGCCAAGGCGATGGCGGTGGTGCGCGGCGAAGCCGATATCTATCTCCACTCGGGCGGGCAATATGAATGGGACAATTGCGCACCTGTCGCGGTTGCGCAGGCCGCCGGACTGCATTGCTCCCGGATCGATGGTTCACCGCTGCGCTACAACCTGCCCAATCCATGGCTGCCCGATCTGCTGATCTGCCCGGTGGAACTGGCCGATGAGGTGCTGCGGCTGGTGAGCGAGGTCACGCCCGCATAGTCGCGGCGATACGCACGCGTTGAGCAATCCTGCAGCAAAGGCGACGGTCCCGCTTTGATCGGCGGTTACTCGGGACGTCCTCCCGCGTCGATCCAGCTGTCGTGGATCGCGTCTATCTCGAATAGTCGATAGGCCGCGCAGAGGCTGCTTATCCAGGCTTCTTCGCGCTGTCGTGCGGCCGTCGCGTAAAGCCGTCGTCCCTGATCGTCGCGATAAGCTTTGCGCGCAGCGGCACTGGCCGACCAGTGGCGCAGATCGCCGAGGGCGCGCAGCAGCGCGTCGATCTCCACGACCTCGCGATGGGCAAGGCCTACCGGTTGAAATGCGGTCATCGCAGCTCCTGGATGAAGATCACATGTGTACAAAAATATTGTACGATGTCAATTGAAATCTTGGTCGCATGGTTAATGGCGTCCTTGGGTCAGCAGGCAGGAAGTCATAGATTCATTGGTTTTCCTCCGATGCTGTCAACAATTGTAACTTCGGTGCTCGTCCTATTTTCTTGGGCGCATGAAGAGCGCAAGAAGGCGCGGGGGCATTTCGTTCCCTGAGTCGATGGTGGGCATCATGGCAACGCGCATGTTGGAACTGGACGAATATCCCGTCATCGAGGGGGGAGCCCGCCCTATGCTGAGTCTGGTGGAGCGCACGCCGCCAGCCAGGCTGCCGCCCCCTGCCTGGATGGTCGCTCCGGCGTTCCGCACCGAGATCGCTGCCGTTGTCCGCGAAGAGCGGGCGCCCTATCGAGCACCTCTGATGGAGCCGGCGCAGGGGCCGTATCGCAGCATCCGCGAGGTACCGCGGGTCGGCTGAATATGTCGCCGGTCGAATAGTCCGGGATTCCATACCCCCATCCAAGCCGCTGCGACCGCCTCATCGCCCGCTGAGTTGCGCGCGCGATAGGAAAAATCCTAGACATGTAGGATAGTCCAGCTAGAACATAACAAGAACAATAATAGCCGAGTCGATCATGGGAAAACCCGTCTTCCGCGCCTCGCCTGGATGCGAGATCGCGTGCATCGCCTGCGACGTCAGATGCGCGATTCTGGCCGGCGAGGCCGACGACGCCTGGCGGCGGGTGGAATATCTGCGCCGTGAGCATGGGTTGGATCCCGCACCGGGACAGGCTGAGAGCCTGAAGCGCGCTGAAGCGCTGCTGGCAGGCGCAGAGCGAGATTTCGCGCGAGCGCGTCCCGCCGGCTTGCTGGGACATGCTCTTCCAGCATGGTCTCGAACATCCGGGTCAACGCGTCTGCATTAGGGAGGGCGACATCGAGACGGACATATTGCACCGACGGTCCGGCGACGATTGGTCCGGCCTCTGCTTCGTCGGCCGAAAGGCCGGCCAGCGCGAGGACCTCCTGAGGTTCCACTCCGTAGGGCTGCAGCGCAGCGGCGATCCGGCGCGCGGTATCGATGGGGATCAGGCCGGTGAAGCGCTTCTCCTCATAATAGGCGTAGCGCGTGTCGAGCGGGCTGCCGAGCTGCGCGGCGAAGGCGCGCATCGACAGACCCGACCGAGCCCGTAACGCGCGCATGCTTTCATAGGGATGCGCCATGGGACGCCTTTACTGCTGGTTCAACCGCAGGTGTCAGTAAATCTTGTTTTATTATGTGCAACAGAATTGTGGGAAAGCGAGGCGGAGCGATGGCAAGGGCAGGACGGAAACGCAAGGCCGGGGCGCGCACCAAGGCGGGCCGGCTCATTGCCACCACCCGTCCGCGGGCGGATGGTGGCACCGCAGAACTGCGGCTGCACCGCGCACGGCGGGCCGGTGCGCTCGACCCGCTGACGACGCGGTTGTGGCAGCAGGGCAAGGCCGAGGAGGCAGCCGAGGCAATCGGCGGTGGCGATCATGGCCAGGGGATCGACGCGATCGGCCGGGCCTGGCTCGCCGGGCTGCTCGAGCATCCGGCGCGTGGCGCCGAGGCGATGCGCGACGCCGGGCGCGTTCTGTTCAAGCTCTACTGGTCGCATTATGCCGAACTTGCGCCAAGCGGAGGGCTGTATCGCGAACTGTCTGGACGCGGCGTGGTGCGCTCGGACGCGAATGATGATATCGAGCGTTCGGCCCAGCTCGAGCGCGCGCTCAACCGCCGGCTCGCGATCCTCGACGATTGCGGCCGCGACGTGCGCAAGGCGGTCGAGAGCCTGTGCATCGACCATCATTTCGAGTTTGGACCATTATGGCTCGACCGGCTGATTGCCGCGCGGCGAGAGAAGCAGGCGGCGGATGCCGAGGCGGCGCGCCGGCTGGAATGTGCGCTGTTGGGGCTGGCGGCGCTGACGTAGAAGTGGAAGCCTTTCTGTTTCCCGGCCGATCCGACCCGCTTCGTATCGGCCGGCCGACGATCGAGAGCGGCGGATAGCGAAAGCCTTGGCCTATGTGGCTCTGGCCTGCGCTGAGTGCGGCTGATAGATATACAGCATTGTAAAGAGGCAAATTGCAGATGCCCATTTTCGATCGATTCTTGACGCTGTCCCCTGACCTGCTCGCCGTGGCCGATATCCGCGATGGACTGCTGACGCGCGTCAATCCAGCCGCCTGCCGCATTTTGGGGCGCAGTGAGGCCGAACTGCTGTCCCTGCCGTTTTTCGAACTGGTCCATCCGGACGACCGTGACGACGCAGTGGCGGCGACGGCAGCCGCGGTGACGGCAGCGGCGGTTGGGGCACGCCAAACTGACGTCCGCTTCGAATACCGGTTCCTCCGCAAGGACGGCAGCCATTTCTGGGCCGAGGCGCACGGCACCTATTACCCCGACGAGGGTCTGCTCTACGGCATCGCGCGCGACATCACCCAGCGCAAGCAAAACGAGGCCGCACTTGCCGCCGCCCAGGCCGAGCGGGATGCGGTCCTCGAAAGCATCAGCGACGCCTTCTACTCGGTCGACGCCGAGTGGCGGATCACCTACGCGAATGCGCGAGCGGCCGAGATACTGAACAAAAGCCCCGAGGCCGTGCTGGGGCGGCGGCTAACTGACGTCATTTCTGCGAAGGTTGCCGCGTCGCCCGAGTTCCAGCTCCTAAAACTGGCAATGTCCGAGCGCCAACCGCAGGATATGGATTTCAGCGAAGCTGTAGGGCGATGGGCCTCGTTGCGGACCTATCCGCGCGACGATGGCGGACTTTCTATCTATATTCGGGACATCACCGAGCGCAAGCGTATGGAAGAGGCGCTGCAGGCCAGCCGTGCGCACTTCGAAGCGGTCGCCAATCTCGTACCCGACATGCTGTGGCGCAGCGGACCCGATGGAACCGCGACCTGGTTCAATCAAGGCTGGGTAAACTATCACGGACGCCCTCTCGAGACGCTGCTGGATGCGGGTTGGAGCATCTTGCATCCCGATGATGTCGAGACCGCCCAGGCGACTTTCGAAGCCGCGCTTCGTGGCAGACAGCCAGTGACCCATGAACAGCGCTTCCGGCGCAGCGATGGCGTGTACCGCTGGTGCCTGGTGCGTATCCAGCCCCTGCTCGACAGCGATGGCGAGATTACCGCCTGGTTCGGCGCTGCGACCGATATCGACGACCTGAAGCGCTCCCAGGAATTGCAGGAGCTGCTCATCGCCGAACTCCAGCACCGGACGCGCAACCTGCTTGGCGTGGTTCGCTCGCTCGCGGCGCAGACCTTGGCAGGCAGCGCCGCGCTCGATGATTTCTCCGAACGGTTCAACCGTAGGCTGGGGGCGCTGTCGCGCGTCCAGAGCTTTCTCTCGCAGGCGGCCGCGACAGGAATCCGCGAACTCGTGTGCACCGAACTCGCGGCGCATGGCATCGAGCCGGACGAGACGCGGGTTGTCCTTGATGGGCCGTCGGTCGAATTGCCGATGGGTCACGTCCAGTCGCTCGCGCTGGCCGTGCATGAACTGACCACGAACGCCCTGAAGCATGGCGCATTCGCCACGCCTTCGGGGCGCCTCGCCCTCCGCTGGTGGATCGAAGGTGAAAAAGGCTCGTCGCTGTCGCTCGAGTGGCGCGAAAGCGGGGTTGCGATGCCGGATGGGGCAAGCCTGCGCCGGGGATTCGGACTCGACCTGATCGAACGGAGTTTGCCCTATCAGCTCAAGGCGAAGGTCAAGATATACTTTTCACCCGACGGTGTGGTCTGCAATCTCGTGCTGCCGCTTTTCCAGGCTAATTCGCTGGAGGTTTAGAGCGATGAACAATCAGGCTAAGTAGCCACCATTCTGGGCAGGCCGTCTGATCTAAACAGCCCGTCGGCCTGTGCTTTCATCGCGGCCTCTCAGTCCCCCGGCTCCACCACCAGCGTATTCCCTTCCACCGCTGTCACCTTCGCAATCGTTCCCGCCGCCATGTCGGGTCCCCTTGCCGACCAGAAGCTGTCGCCATCGGTTGCCCGGCCCTGGCCAGCGACGATGGGTTCGCAAATCGTCACGCGCATGCCGATTGTGCGGGCGGCGCGGTTGTTGAGGAGGGGATCGGAAGGGCTCGCGGCACGGCGGTAGAGGATGCCGCCGATGTAGATCGAAGCGACCGAGGCGCAAGCGAAGATGGCGAGATCGACAGCCAGCGGCGGATCGAACAGCAGCGCGACGATGCCGGTGAGGATCGCCGCCAGTGCCAGCCAGATCAGGAAGACGCCTGGCACGAAGATCTCGGCCGCCGCCAGCAGCACGCCGGCGACCCACCAACCCCAACGCAGGTCGATCAGGGCGAGGACGTCGTTCATGCCGGTTCGGCCGGCGGCTGCGGCGTGGTGGTCGGAACGCTGGTGCTGGTGCCGCTGCGCGACGGCGCCTTTGCACGCGGCGCGATGACGGACGCGGGCGTGCCATCATCGCCGAGCGCGGCCTTGGCCAGCGCGCCGATGCCGCCGAGAGTGCCGATCAACTGGGTGGCTTCGACCGGGAACAGGATCGTTTTGGCGTTGGGTGAGGTCGCGAACTTGCCGACCGCCTCGACATATTTCTGCGCGACGAAATAGTTGATCGCCAGCGCCTCGCCGCCCGCGATCGCATCGGACACGACACGGGTCGCGGTCGCCTCGGCCTCGGCGGCGCGCTCGCGGGCTTCGGCATCGCGGAAGGCGCTCTCGCGACGGCCTTCGGCCTGGAGGATCTGGCTCTGCTTCTGCCCCTCCGCCTTGAGGATTTCCGAAGCCCGCTGGCCCTCGGATTCGAGGATCAGCGCGCGCTTCTCGCGCTCGGCCTTCATCTGGCGGCCCATAGCGTTGACGATGTCGGCGGGCGGACGGATGTCCTTCAGCTCGACGCGGGTGAGCTTGACGCCCCAGGCGACGGTGGCGTGATCGACCACGCTGAGCAGCCGTGCGTTGATCTCGTCCCGCTTCGACAGCGTCTCGTCGAGGTCCATCGAGCCCATCACCGTGCGCAGGTTGGTGGTGGTGAGCTGGAGCAGCGCGCGATAGAGGTCCGACACCTCATAGGCGGCCTTCACCGGATCGAGCACCTGGAAGAAAACGACGCCGTCGACCGACACCATCGCATTGTCCTTGGTGATGATCTCCTGCCCCGGAATGTCGAGCACCTGCTCCATCATGTTGACGCGGCGGCCGACGCGATCGACGAACGGCATGATCAGAGTGAAGCCCGGCGGCGCGGTCTTGGTATAACGGCCGAAGCGCTCGATCGTATATTCATAGCCCTGCCGCACGACGATGACCGCCGAGAAGACGAACATCACCGCCAGCAACGCCAGCGCCGCGAACAAAATGGCTGCGATCGTCATGCTCTGCTCTCCCGATATGCAGGCGGATGATAGCGCGTTGGCGGTGGCATGACAGCGAAACAACGCGCAGTATCATGGGTCGGCGTTCTTTCTTCGCGATGACGCCTCATCGGACGGACATTAACCCACCGGCACGCGTTTATCGATTCTTACGTGAAGGAAACGACCGGCGATGCGCCTGAAAATCGAAGCGGACCTGCAATACCGCATGTCCGAGCCCGTCGATGTGCTGCTGGCGATCGAGGCGGCGCAGCTCGTCGATCAGAAGCTGATCAGCGACCGGCTGACCGTCGATGGCGTCGGGCCGCTGCGCCCGATCGATGGCGAGGACGGCATTGGGCGGCGGACCTGGATGGAGGCGAGCGGCGACGTCCATGCCCGCTACGAGGCCATGGTCGACATCGAGCGGCGACCCTTATCGATCGAGGCTCTGCCGATTACGCCACGACGCGATCTGCCGCCCGAGGTCATCCCCTATCTGTGGCCGAGCCGCTATTGCGAGGCCGACCTGTTCGAGGCGTTCGTCGAGCGGGAGTTCCCCGGTGAGAATCACGGCTCCAAGATTCTCGCCATGTCGCGCTGGATTCACCAGCATGTCGATTATCGCATCGGCTCCAGTGATGCCTCCACGAGCGCGGTGGGCGTGTTCGTCTCGCGCCGGGGCGTGTGCCGCGATTTTGCGCATCTGCTGGTGAGCTTCGCGCGGGCGGCCGGCGTGCCTGCACGGCTGGTATCGGCTTATGCCTGGCGGCTCGACCCACCGGATTTCCACGCGGTGGTGGAGATCTGGCTGGCCGGCGAATGGTATCTCGTCGATCCGACCGAGCTTGCCCCGCTCGATGGAGTGGTGCGGATCGCCGTCGGCCGCGATGCCACCGACATCGCCTTCATGACCGTGTTCGGGACCGCCGAACTGGTCGAGCAGAAGGTGTCCGTCATGCAAATCCCGGCCACGGCAGTAGCCGCCTGAGGTCAGCATCGCAGGAGGTGTTCCGCGGCCAGCGGCAAGCGAGGTATCGGCGGTGGCGGTAGCGTCTGGCCAAACTGCTGCTATATCAGGGCGATGAGCATGACCGCTATCGATGTGTGGGTCGGAAAGACCCTGTTCGTCCCGCCAATCATCAAATTCTGCCAACTCACCCGGCAGAGCCAATATGCCGTATCGCGGCTGCTGTGGTTTGTAGCGGGACTCGACCAACTGCGTCTCGCAACGTCGCTGACCTCGCAGATATTAGCAGGGTTATTCAGCCTGTTCATGATGTTCGCGGCCTCTTTCCGCGCAGATACGCCCGTGATTAGCACGATGGGATTGCGGATCATGACGCTGATGTTGCTCGCGCTGGACGTCTTTTCGGGCGTGGTCAGTGGCGGCTGGAAAGGTGTCGAAATATGGATCCTGCTATTGTTCGCGCAGTATGCCGCGACAATCCGGACGATCCCGCCGAAGGAGCAGGCCAAGGCTGCCCGGACCGTGCGCGCCCGAGAAGCCGGGCGCTGACGCGGCGATCGGGAGCCCAGCCATGCCGAACAGCAGAGCTCTCCTTGCGCTTGCAGTGCTGGCTATGGCGGCTGCCGCGTCGGCTGAGCAGGCGCCGATTACCGGCCAGCGCGCCTTCGCCGCCAAGCCGTTCCAGACCAGTGTCGTCGCGACTTTCGACCGGCCCTGGGCGATGGCGTTCCTGCCCGATGGCCGGATGCTCGTCACCGAGAAGGCCGGGCATATGCTGCTGCTGTCCGCGGATGGCCAGCGCCGTACCGAGGTTTCCGGAATTCCAGCGGTCAATCCGGCCGGCCAAGGCGCCCTCGGCGAGGTCGTGCCGCATCCGGACTTCGCCAGGAATCATCTGGTGTATTTCAGCTATTCCTCACCCGGAGCGCCCAACGGGATCGTGCTGGCGCGCGGCAAGCTGGCCGGCGATGTCGATGACGTACGCCTCGAGGGCGTAACGACGCTCTACCGCGGCTTTCCGCTCCGGGGTGGCGGCAGCCAATATGCCGGAAGGATCGCCTTTTCGCCCGATGGCTATCTGTTCTTCTCGATCGGCGAGCGCCAGAAGGCCACGCCGGCGCAGGACTCCACGGGCGTGCTCGGCAAGATCGTGCGGCTTACGCCGGACGGCAAGCCCGCGCAGGGCAATCCGCTGGTCGGGCAGGGCTTCGACCCGGCGGTATGGAGCTATGGGCACCGCAACCCGCTCGGCCTCGCCTTCGATCTGCAGGGGCGCCTGTGGGAGAATGAGATGGGGCCGCGGGGCGGCGACGAGGTCAACCTGATACTGCCCGGGCGGAACTATGGCTGGCCGATCGTGTCCAACGGTGACAATTATGACGGCTCGCTCATTCCCGACCACCCGACGCGGCCGGACTTGGAGGCACCGAAGGTCAGCTGGAACCCTTCGATCTCACCGTCGAGCCTACTGGTCTATTCGGGCAAGATCTTCCCGAAATGGCGTGGCAAGGCCCTGATCGGCGCGCTCTCCGGCCGTTCCCTCATCCTGATAGAGTTGGGCCAGGAGGATGCCCGGGAGCAGGCGCGCTATGACATGACGAATCGCATTCGCGCGGTCCAGCAGGCACCCGATGGCGCCGTCTATGTGCTGGAAGACGGCGGCGATGCGCGGCTGCTCAGGCTGACCCCGAAGCATTAAACTCTTTTCATCCAACTTACCGGCGGGACGGCGGCCAGCCATCGAGGCGAAGAAGCCGCTCTGCAAGCATCACGGGCGGGTGAGCCTGGATGGCATCGGCGGCGCGACGCGACCGGCGGCCCGGGTGGTCGCATCGGGCTGGGGTTCGCCGAACGCCAGGCGAAACGGCGCAATGCCGGCCCAGACCTCGTCGCCCATGTCCTCCTCATCGTCGACGGGATCGCCGGTGCGGATCTTCACCGAGGCTTCGTCGATGGGCATCCACATTATGCTGGTCGCCTTGAGCTCCTGCGGCGAGACCGGCCGCAGGCCATCCCAGCGTCCGGGATAGAAGCTTTCCGTCATTGCCTTGAGCCGGGCGAGCTTCTCGTCGTCACCCACCACCAGCCGGCCCTTGCCGAACAGCATCGCGGATCGGTAATTGGCGGAATGGTGAAAGGCGGATCGCGCCAGCACCAGGCCGTCCAGATGAGTGACGGTCAGGCAGACATCGACATCCTCGCTGGCGCGGAGCGCACGACTGGCGCTGGACCCATGCCAGTAGATCGAATCGCCCTCACGCCAATAGAGCGTCGGGGTCACCACCGGGTAGCCCTCGAACACATAGCCGACATGGCAGAGCATGCCGGCGTCGAGAACGGCGTGGAGGGTGTCGCGATCATAGGCGGCGCGTTCATGGACGCGCCTTACGCGCGTGCGTGCGCTCGGTGGTAGAGATGGCAAGCTGTTCCCTCGGCGCTGGTTCTGCGAGCGTGACGCCCCGCCCTGGAGGAGGCGGGGCGGGGCACGCTCAAGCACAAACCGCCCCCGATATGCGCGGCGGTGTACCCTGTCGTTGGGTATAATGGAAAAGCGAAGAAGGTGCCAGTTCGCGCGAAGACCCGCCGGCGACGGGGGGGTGACCGACGGGTCCGCACTCTCCTGAGCCGCGGGTATAAGGGGGGCTTTGCCGGCTCGGAGACCAGAACCGATCGATAGCCGGTAAGTTCCTTTACGGCACCGTTACTGGCCGGGCACCATCGAATGTCGTCGCCGGCCCGTGCCGCTCAGTGGCTTACCCGCTCGAGTTCGGCGATCAGTGCGTTGGCGCGATACGGCTTCTGGAGGAACGGGACCGCCGCGGGCATGTCTATATCGTCGGGGTAGAGGTGCCCCGAGGTCAGGATGACGGGAAGCGTTGGCCAGCGCTCCTGCACCATGGCGGCCAGCGCGAGACCGTCCAGCGCGCCAGGCATCTTTATATCGCTGAACACTATGTCGATGTCGCCGCGATCGTCGAGCACGGCCAAGGCAGAATCGGCGTCTGCGGCTTCTATGGCCGCGTAGCCCGCGTCCTCGATCGCATCGACTGCCATCAAGCGGACGAACAGCTCATCCTCGACGACAAGGACCACCCGTCGTTGCATATCCGGGTTTACGCTACGGCCCATGGCAAAAACTGACCTCCAAAAGGGGAGAATGCAAATCGAAAGCCTGCTCTATTTGCCGCGGGAAATCCACCCGGAAGAAAACGTACCGTACACGAAATGATATGGCGGCCCAGACCGTTACGGCCCCGCCATGTCAGGGAGCTTGGGTACGGCCCCGCCATGTCAGGGAGCTTGGGTCTTGCCGTTCAATCCGCCAACGATATGCATCAGCGTGCCGATCGTCCCTCCCACCAGAAGGCCGACGAGGCCCGACAAGAAGGCGGCAATAATCCAGGGCAGCAGTGCTGGCGCAAAGGGGGCGGCACGAGCGGCGGAATCTGCGAGGTGATGGATCAGCGCCGCCGGCGCGTCGACGCCGAAGACCGCGAGCCCGTGAACGATGATACCGCCGCCGACCCAGATCATCGCGGCGGTGCCGATGATCGACAGCCAGCGCATGATGATCGGCATCGCCTTAACCATCGAGCGGCCGATCGCGCGGGTCGCGGCGAGGTCGCGCCTGGCGAGGTGGAGACCGATATCGTCCATCTTCACGATCAGGCCGACGACACCATAGACGCCGATCGTGATCGCGATGCCGACCGCTGCCAGCACCCCCGCCTGGATCGGCAGCGGTTCAGCGGCGACTTCGCCCAGCGCAATCGCCATGATCTCCGCTGACAGAATGAGATCGGTACGGATCGCCCCGGACACCTGCTGCTTTTCGAGAGTCGCGGCATCGATGCCGGCCAGCGCCTCCTCCGCGTGGTCGTGCCCGCCGATCGCCTCGAGCACTTTCTCCGCCCCCTCGAAGCACAGGAAGCCGCCGCCCAGCATCAGCAGCGGCGTGATCGCCCAGGGTGCGAAGGCGCTAAGCAGCAATGCGATGGGCAGCAGGATGAGCAGCTTGTTACGCAGCGATCCCACCGCGATCCTTGCGATGATCGGCAGCTCGCGATCCGGCGTAAGACCGGTCACGTAGCGCGGCGTTACGGCCGCGTCGTCCACGACGACGCCCGCCGCCTTCGCGCCCGCCTTGCCTGCGGCGGCGCCGACATCGTCGAGCGATGCCGCCGCCAGCTTGGTCAGGCCGACGATGTCGTCCAGCAGCGCTACAAGTCCCGAAGCCATCCGCGTCCTTCCATCTTCATCGAGGGGCGTCCTGTAGAGACCGCCCCGAACAGATCAAAGGAGAAGTGTTTTGGTTGGCGCCTGGGCGGGATAGATCAGGCCGGCGACGTGATGGTCGAGGCATTACCGAACTTCATCGTCAGCCGGCAAGGCTGAGCGCCACCGCTTCCGCCACCTTGATGCCATCGACTGCGGCCGAGAGGATTCCGCCCGCATAGCCGGCGCCTTCGCCGGCGGGATAGAGGCCGCGGACGTTGAGGCTCTGGAAATCCTTGCCGCGGGTGATCCGGATAGGAGAAGAAGTGCGGGTTTCCACACCGGTCATCATCGCGTCGGGATCGTCATAGCGCGGAATTTGCCGACCGAAGATCGGCAAGGCCTCGCGCAGCGCCTCGATGGCGAAGTCCGGGAGGCATGCGGCGAGGTCGGTCAGGTGGACGCCGGGCTTATAGGACGGCACGACCTCGCCGAGCGCCGTCGACGGCCGGGCGGCGAGGAAGTCGCCGACACGCTGCCCCGGCGCTGCATAGGTCGATCCGCCGGCGACATAGGCCCGCTCCTCCCAATGGCGTTGCAAGGCGATGCCGGCGAGCGGGTGGTCCGGATAGTCGCGCTCGGGCGTGATGCCGACGACGAGCCCGGAATTCGCGTTGAACTCCTGCCGCGAATATTGGCTCATGCCGTTGGTGACCACCCGGCCGGGTTCCGACGCCGCGGCGACGACCCGGCCGCCGGGGCACATGCAGAAGCTATAGACGCTGCGGCCATTGGCGCAGTGATGCGACAGGCTATAGGCTGCGGCGCCAAGGTCCGGATGGCCGGCGCAGGCGCCGAAGCGGGCGCGGTCGATCCAGCTTTGCGGGTGCTCGATGCGGACCCCGATCGAGAAGGGCTTCGCCTCGATATGCACACCGCGCTCATGGAGCATGTGAAAGCTGTCGCGAGCGCTGTGCCCGACGGCCAGCACCACATGCTCGGCTTCGAGAAAATCGCCGGTGTGGAGCTGTAGCCCGCGCACGCGCCCCTGCTCGATCGCGATATCCTCGACGCGGTGCTCGAACCGATATTCGCCGCCGAGCGCCTGGATCGTCTCGCGCATGCTTTCGACCATCGTCACGAGCCGAAAGGTGCCGATATGCGGATGCGCCTCGGTCAGGATCTCGGGTGGCGCGCCGGCCTTGACGAACTCGGTCAGCACCTTGCGCCCGAGGAAGCGCGGATCCTTGATCTGGCTGTAGAGCTTGCCGTCCGAGAAGGTGCCGGCGCCGCCTTCGCCGAACTGGACGTTGGACTCGGGATCGAGCACGCCGCGCCGCCAGAGGCCCCAGGTGTCCTTGGTCCGCTCACGCACCACCTTGCCGCGATCGACGATGATCGGGCGGAAGCCCATCTGCGCCAAAATCAAGCCGGCGAACAACCCGCAGGGGCCGGCGCCGATCACGACGGGGCGGGGGGCTCCGGCGGGCGCGCTGGTCACGAAGCGATAGCCGGTGTCGGGCGTCGCGCGGACATGTGGATCGCCAGGGAAGCGTGCCAGAACCGATGCTTCGTCGCGCAGCGCCACGTCGACCGAATAGACGAGCAATATCGCCGACTTGCGACGCGCGTCATTGGCACGACGGGCGATGGTGAAGTCCACCAGCTCGGCCGGCGTGATGCCGAGCCGCTGGATGATGGCTGCACGCAGGGCTTCGGCCGGGTGATCGAGCGGGAGCTTGAGTTCGGAGAGACGGAGCATCAGCGGGGCTTTAGGGCCGTCCCGTCATGGCTGCAATCGAAGGCGTCCTCACAGCACATCTCCAAACATGAAGTAGAGCAGGGCAAGCCAGGCGATGAGTCCGCCGAGCCCGATGATCCAGCCGAGATAGCGCTGGAGGCGATCGGTCCATTCATCCATGGCTGCCACGTAAACTGCTCCATCTCCATGGTCCAGAAATCAGCACGCTGTCTATCATGTTCAGCGAGCGGCCGATGTGATGGAAACGCATGCCGGCGATCGTGGCGCAGTCGCCCAGCTCCATCTGCGCGTAAGGCGATTCAGAGTTGACTTGTAGTTCTTCATTTGTTCTCTCCGACTCACCCGATATGAGTTGAAAATATCCCTGTCTCCGCACTGCGCGGAGCAGGATGCGCTGCCGAGACACCGTGCGATGCTCAGCGTCGGTGGGCGTGGGAACTCGTCTCCGATCGGCCAATCAGAACTACGAAATGTGAGCGTCCTCACGGATAAGATTACCAATTCATTTAAACAGAGAATGCTTTTGAGCTATTTACAGGAGTCTATGTATGACAGCGAACTATAGTTCCAATAATCCTGCTCTGTCGGCCGCGCGCGACCTTATCATAGCGCAGGGAAATATCGCGGAGTTGGAGGCTTGGCACCAGCAGGTCTCAGGTCCAAAAATTGCGCTGACTAAAAGCTACACCGGAACATTCACCGTGGCCGATCAGTCGGATGCTGACGATCTTGCAGGGACGGCCGTGAAGGGGAAGGTTCTTGTCACGGCAGGCGGCACGCCGTCCAATCCGCTACGTCTTCGAAATTTCTCGGTCGAAGGCGCCGACAATCCAGATAACGTGAACACGATTATCCTGGTTCAATTGCATAACGCATCCTCGACCATATCCAACGTCGTCATCGAGGATTTCACGATAGATGGTATCGGTGAGTTTGCCTATATGGGCATCGGCGGCGATAGCTACGCAAAGAATGTCCTGGTTCAACGCGGAGATATTTTTGCGGTAGGCAATGATCCAGCCCGCATCTTCAAGAACAGCATATTCCGTCACAACTACGTGCATGACTTGCGCGGGTGGACGACGGCTGATGGCACCTATGTGCCGAATGCGTCGGATAACCCATCGCAGACGCCTAACCCGCTCGTCGTGAATCCCCATCTCGATTGCTGCCAAGGTTTATACGGCCAGTCGGTAATCGAAGAGAATTGGCTTCAAAGTACGACAGGAGATTCCTCGACGGCGGTGATCCTCGTCAAGCCCGATTCAAGCGAAGATATTGTCAGCTATCTGATCAGGGCAAATTATATCGAGGGCGGTAAGGATTATCCCATCAAGCTTGTTACCAAGAACATTTCACTTACCAACCCGGGGAATACGGTTTCTGGTGTGGTCGTTCGAGATAATCTTATTAGCAAGAATTACGGAAATTATCCAGCTGATCCGCCTTATTCCGTTGGCAGCATCTACAGCGACTGCGCTACTTTTTCTGGCAATGTGTATGCTGAGGACAGGTCCCCGATCCCGATTCCGTTCATGACGGCTCGACCAAATCTTCTTGCCAGCCCCACCGATCTGTCCAATGCGGCCTGGGTCGCATCTGCTGTCAGCGTCGTGACCGGGCAGACCGGTTCGGGCGGCGGCGCGACAGCATCTTCGGTTAAGGAGACGGCTTCGACCGGTTATCACGATGTGGATCAGTGGATAAGCAAGGCAAGTTCCATCAAGGATTACCGGATGACGGCGCGCGTGAAGGCCAATGGGCGTTCCTTCGCCAAGCTCGCCGTAGCCGGGGCGGCCTATAGCGGCGGAGCGACCTGCTTCTTCGATCTAAGCGCGGGGACGGTCGGCTCTTCCTATAATTATGGGACGATGACGCCGCCTTATCTGGCCAAGATACAGGCGGTCGGAACGGCCGGCTGGTATCAGATCGAAATCCGTTTCAAGTCGGATGCGACAAATCAGCTCAATTATGCGGTGCAGATCGCTTCTGCCGACAGTGTGGATAATTATGCTGGCGACACTACGAAGGGGCTGTTCATAGAGTCACCGTATCTCGCAGAGCTCCCTCCGCATCTGTGAGGGTAAGCATCATCGCAAGATAATCATTCGAGAACGCAGGATCGATCCGGAAATCCTATGAAGGAGGAATGGGAGGCGCTTAATTGTCGCTTCCCATTTTCCCGTTCAGCATGGTTATCAGCTGATCATTGTCGTGCGCACGGTACCGGCTGCATTCAGGCACGGCGGGCGGCACTGCGATCAGGAGCGCCAGAAGCGCTTCGTTTCGACCAGCGCATCGAAGCATCGCTCGGCATCGCACAGCAGGCGCCGGCGAGCCTTCGGTCGTGGGGGGCCGATCTCCGGATCCAGCCCCAGCTTCGCCAGAAGCTCGGGTGCGGCAGCCATGTCGTTGAGCCTGCCAAGTTTGTCCTGCAGCGCTTCGAGCCGGTCGAGCAGCCGTTCCATCCGGCGACGCGCTTTCCGGTCTGGGTAGAGCGAGACGAAAAACTCGGCGGCATAGCGCAGCTTCTTCGCGTCCTTGCGCACCTCATGGCGATGTTCGTCGTCCAGGGTCGCGAGGCACCGACCTTCGCGCCTGATGCGTTTGCGCAGACGATCAAGCCGGTCCGCTGCGAAGACCGAGATCATCTCGTCATGCTGTCCCGGATCCGGGTGCGGCTCCCTCCACGTGCCGATCGCCAGCCATTCGGCAAGCTCGATCGGCAGCAGCCGGACGCGGCTGCTCTCCAGCAAGTTGCGGAGGTGACTGAAGCGGCTTTCACGAATCGTGGCCAGTTTTGCTCGTCCAGATCCTTCCAGCTGCGGCATCAGGACATCGATGTCGCGAACGGCGCCGAGTTCGCCAGCCAACCATCGCAACTCGGCTGCGAGCATGGCGGCGCGGTCGTCGCCAGCGAACAGCGGCTTGAACAGCACGAAGGCGGAGCGGAGCCGACGCAGACCCACCCGCGCCTGGTGGATGGCCTCGCCTGCCTCGGTTTCGAGCAGCAACGTTTCGTTCAGCCGATATTGCTTGAGGCAGGAGCTTGCGATCAAGGTGAAGGAATCGGCGGCGCCCATGTCACGGGCAAGGCGGATGGGTTCGGCTTTGGCGACGCTGGACGGCGCGGCCGCGACCAGCGCGTAGCCGCATCCGGATTTCGAACGAACGCCGAGCCGCAGCGGAACCTCCTCGTTGAGGCTCCGGGCGAGATCGAACAGGATCTGCGGGGAGCCGTCTTTCAGCTCGAACTCGATTTCGGACAGGGCGAGGCACCGCTTGCCAGCGCGAACCTCTCCTGAGTCGATGGAAAATTCTATCGTCGCCCCAGCCCGCTCGATCATTCCTGAGATGCGTTCGACGTCGGTGATGAACAGCGGTTCGACATTGCCCAATGTCGCGGCGTCGACATATTGGATCAGCGGACCTGCTCTTTCGTCGAGGATCGGCCGATTGCCATCGATCGGCCGCTCCCACTCTCCACGGATGAACAGGGCCCCCGCCGTGCTGGTGGAAGCCTTGACCGTCTGGATATTGCGATCGCCCTCGTTGCGGAGGCGCACGGCGTAGCCGGCACCGTGGAGCCGAAGATCCGGCGTATCGAAGTAGGTTGCGATGAATCGCTTGCGCTCCGCGTCATGCGCATCGAGGAGCGCCGAGCCAGTCAGCCGGTCGCGCTTGACGGGATCATATTCGAGCTTCAGTTCGATTTCGACTGAATCGTCCATATCGTCCTAGCCGGGGGAGATCGCATTGGCTGTGTACTATCCTGCAGCCGGGGAGTCATCTCGCATCGCCGCTGCGATGCGGTGGATGCCGGGCCTCCGGCTGGCGCGCATCTTCGGACTCCGCTAGCCTGCAGCGATGTTAGCATTGCCGACGCGTCTAAGTCATCCCTGCCACCGATCCGCGTCATGAGCGAATTGCGCACCCTCTACCCGCCGATCGAGCCTTATGCGACGGGCATGCTCGATGTCGGCGATGGCCACAGCATCTATTATGAGCGAGTCGGCACCCCGGGTGCGAAGCCTGCGGTCTTTCTCCATGGCGGGCCGGGCGCTGGCTGCTCGCCCGATCACCGCCGGCTTTTCGATCCCGCGCGCTACGATGTGCTGCTGTTCGACCAGCGGGGATGCGGGCGATCGACGCCGCATGCCGCCCTGGACGCGAACACGACCTGGCACCTTGTCGAAGACATCGAGCGGCTGCGCGCCCTGATGGGCGTCGATGCATGGCTGGTGTTCGGCGGCAGCTGGGGCTCCACGCTGGCGCTTGCCTATGCCGAGACGCACGCCGCTCATGTCAGCGCGCTGATCCTGCGCGGTGTGTTCACGGCAACGCGAGAGGAAATCTCCTGGTATTATCAGTTCGGCGTGTCGCAGATGTTTCCCGACAAGTGGGAACGCTTCGTCGCCCCGATCCCCGATGCCGAGCGAGGCCGGATGGTGGCAGCCTATAACAAGCGGCTCACGGGGGATGATCCCGTCATACAGCTCGAGGCGGCGAAGGCGTGGAGCCTGTGGGAAGGCGAGACGATCACGCTGCTACCGAGCGCCGACCTGAGCGCGACCCACGGCGACGACCATTTCGCGATCGCCTTCGCGCGCATCGAGAATCATTATTTCCATCATGACTGCTGGCTGGAACCGGAGCAGCTGCTCCGCGATGCAGCCTGGCTGCGCGGCATCCCCGGCACCATCGTCCATGGCCGCTACGACATGCCCTGTCCGCTCCGCTATGCCTGGGCGCTGCACAAGACCTGGGCCGATGCCGAGCTCCACGTGATCGAGGGCGCCGGCCATGCCTATTCCGAACCGGGCATCCTCGATCAGTTGATCAGGGCGACGGACCGGTTCGCATAGGGGAGGGGTATGGCAGGTTTCCTGCGGCGCAAGCCGATCGACAGCGTCGGGCGGCCGCCAGGCGGGCTGACGCCGACATTGTCATGGCCGCACCTGATGGCGCTTGGGGTGGGCGCCATCGTCGGGACGGGTATCCTGACGCTGATCGGGGTAGGCGCGGATCGCGCCGGGCCATCGGTGTTGCTGTCCTTCGCGATTGCCGGTGTGATCTGCGCCTGCGCGGCGCTGGCCTATGCCGAGCTGGCGGCGATGATGCCGGCCTCGGGCAGCGCCTACAGCTATGCCTATTCGGCACTCGGCGAGATTTTCGCCTGGGTGGTCGGCTGGAGCCTGATCCTCGAATATTCGCTGGTGGTGTCGACCGTCGCGGTCGGCTGGTCGGGCTATGCGTCGCCGCTGCTGATCGGTGCAGGCTTCCCGGCGGCGCTGACCCAGGGGCCGGAGCTTGGCGGGCTCGTCAATCTGCCGGCGATCTTCATCATCGCCGTGGTGACCGGGCTGCTGTTGCTCGGCACGCGGGAGAGCGCCCGGATCAATACGGTGCTGGTGCTGATCAAGATCGCGACGCTGTCGTTGTTCGTCGCAGTGGCCTTGCCCTATTTCGATGTGGGTCACCTGCACCCGTTCATGCCCTATGGCTTTGCCTCGATGCCGGGGCCGGACGGCGTGCAGCGCGGCGTGATGGCGGCCGCGGCGATTATCTTCTTCGCCTTCTACGGCTTCGACGCCATCTCGACCGCGGCGGAGGAAACCAAGCGGCCCGAGCGCGACCTGGCGATCGGCATCGTCGGATCGATGCTGGTGTGCACGCTGATCTATATATTGGTGGCGGCCGCGGCGATCGGCGCAGTGCCGTTCACCGGTTTCGCCGACAGCCCGGAGCCGCTGGCGCTGATCCTGCGCGACCTGGGCCGGCCAGGCGTCGCCAAGGTGATCGCCACGGCTGCCGTGATCGCGCTGCCGACGGTCCTGCTCGCCTTTCTCTATGGGCAGAGCCGGATCTTCCTGGCGATGGCCCGCGACGGATTCCTGCCGAGCGGGCTGGCGGCGATCTCCAAACGCGGAACGCCGGCGCGGATCACGGCGATGACGGCGGTCATCGTGGCGCTCCTGGCGGGGTTGCTGCCGATCGGCGAGATCGCTGCGCTGGCCAATGCCGGTACGCTAATCGCGTTCATGGCGGTAGGCGCGTGCCTGATCGTGCTGCGCCGACGCAGCCCCGAGCTACCGCGGCCATTCCGTGCGCCGGCCGCGACGCTGGTGGGGCTGGGCGCGCTATTCGGGTGCGCCTATCTGTTCGTCAGCCTCCCGGCCAAGACTCTGTTGTGGTGCCTGTTGTGGAACGCCATCGGCCTCGCCATCTACCTTGGCTATGCACATCGACGGAGCGCACTGTGCAAGTGAACGCAAGGAACGGGAGGCCGACGAGGCGGTCTGCTGCCAGCACCCCCGAATGATGGAGATCGATAGCCCTGACTGGGACGCTGCCGCCGTCGACCTCGACGTGCGAGGCTGGACGATCCTGCCGGGGCTGCTGAGCAAGCGGGCCTGCGGCGAGGTTGCCGCGCTTTACGACGCAGGCGCGGGGTTCCGGAGCCATGTCGTGATGGAGCGGCATGGCTATGGGCGCGGCGAATATCGCTATTTCGCCTACCCGCTGCCGGCCCTGGTGACGGAACTGCGCGGAGCACTCTATCGGCGGCTCGCTCCGATCGCCAATCGCTGGCACGAGCGGATGGGGCTTGAGGTGCGCTTTCCAGCCGAGCACCTGGATTTCCTTGAGCGCTGCCATGCCGCCGGCCAGTTGCGGCCGACGCCGCTTCTGCTTCGCTATGGTGCGGGCGACTATAATTGCCTGCACCAAGATCTTTATGGCGAGCATGTCTTCCCGTTGCAGGTCGCGGTGCTCCTGTCGGCTCCTGGCGAGGATTTCACCGGCGGCGAATTCATCCTGGCCGGGCAGCGGCCGCGCATGCAGTCGCGCGTCGACGTGGTGCCGCTGTCGCGGGGCGACGCCGTCATCTTCGCGGTGGCACATCGCCCGCAGCGCGGATCACGCGGCGATTATCGGGTAACGATGCGGCATGGCGTGAGCGGCTTGCGCACAGGGCATCGCCACACCCTTGGCATCATCTTCCACGACGCGGCTTGAGGTCTCCCTCAGCTGGCGAGGCGCAGTGGAGCCCTCTCCGTCTCGCCCTGGAGCGCGCGGCGACCCTCGGCCAGGATCGGATCGAGCCTGGCGGCGGGAAGGCGAGAGTCGAAGGCAAGGCCGAAGCGGTTGCCGCGAACCCAGGCGGTGCGCGCCAGCAGTTCATTGCCCTTGCATACCAGCCAGACGATCTCGCCTGGCGACGGCGGCTCGGCTGCATGGCCGAGCGCACCCTCGCTGGAGAGATCCAGGATGTGGACACGCGCGGGGCGCCCGCCGGCCAGCAACACGGCCGGCAGCATCACCCGCGTTCGCGATCCCTGGCGCGCCTCGGAGCGGCCCTTCAGGCCCAGAGCTGATGCTATCGACATCGCAAGCTACCTCTTCGACTGCCGGAACGTCCGGAGTTCGCAGCATGTCGTTACACGCAGGATCGGTATGATCGGGTTATGGGAATTGGTGAACGCGGCGGCAGGATTTGGCCAGTCCGGAGTTCCACGGGCTAAGGACGGCTATTGGCACAAAGCCGCGCGTCCGGCATTCCGTAGGCGATGACTCTCCACGCCGACAGCGCTTCGCCAGCTCCCCGCGCGGCCTCCCCGCTTACCATTCCGATCTTCAGGGCGGTCTGGATCGCATCGCTCCTGTCCAACTTCGGCGGGCTCATCCAGTCGGTCGGCGCGTCATGGATGATGACGTCGCTGGTGCGATCGCCGCAGATGGTGGCGCTGGTGCAGGCGTCGTCGGCACTGCCGTTCATGCTGCTAGCGCTGCTGGCAGGCGCGGTGGCGGACAATGTCGATCGGCGCCGCGTGATGCTCACTGCACAGGTGTTCATGCTGCTGGTGTCGGCGGCCTTGGCGATGTTCGCGTGGCAAGGCTGGCTGACGCCTTGGCTGCTGCTGACCTTCACCTTCCTGATCGGCTGCGGCACGGCGATGAACGGGCCCGCCTGGCAAGCCTCGGTGGGCGACATCGTGCCGCGCGCGCAACTGGCGGGGGCGGTTGCACTCAACTCGATGGGGTTCAATATCGCGCGCAGCGTGGGACCGGCGATCGGCGGCGTCCTTGTTGCTGCGGCGGGGGCCGCGGCCGCCTTCCTGGTGAACGCGCTCTCCTATGTCGGACTGATCCTCGTCCTGCTGCGCTGGCGGCCCGACTTCCCGCCTCGCATGCTGCCGCCCGAGCGTCTGATGGTGGCGATGGGGGCGGGGCTGCGCTATGTCGCCATGTCACCCAACCTGCGGATCGTGATGCTGCGCGCGGCATGTTTCGGGATCGTGGCCAACGCGTTGCCGGCGCTGATGCCGCTGGTGGCGCGGAGCCTGATCAAAGGTGGGCCGCTGACCTACGGGACGCTGCTCGGCGCGTTCGGTATCGGCGCCGTCATCGGTGCGCTCGGCAGTGGACGGCTCCGCCGGCGGCTGACGACCGAGATGATGATAAGGATGGCCACGCTCGGCCTCGCGATCGGGAGCGCGGTTGCCGGGCTCAGCTCCAATATCGTCCTGACCACGGCGGCGCTTATCCTGGCCGGTGCCAGCTGGGTGCTTGCACTATCGACATTTAATGTGACCGTGCAGCTGGCCTCGCCGCGCTGGGTCGTGGCGCGGGCGTTGTCGATCTACCAGATGACGGCATTCGGGGGGATGGCGGTGGGCGCCTGGGTGCTCGGCCTCATTGCCGAACATCATGGCGTGGCGGATGCGCTTCTCGTGGGAGCGGCCATTCAGGTGGCGGTGATAGCCCTCGGCTTCCTGGCACCGTTGCCGCAGGTCCAGGACCTGAATCTCGATCCGCTTCGGCATTGGACCGAGCCCGAGACGGCTGTGCCGCTCGAACCGCGTAGCGGGCCGGTCGTGATCACGGTGGAGTATCGCATAGAACCACACAATATCGTGGCTTTTCTGGCCGCGATGACCGAACGGCGGCGAATCCGGCGGCGTGACGGCGCCCATCGCTGGACCCTTCTGCGCGATCTTCACGACGCCGAGCTGTGGATGGAACGCTTCCATCTCGCAACCTGGCTCGATTATGCCCGATACAACCAGCGGCTGACCCATGCCGATGCGGAGACGAGCTCTGCCTTGCATAAGCTGCAGAAAGAAGGCGAGCCGTTCCGGGTCCACAGGATGATCGAGCGGCAGACGGGATCGCTCCCAAGCGCTCGCCGCAGCGATCCGGTGACCGACGATCCCATAACCGATCCCGCCCGTTCGGCCTGAGGTTGTTCGGCGGACCGAAAGCGAAGATCAGGACAGCGAGCGGATCGCGGTCAGCTTGCGCTCGTACATCTCCGCGATCCTGAGATGAAGCTGCCGCACCGCTTCGGTGCTGGCCCTTGCCGCTGCTTCGCGCTCACGCTGAATACACTGCGTGTAGTGACTGAGCGTGGCATCGTTGACTTCGATCATAGCGGATTCTGCGTGACTACAGCGCCCCCCTATCACGGGCCGGTCCATCAGACGCTTCAACAATTGTAACATGACGCGCCTGCATGCCCGGCTCGGTGTCGCGCTTTGCTACATCGGCCGCTGGATGGGGGGGAGAGCTGCTGTCCTCGATCGATGCGATCACGCAGCTCCACGGCGCAACGAAGGCCCAAGCATGAACCATATCGCCCTGAGCGCATCAGTGATGGAAGTTTTACTTTCAATGTAGGTATACATATGTTCTTGCTATGTACTTATGGAGGAGTTGCCATGGTATGATCGGGCTCGCGGCGCGTAAGCGAATGGCTGCGCAAAGGGTGCTGAGCAACAGGCTTCCGGATGGCCAACAAGTTGCGGATAATGTTGCTCTTATGCGAAGAATGTTAGCCGACGGTGAGGCCGATGCTCGCAACATGGGCATGGATCCAGGGGTCGCGGCAAATGTCGCCCCCTCAGCCGCCTTGGGTGTATGGCTTGGATCAGTTTTCCCGGGAGGTCATTGGGATCCAAAGATCCGAGGCAATAGGATTGGCGATGATCATGTCGGCAACATCAACTATGGCGCGACCGGTTCGACACTTTTCCCAGCCGGCATTTTGACGAGAGCTGCTGGAATCGTGCAGAGATATCAACACCTGGTGGATCCAAAGCGTCATCCGTACGATCCATCATGGGGCAACCCCTTAACCGGGACAGGCACACACGTGGGCGATGATCCTCGGGATACGCGCGACATCATGAGGGGCGTACGGGCGGCCAACGGGCAGCGCCGCAAATGATATATTCGAGGGTGGTGTTGCCGCGAACCTTGTGGCTTGTGGTCAAGATCGGCCTGGTCATGTGGTTACTGGCCATGCTGCCCATATCGCTGATGTGCATGGCCGCGGCTGGGCCGACAACAGGGGACGCAGAGACGGGGCGGCAAATCGCCGGGCATCTTGGTCTCTACCTGTCGATCGACGGCCTGACGCTGTTGCTGATCGCACGGAGCCGCCGATATCGCTGGGTTTGGGTGATGGCCGGATTGGTTGCTTTGCCGCCTGCGGTATTTGCCATTTACATGGTCTGCTAAACCGGTGGGCCCACGACCTGCCCCTGCCGGAGCTTGATCGTTCTGGCGGATAGCCTCTGCGCTTCGCCATGATCATGCGTAACGTAGAAAGTGGGGACATCGACGTCCCGAAGCAGCGCTTCCAGCCAGTCGAGCAGCTCCGCGCGCGCGTCGCTGTCGAGGGCGGAGAGAGGTTCGTCGAGCAGGAGCAGGCGGGGCTGGCTCAGCAGGGCGCGGGCGATGCCGGCGCGCTGGGCTTCGCCGCCGGAGAGGCGCGCCGGGCGGCGGTCGAGCAGATGGGCGATGCCGGCGCGCTCGATGATGTCGTCGCGGGCGAAGCGGCCGGGCGCGGAGCGGCGGATGGCATAGTCGAGATTGGCGGCGACGCTGAGGTGCGGGAGCAGGCCGGCGCCCTGGAAGACATAGCCGACGCCGCGGCGTTCGGCAGGGACGAACGTCCGGCTGTCCTGGAACACCTTGCCATCGACGAGGATCATGCCGGCGATCCGATCGAGCCCGGCGAGGGCGCGCAGCAGCGTCGTCTTACCTGAACCGGAAGGGCCGAGCAGGGCGGTCACGCCGCGCGATGGCACCTCGAACGCGACCCGCAGCGCAAAGCACTTGCCGAGCTTTCCATCAAGGTCGACCGCAATCGTCATGGCTGGACGTTGCCGATGCGCCGCTCGACGAGGAGCAGCGCGAGGAGGGCGACGAAGGAGAACACGACCAGCACGGCTGCAATCCGGTGCGCCTCGCCGAACTGCAGGCTTTCGACCAGCTGATATATGCGGGTCGAGAGCACCTCGGTCTTGCCGGGGATGTTGCCGCCGATCATCAGCACGACGCCGAATTCACCGATGGTGTGCGCGAAGACGAGGATCGCCGCCGACAGGAAGCCGCGGCGCGAGAGCGGAATGGCGATGGTCAGGAAACGGTCAAGCGGTCCGGCCCCCATCGTCGCAGCGATCTCAAGCGGGCGGTCGCCGATCGCCTCGAAGGCGGTGCGCAGCGGCTGGACCGCGAAAGGCAGCGAATAGAAGAGCGAGCCGATCACCAGGCCGGTGAAGGTGAAGGCGAGGGTGCGGATGCCGAACGGCTGGAGGAGCGCCATCAACGGACTGTCGGGCCCGAGCGCGATCAGGACATAGAAGCCGATCACGGTGGGCGGGAGGACCAGCGGCAGCGCGGAGACCGCGCCGATGATTTCCTTCCACCAGCGGCGTGAGCGGGCCAGCCACCAAGCGAGCGGGGTGGCGAGCAGGAGGAGCAGGATGGTGGTGACCAGCGCCAGTTCGGCGGTGGTCGCGAGGACGAGGCCCATCAGCTATCTGACGACATAGCCGTAGCGCCTGATGATCGCGAGTGCCGGGCGGCTCCTGAGATATTTCAGGAAGGCGCGCGCGGCCGGATTGTTTGCGCCGGTCTTGAGCAGTACCGCCTGCTGCTCGATCGGGCTGTGCAGCCGGGCGGGTACGAGCCAGCGCGAGCCGCCGGGAACATCGATCACCTGGCTGAGCGCCACGAAGCCGGCCTGGGCTGCACCGGTCGATACGAATTGATAGGCCTGCGCGATCGAGCTTCCGGTGACGATTTTCGGTTTCAGCGCGTCGTAGATGCCCAGCCGCTGCATCGTCTCGACCGCTGCGACGCCATAGGGGGCGGTTGCGGGATCGGCGACGGCGAGCTTTTCGAAGTTACCGCGCCTGAGCACTGCACCGCGTCTATCGACGAGGCCCGGCGTCGCCGAGTAGAGCGCCAGCTGGCCGATGGCATAGGTGAAGCGTGTACCGGGGATGGCCAGGCCGTCCTGCTCCGCCTTGGCAGGGCGCTCGGCGTCTGCCGAGAGGAAGACTTCGAACGGCGCGCCATGGCTGATCTGGGTGTAGAAGGCGCCCGACGCGCCGAAGGCGAGCACGGCCTTGTGACCGGTTGCCTTCTCGAACCTGGCAGCGATCTGCCTGGCGGGCTCAGCGAAGTTGGCCGCGACGGCGACCTGCGTTTCGGCGGCCAGCACCGGAGCGGCGATCAGGAGCGCCGATGCGACCAGACATCGAATTGCGAGAGAGCGGAGCATGAGCGGCGGTCCTGCAGGGTAGGGCGCTCCGCATGCTATATCCGCGCGTATATGGCAAGGCTCTACAGTTGCGGCAGGGGAGCGTCCCGGAGCAGCGTCGACAATGTGCCGAGATCGGCATCTGCCGCGTTCAGCAGATCGCGCTCCAGCATGCGATAGGCGGCCAGCACCTGCTTGCCGCATCCGGTCACCCGTGCGCCCTTGTCGCGTCCACCGCCGGGGGTGGTGTCGACCAGCTTTTCGGCCCAGCAGCGGTTCATGCTGTCGACGAGCAGCCAGGTTCGGCGATAGCTCATTCCGAGCGCTCGGCCCGCGGCGGAGATCGAGCCCTCGCGCTCGATCGCTTCGAGGAGCGCGGCCTTCCCGGGCCCCATCGCGGCTTCCTCGCCACAGTAGATCTGAGCCTTGAGCTTGAGCGGGCCGAGCCTTGGAACCATGGCTTCGCATAGCAGCCGCGTAGCCGTTTGTCCGCTCGGATATAATTCCTATCATTATGGTAGAGAAAAGTTGCTTTCCCTTGTCGGTAAGGCGGCTAGGCAGGGACGGGCTTATAAACGAGGCGGTTATGCAGGAAGCTTATGAAGAGGCCGTTGCGGCGCCTCCAGGTGAATATTGGGACATAGACGCCATCACAGCCGAACTTCGCGACGCGCGCGAGGCCTGGCGCAGCGCGCATAAGCGCCACGCCGAACTGGGCTCGGTCGGCTTCCCCTCGCGGCATGTGCTCGACAAGATCATGGCTGCGCTGTGCGGCGCTCTGTTCCCGTTGCGGCTGGGGCCCAGTTTCGTGCGGCAGCATAATGAGGAGGCATTCGTCGCGGAGACGCTGCAGACCGCGCTGAGCCGACTCTACGGTCAGATCCGGCTCGAGCTCGGCTATTCGATCGGTGAACATATGCCCGAACTGGTCGACGGCGAAGCAGGGCGGATCATCGGCCATTTCGCTACGAAACTTCCCGCATTGCGGCGGCTGATCGATACCGATGTCGAAGCCGCTTATGCGGGCGATCCGGCGGCACGCAGCGTCGACGAGGTTCTGCTGTGCTACCCCTGCGTGATCGCGATCGTGCATCATCGGCTCGCGCATCTGCTGCACGGGCTGGGCGCGCCGCTGGTGGCGCGGATCATCTCCGAGATCGCCAACTCGCGGACCGGGATCGACATCCATCCCGGTGCTTCAATCGGCGAGGCCTTCTTCATCGATCATGGCACCGGCGTCGTGATCGGCGAGACGGCGATCATCGGCAAGCGGGTGCGGCTCTATCAGGCGGTGACGCTGGGCGCGCGAAGCTTTCCCGCCGATGCCGAGGGCGCGCTGCGCCGCGGGCTCGCCCGGCATCCGATCGTCGAAGACGATGTGGTCATCTATGCAGGCGCAACGATCCTCGGCCGGGTGAGGATCGGCGCGGGATCGACGATCGGCGGCAATGTCTGGCTGACCAGCAGCGTGGAGCCGGGCAGCGTGATCAGCCAGGCCCATGCGCATGACAGCCGGGGCTGGGAACTGGTCAACGTGCTGGAGCGGGCCGATGATCGATGACCGCAAGCCACTGTGCCTGATCGTGCCGGGGCTCGACAATTCGGGCCCGGATCACTGGCAGAGCATCTGGGAAGCGCGGCGTGGCGATTGCCGGCGAGTCGATCTCGGCTGCTGGTCCGAACCTGACCGCCGCATCTGGACCGAACGCCTCGACGCGGCGCTGGCGATGACCGACGGACCGATCCTGCTGGTGGCGCACAGCCTTGGTTGCCTGACGATCGCCTGGTGGGCGCTCGGCGCGGATCATGCCAAGCTGGAGCGCGTGCGCGGCGCCTTGCTGGTGGCGCCCCCCGATGTCGACGCATCCGACGCGCACCCCTTCGTTCGCCGTTTTGCGCCAGCGCCGGGGCGGGTGCTGCCCTTTCCGTCCATCCTCGTTGCCAGCCGGAACGATCGCTATGCCGCGTTCGACCGGCTGGAAGCTCTGGCGAAGGCCTGGGGGAGCCGCTTTGTCGATGCCGGCCATGCCGGACATATCAATGCGAACAGCAAGCTGAAGGGGTGGCCGGATGGAGAGGTGCTGCTGGAAGAACTGATCGGGGTTGCTGCGCCTTCGGTCGCGGCCTCGGTACGCTCGCGCGAAAAAGGCCTTGCGAAATAGGATCTCGATCGGGCCTCGATCCGGGGCGAAAGCCTGATCGTCACCCCCATCGGCGAGAGCCCACGCGTCGGCTTGATGGCTGGCTACCTGTTCCTGTACGTTGAGGCGACAGGAGAAAATGCTATGCAGAATATGGGTGACGGCAGCTGCCCGTTCGAGTTCAATTTCGACGCGGCGACTTTCAAGCCGGGCGACATAGTCAGCTATCGGGTGACGGGTAGCCTGGAAGGGTTCCCGTTCGTCGGAACGCTGGTCGAGGTTCACGACGATTATGTGATGCTCACATCGGAACCCGACAAGCCCGAGAGCGTGGTGCGTGGAACGCGCGAGAGCCGCCCGGTCGTCCTCGAAGCGGACGTTCTTTAACCTCCGCTTCGATCAGTGCGCGCTGCGGATGGCGAGCCAGGCGCGCGCGCTGCGCTGGGCCTCGGCGATCTCGCGGCCGGTCATTTGATCAGCGATGTCGGCACGGCAATATTGCGCTTCCTGAGATCCGGCCAGTGCGGCGAGATTGAACCACTGGTGGGCCATGACCAGGTCAACCGCACTTCCCTGGCTGCCGGTCGAGCAGGCGAAGCCGAGGTCGAGCAGAGCATCGGTGTCGTCGGGACGGATCGCGATTTCGGCGGAGAGATTATGTCTCATGGTTGTAGCTCCTTCGCGGAGCAAATTGGTCGGGACTCGACCAACAAATGGTTAATTCGCAGTTAGACATTAGTCGAAGACGCGGGAAGGATCAGGCAGATTCGATGGCCGACTTTTCGGTGCCCGTTACTATGCGCGCCACAGCGAGATCGGCGGTCACGTTGCCCAGGGTGCGGAAGAGGTCTGGGATCGTCTCCACGGCCATGAGCAGCGGCAATGCCTCGATGGGTACGCCGAGTGCGACGCAGATCGGCGCTATGGTCGCGACGAACGACACCTGTGCCGCGACCCCGACCGCGGCAAGGCTCACGGGTACGGCCACCAGTATAGCCACCAGCAGCATCGGCGTGCTGAGATGGACCCCGTGCAAGGCGGCGAGATAGATTGCAACGGCGACATTGGCGGCCGCGCTGGCGGCACGAAACAGCGAGACCGCAAGCGGCAACACCACGCCCGCTGCGCTGGGCTGTAAACCGAGCGCCGGCGTGGCTTCGATCATGACGGGCAAGGTCGCGAGCGAAGACTGGGTGCCGAGCGCCACCGCCTGGGCGGGAACAGCAGCGCGCGCGAAGCGGATAGGCGATATGTTGCCGGCGATCGCGGCGGCTACATAGGCCATCAGCGTCGCGGAAAGGCAGGCTACAGAGGCGACCACGATATATTGGCCGAGCAAGCCTGCGGCAGTGGCGCCCATGTTGATGCCAGCGACAAAGGCCAGCGCTGCGATGCCAAGCGGCGCCAGCCACAAGATCCAGTTAACCAGCACCAGCATCGTCTGAACGATCGCTGCCGTGATCGTGACCATTGCGGTGCGCAGGCCCGCTTCGATCCGGGTGAGCGCAAAGCCGAACAGCAAGGCGAACACCACCAGCGGCACCATAGCGGTTTCGGCGGCGGCCTTGATCGGATTGGCGGGGATGACCGCATCATACCATGCGCCGCCGTTTCCCGCAGCGATGGCAGGAGGGGCGGCATGGCGAAGAACTTCGGCTTGCGGAGACACAGGCCATAAATGCAGCAAGCTGGTGGTGACGATGGCGCTGATTGCGCAGGCAAGGGTAAGCAGCAGTGCGAACCAGAGCAGCGAGCGCTGCGCCGCCTGGCTCGCCGAAGCCTCCCGTGCAGCTGCGGCGATGCCGTTGACGATCAGGCCGAAGACCAGTGGGACGATCGTCATTGTGAGAGCATTGAGCCAGAGCGACCCGATCGGCCGGGCGATGCCCAATACGGCGAGCGTTACCGGACCTTCGTTGCTCGCCATGGCGATGCCGCAGCCCAGCCCGACCAGCAGGGCCAGGAACAGGCGCAGCGGCAGGCTCATCGCCGCGTGGCTGCCATCCGCTTATCGATCGGCCCAGAGCGCTTCGCGATAGCGATCGAAACAGCGCGCGCCGCAACGCAGGCGCATCAGCGCGCCTTCGGCTATCGCCGTGGCGCGGCGGGGATCTTCCTCGACCAGCGGCCGCAGCGCTTCATGGTTCCAAGCGGCGCTGTGCTTGATGTCGAGGACGGCGTGGAGATCGAAATAGCGGCGTTCCTTGTCGGACAGCCCGATGCGGCGGAGGCCCTTGGCGACCATCGCCGAACGCCCCGGCGCCGTCAGCTCGATGACGCCGAGCGCTCCTACGGAATGCCAGGCATAGTCGCGGCTGGTCGCCATGCCCGTCATCGCATTGGCGAGGGCAAGGCTCTGCCACACCGTGTTCTCGATGACAGGCGCGACCGCCAGCGTCTCGACCAGTGCGTCGAGCATTGGGCCATGCATGCCGGCGCGGTTGCCGCGGCCCATCTCATCCCAATAGTTGCGGGCGAGTTCCAGCTTCGCCGGGACGGGGAGCTTGACCTGCGTATAAGCGACGAGATCGTCGAAGCCGGCTTCTCCGGCCGCCTCCTGCTCGAAGAACCAGCGAAGCTGATCGCTGCTCGCTCGTTCGGCAAGCCAGGGGAAGAGCGGGTCGCCCTGTCCGGGGCCGACGATCCGGAGATGTTCGAACCACGCGATAAAGGCGTCGGGATCGCGTGGCGCCGCAGCGGCGTCCTCGGCGATCTCGGCGCGGAGCTCATCGAGGAAGGCGCGCTCCAGGCGAAGCATCCGGGTATCGCGCTCAAGCCGGCTGTGCCAGTCGGGCGCCGGGAATCGCGGGCCGAGCCGCTCCCGGTTCCAATGGGCCAAGCCGCGCTGGAAACTGTCGGTATGAAATTGAGATCCGTTTTCGGAAATCCGTAGGGTGTAGCGGCTGGCCATTTTTCTTCCTGCAAATTCAAATTCTTTCGTTGGATATAGAACGGCGGGTCCATGGGTGGAGTTCCGTGATCAGGCCCTGTCGCGATCAGTCGAGCGGCCGGCATGTCAGATTGACACTATCGGGACAGCGTCTTCATCGCTTGCTAAGCAAGGCCTGCGATGGTCGCACGGATGCGGTATAGTTCGCTTTTCCGGAGCCGTTGGCTTGCGCTCATCTGGAGCGCCGGAATTCTTTGGACGGCTGTCAGCTTCGTCGGCTCGCAGGAGCCGGAAGACGGAGTCGCCGCGAATGGCGCGGCCGATGAAAGCGCGAACCTCTCCGAACTCCAGGCGCTGGTGGCCAAGCTGAATTCCTGAGGCGGCACGCCGGGACGGGTTCGCGTTCGCCCGTCCACAATATCATCCGCCGCCGGTTGTCCGCCGCAGCACTGTCTTGATGCGAATTGTAGCAACCGAATCCGCCTTTTTGGAGTATCTACAGGCGTTCGCCACAACGCCGTCCGGACAGGGAGAGGTCGCATGAAGGGTTACGCGCGTAGATTGTTCATCGCTGGCCTGCTGATCGCGGGCGCAATGTCGACGGCGCAGGCCGCGACGCAGATCCAGCCGGGACAGTGGGAGACGACATCGACGGTCGAGTCCGTCGACATGCCCGGCGCGCCACCGCAGGTTTCGAGGATGATGAGCGGGAAGACAACCCGGGCGAGTTATTGCATCACCCCCGAACAGGCTGCCAGGGGGCCGCAGGAGATGTTCAAGCAGAACCCATCCTGCCGCTTCACCAAATTCGCGATGACGGGCGGGACGATCTCCACCGAGATGAGCTGCTCGCAAAATGGAGCGACGATGATCGCCCGATCGCAGGGCAGCTATACGCCGACATCGTACAGCGCGACCGCGACGATGACCATGAGCGGCAAGATGAGCATGCGCATGACGAGCCGCAGCACCGGCCGTCGGCTGGGGCCGTGCACCGGTAAATAGCGGCCGAGGCCAGATGGGGCAGCGAAGCGCAGGCCTGCTGATCTATCGTCGGCGCGGCGAAGCGGTCGAGGTGCTGCTCGTTCATCCGGGGGGCCCCTTCTGGCGCAGGAAGGATGCGGGTGCCTGGCAGATCCCGAAGGGGCTGATCGAGCCCGGAGAGGATGCGGCGACCGCCGCACGGCGCGAGGCGGAGGAAGAATTGGGACTGCCGCTGCCGGGCGCGCTGGCGCCGCTGGGCGAGATACGGCAGGCTGGCGGCAAATATGTCGACGCATTCGCGCTCGATCGCGAGATCGATGCCGGGGCGATCCGGAGCAACATGTTCGAGATGGAATGGCCGCCCAAGAGCGGGCGGATGCAGGCTTTTCCGGAGGTCGATGCGGCACGGTGGTTTGGGCTGGACGACGCGCGAGCGATGATCCTGGCGAGCCAAAGGCTGTTGCTCGAACGGCTTGTTTCAGCGCTGTAAACCGACTGTCCGGGCTGACATGACGGCGCCCGTTCATGGTTAACGCGATAGTAAGACCCTTCGGCGATAGCGGGATGACGACCCATGCCGGATGGAAATCATGAAGATCAGCGTGACCGCGCAGAATATCCCGAGCCTCCTCGAACAGGCGCCGCAGGGCGTGAGCATATTGTCGCTCGACTGTTTCGACACGTTGCTGTGGCGCAACGCGCAGGCACCTTCGGACATCTTCGCGGAACTTGCGATCCAAGGCGGTGCCATCGAGCCGCGGGTGATTGCCGAGCGGAAGGCGCGCAAGACGCAAGCCTTTCGCGAGGGGCAGAACGAGGTCTCGATCGAGGCGATTCATGCGAGACTGCTGCCGCCGTCGGCGGATGCGATGGCGATTTCCGCTTCGGTGCAGGCGGAGCTCGACGCCGAGGCGAGACATTGCTTCGGCTTTGCGCCGGTTGTCGCGCTGATCCGCGATGCCAAGGCGCGCGGCCTGAATGTCGTCATCGTCAGCGACACCTATTTCAGTGCGGCGCAACTCGGCGAACTGATCGCGCGGGCCGCAGGCGTCGAGGTCGCCACGGCGATCGACCGGATCTTCACGTCTTCCGACCATGGGCGGAGCAAGACCGAAGGACTGTTCGAACCCGTCATGGCGGCGATGGGCGTGCAGCCCGGCGCAATCCTGCATCTTGGCGACAATCTTCATGCGGATCAGTCGGCGCCATCGGCGCTGGGCATCCATAGCGCGCATTTCGAACAATTCGACCCGGCCTCCGAAACCCGGCTGCGCCATGAGGCGATGGCGGCGGTGTTGATCGATGCGACCACCCGTCAGACAGTGCCGGCGATGCAGCCGCACCGGCCGCTGGTGTCGCTGCGCAACGACCAGGATCCGGCCTTCATCCTGGGCCACGACGTCATCGGGCCGATGCTGCACGGCTTCGCGCAGTGGGTGCGGGACGAAGCCGAGGCGCTGGCGGCAAGCTGCGGCCGGCCGGTCAAGACGCTGTTCCTGATGCGCGACGGCTTTCTGCCGATGAAGATGTTCGAGACGCTGGGATGTGGCGCGGCGGTGGGCGAGATCGCGATCAGCCGGCTGACCGCCGGCCGTGCCGGGCTGATCGATGAGGCAGCGGTGGCCGCGATGATCGAGCAGGATTTGGGCAAGCACCGGCTTGACGTGCTCGCGGGGTTGCTGCTGCTCGAGCCGCATGAAGCGCGCAAGCTGGTCGGGCCGCGGGGCGACACATCCGACCTCGAGCGGGCCGCCTGCGAGGGGCCGACCGCGGAACGGATCGTGCGGCGATCGGCGCGCTATGCCGAGAGGCTGATCGCGCATGTGCGGCGGGCGGGACTGAACGATGGCGACATGGCGATGATCGTCGACCTTGGCTATCACGGCACCGTCCAGGACCGGATCGCGCCGCTCCTCTCCGCGCGCATGAATGTCGCGCTCGCCGGGCGTTACCTGCTGCTGCGCGAGAATGAGCCGAGCGGGCTCGACAAGAAGGGCTATTTCGACAAGCGTCATTACGGCCGGGAGGCGCTGTGCACGTTGGGATCTTCGATCGCGATGATCGAACAGATCTGCACCCAGGCCAAGGGTTCGGTGGTCGACTATCATCCGAACGGCAAGACGATCCACGAAAAGGCGACGGAGAAGGGCGCGCAGAGCGCCACCCGCGATCGCATCCAGGCCGCCGCCATCGCCTTCGGCACGGCGGCAACCGCAATGGGCCAGGGCGCCCGATCCGACGATGCCGGATGCCGCCGCCGCAACGCCGCCGCAATCCTGGCGCGATTCATGTACCTTCCGTCCGCCGAGGAAGTGGCGGTGATCGGAGACTTCACCCATGACGCCAATCTCGGTTCGTCGAGCCACCTGAAGATGCTCGACGCATCGAGCTCGACCCGCGGCCTGCGCCGGCGCGGTCTCCATTATGTCCAGAGCACCGAGCGCATGTACCTGCCCGGCGAACTGCAGGACCAGGGGCTCGCGCTCAACCTCGCGCTGTTCGGGATCGTGCGCAGCGGGCTCGACATGCGCGAGAGCGATTTCCAGGCGGGCGGCGTCCCGGTACCGGTGATCCTGGCCAATGCCCAGGAGGATTGCCTGGTCGATATCGAGGCCTTTCCGACCCATGACGGCTATTACCGGCTGGCGATCCCCGCACGCGGCGACCTGACCGTCGCGGTGCTGCTGGGCGGTCTCTACGAGGCGGTGCAGATCGAGGATGTGAGCTTCCAGCCGCTGGTGGCGCCGACAGACGAACGGGGCATCAGCGACCAGGCCGATATCGGCGCGCCCTATGTCCAGGAGGGCATGGAGACGATGGCGGGCGATCTGTTCCGCTGCACGCCTGGCGCGGCCTTGCTGGTTCCGCCGGCTCCGGCGGTGGGTGAGGGCGGCTATATGCTGTGCATCGCGTTCAGGCCGGTGGTGCGGCGCGAAGCGGCGGGCGAGGTACGCGCGGCGGCGTAATCGAGAGAGTGGCTCCTTTGCCACCGGGCAAAGAAACAAAATGTGATCAAAACAGGAATATATGCTTGACATTCCTGCTGGAGCGCGATAGGCATAAATAGAGAGTGGGAGAGCCGCGGCAGCGGGCGCCCGCTTTTTTCATTTCCAGGCATCGCCAACGACCCGGCCAGCGACGGCGCAAAAGCTGTCGCGCGGAGCGGTGTCCTGCGCCCTTTCTCCAGACACAGGATGACGCCAATGACAGTCGAGATCAGCTTCTTTGCACGGGCAGCAACGGGCGGCCTGCCGGTGGCGGCGGACCCGGGACAGGACGGGACGGCCGCCGAGGCGCTGAGCGTCGCGATCACCGCCACCCCGGCGCTCAGCGCGGCGACGCCGGACGGCCAGACGGCGATGTCGATGATCGCCACCGAGGCATTCCGCTACGAATATAGCCAGGCAGGGGCGATCGCGGCGGTCGCGAACTCGAACTACGTGGCCGCGGGAGAACGAATGTGGTAGAGCATCTCGTTTACACCGAGAGGGTCGGCGGTTCGAGCCCGTCACCGCCCACCAGATGCAAAGGGCATTCATGGCCGCCGGCGTGCGCGCGGATCAGTTGCTGGTGGATCGCGGGCTCGTCGAGAGCCGCGCCCGCGGGCAG
>NZ_JBFUKB010000005.1:0-528930 GCF_056401065.1 Rhizorhabdus sp. P4_G5 | reverse complement strand
CGGAAAACGCACCCGTACCGCCGCCGCCGGCCTGGCAGGTCAGAACGGTCACGCCATCCGCCGTCGAGGTCGCCGCATCGACCTATGTGGTGAAGCGGGGGGACACGCTGCGCGCCATTTCGGACCGGACCGGTGCGGGATCCGAAGTCATTGCCCGGGTCAACAACATCGCGCCACCGTTCAAGATCATCGTCGGACAGAAGCTCAAGATTCCCGGCGGGCGCTATCACCGGGTCGGCAAGGGCGAGACCGGCATCGCCATTTCGCGCGGCTATGGCGTGGAATGGAGCCGCATCGCCCAACTCAATGAGCTCGAAGAACCCTATATCCTCCGCGAGGGCCAGCGGCTGCTGCTGCCAAGCCGCAAGGAGGTCGCAAGCATGACCGCGGACGAGCGGGCGTCCGCGTTCAGGCTCGACATCGAGGACCTGATCACCGGTTCGGAACCCGCGCTCGCCACGCGCGAGACGCCCAAGCCGCCGGTGACGACGCCCAAGGCGGTCGCCCCCACCGTCGCGGTCGCCGAACCGACGCGCTTCACTGGGCGATTCGACTGGCCGGCGCGCGGACCGGTCCTGCGCGGTTTCGGCAGATATTCGGGCGGCCAGCAGAATGACGGCATCAATATCGGCGTCGAGCGCGGCAGCGCGATCACCGCCGCCGCCGATGGCGTGGTCGCTTATGTGGGGCAGGATATCCCGGCCTATGGTACGTTGATCCTGCTGCGCCACGGCGACGGCTGGCTCAGCGCCTATGGCTATGCCGACAGCATCACCGTGACGCGCGGCCAGAAGGTGGTGCGCGGTCAGACCATCGCGAAGAGCGGCGCGAACCCTTATAGCGGTGAGCCCCAGCTCCACTTCGAAATCCGCAACGGCCGGAAACCGGTCAATCCCACGAACTACCTGCCCGTACGGAGCTGATCCGACGTTCAGCCGAACGTGCCGGCATCCAGCTTCAGAGTGGCCCCGCTGCGCGTCTCGTTCCGGGCGGCAGCCAGAGCATTGGCGACCGTCGCTTTGAAGCGGGCCTGTGGCGGGCGGACACCATGGGCGAACAGTACGCGCCTGATCGGCACGCGCGTGCCGGTCAGATAGAGAGCTGCGCCTTGGCGATGGGCCTTTGCGGCCAGCGCCTTGATAGTGGCGGCGGCCGTGGAGTCGAGAATCGGCACGTTCGCAAAGTCGATGACATAGACCTTCGGATGCTCGCCGATCCGATCGAGGGCCGCTCCGACCGCGGCCGCGGCTCCAAAGAAGAAGGCACCGGAAATCCGATAGACGAGGATGTCGGGATCGGTTGCGGACTCGGGATCGTAGCAATCCCGGTCGCCCCCCGCATCATCGGCCATGTCCTGTTGAACCAATGGCCGGGGATCTTCGACCTCCACCGCCTGCGCCATACGATGGAGGAACAGCAGCGTCCCGACACCGAAGCCGACCAATATCCCCTCCGTCAGATCGCGGAACAAGACCAGCAGGAAGGTCAACAGCAGCACGACCGCATCGCCGCGCGATGTGCGCAGCAGTAGCGCGAACTCATGCTTCTCGGCCATGTTCCAGCACACCATCGCCAGGACCGCGGCGAGAGCGGCCAGTGGTACGTAGCTCGCGAGCGGCGCCGCCAGGAGTATGAACAGAAGCAGAAATACCGAATGCAGAATCCCCGCGACCGGGCCATGCGCGCCGGCCCGCACATTGGTTGCGGTACGGGCGATAGTCCCGGTCACACAGATGCCGCCGAACAGCGCGGACCCTATATTTGCCGCGCCTTGGGCGACCAGTTCGGCGTTGGACCGGTGGCGGCGTCCAGTCATTCCGTCTGCGACGACCGCCGAAAGAAGACTTTCGATGCTCCCAAGCAGCGCGAAGGACAAGGCTGCCGGCAGCACCAACTCGATCCTGTCCAGCGACAGCGCCGGCAGATGCGGCATCGGAAGCGACTGGGGAATGCCGCCAAAGCGCGTTCCGATCGTCTCCACCGGAAGCCCGAACAGTCGGCTCAACAGCGCAGCGACCACGATGGCAATGACGAAGGCGGGCCAGTGTGGACGGAAACGCCGAACCGTGATGATCACCCCGATTGAGATCAAGGCGACTGTCACTGCAGCAGCATTGACCGTTGGCAGGGCGCTACTCAGTGCCTCAAGCTTGGGAACGATTGCGCCCGGTTCGCGCCCCGCGAGCGTCAGACCAAGCAGATCCTTGATCTGGCTCGCGAAAATCACGATGGCGATGCCCGAGGTGAACCCGACCGTGACCGGATAGGGAATATATTTTATGAAGGTGCCCAGCCTCAGAAAGCCAATAGTAAGCAGCATCAGCCCGGAGAGCATGGTCGCAAGGATCAGTCCGTCGAGACCGTAGCGCTCGACCGTCCCCGTGACGAGTATGATGAACGCCCCGGCCGGTCCGCCGATCTGGAACCGGCTTCCCCCGAGCGCTGACACGATGAACCCGCCGACGATCGCCGTGTACAGCCCGCGATCCGGCGTCACTCCTGATGCGATCGCAATCGCCATCGAAAGTGGCAAGGCGACGATCGCCACGGTAAAGCCAGCGATCGCATCGGCCTTGAGATCGGCAAGTCCGTAGCGATCTCGCAAAATGGTGACGAGCTTGGGTGTGAACATCTCGCGGAAGCTGGGCTCCGCCTTGCTGGTTGTGACAGCATGTTTTCCGTTCATGGACATCGCGTCAGCTCGGCCTGCCGTTCGGATTGTCGGCGCGCTTGAGCCGCACGCCGCGTCCCAGGCCGACGCTTGTCCCATTGCTGCCGATCAGCTCGACCCCGGCCCCGTCTAACGCCTCGATGATCTTGGTGAGGGTATCGATGACGCCGCGCACGGTTCCCTCGCTCGCCTCCATCCGCTGAATGGTTGGCAAGGACACGCCCGACAATTCGGCGAGCTGCCGTTGGTCGATTGCCAGCAGGGCTCTGGCGGCTCGCATTTGCGCGGCGGTGATCATGGACAATCTCCCACGTCTGCAGCTTCACATAGCATTATTGACGTTTAAAACATCTTTTTGGAGTCAAACTGCGATCGTGGCCGTCCACCCGGGCAGCAGCCGGTCCTACCGCCGAGAGAGCAGGTTCAGGGGCCCCCTCGCAATTTGCGGAAAAAGCGCTTATGTGCGCGCGCTCCATGGCAATCCAACTCCCCTCCCCGCCGAAAGTCGGCATGGTGTCGCTCGGCTGTCCGAAGAACCTCGTCGACAGCGAGCGTATCCTCACGAAGCTGCGTGCGGACGGCTATGGCCTGTCGCCCGATTATGCCGGCGCCGATATCGTGCTGGTCAACACCTGCGGCTTCCTCGACAGCGCCAAGGAGGAGAGCCTCGAGGCGATTGGCGAGGCCATCGCCGAAAATGGCCGGGTGATCGTCACCGGCTGCATGGGCGACGAAGCCGAGCGGATCCGCGCCCGTTTTCCGAACGTCCTGGCCGTCACCGGCGCGCATCAATATGAGGCGGTGGTCGGCGCTGTGCACGAAGCGGCTCCGGTGACGGCGTCGCCCTATACCGATCTGGTGCCCGACGCCGGCCTCAAGCTGACACCGCGCCACTACAGCTATCTGAAAATTTCGGAAGGCTGCAATCATCGCTGCAGCTTCTGCATCATCCCGTCGATCCGCGGCGACCTGGTGAGCCGGCGGCCCGACGCGATCCTGCGCGAGGCGGAAAAGCTGGTTGCGGCCGGCACGCGCGAACTGCTGGTGATCAGTCAGGACACGTCCGCCTACGGGCTCGACCTGAGGCACGCAACCTATCCGCTCAAGGGCGGCGGCGAGGTCCGGGCGCACATGACCGATCTGGCCCGGGAACTCGGCAAGCTCGACGCGTGGGTGCGGCTTCATTATGTATATCCCTATCCGCACGTGGACCATGTCATCCCGCTGATGGCCGAGGGGCTGGTGCTGCCCTATCTCGATATTCCGTTTCAGCATGCGTCGCCGAGGGTGCTGAAAGCGATGAAGCGCCCCGCCAACGACGCGAAGGTGCTCGAGCGGCTCGCGGCCTGGCGCGCGATTTGTCCCGACATCACGGTGCGCTCGTCCTTCGTGGTCGGCTTTCCCGGCGAAACCGAGGCAGACTTCCAGTATCTGCTCAACTGGCTCGACGAGGCACAGCTCGACCGGGTGGGCGCGTTCCGGTTCGAGCCCGTGGCTGGAGCCGCCGCCAATGCGCTGCCGGACGCCGTACCCGACGAGATCAAGGAAGAGCGTTACGCGCGGATCATGGAGAGGACCGCCGCGATCTCCGCCGCAAAGCTCGAGGCGAAGATCGGCCGGACGCTGGATGTAATCATCGACGTCGTGGATGGCGAAGGCGGAGCGACCGGTCGCTCCAAGGCCGACGCGCCCGAGATCGATGGCGAAGTCCATCTGCGCGACGCAGCTACGCTCGCGCCCGGCGACATCGTAAAGGTCGAGATCGAGGATGCCGACGAGCACGACCTGTTCGGCGTGCAGGTCGGCTGACCTGCATACGGTCGATCACGCCATCGGCGGCAGCCTGTCGATCAGCTTGTCGAGCGTCAGCGGATAATCCCTGAGCCGGATGCCGGTGGCATTGTAGATCGCGTTCGCGACTGCCGCGCCGGCGCCGCAGATGCCGAGTTCGCCAACGCCTTTGGCTTTCATCGGCGAGCTCTTGTCGTCGAGTTCGTCGAGGAAGAACACGTCCTGCTCGGGTATGTCGGCATGAACCGGTACATGATATTCGGCGAGATCATGGTTGACGAAGAAGCCAAAGCGCTTGTCGACCAGCAATTCTTCCATGAGCGCGGCTCCGACACCCATCGTCATTGCGCCGATCACCTGGCTGCGCGCTGACTTGGGATTGAGGATGCGCCCGGCTGCGAACGCACCACCCTGCCGGCGGACGCGCACCTCGCCGGTCGCGGCATCGACGCCGACTTCGCAGAAATGCGCGCCGAACGCCGCCTGCGCGTAGCGCTTCGAAAGATCGCCGAACTCGATGCCGTCCTCGACGCTTACGCCCTCGGCGCCCGCCGCGTCGCCAAGCCGGACGCGCCGATTGCCGCCGACGATATAGCCGTCGGCGAAATCGACATCGTCGGCGTTGAAGCCAGCCTTCTGCGCTACCGTCGTGCGCAGCAGCATGCAGGCCGCATAGACGCCCGAGGTCGAGCTGTTCCCGCCCCACTGCCCGCCCGAGCCCGCCGAGACCGGAAAGCGGCTGTCGCCGAGCCGCACGACCACCTTGTCCAGCGGCACGCCCATGACTTCGGCGGCGGTCTGGGCGATGATCGTATAGCTGCCCGTGCCGATGTCCGTCATGTCGGTCTCGATGGTGACGATGCCCTCGCCATCAAGAATGGCGCGCGCAGCCGAGTTAACGGTGGGATTGTTGCGAAATGCCGATGCCATGCCCATGCCCACCAGCCAGCGGCCATCGCGCACCTGCCCCGGCTTGGGATTCCGCCGCCGCCACGAGAAGCGCTCCGCACCGACGCGCAGGCATTCGACCAGCTTGCGGCTTGAAAAGAGACGGGTCGGCCCCTTCTCCGGATCATATTGAACATCGTTACGAATGCGCAGTTCGACGGGATCGATCCCCACCTTTTCCGCCAATTCGTCCATCGCCACTTCGAGGGCAAGCAACCCGACGGCCTCGCCAGGCGCACGCATCGCATTGCCCTCCGGCAGGTCGAGCTCAGCGAGATAATGCGCGGTCATCCGGTTCTTGCCGCCATAGAGCAAGCGGGTCTGCGCCGCCGCCGTCTCGGCGCTACCGCCGGGCAGATCGCCTGACCAGCTCTCGTGGGCGATCGCTTCGATGACGCCGTTGCCGTCGGCGCCGAGACGGACGCGCTGGATCGTTGCCGGGCGGTGGACCGTATTGTTGGGGATCTGCGGCCGGGAGATCGCCACCTTGACCGGCCGCCCCGCCGCCCTTGCACCGAGCGCAGCCAATATCGCATCCGCGCGAATCCACAGCTTGGCGCCGAAGCCGCCGCCGACATAAGGCGAGACGATGCGCACATTGCCCGCAGGCAAGCCGAGCGTTGTCGCCACGTCGCGCACGGCCACCGCAACCAGTTGGTTCGATGTCCACAGCGTGAGCTTGTCGCCCTTCCAGGCGGCAATGGAGGCGTGCGGCTCCATCATCATATGGCTCTGGTCCGGCGTCGTGTAGATCTCGTCCACCGTCACGGTGGCGCGGGCGAAAGCGCCGTCGAAATCGCCGGCCTTCGTATCGGCTGGGCCGGCAAAGCCGACCGGCGCAGCGCTGGCATGGGAACGGCTTGCTGCCAGGTCGAACGACCCCCGAGTTGCGGCATAGTCGACCCGCACCAGCTTCGCCGCATCGCGCGCCTGCTCGAAGGTCTCGGCGACCACGAGCGCGACGGCCTGGTCGAAATGCTCGATCTGGGGCCCCGCGAGCAGCATCGCCGTATTGGATGGCGATATCTTCAGTGGCCCGGCGTTGGCCGCCGTAACTATGGCGAGGACGCCGGGGGCCGCCTCCGCATCACGACTGTCGATGGATCTGATCCTGCCCTTCGCTATGGCCGAGCCGACAATCCAGCCATAGGCGGCATCGGGTGCTACGTCATAGCGTTCATAAGCATAGGGCGCGGTTCCGGTGACCTTGATCGGCCCGTCAATCCGGTCATGCGGATGGCCTACCACGCGCTGGCGATCGATCACGTTATCGGCGGCCGGGGCGTCGAACTTCATGGTCATGCCTCCATCTCCGCCAGCACCGCGCCCAGCGTTCGCCTGACCAGCCTCAGCTTGAAGGCGTTATGTTCGGTGGTACGCGCACCGAGCGTCACGGATGCGGCGATGGCTTCGGCTCCCTTGAGCTTTTCGGCAGCCTCAACGCGCCATGGCTTGTGGGCGAGCCCGCCGAAGGCGAAACGCTGGCCGTCGGGACCCACTACCGCCGCCACAGACACGAGTGCGAAGGCATAGGAGGCCCGGTCGCGGACCTTGCGATAGATTTGCCGTCCGGCAATCGGCGGGGGCAGCAGCACGCCGGTGATCATCTCGCCCGGCGCAAGCGCCGTCTCGATGTGCGGCGTGTCACCCGGCAACAAGTGGAAGTCGGCGATCGGTATCCCGCGTGTCGTGCCGTCCGGTCGCACCGTCTCCACCACCGCATCGAGCACCCGCATCGCCACCGCCATGTCCGACGGATGCGTGGCGATGCAGGCATCGCTCGTTCCCATGATCGCATGGCCGCGATTGATGCCGCCCAGCGCGGCGCATCCGGATCCCGGCTTGCGCTTGTTGCATGGCATCCGCGTGTCATAGAAATAGGCGCAGCGGGTCCGCTGGAGCAGGTTCCCCGCCGTGGTCGCCTTGTTGCGAAGCTGGCCCGATGCGCCCGACACCAATGCGCGGGCCAACACCGGATAATCCCGCCGCACCCGCTTGTCGGCAGCGAGATCAGTGTTGCGCACCAGCGCGCCGATGCGCAGACCGCCGCCATCGATCTTTTCGATCCTGTCGAGGCCGAGATGGTTGATGTCGATCAGGAGCAGCGGGGTCTCGATCTGCAATTTCATCAGGTCGAGCAGGTTGGTGCCGCCCGCGATGAAGCGCGCGCCAGGATGCTGCGCGGCAGCTTTGGCAGCGCTGGCGGCATCTGCGGCGCGCTGATAGTTGAAGGGCCTCATGCCGTGCGCTTTCCGCTAACATCGCGGATCGCCGCGATGATATTGGGATAGGCCGCGCATCGGCAGATATTGCCGCTCATCCGTTCACGAACCTCGTCATCCGAGAAGGCGACGTCCATCAGGTCGGCACTGACATGACTGGGTACGCCCCGTTCAATTTCGGAGAGCATGGCTACAGCCGAGCATATCTGCCCCGGGGTGCAATAGCCGCATTGATAGCCGTCATGCTCGATGAAGGCTTTCTGCAGCGGATGGAGATCCTGCGGCGTACCAAGTCCTTCGATCGTGACAATTTCATCGCCGTCATGCATTGCCGCCAACGTCAGGCAGCTGTTGATCCGTCGGCCTTCGACGATCACCGTGCACGCACCGCACTGGCCATGATCGCAGCCTTTCTTGCTGCCGGTCAGGTGGAGATGCTCGCGCAGCGCGTCGAGCAGTGTCGTTCGGGGATCCAGCGACAGGTCATGATCCTTGCCGTTGACGTTCAGTCTCACGAGCATCGGCGTGACAGGGAGCGATTGCGCGGCCGGGCTCGTCTCGATTGGGGTTGCGGCCAAACCCACTGCCGTGACGGCTCCCGCAGCCAGCACGTTTCGTCGTGTCATCCCGTCGTCCCCGCGCGCCGAAGTCCGCTCAGCCGTCATCATGCACCCCGCTCGAATTTCTGACGGAGGCAACTGGCGGCCGCTGTGATCGTTCCCCGCCTCAAGGCCGCGGCTTCCCCGGCCGCCGCCCTGCCACGAGAACGGCCGCTCAACCCCACAAGGCAACCGGCGCCGGAAACGCGACGCCCCCCTCGAACTGCACCCGGTCGTCGCGATCTTGGGATAGCAGCAACGGTCCGTCAATGTCGATCCAGCGCGCGCCCTGCGCAACGAGCATCGCGGGCGCAATGCCGAGCGACGTGGACAGCATGCACCCGACCATCAGTTCCATCCCGGCGGAGCGCGCCGCGGCGGCGACCGCGAGCGCCTCGGTCAGCCCGCCAGCCTTGTCGAGCTTGATATTGATAGCAGCGTAGCGGCCGACACAACGCGGCAGATCGGCCCGATCCTGGCAACTCTCGTCGGCGCACAGCGGAATCGGAGAGGTCACGCCGTCGAGCAGGTGATCCTCGCCCGCCCTCACCGGCTGTTCGATGAGTTCTACGCCATGGGGCAGCAGCGCCGCCGCTTCTGCGGCGACGTCCCGCCCGGTCCAGCTCTCATTGGCATCCACGATCAGTCGCGCATGCGGCGCGCCGCGGCGAACCGCCGCCACCCGTTCGACATCGCCCTCGCCCGCCAGCTTGAGCTTAAGGAGCGGATAGACCACTGCCGCCTGCCGGGCGTCCCGCTCCATCCGATCAGCGTCACCAAGCGAGATGGTGAAGGCGGATTGCAGCGGCTGAGGCTGGGCCAGGCCGGCCAGCGACCAGACAGGACGCCGCTCGCGCTTCGCCTCGAGATCCCACAAGGCGCAGTCGATGGCATTGCGCGCAGCCCCGCGCGGCATTTGCCGCAGCAGATCTGCGCGCTCGATGCCCCGGGAAATCGCACCTGCCATGGCTTCGACCTGGGCCAGTACGGTCTCGGAGCTCTCACCATGGTAATAGATGGGAGTCGACTCGCCCCTCCCGGCGTGCACGCCGTCGCTGATCTGCACCACCACTAGGTCGACCTGCGTCCTCGCGCCGCGTGCAATGACGAAGCTGCCCGCGACCGGCCATGTCTCGATCCGCGCCGTCAACTCCGCCATCAGGTCATCGCCGCTCCGTTGGCGGGGCGCCGTGGGATCGGCCGGGGTTTGGGGTCGGGCCACAGCACGCGGGGCAGGATTCGTCCCTTCCGTTCGAACGCCGCCCTCACTTCCGGGCGGGCGAGGAACGAGGTCCACAAAGCGCGAAGCCGCGACGGCGCCGGCGCCAGCAGCGACCCGGTCGGCTGGAATTGCACGACCAGATCGCTTGCCGCATCGCTGTCGTCGAACGCCTTGAGGGTCAACTGCGAGGCCTCGGCATCGCGCCCCGCGCACAGCAGCGCTTCAATCGCAGCCGAGGGATTGTGGTCGCTGAGCTTCTTCAGCGTATCCATGGCGCTGGACGCTTCGGCGGTTCGTCCGAGCGCTGCCAGCGTGCAGACTTCGGTGCGATCGAGCCAACGCTTGCCGAGGTCGGTGAGAAGATCGCCGGCCTTCGCCCTCGCTTCGCGCGTCACCACGAGCGCCTTCGCCGGTTTGCCGGCCTCATCGAGGAACTCGGCATAGCTCACCAGCGCCGTGGAAGCCGCGGGCACATGCTGGATATCGAGCGCTAGGAACGGCGCCAGCAGCCGGTCGACCTCCTCGTTGCGACGCAGCGCTGCCAGCGCGCGGGCGCGGTAGAGGATGGTACGGACCGCTTCGCGGCTCATGCCATCGACGATGCGGACATCTTGGGTCATGTCGACCACGTCCTGATAATGGCCGAGCAGCAGCATCGCATCGGCCGCGTCTCGCAACGCCACATCCGAGTCCGGGGAATCGCCATAGGCCGACAATTTGTCGCGCGCGAACCGCTCCACCGACGTGGCACTGGCAGGACCGAGCCGGGCCTCCAATGCTGGCCACAACTTGGCAAAATGGCGGTCGACCGCCATAGCGGCGAGCTGCTCCGGCTGCCCGATCCGCTCGAGCAGACCTTCGGCCTCTGCCGCTTCGCCCTGATCTATCAGGGCCTCGATCGCGCCTTCGGCAAAGCCGATGCGAAGTTCGGGGATATCTGCCGGCTCCCAGTCGGCGCGCGCCAGGGCGATCAGCATTCGGCCCCGCACGGCGCGGGCGTGATCCTCGGCGAGCTTCAGTGAAATCGCCCGCACCGCCGCGCCGCTCAGCACATCGAGCGAGCGCGGCGAGGTCTCTGCCAGGGAAGCGATCTGGTCGGCCGCATCGGCGAAGCGATTTTCGTCGGCAGCGATGAGCACTCCGAATGCCTTGACCACGCCATCGCGCGGCATGCTCACGGCCAGTTCGCGCTGCACGACGGGCAGGTCGGCGACCCGGCCCTGCTCGCTGAGGCAGACAAGCCGCATTCTCTGGATGAGGTTGCGCTGCGGTCCGGCCGCAAGCCCGTCGATCAGCGGATCGAGCGCCGCAAGCACGCCAGCGCAATCCTCGCGGGTCGCAGCTTGCTGCGCCTTGCCGATTGCAGACTGTACGTCGGCCTCCGCGATTTCCGCCCGAAGCGGCGCGCCGGCAACGAGCGTCAGCGCCATGAGGAATGCCAATGCCGCCCTAGCGGGCATGCGTCGCAATCCACGCGTCGACAACAGGGGCAATCTCCTCGCGCCAGCGGCGTCCGTTGAAGATGCCGTAATGGCCCACATGTTCTGCCATCAGATATTTCTTGTGGCTGTCGGGCAGCTTGCTCGCCAAAGTGAGCCCAGCCCTGGTCTGCCCCAGCCCCGAGATGTCGTCGCGCTCGCCCTCGATCGCGAGTATGCCGACATCGGCGATCGCGGCGGGATCGACCTTGCGGCCGCGATGCATGAGCTCTCCCTTGGGCAACAGGTGCCGCTGGAAGACCACGTCGATCGTCTCGAGATAGAACTCGCAGGCCATGTCGCATACCGAGCGATATTCTTCGTAAAATGCCTTGGTAGCATCCGCGCTCTCTTCGTCGCCATCGACGAGATGCTTGAACATGCTCCAGTGGCTGACGAGATGGTTGCCCAGATTCATGGCCATGAAGCCGGTGAGCTGCAGAAAGCCCGGATATACTTTGCGGCCGGAACCCGGATAATAGACCGGCACGGTATGGATCACATTTTGCTCGAACCAGGTCAGCGGACGCTGGGTGGCGACGGTATTCACCGCGGTAGGCGCCTCGCGGGCGTCAACCGGGCCACCCATCATCGTCAGCGTCACGGGCCGGCAGGGATTCTGGTCCGCGCACATCAGCGCGGTGGCGGCGTAGGCTGGCACCGAGGGCTGACACACCGCGAGCATGTGGGCGCCGGGGCCCATCTTCTCCAGAAAGGCGATCAGATAATCGATATAGTCGTCGAGATCGAAACCACCCTCCTCCACGGGGACGAGCTTCGCGTCGCGCCAGTCGGTGATGTAGACATCATGGTCGATCATCATCCGTCCGACCGTGCCGCGCAGCAGCGTCGCATAATGGCCCGACATCGGGGCGACGATCAGCAGCTTCGGCTGGCCCGTCACGCCCCGTCGGCGGAAACGCTTGAGCTGCCCGAACGGCTTGCGGAGAATGATCTCCTCCGTCACCGGAACCTTCTCGCCATCGATCTCGACTTCGGTGAACCCGAAATCGGGCTTGCCGCGCGAAGCGGAAGCATGGGCGAAGACGTCCAGCCCCGAAACCATCATCGGCGCCATGTTGCTGTAAGACATCGGATTCAGGGGATTCTTGAGCCATTGGCCGCTCAGGTCGGCCCAGGCGCTCGCGGCGGACATCAGCGAACGTTGGAATTCATACGCATCGTACAGCATTCACGTCTCCCAGAGGCCTCTGCCGCCTTACGGCCATAATCATGCATCGCGCAATGCCGAGCATGCTCAACCGATGTGGGGATAGCAGGATCGAATTGCGAGATCATGAAGCCCGCGATTGAGCGTGCGCCCAAGGGTTGCTAGGGCCGGTCCATGGCGAAACGCAATGGTCCTCCCGAAAGCTCCCCCCGTAAGCTCGGCGAGCTCGCCATGATCTGGCGCTTCGCGCTTGCCTATCCCGGCCGTATCGTCGGTGCCGCGTTGGCGCTGATCGTCGCCGCAACGGCGACGCTGGCGATTCCTGGCGGGTTCCGCCTGGTGATCGACAAGGGATTCATCGCCTCGCGCGGCGATGTCGGCCCCTATTTCCGCTACCTCCTGATCATCGTGCTGGTGCTCGCGCTTGCCACCGCCTGCCGATATTATTTCGTCTCCTGGCTGGGCGAGCGCGTCGTCGCCGATATCCGGATCGCAGTTCAGGCCAATCTGCTCCGTCTGGCGCCGAGCTTCTTCGAGGAGAACCGGCCGTCGGAGATCGCATCGAGGCTGACCGCCGACACTTCGGTCATTGAACAGGTCGTCGGGACCACCGTGTCGGTGGCACTGCGCAACATCGTGCTGGCGATCGGCGGCATCATCTATCTGTTCGCGATAGCGCCCAAGCTGGCCGCGCTGCTGCTGCTCGGCATCCCGCTCGTCCTGCTCCCCATCATCGTGATGGGCCGGCGACTGCGCAAATTGTCGCAGAGCACCCAAGACCGTATCGCCGACGTCGGCGCGACAGTCTCCGAAACGCTGCGGGCGATGAAGATCGTCCAAGCCTTCGGTCAGGAGGCGCGCGAGGCGCAACGGTTCGAAACCGTTGTCGGCGCAGGCTTCGCCACCGCAAAGCGCCGCATCCGCATGCGCGCCGTGATGACCGCGATCGTGATCGCCCTGATCTTCGGCTCAATCACGATGGTGATGTGGCAAGGCGCGGTCGATGTCGCTTCGGGAAAGCTGTCGGGCGGTTCGATCGCAGCCTTCATCCTGACCGGCGGCATCGTCGCCGGCGCGTTCGGCGCGCTCGCCGAGGTCTATGGAGATATCGTGCGGGCAGCAGGTGCGGCCGCACGGCTTTCCGAGCTGCTGGGCGCGGAACCCGACATCCGGGCGCCCGCACTGCCGGCCGCACTGCCCTCGCCACCGCGTGGCCGGCTCGAGTTCGACCATGTCGCCTTCCGCTATCCCACCCGCCCCGAAGTGCTGGCGCTCGACGACATAAGCATGGTCGTCGAGCCCGGCGAAATGGTGGCGGTGGTCGGCCCGTCGGGTGCCGGGAAATCGACAATCCTGCAGCTGGCGCAGCGCTTCTATGATCCCGAATCGGGCGCGATCCGCCTTGACGGCATCGCACTGCGCGATGCGGATCCAGCCGACATCCGCGCTCGTCTCGCAGTGGTGCCGCAGGAGACGGTGATCTTCGGCGCCTCGGCACGCGATAATCTGCGCTATGGCCGCTGGGATGCCGATGACAGCGCGATCTGGGCAGCGGCCGAGGCCGCCAACGCCGCGACCTTCCTGCGCGCGCTGCCAGATGGCCTCGACACCTTCCTGGGCGAGGCCGGCGCGCGGCTGTCGGGCGGCCAGCGCCAACGCCTCGCGATCGCACGCGCACTGCTGCGCGACGCGCCGCTGCTGCTGCTCGACGAGGCCACCTCGGCACTCGATGCGGAATCGGAAAGGCTGATCCAGGATGCGCTCGATCGGCTGATGCGGGGCCGCACCACGATCGTCATAGCCCACCGTCTCGCCACCGTCCGCGCGGCGGACCGGATCATCGTCATGGATCAGGGCCGCATCGTCGAACAGGGCACGCACCAGAGCCTCAGCGCGCACGAGGGTTTGTATGCGCGGCTGGCCCGGCTGCAGTTCAACGATGTGCCTGCCTGACGCTGCTGCGCAGGTTATTTGTTAAAGCTGCCATCCAACAGCTTGATGATGGCCGAGAAATCCTTGCCGCCGCCGCCAAGGTTGGTGAAAGCCTGGTACAGGCTTTCGGCATGGCCGCCCATCGGGACGCTGGCGCCGACGCCCTGTGCCGCCTCTACCGCCAGCTTGAGATCCTTGAGCATCAAGGCGCTGGCAAAGCCGCCTTCGAAATTGCTGTCGGCCGGGCTGACCGGCCCGACGCCCGCGACCGGACAATAGCTGGTCATCGACCAGCTCTGTCCGCTGGCCTTCGACGATATATCGTAGAAGGTCTGGAGGTCGAGGCCAAGCTTTTGCGCCAGCGCGAACGCCTCGCATGTCGCCACCATGTTCGCGCCGAGGATCATGTTGTTGACGATCTTCGCGGCCTGGCCGGATCCGATCGTACCGGCATGTATCACCGCCTTGCCCATCAAGGTGAGTACTGGCTCTGCACGGGCGAAATGCTCCGCGCTGCCGCCCACCATGAACGTCAGCGTGCCGGCAATGGCACCGCCGATGCCGCCCGAGACCGGTGCGTCGACCATCGCCAGGCCCTTGGCAGCGGCCGCCGCGCCAACCGCGCGCGCGGTCGCGACGTCGATCGTCGAGCAATCGATAAGCAATGCCGTCGCTGGAACCGCAGAAAATATCTCGCCCTCATAGACCGAGCGGACATGCTGGCCCGCTGGCAGCATCGAAACGACGAACTCTGCGCCTGCAGCAGCTTCCGCAGCCGACCCGACAGCTACGCAGCCCGCCGCGACCGCCTTATCGAGAGCGTCCCTGGAAAGATCGTAGGCACGAACGTCATGGCCCTTCTTCGACAGATTGGCGGCCATTCCACCACCCATATTGCCGAGCCCGATGAAACCAATCGTCGCCATCTTACTGGCCCGTCCAATTGCCGGGTCGTTTCTCGACGAAGGCAGTCATGCCCTCGGCCTTGTCCGCGGTCGCGCAGAGTCCGTTGAAAACACGGCGTTCGAACAGCAGCCCCGTGACGAGGCCGGTTTCGAACGCGGCGTTGATCATCTCCTTGTTGCCGATCGCCGCCAGCGGCGGCATCGCCGCGATCGTCTGCGCCATCTTGAGCGCCTCATCCATCAGCTCGGCAAGCGGCACGACCTTGCTGCACAGATTCGCCTTCTCGGCCTCGGCGGCATCCATCATCCGCCCCGTCAGGCACATGTCCATCGCCTTCGACTTGCCCACGGCGCGAGTCAGCCTCTGCGAGCCGCCCATCCCGGGCGCGACCCCAAGCTTGATCTCCGGCTGCCCGAACTTGGCGTTGTCGGCGACGATCATGATATCGGCCATCATCGCCAGTTCGCATCCACCGCCCAGCGCAAAGCCGGCCACAGCAGCGATCCAGGGCTTGCGAGTCGCGGTGACCCGCTCGAAACCGGCGAAGAAATTCTCCCCGAACATCGCCGAAAAACCCTTCGGCTGCATTTCCTTGATGTCGGCTCCGGCGGCGAACGCCTTGTCGCTGCCCGTAAGCACTGCGCAACGCTGGCTTGGATCGGCGTCGAACTTGCCGAAGGCGTCGATCAGGTCGGCAAGCACCTGCGTGTTCAGCGCGTTCAGCGCCTTCGGGCGATTCAGCCGGATCACCGTAACGGCGCCTTGCAGCTCAACGAGAATGGTTTCGTAGGTCATCAGGGGCCTTTCAAGCGTTGGGCACGGGCGTCCAGGCCTCGGCAGCCGGCAGCGGTACAAAGATCGCGTCGACCTCGGCCTCGCTAACACCATCTGCCGTCGGTGGATTCCAGCGCGGTGAATTGTCTTTGTCGATGATCAAAGCACGGACACCTTCGACGAAGTCCGGCCGAGCGATCATATGGACGGCCACGGCGTATTCCATGGTCATTTCAGCCGCGAAGTCTTCGATCTTCGCCGCTTCGAACAGGAGTCCCAGCACGACCTTGCAGGCTCGCGGCGACTTGGTCTCGAGCGTCTTGAGCGTCGCCAGTGCCCAGTCTCCACCATCCGCGGCCAGAGCCGCCAGAATCTCCTCGAAGTGGTCGGACGCGAACAGCCGGTCGATATCGGCTCGGTGATCGAGGATCGGGGCGGGCGGCACCATCGTCCCGGCGCTGCGCAGCGCCGCATCGATCCCCCGAGGGTTGCCAAGGATCGCGGCTTTCAAGGCCTCGACATCGTCGCCTGCGACATAGTGGCTGCCGATGCCGAGCGCTAAACATTCGGCGCCGCTAAGCCGAGCGCCGGTCAACCCGACATATTGGCCCGTACGGCCCGGCATCCGCGAGAGATAACGGCCGCCGCCGACATCGGTGAACAGGCCGATCCCGGTTTCCGGCATGGCGTACATCGTGCGGTCGGTGACGACGCGGATCGTGCATGGCTGCGAGATACCCACGCCGCCGCCCATGGTGATCCCGTCGAGGAAGGCGACGGTCGGCTTGGCATAGGTGAACAGCAGATGGTTGAGGCGGTATTCCTCATGGAAGAAGGCACGCCCCGCAACGCCGTCACCCGCGGCACTGTCGGCTATGACACGAATGTCACCGCCAGCGCAGAAGCCCCTTCCCTCGGCATGGTCGATCATCACCAGGTCGACGGCGTCATCCTCGGCCCACGTGCTCAGCGCCGCGATCATGGCGGAGCACATCTCATGGGTGAGCGCGTGAATTGCCTTGGGACGGTTGAGCCGGATCCGGCCGGTACGGCCTTCAACGAAGGTGAAGATGTCCTGGCTCATTATCGGAGCATATCCCGGCTGACGATCATCCGCATGACTTCGTTGGTCCCTTCGAGGATGCGATGCACGCGGAGGTCGCGAAACAGTCGTTCGATCGGGTAATCCTGCAAATAGCCATATCCCCCGTGCAGCTGCAGCGCGCGATCGACGACCGACGATCCCGTGTCGGTCGCCATCCGCTTGGCCATGGCGGCAAAGCGCGTCTTGTCGGCGGTGCCGGCCGTCACCTTCACCGCGGCGGCGTATAGCAGCATCCGGGCCGCCTGCAATTCTGTCTCCATGTCCGCCAGCGTGAACTGCGTGGCCTGGAACTCGGCGATCGCCTTGCCGAACTGTCGCCGCTCCTTGGTGTAGTTCACCGCTTCATCGAGCGCGCGCTGCGCACCGCCAAGCGAACAGGCGCCGATGTTGAGCCGCCCGCCATCGAGGCCGGACATGGCGATGCCGAACCCGGCCCCTTCGTCGCCCAGCCGATTGGCAACGGGTACCCGCACGCCGTCGAAATTGACCTGTGCCGTCGGCTGCGACCGCCAGCCCAGCTTCTTCTCCTGTGCGCCGAAGCTCACGCCCGGCATGCCCTTCTCGATGACGAGGCACGAGATGCCCTTCGGGCCATCCTCACCGGTCCGAACCATCGTTACATAAAGTTCGTTTTCGCCGCCGCCAGAGATAAAGGCCTTCGATCCGGTGACCACATAATCGTCGCCATCGCGAACCGCCCTGGTACGAAGGCTCGCCGCGTCGGACCCCGCGCTCGGCTCGGTCAGGCAGTAGCTTGCGATCTTGTCGCAGGCGACGAGATCGGCCAGATATTTTGCCTTGACCTCTGCACCGCCGAAGCAGTCCACCATCCAGGCGGACATGTTGTGGATCGAGATGAAAGCGGAGGTGGAAGGGCAGCCATAGGCCATCGCTTCCATGATCAGCGCCGCCTCGAGCCGTCCCAGCCCGATGCCGCCCCCTTCCTCGGAGACATAGATGCCACCGAACCCGAGATCCGCGGCAGCCTTCACGACCTCGCGGGGGAAAATATGATGCTCGTCCCATTCCGCCGCGAACGGCGTAATCGCATCGGCGGTGAACTTCTGCGCCATATCCCGAATGGCGCGCTGATCATCGGTCAAATCAAACTGGTTCATGGCTAAAGGCACCTGCCCCCCTGCGCCCATAACGTCAAACCCAACCCACCGGCAGCCGGATTATTTCAGCTTGTCGATGACGGACGCGAACAGCACCTCATCCGGCGGAAGGATCTTCGTTTCGGCCAGCGGCTTCGAAACCCAGGTTTCGTTGATCAGATCGCGCCAGGTGATGTTGTTGTTCGTGGAATTGCCACCCCACGAACCGCAGCCCAGCGAGAAGGTCTGCCGCATGCCATTCCACAGATTGCCGCTGTTCGAAGCCGCCTGCGGCTGGTTGACCATCACACGCGAGGTCTTCGTCGCGTTCGCCAGCTTCATGATGTTCTCATCGCTGTTCGAATAGATGCCGCAGCTATGCCCCTGGCCCTGATAGGCCTGAATGCCGTTGGTCAGGCGGATCGCGTCGTCGATGTCCTTGGCGCGATAGAGCGCCATCGTGACTGTCATCTTCTCGCCCGAGAAAGGATGCTCAGGACCATAGCCGGTTTCAGGCACGATGAAGAACTGCGTGTCTTCCGGAATTTCGAAACCGGCGTAGTCGGCAATGAACTTAGGAGTTTGTGCGACGACTTTCGCGTTAATATGTCCATCGACCCAGATCGCGGCCTGCAGCTTGGCCTTGGCGGCATCGTTCAGGATGTAGCCGCCTTTCTCCTGCAGCTTGGCGAGCATCTTGTCATAGATCGCATCCACGAGGATCACACTGTTGTCCGAGGAGCAGCTCGCCGCGAGGTCAAGAGTCTTGGAGATCCGGATCTTTTCAGCGGCATCGTCCAGATCGGCGGTGTCGTCGACAGTCACCACCGCGTTACCCGCACCCACGCCAAGCGCCGGCGTGCCGCTGGAATAGGCCGCCGTGACCATCGCCGCACCGCCGGTCGCGAGGATGCGGTCGCACTGCTTCATCAGTTCATTGGTCTTTTCGAGCGATGGCGTATCGATGCTGATCACGAGATCTGCAGGGGCGCCCATCTTGACGATCGCCTCCCGCATCAGGTCGCAGATCATCTTGTTGGTGAGCTTGGCGCGCGGATGCGGCGCGACGATGATCGCGTTACGCCCCTTGACCGCGGAGATCGCCTTGATGACCGGCGTCGCTTCGGGGTTGGTCGTCGGCGCAAGCGCACCGATCACGCCGACCGGCTTCGCGATCTTGACGATGTTGCGAACCGGATCCTCTTCCAGGATGCCAACCGACTTGTCGTTGATGATGTCGTACAGGGTCGCGCGGGTCTTGCGGAAGATCTTGAGAAACTTGCCCTCATAATTGCCGAGCTGGGTTTCATCGACCGTGAATTGGGCGACCTTCTCGGCCACGCCTGGCTTCGCGACCGCCCACACCATCGCGGTGATCAACTTGTCGACCTGCTCCTGCGTATAATCCTCGATCTGCGCCTGGGCTGCGCGCGCCCGGCCGACCAGTTCCGCAATCTCAGCGGCAGCCGGATCGGCATCAACCAATGTCAGATTAGCTTGGGCCATCGATCCACTCCTGTGAAAATGCTTCGGCAACCGTCACCGAACGCCGCGGATGCCAATTTTCCGGCTCAATGAACCTGTGAGTTCCCGCATGCAAGGCGGTATATTTGCATGTTAAGTGTGCATTTTTACAGTATGGATCGAGAATGTTCGATTGGGACGACCTGCGGATTTTCCTGGTGCTGGCACGCATGCGAAAGGCGGCGCCGGCCGCGCGGGCACTGGGAATAGACGTGACGACGCTGAGCCGGCGGATAGCGCGGCTACAGACCAGCCTGAACGCCAGCCTGTTCGAGACGATCGGGGGGGAGCGGCGACTGACCGAGCGTGGCGAAGCGCTGTTCGCCCATGCCGAGGAGATGGAAAGCGCAACGCTGGCAGCGATCGGCGACGTGACAGGCGACTCGTCCAGCCTGTCAGGTCAGGTGCGGCTGAGCGTGGCTGAAGGCTTCGCGACCTGGGTGCTGGCCCCCGCCCTTCCCGCCTTCCAGCGTGATCACCCCGATATCCGGCTCGATCTCGTCACCGCGTCGGGCTTCCTCAACCCGTCCAAACGCGAGGCGGATATGGCGGTCATGCTCGCACGCCCGCGCACGGGCCGGCTCGCCGCAGCCAAGCTCGGCAATTACAGCCTGCGGCTATATGGCGCCGCCGACTATCTGGCCGCGACCAGCAAACCGAAGCGGATCGAGGACCTGAGGCAGCACCCGCTGGTCGGTTATGTTCCCGAGTTCATCTATGCCCCCGAACTCGATTATCTCAGCGAGGTCGGCGCCGGCCTGTCGGCGGTCGCGCGCAGCACCAGCATCAACGTGCAGCACAGGCTGATCGCCAGCGCCGCCGGCATCGGCATCTTGCCAGCCTTCATCGGCGACCGCGACCCTTCGCTTACACCGCTGCTTGCCGATCTGATCGAGATCCGCCGCAGCTTCTGGCTGGTCACCCATAGCGACCTGCGCCGCCTCGCCCGGATCGAGGCCGTAGCCGGCTGGCTGAAAACAAGTGTCACCGGAATGACATAATGCGGCGAGGCGCATGCTGGCGCTCGTGGACATCAATCGCCACGGCGCCAAGATCTTGTTGGTCACCGCCAATCCCGAACAGATCGGCGATGCTATCCATATCGGCGAAGTTCATCAAAGCCGTTCGATCGCACCCCAATCCTGCGCGCGGTCGCATTGGTTCGCGCCGACGAGGCGGCCTGAGCCCGCCGCCGCACAAGCTGCAACCGAAATCAAGCCCTCGCCACTAATCCACGACAAGATCTCGATTTTCTCGTCTCGCCATAATTTTTTTCTTTTTTCCTCTGTATCTTCGTGAACATGTACGGGGGTGCAACGTTTGCAACTCAGCTGTTGGAGTTGAGTATGATCGACACGCACACTGCCTTACAAAATCGCTTGCTTGCCGCGCTTAAACCCGACGACCTGATGCTGCTGCTGCCCTCGCTCACGGCCCTCGAATTTCCTACTGGAAAGATATTACAGGAGGCAGGCAGCGAAGTTCGCTATGCTTGGTTTCCGCTGGAGGCAGCCGCCGCCTCGTTCGTGGTCGCCGCCGATGCCAATCATATGGTCGATGCCGCGCTAGTTGGCCGCGAGGGTGCCGTTGGCGGGATCATCTCCACAGGGAACTACCCTGCCTATGCGCGAGCTCATGTCCAGTTCCCAGGCAAGTTCCTGCGGCTGCCACTCAGTGCGCTGAACCAGGCCAAGGCTCAATCGCCCAGCATAGCCGACTGGGTTGCCCGCTATTCAGATTGCCTCGTGGCCCAGCTGTTTCAATCGGCCGCCTGCAACGCCTCGCACACTATCGCACAGCGCCTTGCCCGCTGGCTAATCGCCACCCGCGACCGGATCGACTGCAACGAGATCATCATCACGCAGGAGCAACTCGGTGAGATGCTCGGCGTCGGCCGCAGCTTCATCAACCGCTCGCTGCGCCACTTGGGCATGATGGGCATACTCGGATCGCGCCGTCGGCGGATCGTGATCCTCGACGCCGACAGGCTGGAAGCAATCGCCTGCGACTGCAACCATCGCGTGCGTGACCATTTCGACTTGGTTCTTGCCGGTGTCTATCCGCGCGAACCCGACTCAGTCGCCGCGTAAGCCGCACAGCTCGATCGAGGGCGCCATAAGTCACCGGGTCCGGGACGGACGAAGGCCAACCGAAGCGGAGGTAGGATTGAACAGGATATGTAAAGTGATCGCGACGATCGCGCTCGGCCTGACAGCGGCCTCGGCATCCGCTCAGGTCGCCGGAGGAGTGAACGCGTCTTCCGGCGGAGATGTTCGAGTCGCCAGTCCGGCTGCGGCCACCAGCGCAGCCGGTTCGGTCCGCGCCGAAGTCGGTGCAGCGTCGCGAAGTGATGCGGCCGCCGACACGGCTCCAAGTGCCGTTGGTGACGTCAAGCGAGCGATCCGCAAGCCCCGTCCTGACGCCCCGGTTGCCACCAATAGCGGTGCGGCGACCGCGGCTGGCAGCACCGCCAAGTCGAGCGGCAAGTCACCGGAACCCAGCAGCGGCGACTAAGTCTGTCGACCCGATCGGATGGCGCCGGTGTAGCCAAGGCAGCGGCGCCGCGATCCTTCATTCGAATTCGTAGGAGTATCGAGAATGCCGCTTGGCCGTGAACTTGCCCCCCATCTGCCCTTCCTGCGACGCTATGCTCGGGCGCTCACCGGTTCACAGCAGGAGGGCGACCGCTTTGTCCGTGCCGCCCTGGAGGGCATCGTTGCTGCGCCCGGCGACTTTCCTCGTGACGTCGATCCCCGGCTGGCGATTTATCGTGTCCTGATCGGCCAGTGGGAGGCGGCCGGGGTCGTCGAAGCGCGACTTGGCAGGATCACCCCACGGACGCGCCAGGCGCTGCTGCTCACTGCAATGGAGGGTTTCACGCCGGAGGATGCCGGTTATCTGATGCGGTGCGACCGGGCTGAAGTCGAAGCGCTTGCCGACGAGGCGCTTGCCGAGATCGAACGACAGGCGCGCACCAATGTCCTGATCATCGAGGACGAGCCGATCATCGCGATGGACATCGAAAGCATCGTGCGCGATCTGGGCCATGGCATATCCAGGATCGCCGTCACGCACGACGAAGCGGTGGCGAGTGCGCGCGCTCACCGGCCCGGCTTGGTCCTCGCCGATATCCAGCTTGCCGACGACAGTTCCGGCGTCGACGCCGTGCAGGAGATCCTAGCGGATTTTTCCGTCCCGGTGATCTTCATAACGGCTTTTCCAGAACGGCTGCTCACGGGAGAGCGCCCCGAGCCCGCCTTCCTCATCACCAAGCCCTTCCAGCGCTCCACCATCAAGACGGCGATTAGTCAGGCGCTGTTCTTCCACCAGGCCGCGCTCGCATGACCCCGCTCGTTTCGGGAACAAATCAATATAAATCAATACCATAGGAACATCTATCCTTCCCAATACGTTGTGGCGGCGTTCCTGTAGTCAAGGAGATTCCCAATGGGCGAAATGCTCGACAAGACAAAAGGCTTTGCCAATGAAGCCGGCGGCAAGGCCAAGCGCGCGGTCGGCGACGCACTCGATCGCCCCGATATTCGCGCCGATGGCGACGCCCAGGAAGGCAAGGGCGATCTTCAAAAGGCGAAGGGCGAAGTAAAGGGCGCGATCAACCGCATCTGACGCCTCTCACCCGGACCAATGAGGAGCAGGTCGGTCATGCCGCCCTGCTCCTTGTGTTTCGCACCTCGCGGCTCTCTTGTCGCGGCGACTGGCGACCCGTGGTGTGCACGGAAACCTTTGCGAACTACTTCGTTCTGGGATTTCCAATAAGGAGACTGAAGATGTCGGACGCGACCAAACTCAAGGAACATCTTTGGGCCAAACTGAGCCACGGCCCGTTCATGATGGTCGGTCTTTCGGAACCGCGCACCCATGCAGAACCGCTGACCGTGCAGCTCGACAAGGATCAGCTCGACCGGATTTACTTCTTTGTCGGCAGGGACAATCGCATCGCTCCCGGTGGACCGGCGATGGCGCAGTTCGTGTCCAAGGGTCAGGACTTCTTCGCGTGCCTGTCCGGCCGGATCACCGTCGACAACGATCCTGCCATGATCGAGAAGCTCTGGTCGAATCAGGCCGGGGCATGGTTTCCCGGCGGGAAATCTGATCCCAACCTGGCGCTGGCGCGATTCGACATCGACGAGGCCGAGCTATGGGAATCGGATATGTCCCTCAGCGGCAAGCTGAAGATGCTGTTCGGCGGCAAGATTCGCGCCGACGAAGAAGGCAGCCACGCCAGAGTTTCCAGCACCGCGGTGTGACCGCGAGCGATCAGCAAACTGCGTGGCCGGGCGGCCACGCAGTTTGCCGGTTGATCAGAAGCGATAGCTGACGGTCGTGACGACCGAATGATAGGCGAACTTCGAGAAGCCGCGGCGGAAATCGGTGCCGGTACCGCTCACCACCGTGAAAGGTCCGCCGACCGGGCCGCCCGTCACAGCGATTCGATAGTCGTTGTTCTTAAGCGCCGTGAACAGATAAAGGGCGCCGATCGAGAACGGCCCGACCTTCTGTTCGATGCCGCCGCCATAGGTATAGCCATAGGCGTTCTTGGTCGGATCGTTAGGCGTGAAAGTGTTGACGGCATTGGTGGTCGTGAAGCTGTTCTCGATCTTGCCATAAGTGACGCCACCGGTGCCGTAGACCAGCGTGCCGGTGCTGAGCGCATAGCCGGCGCGGCCGCGGATCGAAGCATTTTCCTTGAGCTTTGCCTTGAAACGATAGGCCGCTGGCGTGGTGCTGAATGCGGTCACGCTATCGTAGAGATAGGCTCGGCCGGCTTCCACGACAGCGCCGACGACAGGTCCGCTGGTTTCGCCGAACTGGAGATCGTAGCCGAGATGGACCTTCCAGATCGTCGCGTCATTGTCCTTCGTGCAGCCGGTGGCAGGCGACCGGGTGGTCGGTGCACCGCCGCAGAAACCGGGCGAGAAGTTGGGGAAAGCATCGCCGAAATTGCCGTCGCGATTACGATCGAAGCTGATCGCTTCGTCGCCGTCGCGCGGTTGCCAGCTATAACCGAGCTGCCCGCCAATGTAGAAACCGGTCCAGCTCGCGGAACCTGTGCTCAAATCCTGCGCGGACGCGCCTGCAGCGCCGAGCGCGGCCAAGCCGGCCGCCGTGATTATCTTGAAAACATGTCGCATGCTCAACCTTTCCTGCTGTCGAAACGGCTTGATCTTATCTTTGCTCGACCAAATACCCTAGAATTCGAAGCGGATAGCGCAGATTGGTAGCATATTACCAGACGATTTTATGTCCGTAACGGTCGATTTATCACCGGGCGATGACGCGCCTCCGCCGGACCATGGCGCTTTTACCCGCCAGGGAGCAATGCTGTCGTGACGGCCATGAGACAGATCGAGGGATAGCGGGGGAACGGTAAAGATCAAGCGACGTTATATTGACCGAGCCACTTCCGGCTCCGTACCGAGGAGTAGATCGATGGGTCTCCTTATTCTTCTTGTAGTCGGGGGTGTTATTGGCTGGATTGCCAGCATGATAATGCGCACCGATGCTCAACAGGGCATCGTGCTTAATGTCGTGGTCGGGATCATCGGATCTTTCCTGGCCGCATTCTTGCTGTCGCCGCTACTCGGTGTCCCGCCGATTACCAGCGGTGCGATCACCGCCTCCACCCTCATCATCTCGCTGCTGGGCGCGATCGTTTTGCTCGCGATCGTCAATCTCGTGCGGCGCGGCACAGTCCGCTAGCCGGCACTGTCATTGCGCCGAGCCTGAAGGAGGCACCTGCCGGCTCGGCATGAGGAGCCCGTCGATCCCAGGATTGGCGGGCTTTTCGCCGTACACATCCGGCGGCGAGCAATATAAAAATATCGCACATATCCTTTCACTTACCTGCAGCACTCACCATATCGGCTGCATCTTCAACAGATGAAAGGAGGTGATCGAATGTCTCATTGTCCAACGCCTTACGCGGCTCGCCTTGCGGGTTCGATCTGCTCCTCAGGAGTAAATTCGGCCTGACGGCGCATGGGTCACGGACCCGTGTGCGAGGTCCGCCACGGCCGAACGGAATGCCCGCTGGCCGGATGAGGCTGACAATGGAAGGGCCGCGTCAGAGATGGCGCGGCCCTTCGATATTCAGGATCAAAGGCCGATGACTGGATTGTCCTGAATGTTCGAACTGCCGACCAGTTAGCCTGTCGCCACTCTATTGGTTGCTGGCGCTCGTCCGGGCGCTGATGCTGACGCCCCGATGGTCATTTTTGGGCGGATGCCTCCGTCAATGGGTCGAACGCCGCATGCTCGTCGACCGGCCGCCGCCGTAAGCATGTCCCTTGCGTCGCTCACGCGCCCTGCGCGCAACCGCTCGTCCTGAAAGCCACATCGAGTGGTGAAGGCGCCTTGGCGATGCATTCGCCATAGGCACGATCGAGATAAAGACAGGCGAGGACATAATGCGCTTTGACGGCTGCGAAATGCGTGGCGGATTGCGCCAGCGCCAACTCCGCTTCGGCGCGGCGCAGATTATAGTCTGAATCGGTCATGTTAGATTTTCACCCTGGAATCGCTGTCAAAAACATTCATCTCGCCTGGATCGCATGCATTGATGTCGCCGGCGCGCCAGCCATTCCGTCACGCAGGAATGTCCTTATCGTACCCACCAGCGAGCGAACTTCGCCGAGGGCGGCAGATGCGGACATACGACGCGCGGACGCCGATCCGGTTCGATCAATCACCGCCTTCGCCAACCTGACGCGGCGCACACAATCCCTTGCTGATGAAGGACATAGCAGCATATGATTCGGACGAAATCACATGCATCAGCCCTATGGTCTCACAATGCGCCAGCCGGTGCCGGATCAGCGCCGCCTAGGTAAGGTGCAGGGACTCGGATACCCGGCCGGCCAGGCTGCGAGCCCAGCGACGAGCTCTGAAGCGCGACCCGGCGCGCTCCGGTTCCGCCTCATAATAGGCGGTCGAGAGCGAGACATGATGGATGGCATCGCCGTAGCGACGGCCGGCATGCGCCTCATAATCGACTCGGTTGATGACCGCGCCGGCAATTTGCCCACCGAATATCTCCATCGCCGCCATCGCCGCCTCGGGGCTTGTCCGGCCCCAGCGCAACACCAGCAGCGTCGCATCCGCCTGATCCGCGAGCGTCTTGGCGTCGCGTACCGGCAGGATGGGCGGGCCGTTGAGGATCACCAGCTCGAATCTGTCGCGCAGTTCGGAAATCAACTGGGGCAGCTGTGGCGACCCGATCAGCGCCCCGGGGTCGCGCGCGGTCTCGCCGACGCCGATCACCGCGAAATGACCCTCCTCTTCAACCGTGACAAGGTCGTCGACCAACGCGCGCTTTGCGAGGAAGGCAACGACGCCGGCGCTCTTCCCCTCGCTGTTGCCCTCGTTCATCGCCGGATCGGGCCGGCGAAGATCGAAATCGACGACAACCGCACGCCGGCCCAGCACGGCTGCGGCTGCGGCCAGGCTTACCGCCACGGTATTCTTGCCTTCCCCTTCGAGCGGCGAGGTGATCACGACCACGCGGCCGCGATTGGCCGGAATGCGGACTTCTAGCTCGATCAGCAGGTTGCGCATCGCTTCCGCGAAGCGAGAACGCGGCCGACCGGCCACGGCGGCGTGAACCTTGCCCTCCTCGGCGTTCAGCTCAGGCACCATCGCCAGGGTCGGGATGCCCAGCAGGCGGCGCACCTGTTCGCCGGTGCGCAACTTGGTGTCCATCGTATCGATGATGAAGGCCAGCAGAATGCCGATGGCGAGCGCAGCGAGAAGGGCAATGGCCAGCACGCGCTTGGGCATCGGATAGGCCGGCGCGTCGGGCATGGGAGCGCGCGAAACGCGCGATATGTCCGGATTATTGTCGGCCGGGGCGCCGAGTTTGGCATTCAGTTCGTTCAACAGCGCCGAATATTGCGCGTTCACGGCGCCGACATTTCGCTCGAGTGCCCTCAGCGGCACGGCCGCCTGCCCATCGCCGAACGACCTGTTTCTGAGACCGGATATCGCGGCTGCAACGGCCGCGGTCCTGGCCTGGCTGGCGGCCGCCTGTGCGCGAAGCTCAGCCTGGATCCGCGTGCTCTCCTGCCTTATCCTGGATCGCAGTGCCGTCAGTTCGGCCCCGGCCTGGATCAGTTGCGGATAGCCGGGGCCATAGAAGGTCGTCAGTTCGGCGACCTTTCGCGACAACATCGTTTCCTGTTGCAACAGATCAGTCAGCAGGGGAGATGTCGCGACCGGCGCGCCACCCGGCAGGACGGCCGCTGCCCTGCGCCCGTCGTTCGCGCTGTCCGACATCGCCTGGACGCGCAGCCCGGACAATTGGCTGACCTCGTTACTGGCCGTGCCTTCGGGCTGAGAACTCAACAGGCCGTGCTGGCGCCGATAGGCTGCAGCCGCGAGTTCGGCGCGCTCCAGATAGGAGCGGACCTCCGCAACACGCTTGGAGAGCGCCTTTATCTGCCGGCGCTGGCTGTCGTTCGCCTCGTCGATCTGATTATGTATGTAGGTTTCCACCAGGCGATTGGCGATCAGTGCGGCCTTCGCCGGATCCATCGACGAGGCCGTGATGGCGATGACATTCGAGCGTGCGATGCGCGCAACGCTGATATGGTCGATCAGGCGGTCGGTGATCGCCTCGCTGCGGGCGCGCTCGGCCATTTCCGCCAGGTCGCTCGAATCACGCGGTGCGGGAGCATCGGGCGTGAGAAATGCGAAGAGGCTATCGGTCCACGACCGGTCCTGCACCGGTGGAGAAAACTCCTTGTCGTCCGCTAGCCGGAGGGATTGGGCGGTCTGCTTCATCAGCGCGCGGGACTGCAGCAGTTCGACCTTTGTCTGGATCGCTGCGTCGTCGGTGGCCGTCGGCACCATGTTGGGCACCGAGGACGACAGGCCCTGGTCGGCGGGCAAGACCATCACGGTCGTGGTCGCCTTGAATGTCGGCGGCGTCGTCGCCAGGAACAGCAGCGCAGCAACAAAGGCGAGCGCGACCACCAGCAGAATCACGCCGATCCGGCGGCGAATGACGCGGAGCGCATCTGCCAGGCCGATATAGCCGGTTCGCGTTCCGGGCTGGCGGTGGATGGCGGATATCGTGAGATCCGGGTTGATGCGTCCCTGCTCCGGAATGCTCAGCGCATGTGCATTCGGCATGTGCGTACCCTCGCTACTGAAGCGGTCTGCCGGCCGCTCGACAATGTTCGGCCCGGGCTATTGGTGAAGGCAGGAGCTGCCATTGAGGAGCGCTGCGCTGACCACCGGCATGGATGTCGATGGAATGGCCTCGGGGACGTTCACAAGACCTCTGCTCATTCCCCAGATCGCAGCCTGGGTCCGGTTCATCACCCCGACCTTGCGGAGGATGGACTTTACGTGAACCTTGACCGTCGCTTCGGTGATCGTCAGCCGCCGCGATATGACCTTGTTCGGTTCACCGCGAATGAGCCCCTGCAATATCTCGAGCTCGCGATCCGAAAGATTGGCTTCACCGAGCGAAACCCTCATCTCGCCGGACATGTTTTCTGACTTGAGCAGCGCAAGGTCAAAGAGCACCTGCGAGGGGATCATCTTCTCCCCGAGGGCGACGAGCTTGAGCATCTCGCCCAAGCTCTCGCAGGACGTGTGCTTGCCGACATAGCCGTCGATACCAACCTGGAAGGCGTCTGCCACTCTCTGGCTCTGACAATTGGCTGCAAAGATGACGATCTTGCAGTCCGGCCAGTTCGCGTTGAGGAAGCGGCAGGTTTCGAGGCTTTCCTCCTCCGTCACCGCGTCGACGATCACGATCGGGACGATATCGGGCCGCATCATGAACGGCTCCAGGTCGAGGCTATGGTGATCGCGATGGACACCGATGATCTCGAAGGATTGTTCGATCAAGATACGGCGAAGACCTTCGCGCTCTATCTCGTTCTGGCTAACGATAGCGATGTGAAGCTGTTTGTACACAGAAGACCCCCATTGTTGAGTTGAAGTCCGTGATATTAGTGACAGGTCTCAGTTTCCTCCCTCTCCAGTCAGCGACTGTAGATATTCGGAACGTCCGAGTATTTATCGGCTCTTATGGATGAGGCAGTGCAGGCCACCTCGATCACGCATCAGATTTCTTACGAAAGCATCTGACCACTTGTATGTGTAACACGAACCAAGGTTACGGCAACGTCGATATCGGATAGCTCATTTTGTTCGCGCCATATCCAAAATAGGTAATATAAACAGTGTTATGGACCATAGACCAAACAACCTATGTTAGTTCTAAACAGGCTAGTCCGTACAACTGAAGCAGCACTATGATAGGTTAATTATTGGTCGATTTTTTCAAAGCTGATCGAACGTTTCGATCTCACGACAAACTTTCGGCGCAGGGAGCGGTCGTTTCTGTGCCAAGCGCTCTGAACGCTTGATGTGAACGGTACGCCAACCTAACCAAATGGGAGCAACGAAGTCTTTTTCTTCATTGTCAGCTACATAGGTGCAGGATTCAGCCGGCATTCCAAAAAATGATTGAACATGTTCGAATGCCCGCGGTGACGGTTTCCAATGTGACCGCCCCCAACGATCGGTGCAGACCGCAAGATCTACCTGACCAGTCGTGAGGCCCAGTGCCCGGAGCTTGCGCTTCTGCGCATCCAGAAAACCGTCGGTGATGATGGCGAACGCGGTTCGCGGAGGACGGCGTGCCAAAAACCGGGACACATCGGCCGCGAGTGCTATTTTGGGACGATGCTGGCGATAGACGCTGAGCATGCGCGAAATCAGTTCGGGCGCATGAAGTTCGCCTGCCTCCGCCAGCGCTTCGTCGAAGATGTGCCCGCGGGATCCAGCCCTGAACAACCGAAGCATGCGGTTTGAGAGGCCCGCAATCCCAAGCTGCTGCTCGGCCCATGAGCCGACCGCGCGGAGGCCGCTCTCCACATAGTCGCGCTCCAGGTACATGGTATCGTCGAGGTCGAAGACCATCACGGCGTCATAGCCGTCCGATCTTCGGCCTGAACGCATCAGACGAATACTGCGTCGTCGAACCGAAGCATTACCACGTCGGCCTGCCAATCATCGCTCATCGTACGAGGCAAGTTGAGCCGTTGCTCGATCAGCCAGCGGGTGAAGGTCGCACCGGCCCGGTGGGCCAGCGGATAGCCGCCGCCGAAGCGCGCATTGATCTCGAACATCGATGCCCTTCCGTCGTCGCTCATGATTGCCTGGAAGCACAGCGCGCCAAAGGGCCGGGCTTCGAGCGCCCTGGCAAGCTTCCTCGCCAGCTCGGACAACGCCGGTTCGCGCGTGGTCACGCCCTTCTCGACTTCCCCGGCACGAACCTTCAGCCGCTGATGCGGTACGGTGCACCGCAGCTCACCAAATTCGTCGAAGAAGAGATTCACGGTGAACTCGCGGCCATGCAGCATTTCCTGGACGATATAGGGTTCATCGCACTCCATATTCTCAACCGCGCGCCGATCATGGACGATGTGGATGCCGCGACTGGAGCTGCCATGGCGCGGCTTGGCGATCATCGGCCAGGTGCAGGGTCCATCGGTCGAAAGGAAGTCCTCGATGCTCTGCGTTTTCGGTGACGGGATATCGTTTTCAGCGAGGAATATCGCGGTCGCCAATTTGTCGCGGGCCATTTCCACCAGACTGGAGCTCCCGACCGCGACCTGCGTACCGATCATCGCGAAACTGTCGCGCGCCTTCGCGAAACACAGAAGTTCGGTGTCGATGGTCGGCACGACGAGCCCGATGGCATGCCGCTCGCAAAAGCCAAGCACCGTCCTTATGAAGCCCTCGCCTTCCGCCGGGGGCACCGCGAAGGCATAATCCGCCTCCATGCAGGCAGAACTCCACTCCGGCTGCAGGTCGCAGGCGAACACCTCGAGATCGATCCCAAGCGCGCCTGCGGACGACCGGAACGCGCGCAGCAATCCCACTCGGCGCCCGGCGGAGCTCAGCAACATGCGCAGCTTGGGCCGCTTGCCTCGGCCGATCCGTGGTTTGCGAGGAATGCCGGCTCCTACGAAAATATCTGATGTTACCGGGATGCCCATATCAACTGACCTCTCTGATGAGCATGAAGGCCTCCGCTGCCGAGCGCGTGACGGTGGAACCCCGCACGAGGCCCAACGCCCGCAGCGTCTCGAGCGAACGCTCGTCGGGAAAGGGGCGTAGCTGCGACGCGAAGCAGGCGAAGGCATCGAGCTTCGCCTCAAGGTGATCCGAGATGTCGATGAAGACGTTCGGCTGAAACGACTGCGACAGCATCGGCGCCGACCAGTTGGTTTCCGACACCGTTTCATAGGCAAGGATGCGCACCGGATAGTCGTTGCCCCGCGGCCTTGCCGCAACCATGGCTGCCTCGAACACCAGCCGGTGGTCGAAGTGCAGATCGCCCACGAAAGGAACGAAGAGCGTGTCGGGGCGAACGTCGGACACGACTTCGCCGATCGCACGGTTGAGATCCGCCAGCGGCATCTGGTCGAGGGCCGCGGCGGGAAGATCGAGGAAGCGAGTGCTCGAAACGCCCAGCAGGCTATGCGCCCGCTCCGCTTCGAGGCGCACATGGTCGGCCTGTGCGCTGTCGAAGTGCGGCGGCTGGCCGCGCGTGACGACCGCGACCGTCACGCTGCCCTCCCCGCTTGCGATCCTGGAAATGGTTCCACCGCAGCCGAGGATCTCGTCATCCGGATGCGGCGCCAGCACCAGCGCACGCGATATGCGCGATATCAGCGACATCCGCAGCCCCCCGCGCGCACGGCGAGCTTCGAATGCAGCGGCGGCGGCCCCGGCCGGCTCCATTGCCAGTCATGAACCAACAGGCCCCTCCCGTCACCACATCGTACGGTGAAGCCCTCGCTCCCTCGCTCCACGATCTGCCCCACCAAGCCGGCGCGATGCCCGGCCAGGCTGACGATCCGCGCGCGTTTGATGACGATGGGTTCATCGCGATATGTCGCTCGCGCGCCTGGGTAGGGATCGCCGCAGGCGCGAACCTGCCGCCAGGCCGCTTCGGCGCTGCCGCTCCAGTCTATCTCGCCGTCTTCCGGCCGGCGACGCGCCGCCCAGGTGGCAAGGCGCGGATCCTGCGGCGCAGGGGCGGCGGTGCCCTCGACCAGGTCCGCAAGGAGGCCCGGGAGTATCTCGGTGAGCGCCGTCATATGCTTGGCGTAGAGCGTGGCGGCGGTCTCGTCTGGTGCGACATGGAAGAAGCGTTGCGCGAGGATCGGCCCGCTATCGGTGCCGCCATCGATCATGAAGATCGTGCTCGCGGTGATCGGCTCGTCGAGGAGGATCGTCCACGGGATCACGCCACGGCCACGCAAACGAGGAAGCGGTGCCGGATGGAACCCGATCACCTGTCCAGGGGTCATCTCCATAAGCCGCTCGCCGCACAGCTGCGACCAACCGATGACGAAGAGATAATCGGGCGCCAGTGCCGCAATCCGTGAAATCGCGTCGTCGGAATTGGCATTCTCGACACAGATGAGCGGGCATCCGGCGCGTTCGGCAGTAGGAGCAAGATCGACAAAATCGGAATGGCGGCTTGCCAATTCGGGCGGCAGCGAAACGATTCCCGCAACATCCCAACCCGGAGCCTTGTGCAGGCACTCCGCCGCTATGCGGCTGCTCTCAACCGCCCCGATGATCACTGCGCGCATGCGCTTTTCCTATTGCTATAGAGTTCAGACGCTCGCCGAAGAAGACGACCGCCAATGTCCGCCCTAGGATCAGAAGGTCCAGCGCGGCCGATCTGTTGGCAACATACCAGTCATCGAGCGCGATCTTGTCCTGGTCGCTCAGCAATGTGTTGCCATTGACCTGCGCCCATCCGGTCAGGCCCGGTCGCACGGAGTTCCTCGGCGATCCTGTCCGCGCCGCCTCGGCAACCGTGGCCGCCAGCAGCGGCCGCGGCCCGACGAGGCTCATGTCCCCAACGAGGACGTTCCAAAGCTGGGGCAGTTCGTCGAGCCTCGTCGCACGCAGGAAACGCCCGCTCCTGGTGATGCGTTGCTCGTCGGGCAGCAACGCTCCCGCATCGTCGCGCGCTGCGTCCATCGTCCGGAATTTGAACAGCACGAAATTGCGGCCGTGCAGTCCGCCGCGGACCTGCAGGAAGAATAACGGACGCCCGTCCAATGCCATGATCGACGCTGCGACGATCCCCAACAGCGGCGCCAGGAAGCACAGGCCGAAGGCGGCGACAGCGATATCGCGGAGGCGGGCGACAGTCATGCGGCCAGGTGCGGCGCGCGGCCGCTCAACTTTGGCGGCAGCGGCACAGCACCGACCGGCGCGAACAACTGCATTGTCGACAGCAATATCTCGTTGACACGCTGCACGGAGAAGCGGCCGATTGCGGTGCGCCGTGCGCTGGCGCCCATTGTGGCGGCAAGGCCAGGCTGCCGCACGAACCGCATCATCGCGGCCTCCAGCAATTCGACATTGCGCGGCGCGACCAGCAGGCCATTGGAACCCTCGTCGATGGGCTCGCGGCAGCCGGGCATGTCGGTGGTGATGACCGGGCGTCCCATCGCCATGGCCTCGAGGATCGAGCGAGGCAGCCCCTCGCGATACCAGCTCGGCAGGACAAAGACGCTCGCCGCGGCAAGGCTCGGCCGCACATCCCGCACCTCGCCGAGATATTCGATCACGCCTTCCGCCGCCCACGCCTCGATCTGTGCCATCCCGATCCCGGCGGGATTGGGGTCCAGCGGACCCAGCAACCGGAAACGCACATGCGGGTGCCGCTTGCGGATGCGCCGTGCGGCTTCGACATATTCGGACAGGCCCTTGCTGCTCAGCAGGCGGCTGATCATCAGGAAGCGCGGCGGGCCAGGCTGTATCGGCACCGCGGTATAATATTGGAGATCCACGCCCGTCCCGGGCACCTGTACGACCAGCATGTCGGGCCGGATCATCTGGTGCCGCAGCATCTCGCCGCGATCGTCGGCATTGAAAACAAAAACGCCCTCGGCGCGCTTGAGCGCCACCCGGTACAATGCGGCGACCAGCCAGCGCAGCCAGCGCGCGCCGTTATCCGCAAAGGCGTGGCCCAGACCGCTGCACATCGCGAAGTAACGGATGCCACCGGCAATCCGGCTGGCGATGCCAGCATAGACGATTGGCTTCTGTGTGTAGGCCAGCACAAGATCGGGACGCTGTTTGCGGAACAAGCTGACGAGCCAGGCCAGCGTCCGGATGTCCGCGAGGGGATTCAGGCCGGCACGCGCCATCGGCATCACCCGAAAGCCTATACCCATTGCGGCCAACTGCGCCGCAACCACACGATCGTCGTCCGGGGCGCAGGCCAATACCTCGTGACCGTTGGCGACCATATCCTTGAGCAGGCGGCCTCGGAAATTGACAAGCGAGAAAGCGAGGCTCGCCACCACGATGATCTTCATGGGACATCGGCTCCTGCGGCCGGACCGCGCACCGCCGGCGCAGGCCAGGATGGCCGGGCATACTTCCGGAATAGGGCGGTGTAATCCCCGACGACGGCCGGCAGCGCGAAATGGCGGTCGACCCGATCCTGCGCAGCCCGACCGAGTGCGCGCCGCCCGTCCTCGCCCAGCTCCGCCAGTTCGATCAGTGCGGCGGCCAGAGCTGGGGCATCGCATGGCGGAACGACGACACCGGTCGAGCCGATTACCCAGCCCGTATCGCCGACGTCGGTGCCCACGCAGGGGACGCCGCAAGCCATCGCTTCACCCACGATGTTCGGAAAGCCTTCTCCCCATGCCGAGGGCAGCGCCAGGATATCGAGGCCGGCGAGCCAGGCGGATACGTCGCTGCGGTGCTCCGCAAGCGTCCAGCTCGCCGGCGGCAGCGTCGCCAGGATCCGCTCCGCAGCCGGCGATGGCTGGTCCATCGCATCCCCCACCACCAGCAGGTGAGCGTCGTTGCGCACCCGCCGGACTTCGGCGAAGGCGGCGAGAAGATTGGGCACGTCCTTCATGGGGTGGTTGCGCGCGACGGTGCCGATCACAAGCGCATCCCCCGGCACCCGCAACCGCAAGCGAAGGGCTGCCCTGCCTTCGGCCCGGGCTGCGAAACCGCTCCTGTCGAAGCCGTTCGGGATTACCATGGCGCGACGCGCGCAATATCCGAACGCGGTATATTGCCGTGATGCAACGCGCGAATTGTAGATGATCGCGGCAGGCCTGCGCGACAACCAGGCGCCCAGTCTCAGCAGTGCGCGGGTCATCGGCTTTTCTTCGCGATAGCCGCTGAGAGAGTGCCGGACGTTCCACAGCATCGGCACCTTCGATACCGTTGCAGCCAAGGTGGCGGCGATCTGGCCGTGATGCATCCAGCCGATGATCAGGTCCGGCGCTATACTTTCGGTGAACTTCACAAGGCGCATGGCCGCGGCGAGCGTCGGCACGCCACCGCGCATGCCAAGGCTGTGGATCGGCGTTCCCGTGAGAGCGATCCGTCGGCCGACCTGTCCTGGCGCCATCAAGGAGATGACCTCTGGAAGGATGTCGGGCGACTGAACGCGATGCTCAAGCAGGCGGGCAAGCATAGTCTCGGCACCCCCCACATTGAGGCCAGTGATGATATGGAGAACTTTCATCTTATAGTTGTCGTGTTCGATTGCGCATGATCAGCAATCCCCCGCCGATGCATCTGACGAGTGCGAGACTAGCCAAAAGCGCCGCGCTATTCAGATCGATTCTGGTGACTATCCCAACGATCCCCCGTGCCAATTGGCAGGGTTGGGGAGCACTCCATTTGAGCTGAAAATATCCTCCACGCAGCTACCGCCCCTCCCAATGGAAGCCGCGCTACCCCTCCGCGATTCCTCCCGATGCTCGCCTTCCCGCCCCGCGCTGCAGGGCTATCGTTAGCGAACAGGCAAGGGGTGCCTAGTTCGCGTCCGCATCGGAGATAGCGAGACAGTTCGTCGCCACATCAAACGGGGGAAGACTCCGATGACGACCATGGTTGTTCCCGCAGTACAGCGCAGGAAATGGCGCAAGCTAACCTTCATGCTATACGATGCGAGCGCGATCTGCGCGGCGCTTGGCGTGGCGTTCATGCTGCGGATGAATGGCCACATCCCACCGGCCATGCTGCACGGAATGACGATCAACCTACCAGTCTTCCTGGTTAGCGGACTGGTCGTCTTCCATCTGTGCGGCGTTTATGACCGGATGTGGCGGCTCGGATCGCTGAACGATCTTGTCGCGCTCGCCGAGGCCGCCACGATCTCGATCATCATCCCGGTGTTTGCGCTGGTGATTACGTCAAGGGCGGGCTGGCTGCCCTCTTCGGTACCGATCATCCAATGGCTCGTGCTGATGCCGATCCTGGCCGGCGGCAGACTCTGGCGCAGGATCTTCAGCGAGCGGTTGCGCGACTACGGCTTCTCGCTCGGCGCGCGCGAAGACGTCCATGCACCGAAAAAGCCGGCACGTACCCTGATTGCGGGACTGCCTGAGCATGTCGAGATCGTCCTGCGACAGCTGGAGTCGGCCCCCGACCGCGAGCATGTTGCGGTTGGAATACTCGACGCGGGCAACCAGGATATCGCGATGAAGCTGCGCCGCGTGCCCATCCTGGGCGGCATCGAGGCGATCGAGCATGTCGTCGGCAAGCTTGCCGCGCAGAACCAGCGGCCAACCTGCCTGATCATCGCGGAAGGGCCGAAGCCGCTCCAGGGTTCGAGCAAGTTGAAACTGGTGACGGCCGCGGAAACGCTCGGCCTGTCCGTGCTGCGGGCGCCGCCGCCCACCGCGATCGGCAAGTCGCTCGACCTTGAGGTGGTCAACCTCGCCGACCTGCTGGATCGGCCGCAGGCGGCGCTCGACGAAGCCGTGGTGTCCCGGCTGCTGGTCGGCAGCCGGGTGCTGGTGACCGGTGCCGGCGGCACCATCGGCCAGGAACTGGTGCGGCAGATCGCCGCGATCGGCCCGGCCGAACTGATCCTGATCGATGCGGGCGAGTTCAACCTTTATTCGATCGAGCTCGAACTTCGGGAGCATTTCCCGAACGTGCGCTGTGTGGCCACGCTGTGCTCGATCCGGCAGCGGCAGCATGTCATGGCGGCGTTTGCGCGGCACCGGCCCGAGTTCGTGTTCCATGCCGCCGCCCTCAAGCATGTGCCGCTGGTGGAAACCAACATCTGCTCGGGCATCCAGACCAATGTGCTCGGCACCCGCAACGTCGCCGATGCGGCCCACCGCTACGGCGCGCGAGCCATGGTGCAGGTGTCTACGGACAAGGCGGTCAATCCGGTCGGGGTGATGGGCGCCACCAAGCGCCTTGGCGAACTTTATTGCCAGGCCTTGGACCTCGAGGGCGCCGGCTCGCCTTCGGCACCGCGGTTCATGACGGTTCGGTTCGGCAATGTGCTCGGTTCGAGCGGATCGCTGATCCCGCTGTTCCAGCGTCAGCTCAAACGGCGCGTGCCGCTCACCGTCACCCATGTCGACATCACCCGTTATTTCATGACGGTCCACGAAGCGGTGCAGTTGATCCTGCACAGCACGGCCTGTGCGATGGAGCATGACGTCCAGCGCGGGCGGATCGTCGTCCTCGACATGGGCGAACCGGTGAAGATCATCGACATCGCCCGCCGCATGATCCGCCTGTCGGGACTGGAACCCGACCGCGACGTACCCATCGACATCGTTGGACTGCGGCCCGGTGAAAAGCTTTACGAGGAGCTGTTCGACGAGCGCGAGGAGCGCCTGCCGTCGAAGCTTCCCGGGGTGTTCGAGGCGGCGCCGACGCCGGTTGCCATGCACACGCTGCGGCGGGGCATCAACGACCTCGCCGAAGCGGTTCGCAACCACAATGAGGACAAGGCCAGGGCGCTGCTTTTCCGGCTGCTCGATCCCGCCCGCGCCGACGCTCCCTGCGTCACCCACAAGCTGAGCATGAACGTCGCCGCGACGCGATCATGGCCTGGCGAGACCACCGACTCCCAGCAGGTGTAAGGATAGCAATGAGGACTTCTCCCATCATGCGCATGCCGCAAGATTTGCTCCACGCCACCGAAGAGGCACCCCGGATCGTGTCGCATTGGCCGGTTTACGCCGAAGACGAGATTGCCGCCGTCACCGAGGTCCTGCGCACCGGTCGGGTGAATTCGCTCCACCATGGTGAACGCTGCGCGCGGCTGGAGCAGCAGTTCGCTGCGATGTGCGGCCTTCCCCACGGTGTCGCCATCGCGAACGGGACCTTGGCGCTGGAGGTCGCGCTGCGCGCATTGGGGGTCGGTCCCGGCGACGAAGTCATCGTTCCCGCGCGCAGTTTCGTGGCTTCGGCGAGTTGCGTCGTGGCGTGCGGCGCCAAGCCGATATTCGCCGACATCGATCCCGTGACGCAGGGCCTCAACGCCAATCTCGTAGCCGCCCGGCTCACCCCGCGCACGCGGGCGATCATCGTCGTGCATCTGGGCGGATACCCTTCCGACGTTGCCGAGATCGCCGTGCTGGCCAATCATTATGGCATCAAGCTGATCGAGGATTGCGCGCAAGCGCATGGCGCAACCCTCCATGGCCGGCCGGTCGGCGGTTTTGGCGATGCAGCCGCATTTTCCTTCTGCACCGACAAGATCATGTCGACCGGCGGCGAAGGTGGCATGATGGTCTTCCGCGACGAGGCGGTGGCGCTGCGCGCCTGGTCGATCAAGGACCATGGCAAAGATCGGACCACCACCCACACCCCCAATGCCGCGCGGGGCTTCCGCTGGCTGCACACCGGCTTCGGCAGCAATTACCGCCTCACCGAGGTGCAGGCCGCGATCGGCTTGGTGCAGCTGACGAAGCTGGACGGGTGGATAGCGATCCGCCGGCGCAACGCGGCGGCACTGATCGAGGAACTCAGGGGCTGCCGCGGACTTCGCCTTGTAGAGCCGACCAGCGGGATCGGGCACGCCTATTACAAATTCTACGCGTTCGTCCGGCCGGAAGAGCTGCGTTCCGGCTGGCACCGCAATCGCATCGTCGAAGAAGCCTGGACGAGCGGCATACCCTGCCAGACGGGCATCTGCCCCGAAATCTACCGCGAGCGGGCGTTCACGGCGGCCGGCCTCGGCCCGTCGCAATCGCTGCCGGTGGCGCATGAACTCGGCAAGACCAGCATCATGCTCCCGGTCGACCCGACACTGAGCGAAGCCAGCTGCACCGCCATGGGGCGGGTGCTGCGCTCGGTCCTGGATGAGGCGAGTCTTTGAGCATGGCCGCAGACCGCCTCCCCTCCTTCCTCGTCATCGGGGCGGTCAAGGCCGCGACGACGTGGATTTCCCATCAGCTTCGGCATCATCCGCGCCTGTGGCTGCCCAATGCCGAGCCGCACTTCTTCAGCGCCGAATATGATCGGGGCCTCGACTGGTATCGCTCGCTGTTCGCTGAGGCGCCTGCCGATCGGATAGTTGGTGAGAAATCCGCCGACTATCTCGCCCATCCCGATGCCGCAGCGCGGATCGCAGCGGCCCTTCCCGGCGTACCGCTGATCATCCAGCTGCGCGACCCGGTGGAGCGGGCCTATTCGGACTATTGCATGTGGTATCGCCGCGGACTGGTCGGCGAGGATCCGCGCCATTACCTCGACAGCAGGCGCACGACCCAGGCGCGCTTCCTCGAAGGGGGGCTTTATGCGCGCCACATCCATAGGTTGTTGACACATATCCCGATCGAACGGGTCAAGATATTCCTCTACGACGATGTCGTGGCGACGCCCGACGCGGTGATCACCGAGACGTGCGAGCATATCGGCGTCGAGCCCCACATCTCGCCACCCGCCATGGAAGATCGCCGCAACGACAGTCACGCCCCGATGCTGCCCCTGTCGATCCGGCGCCTGCTGCGCCCGGCCCGGCCGCTGCTGGATCCGCTGCGGTCCAATCCCATGCTGTCGCGCATTCGGGCAGCGGTCGCCCGCCCGGTCCGCTATCCGGCGCTGACGAGCGAACTGCGATCGATGCTCGAGGACTATTATCGCGAGGATGTTCGCGAACTCGGCCGGTTATTGGGCCGGAATCTCGCAAACTGGCCCTGCGCGTCGCCGACCAGCGAGCAGGTCCACGGATGATGATGCACCCAACATGTCTTCGTGAGGGAGTTAGAAGATGACCCGACGCACGAAATTGATCGCCAGCCTGGCGACATCGCTCCTCCTTGCGAGCTGTTCGAGTTCCGACGGAGGGCTTCCGAGGCTGGAGCTCGCGGCGCCCGAGGCCTATCGGCTAGGTCCGGGCGACGAATTGCGGGTCAGCGTCTTCGGGCTCGACGCGATGGCGAACAGCTACGCGGTCGACGACACCGGCGCGATCGCGTTGCCGATCATCGGTGCCGTGCCGGTCGCCGGGAAAACCCTGCGCGAGGCTGAAGCGCTGATCGCGGACAAGGTCCTCGCACGCAATCTGGTGATCGATCCGCGGGTCACCGCCCAGGTCCAGACCTACAGGCCCTTCTTCATCGCCGGTGAAGTACAACGTCCGGGCCAATATCCTTATGTCCCCGGCATGTCGCTGATGACCGCGGTGTCGATCGCGGGCGGCTATACTTTCCGTGCGGATACCAAGCAGGCAACCGTTACCCGCACCGCGCGGCGGGGTGTCGCCACCCAGGACACGCCGATCCTCCCGGGGGATGCGATCATCGTCAAGGAAGGCTGGTTCTAATTGGCGGATCAGGCCACGCCTTGCCAGCGGCGCTCCACGCGCGCGATGCGGCACCTGCTGCTCGCGAGCGTGCTCGGTGTTGGCATACCTTCCGTCGCCGCCAGCGCGGACCGCGACCCGTCTGTCGCCAGCCTGCCACGCTCCGGCTATGAACCGAGAACGATCATCATCGGATCCGTCGTTGTCCGGCCGACCCTCGACCTGTACGCGACCTATGACGACAACATCTACGCGACGCGGAGGGCCAAGGTCGACGACAAGATCGTATCGATCAGCCCGCGGGTCGAGATCCAGCGACAGGGAGCCGCGCTTGATCTCACCGCCGATGCCCATGGCGACATCATCCGCTACATCGACAACAGCCGGGAAAATGTGAACCTGTTCGGCGGCAGCGTCGCCTCGAAGACGAACCTGACCCGGCGACAAACTCTGTCAGCCAGCCTCAGGTTCGACCGTGGCTTCGAACGCCGCAGCGATCCGGAGGCCACGACGGATCGCTCCCGGCCGCCGGCATTGACGAACATCACGTCCGGAGAGATCGGCTACCGCGTACAGGGCGGCAGGTTCGGTGCGGCCGTCGACCTGCAGGCGACCAAGATCGATTATCTGCCCCTGCGGGACGCCGATCGCGACCTGCTGACCTATCGGGTCGCAGCGCGTGGCCTTGTCAAGGTGACCCACCGCATTTCGGTATTTGCCGAGTCCTATGTGAATCACCGCGATGCGCGGCTTCGCGTCGACCGCAGCGGCGTCAACCGCGACGCCACCACTACCGGCATATTGACCGGCGTATCGTTCGACCTTGCCGACAAGTTGCAGGGCGATGCCGGCATCGGGGTCTTCAAGTCCAATCCAAAGTCGCCGGTGCTGCGTTCGTTTCATGGCGTCGGCGCCAATGCGCGCCTCGTCTGGCGTCCTCAGCGGCGAACGTCGGTGTCCATCGACGGCTTCCGCGGCGATGTCGCCACCATTCGCGCCGGTGCGGTCGGTCGGGTGGATACGCGCTTCACGCTGACGGTCGAGCAGGAGGTTCGCCACAATCTGCTGCTGCACGCCTCGGCAGGCCTGCGCGACGTCCACTATCGCGGTTCGATCGGCCAGGACCAACGCTATAAGAGCGGCGAGCTGGAACTACGCTACCTGCTGGACCGCCACTTCGCCTTGTCGCTGGGCACGACCCACTCGCGGCGATCGGCAGACGATCCAGACGAGCGATTTGCCCGCTGGCGTACTACACTCGGCCTGCACATGGTCTATTGAGAGAGCACCATTGAAATCCTTCATTTCCGTTGCTGTCGCGATGATGGGCGCTGTGCTGGTCGCGTGCGGTCCGGCGACGCCGGCGTCCCCTCCCTTCGCCGTCGTCACGACGCCCCTGAAGGATTCTTTTCCGGGAGCCGAAGGCTATGGCCGGATCAGCGTTGGCGGGCGAGGAGGCCGCGTCGTCGCGGTCACGACGCTCGACGATTCCGGGCCCGGTTCGCTGCGCGCCTGCATCGACATGACGGGGCCCAGGATCTGCGTTTTCAGGGTTGCCGGGGTGATTCGCTTCACCACCGAACGCCCCATCATCCACAACCCTTACATCACGATCGCCGGTCAGACCGCGCCAGGCGGCGGCATCATCCTCACCCATGGCGGCGGACGCGACGGATACACGCCGCTGGTGATAAAGAGCACGCACGATGTCATCGTGCAGCATATCCGGGTCCGGCCCGATCTTCGCGGCGAGAAGCGCGAAGCGAACAGCGCGATCATCATCGAGGGAAGCCGCCGCGTAATGATCGATCATGTCAGCACCTCCTGGTCGCTCGATGAGAATATCGGCGGCTATGCCGCGAATGACGAGGTGACGATATCCAACTCGATCTTCGCCGAGGGCATTCCTCGGCATGACAAATGCGCCTTGCTGGCCAGCGATCCGGTCGGTCCCCAGAAGCTCAGTTTCATTCGCAACCTTTGCGCGCATAATGGCGACCGCAATCCCGACATCAACTTCCCGCCCGGTTCGTGCGTGGAGGTCGTCAACAACGTCCTGTACAATGGCATGTTCGAGTTTGCGGAGATATGGGAAAGCTATGGCGGCACCCCGGTCACCATCGTCGGAAACTACTTCCGTGCCGGCCCGGACACAGTGGCGGGCCAGGCCCATGGCCTCGTCTCCCAGTCGGTCGGCTCGAAGGGTGCTGCGCAGCTCTACGAGGAGGGGAATCTCTTCGACGGGCTCGCCAAGGAAAATCAGCGGATCGCCTCGGTTCGTATATCGAACCCGCCCTGCCCGCTGACGGTCAAGCCCAGCAGCGCGCAACAAGCCTATGCCACAGTCCTCGCCGGGTCCGGTGCGATGCCCCGCGACAGCCTGGACCGCCGCATCATCGCCGATGTCGTCGCTCGCACCGGACATATTGTCAAAGCCGCCGGCCAGTTGCCCGAACTCGATCCGGGCGTACCTTATCCCGATGCGGATGGAGACGGCATGGCCGATGACTGGGAAAACGCCCACGGACTCAATCCGCATCGGTTCGATGCCTGGGGCGACAGGAACGGCGATGGCTGGACCAATCTCGACGAATTCCTCGATGCCCGCAGCACGGCGCTGATCGCGCAGCGCTGAGCCAGCAGGGACCGGGTCATACTCCGCCAGAATCCAGCAGGCTGATGGCGTTCACGCCACCCCGAGATCCGTCAACATCCGATCCCACTGGCCAATGATGGCACTCGGCTTGAACCGCGTACCGGTCGCCAATGCCGCCTTTCCCAGGCGGGCGCGAAGATCCGCATCGCTCAATAGTCGATCCAACGCCGCGGCCAGGCCGCCGACATCATCCGGAGGAACCAGCAGGCCGTCATGCTCGTGATGGATCATCTCCGACGGCCCATAGTCGCAATCGAACGACACCACCGGCAGGCCCGCCGCCATGGCTTCGCCCAAGGCGTTGCCGAAGCCTTCATATCGCGACGACATCACGAAGGCGTCCGATTGTCCCACCCAGTGCCCGGGCGATCGGCTGTTGCCGCGAAGCTGGACCCGCTCGGAGAGACCATAGTCGCTGATCTGCCGTTCGAGCGCATCTCGGGACTCGCCTTCCCCCCAGATCGCCAGCGTCCATTGTGGATGCCGATCGGCAATCGCCGCGAAGGCGTCGATCAGCATATCGAAGCCCTTCTGCCACGTCAGCCGGCCAGTCGCCGACAGGACGAAGGATGAGCGCACAGGGCCGATAACCGGGGCGATCTCGATGGGATTCGGAATCACGCGAGCCCGGCATCGGGCTTTGGTGCCGATGCACTCGCAGCTTTTACGAGTCTGCATGACGATCGCATCGGCGCGCCAATGGAGCCGTGCGAGAAGGATCGTCCATAATCGGCTGGCGTGCTGCAGACGAGGATTATTGCGCTCCGACACCACGACGCGGCGGTCGGTGCCCAGGCTAGCGAGCAAGGTCAGCACGTTGATCTTCGTCAGGAAGGATATGGTGGCATCCGGCTTCAGCGCGCCGAGCGTTTCCTTCAACGCCCGATACCGCCTGACCACCGCCCGCAGTCCCTTCAGCCGCTTGCATCCCCCTGCGGAAATGCCGAGCCGCACGACCCGCACGGCCGGATGAAGACGGTGAAATATCGGAGCATCAGGAGAATCGAAGGCGACGATCGTTATGATTCGACCTCTCGCGGCCCAGTCGCTGGTGAGCAGGCTGATCACCCGTTCGGCGCCGCCGGCGCCGAGGCCCGCGACCACCAGCGCGATGTGCGATGGCTTGCCGACCATCAGCGCGGGTTCGACGGCATGAACTACCGCAAGATCAGCTCTCGACACGGGTTCGCCCGAATTGCCCGACAGGCCGGGTGGACGCCCGCCGCCGTGCCCGCGCGGGGAACACCGTCAATTCCAGCGAGACGGCGACGGCAAGCAGGACCGGAACTGCCCATAGCCGCGCGTACATGTGCGGGCTCGCCATCGACGCGATGATGAAATTGCACGTCACCGACAGGGCCAGTGCCGTCGCGAGCCGGTCGCGCGGATAGGCGTTGACGGCCGCGGCGAGCAGCACCGCCAGCAGCACCATCCATCCGACCAGGGAGATCAGCCCGCCCTCGACCCAGAGCAGCAGGTACATGTTGTGTACCGGAGCGCCGAGCGCGCTGATGACCCGATATTGATCCGCGCCGACGCCTACCAGCATATGCTGCTCGACGAGGCCCCAGGCTTCGCGCATCAGCTGCATCCTGCCTTCATAGGTGCCGGCTTCGGATATGTCGCCCCTACCAATGGCCCTGCCCACGCGGGCGACGAAGGTTGCGGGAAGGCTGAGGCCGAGGTCGACAAACACTCCCAAGCCCAACAGGGCGCTCGCCCCGGCCACGGCGACCGATCGCGGACTTGGCCAGATGTTGCCGACCGCCATGAAAATCGCGAGAGCTGCAACGCAGCTGACGAAGGCGGTGAACGAGGCGCTGAGCATCACTCCCAGGAGGAGGACCGCGAGCCACAGCATTGTTGCAACATTCCCGACATAGCCCTTGGCGCGCAGGAAGATGACGAAAGGAACCGTCATCGCGAGCACCGCCCCGTTCCAGTTGGCATCGCCGGTGAACCCGCCCAGACGCCGGCCGCCGGACAGGAAATCCTGCCCGAACAGGTTCTGCGCGTCCTCGAAGGTTCCGGTGTAGGTGAAATAGACCAGCGCGCCGAACAGGTTGACGGCAAAGACGCCCCATATCATCGCCTTGATCATCGCGACATTCTGCTCGGGCGATCGCCGCAGAAGGATCATGGGCAGGACAACCCAGGCGAAGAGATATTGGCACGAGACGATCAGCCACCGCGACGGCGCCGGCCCATCGATCGAACCGATCAGCAGGCCGGAGACCAACATCACGAAGCCGCACATCCAGATGGTGGTCAGGAATCGGAACGGCTCGAGAGGGATGCCGTCGCGGTAGGCCAGCCGCACGAACCCCAACAGGAACAGCGCGTCGCTGAGGGTGAACATGATGTCGTGGGAGGGACGCCATGTCAGATAGCTGGACAGGAAGATCGCAGCGATCACGGCATGTGGCATCGGCTCGTCGCCGACGGTGTCTGGCCAGGCCATGGGCATGTTCGAGGGCATCAGCGTGCCGCCGCCGCGGCGGATGAGGTCGATTTTTCCCGATAGACCGCCTGATGGAACACCCGCTGATAGGGCCAGCGCTCGAACAGCGCATGTGCGAAATGGGTCAGCAGGAAGGACGCCGCGAACACCGCGATCGCGAACAATGCCATCGAGAGCGCAATGTTGTCGGTGAACAGGCCGTAGCGCACGAACATCGCGCGAAGCACGAAATAGGCGAAGGGGTGCACCAGATAGAGGCTGTAGCTCACGGTTCCGATATAGCGGAAGACCGGCCTGTCCAGCGCCCCGGCCGTAAGGCTGCCTTGCTGCAAGGCAAGGTAGAAATAGGTGCTGAGCGAAACGAGGATCGGCAGCACCACCGGGTCCTGAAACTGCGACCATGTCGTATAGTCGAAATGGGCGCGGCTGGCGAACCAGATGACCAGTGCGAGGCTTGCCGCCTCGGCGACCCGGGAGACCGCCGTCGCCTGTCGATGGGGCCTGAAGCTGAGCCGCAGGGCCAGCCCGATGATGAAATAGCAGGTGATCGGGAAGGCGATGAGGAACGCCAGAGCAGCGCCGACGGACAGGGCGCCGGCTACGGCAGTGCGGCGCTTGACTCCAAATGTCACCACAAGCGCGGTAAGCGCGTAGAAGCATATCTCGAAGCTGAGGCTCCATGCATTGGGCGTCAGCTGCTCCGTGCCCGTGAAAAGGTTCACGAACAGCAGGCCGGCGATGACCGTGCGCAGGTCGTTGAGATTCGGATAGGCGTTCGTCACGGCGTTGAGCGCCACGAAGAAGAGCGAGAATATGAAGAACAGCGGATAGATGCGCACGAACCGGCGCAGCGCGAATTCGCCCAGACTATATTTCATGACGCTCGGCAGGATCACGAACCCGCTGATCACGAAGAAAATCTCGACGCCGAATGTGCCGAGATACCAGGGATGCTCGACCAGCGAGACATAGTTCGCATTGCCGGCATAGATATGGCGGGCGGTGCCGCCGGCGATATGGGCCGCGAGGACCAGCACCGACGCTACGCCGCGCAGCCCGTGGGCAGCGACGTTGAACTCGGCCGAGCCGGTCCGCGCCTCCGGCCTCGCCGGGCCGTCGGTGACCATGGTCCTCGTCGATACGCTCTGCTCGGCATTCGTTGCCACGATGGAGATGCTCCCCCAACCCGTCCTTTCGGAGCGGTCGAGGGAGCACCATATCGCGCAGTTTTTCGGCAAAACACCACTCTTCCGAGATCATTCGGCCTCGGAGGAGGCATCGCGGCCGCTCGAAAGGCGTGCTTTGCGCCTTGCCCACGAGCTACGCTATGGCAGGTGTTACGCCGCCCGGCTCAGGCAAAGATGAAATCCGCAGCCGAGAAGCTCGCGGCATTCAGGGTGCCGGCGGGATCCTCGACGACGATGCTCATCTTGATGCCGGTCGATGTGACGACGTCGAGCCCTACTGCTCCGCTCGCCAGGTCGTGGGCGTAGACGGTGCCTGCACCGCCGCCGGCCCGGTAGCTCCCGACACCGAGCTTCTCGAGGACGATATGATCCAGGCCGTTCTCGAAGTCCTCGATATGGTCGCCGCCATCGAGAGCCCCCGCCCCCTTGAACACGAACCAGTCGGCGTCGCTGCCGCCCCAGAGCCGGTCGCTACCGAGTTCACCGAATATTTTGTCGAAGCCGCCGTCGCCGTGAATCTGGTCGTCGCCCGCCCCGCCGAGCAACAGGTCGGTACCGGCGCCGCCATATATGATGTCGTTGCCCGCCTCACCGTTCGCCGAGTCGTTGCCGTCGCCGGCATCGAGCCGGTCATCGCCGGCACCGGCCTGGAGGTTATCATTGCCAGCATCGCCGGAAAGGGTGTCCATGCCATATTCGGACGAGAGGGTGTCGTTGCCTTCTCCGCCCGTCATCAGGTTGTTGCCATCGCCGCCGTCCACCCGGTCTGCGCCGAGGCCACCATGGACATGGTCATCGCCAGCCTGTCCTTTCAGGCTATCATTGCCCGCTTCACCGAAGATCGTGTCATTGCCCGCGCCGCCGCCGACCGCCTGGGTTGTGAGCTTCCCGGTTGCCGGATTGATCTCGTTGAAGAAGCCGTCGTCTCCGTCCCCCGCATAGATGAGGTCATTGCCATAGCCACCGTCGAGATAATCGCGGTCCCCGCCGCCGCTAAGCGTATCGTTACCCGCATCCCCCAGGATCTGATCGTAACCGCTGCCGCCTTCCAGCAGATCCGCATCGTCACCCCCCGAAAGCACGTCGTTCCCCAGGCCGCCGACAAGGTGGTCCATTCCCAGCGCCCCATCCAGGGAATCGTTGCCGTCGCCGCCATCGACCAGATCGGCTCCGACGCTGCCCTTTATGAAATCATTGCCCGCTTCGCCAAACAGGCTGTCATTGCCTTCGCCGCCATTGATGTAATCATTGCCGCCACCGGCGCGCACCACATCATTGCCCGCCAAGCCGCTGATCGTGTCGACGCCGATGGATCCGATAATGGAATCGTTGCTTGTAGTACCTGTGTACAGTGCCATGCCCTGCCCCTTCCCGTGGTAGTGCCGCCTGCAGCGGGCGGCGGTTATCTCTGGGAAGGATCGGCCTAACCTACGCTAGGACTTTGAGCCGGCGCGACCGGTTTGCTGCGGCCGGATGGGCGACAGAACATCATAAGTTAAACATATTGATCAGCGTCTTGTGCCGCCCTGCCGCATCGTAAAGGGCGGCGAATGCCTGGCGCGAGCCAACAGATGCCTCCGACAGGGCCCGTACCGCAGAAGCACTACTCCTCCTCGGCTGTGCACCTGCGCCGATGGGCAGGCTGATATCCGCTGTTTCTGCGCTACAGCATCAACCGACCGATCCGCCTTGCGGTGCTGGAAGACATCGGACTCCCCAAGCATCGCAGCTGCGCACTGATCGAGCGTTCGCACAAATGGGGTAATCGATGGCGGTGTTAGTGACAGGTGCTGCGGGGTTCATCGGCATGCACTGCGCGATCCGCCTGGTGGAACGTGGCGAACGCGTCATCGGCATCGATAATCTCAACGATTATTATTCCGTGGGCCTCAAGCATGATCGGCTTTGCAACATAGAGGTTGCGGGTGGAGACTTCAGCTTCTCGGCCTGCGACTTTGCCGATCATACCGCGCTCGACGAAGCGCTGGCAGGCGAGGACTTCGACCGGATCGTCCACCTGGGCGCGCAGGCCGGCGTCCGCTTCTCCTTAGAAAACCCTCGCGCCTATGCACAGAGCAACCTGATGGGCCACCTCAACATCCTCGAACTGGCCCGCAGCCGCAAAACCCGCCAGCTCGTCTACGCCTCGTCGTCGTCGGTCTATGGCGGCAACGCGACCCTTCCCTTCCGTGTCCAGGACCAGGTCAACCAGCCGCTCTCGCTCTACGCAGCGACCAAGCGCGCCGACGAACTGATGAGTGAAACCTACGCGCACCTCTACAGGCTGCCGCAAACCGGGCTGCGCTTCTTCACCGTCTATGGACCCTGGGGCCGCCCCGACATGGCGCCCTGGCTGTTCACCGACGCCATCCTGCGCGGGAGACCCATCTCGGTTTTCAACAATGGCGACATGGGTCGCGACTTCACCTTCATCGACGATATCGTCAGCGGCGTGATCGCTGCGCTCGATCATCCGCCAGCGGATGACGGGCTCGAGAAGGCCGGCGGCAGCCGCACGCCGCACGCAATCTACAATATTGGCAACAGCAGACCGGAACGCCTGGGCCATTTCATCGACGTGCTGGAGCAATGTTGCGAACGCCCCGCCATTCGCGAAATGCGGCCGATGCAGGCCGGCGACATGAAGAACACTTTCTCCGACATCAGCGCGATCGAGCGCGACCTGGGGTTCAGGCCCGCCACTACGCTCGCTCAAGGCGCGCCGAAGTTCGTGTCGTGGTTCCGCGAATATCATCAAATCTGAACCACCTGATCAGCCAAGGGGTTATCTTATGCGCATCGCGATGATCGGAACTGGTTATGTCGGCCTCGTTTCTGGCGCCTGCCTGGCGGACTTCGGCCATATCGTCGTCTGCGTCGACAAGGCGATCGACAAGATCGAAGCCCTGAAAAACGGTGTCATGCCCATCTACGAACCCGGTCTCGCGACGCTCGTCGCCAGCAATGTCGAGGCGGGCAGGCTTTCCTTCTCGACGGACATCGCGCCGGCGGTAGCTCAGGCGGATGCAGTGTTCATCGCGGTCGGGACGCCATCCCGTCGGGGGGACGGCCATGCCGACCTGAGCTATGTCTTCGCCGCCGCCACCGAAATCGCGCGCGCTCTGGTCGGCCGGACGGTGGTCGTCACCAAGTCGACCGTGCCTGTGGGAACAGGCGATGACGTCGAACGCATCATTCGGCAAGAAGCGCCTTCGGCAGCGGCCTGGGTGGTATCCAATCCCGAGTTCCTGCGGGAAGGCGCCGCAATAGAGGACTTCAAGCGCCCGGACAGGATCGTCGTGGGAACCGACGACCCCGAAGCTCGCCAGGTCATGCAGGAACTCTATCGGCCACTGCACATCAATCAGTCGCCGCTGATGTTCACCGGCAGGAGAACTGCCGAACTGATCAAATATGCAGCAAATGCCTTCCTCGCCACCAAGATCACCTTCATCAACGAGATGGCGGATCTCAGCGAGGCCGTCGGTGCAGACGTACAGGACGTGGCGCGTGGCATCGGGCTGGACAACCGCATCGGCACCAAATTCCTGCACGCCGGCCCCGGCTATGGCGGATCCTGCTTTCCGAAGGATACGCTGGCGCTGCTGAAGACGTCGGAGGATTTCGGGTCCCCGCTCCGGATCGTGGAATCGGTGGTGAAGGTGAACGACGTCCGCAAGCGGGCGATGGGACGCAAGGTCATTCGCGCCATGGGCGGCGACGTGCGCGGCAAGCTGGTCGGGATCCTCGGCCTCACCTTCAAGCCCAATACCGACGATATGCGCGATGCTCCGTCGATCGCGCTCATTCAGGCGCTTCAGGATGCCGGGGCGATAGTGCAAGCCTATGATCCTGAGGGCGCGGAACAGGCACGGCCGCTCATGAAAGACGTGGCGTTCCTGTCCGATCCCTATGCCGCCGCCGAGGACGCGGACGCCATAGTCATCGTCACCGAATGGGACGAGTTCCGTGCACTCGACCTGCGACGCATCGCGTCCTTGATGAACGACCCTGTCCTCGTCGACCTGCGGAATATCTATCCGGATCATGAAGTCCGCCGCGCCGGCATGAGCTACACCGGCATCGGACGAGCTTCGGCGGAGGCATTCGATCGCAAGCCGGCGGTGCCCAGGCTGCGCGTGGCCGCCCTCGACTCCTAGAGCGGCTGCCAACCCGATTGCGCCGGGTCGGCCGCCCCATGTTGCTATTTTATCGGGAGTTCCCAGTTGCAAGATGATTTCACCTGACTGGAAATCGCTATAGCTCCGCCGCTCTTGGTCAGCTGAGAAGGCTGGTCGCCAAGCCGGCTATCGCGACGTTCCTGGTTGCCCAGATCGCCGCCTGCGTGCGGTTGAGGATGTTCAGCTTGCGCAGGATCGTCCGCACCTGAACGCGCACCGTCGCGACCCCGATGCTGAGACGGTTCGCAATCACCTTGTTGGAGGCACCGTCAGCCAGGCACCGCAAGATATCGAGTTGCTGCGTCGAAAGTCCGGCATGGCTGGCCACCATCGACTGACCACCGCGCGTTCCCAGCATCGCTGCCAGCGACCCTACCAGTGGCGAAGGTATGAATTTCTCACCGCCGGCGAGCAGCGGGATCATCAAGACCAGCGCGCCGGGCTTGACGCTCCACAGGATCACGGCGTCCACGCCGGCGGCGAAGGCGTTCTGCAGCTCGGCCGGCTCACAGTGGTCGCTCAACAGAGCTATCCTCGCGTCGGGTTCGCGCATACGAATGTCCGCGACGGAGGCGAGGCCGAACGCATCAGCAAGACTATCGATCAGGATGACATGTTCCGCCCTGCCGCTCCGCGCAACGCGTGGCGCTCCTTGCGTCAGCGCATCAGTCTCGACCGAGAAACCGTGGGCGCCGAGCATCTGAGCCAGGCTGGCCCGTCTCATTTCCGAATTGCTCAAGACAGATACGAAGATCTGCCCAGGAAGCGAATCCGGGAAGGTCGATGAACCCTCACGTCTGACCGGCACGTCCGAGCCTAGTCGCATCCCTGCTGCGGCTGTGTATCGACCCAAAAGGAATACCCCGATTTAGACAGCTAAGCTTACACTGAACCTCACCGCCATCTAGCACGCGCCATTCTATCCACCAATATCTTTACGCCTAATCTATGTTAGTTAACGATTCTGGGTTGATCGACTCACCATTCTGCACTCGATACAACCGATCCAACCCCAATCTTTCCAGTTTACTTGCTATCATCAATTACAAAATAACATTCATCTATTTGGCAGTTCTATCCACCTGGATTGCCGCACAGCCCCTCCATAAAGGTCATATTTTGCGGTCTGGCGGAAATCTCCAGGGGTAAGGTGCAGTTGCGCTTTGGGCGCGGCTTCGCATCTCATCCATTCACTTCTGCGATTTGGATGGGATGGGATCGGCTCAACGACGGTTGGCGATCCTACCGTCGCCCCTGCGAGAGCATGGCGCCGCTGCCCGACGGATGTGTGACAGGCCGCGCGGGTCAAAGGGGGGAACGCGCGGCCTGTCAGCACGATGCGGCCGGAGCTTTTCAGCCGCATGGCAGGGCAATGCCGTGACCTGGATACATCATCCGCTCCAGGGGCGGGCATCCGCATGGGGAGTAATACTTGTGCCGCAGCGTTCGAAGGCAGCCGGGCGACAGCCTCACTTCCGATCTATTGCGTAGCCGGCGCGGAATGCGCGCTTATCGAGTCCAGCAGGTGGCGCAATTCAGGACAACGCCGGCTCTGCGCTACAGCGAGCACTGCGGGCCGCGCGAAGAAGAAGCCCAGACGAGCGGCGCTGTCTTGCGTGAAGCGTTCCACGATCGCCCGGGCAGCGGCAGGGCCAGGCTTCCAGACTCCCCGATAACCGATCGTCAGGGGACCGACGGCGGCACCTTCCATCTCGAACAAGGTTCCCAACTCACGCGCGCGATCGCCGTTACGGATCAACAGGCGGCATGGGCCCAGCGTAGCGGCAACGGCCGGGCCAGGAGCAAAGCTCTCCATATCGATCGAGAAGCCCCTCGCTCGAAGGGTCGCCGCGATGTCACGGCTGAGATGGTACTCGTCGACATGGGTCGATCGCTGCTGGAGCCACAGCTTCGGAGCGACCGTGGCGATCAGCAACGCCATGATCGCCGCCGGGCTAATGATGGCGCGTGACAGCGACAACGCCTACTCCTGTCACTGCGATTGCCGCCGCGAAGCTCGCCAGGCCGAACAGAGCCCCGCCCTGCCCCACATGGAAATATTCGAAGTGGCTGGGAAAGCGCGCGATCGTCGCCAGTCTCAGGATGTTCACGATCGCCATGGCGGCTGCCGACGCGACACAGACCGAGAGGAGTGCCGGGCTAAGCCTCAGCTGCAGCATCTGAGTGACCACCACGAACAGCAATATGGACAGCGACATATTGTGCAGCGACGAGCAGCCGAGAGCGACATATAAGCGACCGGCGCCGCCGAACAGGTCGACGACATTACCCTGTACGCTCGAGCCTGCGATGGCGGCAGCGAGATGGGCATCCCATCCGAGCAACATCGGCCCAAAAAAAGCCAGCAGCAGACGCCCCCAGATCAGCGGCCCCGTGAGCGCGACCATGACGACCGCGACGCGCCGGGTCGCCGATGCGCTCGCCGATGTGGCGAGGAGGTAGGCTCCGCCGAGAAGCACAGCGATGGCGCCGCCGAAATTGAACGGAATGGCGGCTAGGATCGCCATCGACGCGAGCACCGGTCGGTCCAGCGGCGCCAGCGCTTCGACCTTGTCGGTCTTGCCGGCAATCACAAGCATGACGATCAGGGCGAACCAGATGATCGCACTCACCCCGCCTAGCGAGAGCAGTGCGCTTGCCAGGCTTTGGCCGTGCAACGCGGTCGCCAGCTTGCCGGCCAGAGCATTTACAGCGGCGATGCCACCGATGATGGCGAATGCCTCCGCCCGGGCATTGAGGGAGGGCAGCCAGCGGATCGGCCGCTTCACGTCAAGCGCCGGCCGCAAGGCTCGGAACGGATCTTGCGCACCGGCCTACAGGGCCGATCAGGATGACGGGCTGCATTGTCTTCCGCATGGATCGAGCCTGACGCTGGTGTAGAGAGCCAGCAGTAGGCGCCATTCAGATTGTTTTCACATGTGCACTGTGTGTAACTCTAAGTTTCCAAGCGTGACCGTTGCCGAACTAAATCACAAGAACGCAGGCAGGCTAGCCCTGGGTCGTCGCAATTTCCCAAATCACCGTGACCACGATGAGGAGTGCGACAGTACCCGTCCATCTGGATGCGCCCGTATTCATGTACGGATCGACCGCACTTCGTATGACGCAAAATTGATGATGTCCCCATTGACGGATATGAAGAATACTCATCGTACACTTCCTTATATTATGTCACTATTCGCCCGTATTTATTTTAAAGATAGATAGCTTCGGGATCGCTATCCGGTCTATTCGAGACTAGATGGCCGTGCATGCGATCCTGATCTATATGAAATCGGAGGCCGTCACCGCGCCCGGCGCCAGGTTGGCGATCTGGATCGCCGAATCTGCCGTGCCGTTGCCCGTACTCGAATAGAAAAGGAAGGTATCGTTCCCGACCGCCAACGCGGCCACTTCGCCATCGCCAGCGTGCCCGTTGAAAAGTTGCTGTGCCGCGGCGGCCGCAGCGGTGAAAGAGGATTGCACCGATCCGGTCAGGATGGCCACCGGGTTATACCCGACGTGCAGTCGATCGGCACCATCCTGGAAGTCGCTGATGACATCGGCTGACGCGCTCTCGAATTTGGCAGAGTTCCCGCCGAAGATGAAATAGTCCACGCCGGCGCCCCCGGTGAGATTATCAACGCCGAGGTCGCCGCTGATCACATCGTTTCCCTCACCGCCGACGATCGAGTCGTTACCTCGACCGCCGCGCAGAGAATCGTTGCCGAGCCCTCCGTCGATAACATCATTGCCGAGATTGCCGTTGACGGTATCGTTGCCGCCGCCGCCGACAATCGCATCCTCATTGGCGCCGCCATTGATCCTGTCGGAGCCCTCTCCTCCGTCCAGCGTATCGTTACCGGCATTGCCTTGCAGATAATCGCTTCCGTCGTCCCCGGAAATCTTGTCGGCGCCGTCGTTGCCGCCATTGGCCGATTGCCCGTAAAGATGGTCGTTGCCTGCTCCGCCGGATAGCGTGTCCGATCCTGCCAGGCCGTACAGATTGTCGTGGCCGCCGAGCCCCACCAACAGATCGTCGAAAGACGAGCCATTCATGTTGTCGTTACCCGACAGGACAAGGTTCAATACCCCCGCATTGTCGTTGTTCGGCAAGAATGAATAGAACTGCGTAGCGCTCGTGGAGAGGCCGGTTATGTCCAGGGTCGCGCTGCCGTTCACCGAGACGTTGATGCCGGTGATCGTCCCGCCTGTGGGTTCTCCGCCGCTACCAAAGGTGAAGCCGACACCCGTGAATGTGTCGATTTCGCCATCGCCCATATCGAGCCTCAGCGACGTGCTCGAACTGGAGAGCACATCGGCGTCGAGAAGGTCCCCGACGGCCAGTTGATCGAGGCGCACCGCGGTTACCGTGCCACCAGTGAACTGTGCCATTTGCTATTCCTCCCTGTGTCGGCCGCCAGCCGCCGCCGAGCGCGCGCCCTCAAAAAATCGGGGAGAGGCCGAGTGGACTATATCCTCTCCGCCTGTCCGGCCCCTCTTCGGCAAAGGATAGCCGCTGGACATCACGAGGCCAGCGCTCGCACGGGGTAGTCCGTAATCCTGCAACAATACCAGCGGCGCCCGCTCCGCGAAATTGCGGTAGCCGGTCGTTACTGTCGCGACGTGATCGGGCCTTTAGCGAGAACATGAGGACGGCATCGCCCAGGGCGCGCGCCTCAGTCCTGAAGGCTGGCTTCGTCCCCGAATGCAGGTGCAAAGATCGGGATGCCGTCGATGATGCCTATCCGGTCACCGATCCGCCGTGGCATCCGCGCAAGGGCATCGGCAGCGACACCGTCGGTGATCCACAGAGTGTCGGGCGAGAGCCTGCCATGGCGCAATTCGGATACTCGCTGGCGCGTAACCGCTTCCAGCGCCGCGGCGTCATAGCGCGCCAGGTAAACAAGGTCTGTCGTCATGCCGTTCGCAAGCGCCCAGTTATCAACCTCGCGATAGTCCGGAAAGCGGTTGCGCGGGACGATCAGCCTCACCGATGTGTAGCGATGGCCTGCAGCGCGCCAGAATGAAGAGGTGAGAGCATTGGGCCAATGTCGGCCATGACGCGCGAAGGTCGTGGCGTAAGCGCGCCAGCCGGCGCTGCTATCGGCGATCTGAAGCAGCGCCGCGACAAGGAGCAGCGCCGAACCAGCCCGCCGGCCCAAGCCTCGCGCAACTGTCCAGCAGATGACCGCCATGGCACAATAAACCAGCGGCCAGACAAAACGCCCGCTGCTGCGGAACAGATTGCCGATGCCAAGCAGCGGTGCCGGCCACGGCACATGCAAGACGTGCGTGCCGACCGCGACATTCGGCGTCACCGCGAACAGCATCAGTCCAGCAAGGACAAGAACCAGCGGCACATGCTCGCGGGCATTCCGTGATTCGAGCCATGCCTGCCGCGCAAGGGGGATGGCCGTGGCGAGCAGCAGCAGCACGCCGAGGCCCAGAAAGGCAAAGCCTTCGATTTCGCCGGGATTGGAGGGCAAATCGGGCAGCAACCACGACCAGTTCTCGGGATCGAACGGCGAGAGAAGATTGGCCTTGTAATAGCCGAAGCCCCATTCCCCATAGCTCCTCAGGCCGAGCCGCCCGGTCGCTGTCTGCGCAACGGCGTTCGCCGGCCGCGCCAGCCAGAAGACTCCGGACAATTTCGCGGCGGCGACCATAGCGAACAACGCCATCGCGCTTTCAATCAGGCCCCTGCTCGTTGGCCGGGCTCGCGCGAGCAAGAGGCGGAAAAGATCGGCCAGCCAGATCAGCGCCACAGCCGCCAGCAGATAGGGATGGGTCAGCACCGACAAGGTGAGAAGCGTTGTCCACTTCACCGCGCGGCGCGGTAAATCAGGCGACAGATAAAGCCACAATGCTGCCAGTATCTGCCATTGCCCGCACAATGTCATATGAAACATGGCCGGCGTGGCGATGCGGATCAGGAAGCATGGAGCGAACAGGAAAAGCGCAGTAACCGCAAGCCTTTGTTCGACATATCCGCTGAACCGCGCGGCAATGGCGTGCCCGAACGTCGCCTGAAGCAGAAAGCAGGCAAGCAGCCACAATCCGAAATATTGGAACGGCGTCGGCAGCAGCGACGATAGCAGCTTGAACGGCATCGCCAGCAGCGGGTTGGCATCCGCCATCATCACGCTGCCAGCGATATCGAGCCCATAGGCCGGGTTCGCGGCGGGTGGCCAACTCCACGGGGCTGCCCGATAAAATGCCCAGCCCAGATAGTTGGTCGCAGCATCGCTCTCGGACAGCCAGGCGATATTGGTGGGATCGAGCGGCGCCGGGCCGACAACAAGCAGGAAGGCGGCGAGCCCGAACAGCAGAGCCAGGCCAAGCTCGGCGCGGCGGGCCAAGATCAGAGCGACCAGCGCCGCACGGGCTCGGGAAGGTCGAGGCCGCTCCACATCCCCTTGAGATCCGCAACCAGCCCGCCGTCGTTCACGAGACCGGCCAGCGTCGCCGCCGGCAGGCCGGCATAGGCAGCGTGCGATACCGCCCCGACAACCACATCGTAGCGGCCATCAAGCGCATCGCCGGCGAGCGTCACGCCATATTCATGCTCGGCCTCGGCGGGATCGGCGAGTGGGTCGTGGATCACGACCTCGTGGCGCAGCCATTCCAACCGGCGCACCACGTCGATCACCCGCGAGTTGCGCAGGTCGGGCACATTCTCCTTGAAGGTCAGGCCCAGCATTAGCACCCGTGAGCCGTTGCCGATCCGTTCGTGGATCTGATCGGCTATCCAGGCGCCCATGCCGTCGTTGATGCCGCGGCCCGCAAGGATGACACGCGGATAATGGCCGAGCTGCTGCGCCAGATAGCTCAGATAATAAGGATCGACGCCAATGCAGTGCCCGCCGACCAGCCCCGGCACGAAGCGCAGGAAATTCCACTTGGTGCCGGCCGCGGCGAGCACATCCCAGATCGAGATGTCGATCTTGCCGAAGATCTGGGTGATCTCGTTGACGAAGGCGATGTTGATGTCGCGCTGCGCATTCTCGATCACCTTGGCCGCCTCGGCGACCTTGATCGACGCTGCGCGGAAGGTGCCGCCGGTGGTCACGGCCCCATAGATTGCGCAGAGCTTGTCGAGCACCTCCGGATTTTCGCCCGCGACCACCTTGGTGATGCGATCGACGGTATGCTCGCGGTCGCCGGGATTGATCCGCTCGGGGCTGTAGCCGAGGAAGAAGTCGACACCGCGCTTGAGCCCCGCCAGCTTCTCGATCTCCGGACCGCACAGATCCTCGGTCACGCCTGGATAGACGGTACTCTCATAGACGATGATCGTGCCCCTGCCCGGCTTCAATACCTTCGACAGGCTGCGCGTCGCCGACATCACCGGGCCGAGATCGGGCCGGTTGGCATGGTCGACCGGCGTCGGCACGGTGACGATGAACACGTCCGCATCCGCCGCTGCCTCGATATCGGTCGACAGTTCGAGCGACGATGCCGCCAGCTGTTCGCCGGTCAACTCATTGGTGCGATCATGCCCGCTGCGCAATTCGCCGACCCGACCATCGTCGATGTCGATGCCGACGGCGGAAAAATGGCGAGCCAGCGCCACCGCCAACGGCAGGCCGACATAGCCCAGACCAATTACCGCAACGCGGCTGCCGCCCTTTACGCGCTCTTCGCTACTCACAAGCCTTCGTCCCCCGCTCGCCAAGCCCGGCTATGGCGCGCCCACTGTGGCGGTCTGCATATACCAAGGCAATGCCTCGGCTAAACCTTCGGCGATGCCATGGCTGGGCTGGTAGCCGATCATTTCCCGGGCGGCACTCGTATCGGCCAGCGAATGCCGGACATCGCCGGCCCGAAATGCCGCATGGACCGGCGCGCGATCATAGCCCACGCCGCGCTCGGCCAGCCCATCGCGCAAATATCCGAACAACTGGTTGAGGCTGGTCCGCTCTCCGACCGCGACGTTCAGGAGCGCCGCTTCGCCGACCGGTCCGAACAATGCGCTTCGCACATTGGCCTGGACCGCATTGGCGACATAGCAGAAATCGCGGCTCGTCTCCCCGTCGCCGTTGATGACGACATCGTCGCCCGCGATCATCGCGGCGGTCCAGCGGGGAATAACTGCGGCATAGGCGCCATTCGGATCCTGCCGCGGCCCGAAGACGTTGAAATAGCGCAGGCCCACCGAGCCGAATCCATAAGCCCGCCGATAGACCTGGGCGTGGAGTTCGTTGTTGAGCTTGGTCAGCGCATAGGGTGACAGCACCCGCCCGAGCCGATCCTCCACCTTGGGAAGGTTCGGCTCGTCGCCATAGACCGAACTCGACGAGGCATAGACGAAGCGCTTCACCCCGCCGAGCCGCGCGGCATCGAGCATGTTGACGAAGCCGGTGGCGTTGACGTCGTGCGTGGTCAGCGGATCCGCCAGCGAACGCGGAACCGAGCCGAGAGCCGCCTGGTGGAGGACATGATCGACGCCGTCGACAGCGCGCGCGCAAGTTGCGCGATCGCGAATGTCGCCTTCGATGAAGTCGAAATCGGTCCATGCCGCTGCGCCGACCCGGTCTTGGACATCTCGGAGGTTGCTGCGATGCCCTGTCGCGAAATTATCGAGCGCACGCACCTTCTGCCCGGCCCCGAGCAAGGTTTCTACGAGGTGAGACCCAATGAAACCAGCCGCCCCGGTCACGAGCCACTGCGCGGAACGCGACGCAAGCGCCTGCTGGAGATCCATCGTCATGACCACGGCGTAGCCGAACTTTCGGAGTACGGGAATTGGTCATCGACCCTTGAGGCGCCCGGCAAAGGCCGGTTTTCGCCCCGGCAGCCAGCGATATCGCGGCTTCGCGACAAATCGTCCTTTGATCCGTCATGCGCGGTAGCTATCTGGCGCGCATGACCGACTATCGCCAACCCGCCGAATGGACCCCGCACGAAGCCGTCTGGATCGGCTTCCCCAGCCATCCCGAACTTTGGGAGGACGATCTCGAGCCTGCGCGGGGCGAGGTGATCGAGTTTGCCCGCGCCGTCCATGCCGGCGGGCGGGGCGAGCGGGTCATCCTGGTGGCCGCGGACGCGGCGTCGGCCGATCGCGCCCGAGAACTGGTCGGGGAAGCGGCCGATGTGATCATCGAGCCTTTCGGCGATATCTGGTTGCGCGATACCGCGCCGATCATCGTTACCGGGCCGCGCGGACGCGCCGCGACCGATTTCGGCTTCAACTGGTGGGGGGGCAAATATCAGCTGGCCGGCGACGAGAGCATCGGCGCCCGGCTCGCAGCGCGATCGGGCCACGCACTTCGCCGCGGCGACTGGATCTTCGAAGGTGGCGCGATCGATATCGACGGCAGCGGCCTGGGCGTGACGACCGAGCAGTGCCTGCTCAACCCGAACCGCAACCCCGGCCTCGACAAGGCCGCGATCGAGACGCGGCTTGCAGAAGGGCTCGGCGTCGACCGGCTGCTATGGCTGGGAGACGGGCTCGCCAATGACCATACCGATGGCCATATCGACAATCTTGCGCGCTTCGTCGCCGAGGGCGTCGTCGCGATTCCCGTGCCGGCCGGCGCCGACGATCCCAATGCCGCCGTCTATGTCGATGCAAAGACCCGCGCCGAGGCGTTCGGACTGCGGGTGATCGCGATCCCCTCGCCTGGCGCGGTCGAGCGCGACGGCGAGATCATCCCGGCGTCCTACATGAACTTCTACATCGGCAATGCGACGGTCGTCGTGCCGCTCTATGGCGCCGCCAATGACGATGCCGCGGTCGAAGCCATCGCCGGGCTGTTTCCGACGCGCAGCGTCGTGGGCTTCCGCGCCGATCATATCCTGACCGGCGGCGGCAGCTTCCATTGCATCAGCCAGCAAATCCCCGCGGCATGACCACCCTCCTGATCCGCGCAGCGCTGTCGGGGCTGATCATAGCGTCGGTCGCGCTTGTCGCCCGCCGGAATCCCGCAGCGGGCGCGCTGATAGCCTCGCTGCCCCTGATCTCGGTGTTCGCGATGATATGGCTTTGGCATGACACGCATGACGCGTCCCGCTTGGCCGAGCAGGCGAAGGCGACTTTCTGGTACATAGTGCCGTCGATGCCGATGTTCCTCCTGATGCCATGGATGCTCCGCCATGGCAGTTCGTTCTGGCTTTCGCTGGCCGCTGGTTGCGTCCTGACGATGCTTCTCTATCTGCTGACCGTCGTCATCGCGGCGCGCTTCGGCGTCCGCTTGTAAGGAAATGAGATGACCGAGATCACCGTCGCCGCGCTGCAGCTCGCCTTGAGCGACGACATCGATGCGAACATCGCCGAGGTATCGAAGCTCGTCCGCGATGCCGCGAAACGCGGCGCGAAGGTCGTGCTGCCGCCCGAACTGTTCGAAGGCCATTATTTCTGCCAGGTCGAGGACGAAGGGCTGTTCGCCCGCGCCCGGCCCACCACCGGGCACAAGTCGGTCATCGCGATGCAGGCGCTGGCGGCGGAACTGAAGATCCATATCCCGACGAGCTTTTTCGAAGCCGATGGGCCGCACCATTATAACAGCCTGGCGATGATCGATCCTGATGGCCGGATCATGGGTGTCTATCGCAAGAGCCATATCCCCGATGGCCCGGGCTATGAGGAGAAATTCTATTTCCGCCCCGGCAATAGCGGCTTCAAGGTGTGGCCGGCGCAGGGCACGACGCTGGGTATCGGCATCTGCTGGGACCAATGGTATCCGGAAACCGCACGCGCGATGATGCTGATGGGCGCCGAGGTCCTGTTCTACCCGACCGCGATCGGCAACGAACCGCATGATCCCGATCTCGATACCAGCCGGCTGTGGCGCCGCGCGATGATCGGCCATGCCGTGTCCAACGTCGTGCCCATCGTCGCCGCGAACCGGATCGGCACCGAGAACGGACAGACCTTTTACGGCCACAGCTTCATCTGCGACGAACGCGGGGACCTGCTTGCCGAATATGGCCGCGAGGAGACCGGCGCGTTGGTGGCGACGCTCGACATCGATCTCGCCAAGCGGCATCGCGCAGCCTTCGGCTTCTTCCGCGACAGGCGGCCCGAACTATATGGCCGGTTGACGCAGGATATCTGAAAGCACACCGTTCAGGGTGCGTGGGGCGGTTCGATCTCGGCGGGCTCCACCATGTCGAGTCCGCCTTCCCATTTCGCCACGATAACGCTGGCGACCGCATTACCCACGACGTTGGTGGCCGAGCGGCCCATGTCGAGGAAGTGATCGACCGCCAGGATCAGCAGCAACCCGCCCTCGGGAATGTTGAAGAAGGCGAGCGTCGAGGCGATCACCACAAGGCTGGCGCGCGGCACGCCGGCCATGCCTTTCGACGTCACCATCAGGATCAGCAGCATGGTGATCTGGTGCCCGATCGTGAGTTCGATGCCATAAGCCTGGGCGATGAACATCGTCGCGAAGGTGCAGTAGATCATCGACCCGTCGAGATTGAACGAATAGCCGAGCGGCAGCACGAAGCTGGCAATCCGCCGCGGCACGCCGAAGCGGTCGAGCGCCTCCAGCGTGCGCGGGAACGCAGCCTCCGACGAGGCCGTGCTGAAAGCGAGCAGGATCGGTTCGCGGATATAGCGGATCAGCAGCTTCGATCGCCCGCCGACGAACAGGAAGCACAGGCCCAGCAGGATGATCCACAGCGTGATCATGGCCAGGTAGAAGCTGCCCATGAACTTACCGAAGCTGATCAGGATCATCGGGCCCTGTTCGGCGAGCGCGGTGGTGACCGCCGCGAACACCGCGAAGGGGGCGAAGCGCATCACATAGTCGGTGATCTGGAGCATCACCTGCGCCAGCGCCTCGATCCCGCGCAGCAGCGGCGCACCGCGTTCGCCGATCGCGGTGATGGCGACGCCCGTAAAGACTGAGAAGACCACGATCTGCAGGATTTCATTGTTCGCCATCGCCTCGAAGAAGCTTTTGGGCACCAGATGGGTGACGAAATCCTTGAGCGAAAAATCGGTCTGGGCGAGCCCGGCGCTGGCGTTTGCCGGCGGCAGCACCAGATCGGCGCCGAGGCCCGGTTGCAGCAGGTTGACCATGATCAGCCCGAGCGTCAGCGACAACAGGCTCGCGCCCAGGAACCAGCCGATCGAGCGAGCGCCAACGCGGCCGAGAGCGGCCGTGTCGCCCATATGCGCTATGCCCGAAACCAGCGTGGCGAATACGAGCGGGGCAATGATCATCTTGATCAGTCGCAGGAACACATCGGTAAGGATCGAAATATAGCCCGTGACGTTTGTCAGGGTAGCGGGATCGGCGATCATCGCGTTGAGCGTAATGCCCACCGCGATACCGGCGATCATCGCGAACAATATGTAGAGGGTGAGGCGCTTGGCCACGGGCGTCTCCGAACAAGATATCGATCGTGGTCGGGCCAAAGCGGGGCGCGGTCAAGTGCCGGCCGCGCGGATGGGGGAGAGGTGATGCTGTTCGGGCGAGGAGAGCGCAGGATCGAAAAGCTGCTGATCGTCGAGGACGAGCCGCTGGTCGCTTTCGACAACGAACATTTCCTGACGACCCATGGTTATACCGTTGTCGCGACCATCGACAACGCGCCGGCCGCACAGGCGCTCATCGCCGAGGGCGGCATCGACCTGGTGCTGTGCGACGTGAAACTCAACGACAGCGACGGCCGCGACGTGGCGCTGACGGCGCGGGCAGCCGGCATCCCGCTGCTGTTCGTCACCGCAACCTGCCCGATCGACGCGCGCGAGATCGCGATCGGCTGCATCGCCAAGCCTTATACGCAGAAAGACCTCAAGCTCGCGATTGAGGCGGTGGCGGCCCATCTCGACGGCGACAAGCCCAAGCGCGTGCCGAAGGTTCTGACGCTGTACGGGTGAAGAGGTCGGCGAAGCGATTGCTGTAATGTTCCGCTTTTGTTCTTGCCATGGATCATGTTTCCGGTTAGCGGACCAACAATTCCCCACGATGTTCGAGAAGGGAAAAGTTGAGCATGGCCGATCAAAAATCCGCACCACCACGAAATCGACAGGTGCTCGGAAAATATTCCTTCCCGCGATTTGACAGTCCACCCCGATCACATCCCGATCCAGCGGTCGATCGCATGCTGCACGCGCTTTTTGGTCAATCCCGCAGACCGGCAGCAGGGCCTTCCCTTCTGAAGACGGAACCGAGAGACCCCCGTTCCGACTGGACGGATCGTGCCAACCGCGTCACCTCGATGAAGCCTGCGCTCTCGCTTCACCGATGCTATGGGGAAGGTTTACGCCTCTCCCTTTACGGTAGCCGGCAGTCTGGTTGGAGGCGGCAATGTCTTGCTGGCGAAGGCAATGGGCGACAAGCGCGCTGGCGTTTCGGTACAGGACAACGGCATTCAATTTGAAAGCGGCTATCTCGGCGAGAAGAACCGCGCATTTACGCTTGGCAATGCTGTTCTCCATGGGCCGGGAAGTCAGGCGGGCGATCTCAACAAACGCTATGACGAGAAGGATACTTCCGCGACCACGGCGGAGCATGAAAGTGGCCATAGTTATCAATATTATCACCCGACCTTCGTTGCAGATTATATTCGCTATCTCGTTCGACAGCGTCTGACAGGTGAGCGAAATCCTTATGAACAGGAGGCCGATGATTTCAGCGAATGGAAACATCGCGAAAAGGCCAGCCATAAATGAGAAAGCTGCGCGCCCTTCTGCTACTGCCGTTCTTGCTGACTGGCTGCGATGATATGCCGGTGATCGCACCGAATGACACCAATGAAAGCGTGCTGATGGACCTACACGAGCGAGATTTCCCTACGCCGGTCCAATTAGAGAAAATCACCCCAGGCCTTTATTTTGGAAGCAGGAACTGTTGGAAGACCCATGATGCCATCTTTGTAGCAACCCGGGATCACCCTGATCCCGTCATTCTCGACCCGAAAGACTTCTGCAGTCCGGATGACTGCGATTGCGAAATTCCGATCAGCAAGATCGTAAAGCGGATGACGCCGAGCTTCGTCTTGAAGAGCCAGCAACAGGTCTGCGCGGGCACTGGCCCTTTTTTGCAGCCGGACATCCGGACCGAGCTCTGCACCGCTTATGTGGCGCGTGCATCTGGCGATAAGACGCCACCTCTTTTCTCTTGGGAACGCCACGCTATGCTCGACCCATGAACAGTGCAGCAGCGGATGACGGCGGTGCCGTTGGGGAAAAGAGCATCATCGCGGCCATCAGGCCCTATACCGAGCCGGCACCGCTCGCCGCGCTGTTCCTCGGCATCAGCTCGGGCTTCCCCTATGCGATGATCGGCGCGACGCTGACGACGCGGCTCGCGCAGGATGGGATCGACAAGAAGGTGGTGACCGCCTTCACCCTCGCCTTCCTCGTCTACAACCTCAAATTCCTCTGGGCCTGGATCGTCGATGGCGTGCGGCTTCCCGTCATCGGCCGGCTGGGGCAGCGCGTCTCGTGGATGCTGGTGATCGGCGCGCTGGTGATCGCCGCGGTATGGAATCTCGGCCTGGTCGATCCCAGGGCCAGCCTGTCGCAGACCGTGGTCGCCGCGATCTTGGTGGGTGCGGCGGGTGCGACCTTCGACATCATCATCGACGCCTATCGGATCGAGCTGCTCGAAGCACGCCAGCTCGGCGTTGGCGCGGGCATGTCGCAATATGGCTGGCGGATCGGTTCGACCGCGGCGGGCGCGCTGGCCTTGGTGCTGGCCGACCGCGCCGGCTGGAACATCGCCTATATGGCCTGTGCCGCCTTCGCGCTGCCGGCGATGATCGCGGCGCTGATCATGGGCGAACCCAAGCGCCATCGCGAGCCGGTGATGCGGCGGACGCGCAGCGAGGTCCTGGCTTCGATCGTCGGGCCGCTGCTCGAATTTTTCCGGCGGCGCGGGGCCGCCCTCGTGCTGCTGTTCATCCTGCTCCACAAGATCGGGGACACGCTGGCGAACCTTACCTTCCGGCTGCTGTTCGACAGCCTCGGCTACACCAATGACGAGATCGCCATATACGATGTGGGCTTCGGCTTCTGGGCTTACCTGATCGGCATCTTCATCGGCGGCATCTTCTATTCTCGTCTTGGCATGAAGCGGTCGGTGCTTGTCAGCCTGTGGCTTATGGCGGTCTCGAACCTCAGCTTCGCGGCGCTGGCGGCTGTAGGACACAGCAACTGGGCGATGGCGGGCGCGATAGGCTTCGAGAATATCGCTAGCGGGATCGGCGGAGTTTGTGTCGTCGCCTATTTCTCGGCGTTGTGCGACCTGCGCTTCACTGCGGCGCAATATGCGCTGATCTCCGCCGCGGCGAGCGTCGTCGGTCGGATCCTTACCGGTACCACCGCCGGCGTGATGCTGGAGTCGATAGGCTATGTGAACTTCTACCTGATCACCACCGTCGCGGCGCTGCCCGGCATTGCCCTCTTCTGGCTGATGATGCGCGCCGGGCTGATCGACGAGTCGATCGGCAGCGCAGGGGAAGAGGAACCCGCCCCCGAGCCAGGCTCAGAATCGCCGCGACACGCCGAAATATAGCTCGACGTCCGCGGCATGCCGCAGCCCGGCATTGGCACCGATGTCGAGCTGCACATCGGCGCGCGGCAGCCATCCTAGCGATAGGCCGGCAAGCTGCTCGGTCGCATGGCCGCCCGGATCACGATCTCGCGTGGCTTCATATTCGACGGTTGCCCCGATCGTCTCGCTGAGTTTCGCCGCGATGCCGGCCACAGCGCCATAAGCGAGATGGCGGCCATCGCCGTCTTCGTCGGCAGCCGCATCGATCTCGGGAGTCAGGGACAGGCTGAACCTGTCGTCCAGCTCATAGGATACGGGAACTAGCAGCCCCGCCGTCCAGTCGCCAGCGCCGAACGGCTGGCGCCCCGTCGGCAAGGTCGCAAAAGGCATCAACGCCGCCGAAAAGCCGGAGCCGTCCGGATTGTGCAGGTTCCGGCGCAGGGCGATGCTTGCATCGCCAATGCCGCTGCGCCGGGCACGCAGGCCGGTCAGCCGATCCCGGTCCACTTCGTGCCCGAAGCTGGTCCAGCCCAGCTGGATCTCCGTCCTGTCGTCCATGCCGTAGCGGAGCAGCACATCGCCGAATATCAGCCGATCGCTTCTCTGCGCATCATCGCGCTGGAGCGTCCAGTCCGCCGCGCCGATCTCGATCGAGGCATGCCCGCGGTCGATCGTGCAGGCTGGTGTACCGAGCCCCGGCCGGTCGGGACAATAGTCGCGAAGCTCCGCCGCAGCCGGCACCGACAGCCAAAGCAAGACCGATCCGGCGATGATGCGTACCAACATGGCGATTCCTTATCCTGTGACGAGCACCACTGACAGCGGCGGATCGCGCTGTTACGATGCGCGACATGATGGGGGATGGGCAAGCGCGTCGGGGGACGCGGGCGATCAGGAATATTGCGACGATCGCGCTCGCGATCGTCATGCTTGCGCTCGTCTCCTCGGCATTGCTGACCGGCCCGTCTCTCGACGACTATTGGACGCTCTACCTGTCCGATCCCACCGTCGGCCCGACCCGTCTTATCGAGCAACGCTGGATTCAGGACATACGGCCGCCGCTGTTCGATGGCTGGGCCACCCTGTTGTCGACCGTCGGTTTCAGCTCGGTCCCCATTGCCCGGCTCGCCTCGAACCTGCCGGTGCTGCTGTTGCTCGGCTACGCCGCTCGCCGCTTCGCGAAGCGCCTGCCCGACCAGGCGCCGTTCTACGCGCTCTTCCTGCTCCTGATGCTCTCGGCACCCGCCACGATCAGGGCCTTCGGCATCTACCGCGGCGATTTCTGGCAGCTTGCCGCCTTTGCGGTGCAGATCGTGCTGACCCGGCATATCCTTTTCGTCCAGCAGGATTATACCAGCCGGCGCGATGGCCCGCTTGCGGTGCTCGGCATCGTCGCCACGATCGCCGCAATCACCCTCGATTATGGCGGCGCCCTGTTCGGCGGCGTGCTGGCGATGGCGACCATGCTTGCCGCGATCGCGCGCGGCCTGCGGCGCTGGGCGCGTATGCTGCTGCTCGCCCTCATCCTGTCGATCGCTGCGGTCGTCTATATGATTTCCTGGCAGGCGCCCGCCTGGAAGGAGAGCTTCGATCTCTACCAGAACTGGATCGAGATGGGCGAAGGATCCTCCAGCGCGATCCTGGCTGCACTGATCGCGGGGACGGTCCTCCATAATCCCATCGCGATCGCCGGCGCCTGGCTGGGACGGCTGGGCTGGACCAAGGAAGACTCCGCCTTCGCCATCCTGACCGGCGCGGCGCTGGCCGCGGCCCTTGTCGCCATCAGCCAGATCGACGCCCAGCGTCGGCTCATCACCGCCAGCAACACCGCCGACATCGCCGTTCTCACAGCTGCCCTGATGGCATCGGCGGGAGCGAGGATCGCCGATCGGCGCTTGTGGATGACGGTATTGGCAGGGGTGGCGGTACTGTCGAGCCTCGTCGGCCTGGCGCTCATAGGCATCGATGGCGGCTGGCAGGCCGGAGCGAAGAAAATCGCCCGGATCGTCGACAGCTGCCCTGCGGTGAAGGTCTATGCCGCATCGGGCTGGCGTCTCGACGATGGCAGCCATTCGCGCGCCGCACAGCGCGAGGAACCGGTATTCGCGCTGGGCTACAAGCGCCTCGGCAGCGCGCATGGCTTTACGCCGATCCTGCTATCCCCCGGCGCACCCCTCACGGCTGCACAGAATCCCTGCCCTACGCTGCTGTGGATCGAGCAGGTGCCGCATAAGACCGTCAAGCCCGGGCTCGCTCTGCAGTCAACGGGGCTCAACGGTCTCGAAGCGGCGCGATTGAGCGTGATCCGCACCAGCACGGGACTTATCGTCCGCGCCGACCGCTGATATCTGCTGGCGCCATGACACGACAGACCTTCGCCCGCCGCGCCACACGCTGGCTGCTCCGCGCCCTTCTCATCTTCGTCATCGGTTCGATCGCCTGGGTGGGACTCTATCGCTTCGTGCCGCCGCCAGTCACCGTCACGATGCTGTCGAATGCGATCGACGGACGCGGCATCGCCAAGGACTGGATGCCGCTGGATGAGATAGCGCCCGACATGGCGCGCGCCGCAATCGCCGCCGAGGACGGCAATTTTTGCAGCCATCACGGTTTCGATTTCAAGGCGATGCAGAACGCTCTCAAAAGCAATCTGCAAGGCGAGCGGCGGATCAGGGGCGGCTCCACGATCAGCCAGCAGACCGCAAAAAATGCCTTTCTGTGGCAGAATGGCGGCTATCTGCGCAAAGCCCTCGAGGCCTGGTTCACCCTGTTGATCGAGACGCTATGGCCGAAGCAGCGGATCATGGAAGTCTATCTCAACGTCGCGGAAACCGGCCTCGGCACCTATGGCGCCAATGCTGGAGCGATGCGCTATTTCCATCATGATGCGTCGCGGCTCAGCCGTGCGGAAGCCGCGCGCATCGCCGCGGTGCTGCCGCTTCCGAAGAAGCGCGAGGCGGTCGCGCCAAGCGGCTTCACCCGCCGCTATGGCAATATGATCCAGCGCAGGCTCGGCCAGGTGCGGCGTTACGAACTGGACAGCTGCCTGAGGTGACGGGCCGTCCCTGATCCGCATCGGCATTCCGCGTTGCTCCAAGCCCCTCGGCGATGCCGCCGAACTCAGCTGAACGGCAGCTTGAATCCGGCCGGCAGCGGCAGGCCCTGGGTCATCTTCTGCATCTCTGCATTGGATGCCGCGTCGGCTTTGCCGCGGCAGTCGTTGAGGGCGGCGGCGATCAGGTCTTCGAGCATCTGCTTTTCGGACGCGACCATCAGCGAATCATCGATCGATACGCCGAGGATCCGGCCCTTGGCAGTGGCGCGGATCTTGACCAGCCCGCCGCCGGCCGCGCCCTCCACTTCGAGCTTGTCTAGGCCGGCCTGGGCCTCCTCCATCTGCGCCTGGATCGTCTGGGCCGCATTCTGGGCGGCGGCGATCATTTCCTCGAGACTTTTCATGATGCGAGACTCCGTGGTTGGCGCGCGCTGTAGCCGATCAGCTCGGCATCGGGGAAGGCCTCGCGAGCAGCCCTCACGAGCGCGGAATCAAGAATGGCTGCCCTCGCGGCATCCTCCTCTGCAAGTTCCCGGTCGCGCATCGAAGGCGCTCCGCCCTCACGTACTGTGCCGACCGTCCAGCGCTCGCCGGTCAGATCCTTCAGCGCGGCGACCAGATTGGTGAAGAACTCCGGCTTCAGCTTTTCGGTTTCAGCGATCAGCAATTCCGTGCCGGCAAGCTTGGCCACCCGGGCATGATCGTGGAACTGAAGCGCGAGCAGCGCAGCCTTGGGTTCGAGCAGCGCGTGCAATTCCTCGGGCGTAGCCGGCAACATGATCGGCGGCAGCGCCGCCTGAACGGGTGCGGCCTGTGGCGCGGGCACGACCGGTGGCGCAGGGGCGGTGCCCATGGTCAGCTCGCCGGCGGCGAGCTTTCGCGCGAGTTCACCCGGATCGGGAAGCTGGCTGGCGTGGACGACGCGTAGCAGCGCCATTTCAGCCGCCTCGATCGGCATGGTTGCCGTCTGCACCTCGCCATGGCCCTTGAGCAGCAACTGCCAGAGCCGGTGCAAGGTCGCAAAGCCGAGCTTGCCGGCCCATTCCGCATAGGCTTCGCGCTCCTCGACCGAAAGGGCCGGATCATCGGTGCCGGCGACCTTGGCGCGAGTGACGCCGTGGCAGGTCTCGAGCAGGCCGTGCAGCATTGCCGCCGGCTCGACCCCCAGTTCGTGCTGGCTGCGAATCCCTGCGAGCACCGCCGCTGCATCGCCCTTGAGCATCTCGCCGAACAGCCGCCGGATCGCGCCCCTGTCGGACAGGCCAAGCATGTCGCGCACCTGCGCCGCCTCCACCTTGCCGGAGCCATGCGCAATCGCCTGGTCGAGGATCGACAGGCCGTCGCGCGCCGAGCCTTCGGCGGCGCGGGCGATGAGCGCGAGCGCCTCGGCCTCGGCCGAGACGCCTTCCGCCTCGACAACCGCCGCGAAGTGCGCAGCGAGCTTGTCCGCGGAGATTCGCCGAAGGTCGAAGCGCTGGCAGCGCGACAACACCGTGATCGGCACCTTGTTCACCTCGGTCGTGGCGAACAGGAACTTCACATGGGCGGGCGGTTCCTCGAGCGTCTTGAGCAACCCGTTGAAGGCCGGCTTCGACAGCATATGGACTTCGTCGATGATGTAGATCTTGTAGCGCGCCGAAACCGAGGCATAGCGCACCGCCTCGATGATCTCGCGCACGTCGTCGATGCCGGTGTGGCTGGCCGCATCCATCTCAACGACGTCGATATGCCGTCCCTCGGCGATCGCGATGCATGGCTCGCAGACGCCGCAGGGGTCGATGGTCGGGCCACCCTGCCCATCCGCGCCAATGCAGTTTAGCGCCTTGGCGATGAGCCGGGCCGTCGAGGTCTTGCCGACACCGCGCACGCCGGTGAGCAGGAACGCATGCGCCAGCCGCTCGCGGCGGATCGCGTTCCCGAGCGTCGTCACCATGGCATCCTGGCCGATCAGCTCACCGAAATTCTGCGGCCGATATTTGCGCGCGAGAACGCGATAGGGTTGCGGAGATTCGGACATGGCGAGAGCTTACCCAGTCACCCTGAGGTTGTCGTTTCAATTTTACATTGGTTCTGGGTGGGAGCCGGAACGACCCGATACGAAATCGTTGCGGCTGCTTCCTTCCGGACCTGACCGGGTTGGCGACGGCATCGTCCGCCCGACTCCCGCGGCGCATATGGGGGAAGCGCGCCGCCGATGCAAGCCGCTCGCCTGCCTCAGCGCCCCTGCATGTTCCGCGCCGCGCCAGGCATGCGGACCGTCAGCCGGTCGAGCCCCTCTTCCAGGTGGATCTGGCAGGCGAGCCGCGACGTTCGGGTGACGTGGCTGGCCAGATCGAGCAGATCCTCCTCCATGTCCGACGCGCGCGGCAGCTTGGCGAAATCAGCCGCATCGATGATGACATGGCAGGTCGAGCAGGCCATCTGGCCTTCACATGTGCCTTCGAGCGGCTGGCCGTCCGCCTGCGCGACCTCGAGCAGCCGCGTGCCGGGCGCGCCGTCGACTTCGCTGCGGCCCTCGCCATCGGCGGATATGAACGTGACCCTGGTCATACCGCCCACATAAGCTGCCTTTCGGTGGCGTCGACCAATAATGTGGTCGCCCGCTCGATCTCCTGCTCGGTCGTATAACGGCCGAAGCCGAGCCGGATGCTCGATCGCGCCTCCGCATCGGAAAGGCCGATTGCCTTGAGGACATGGCTGGGACGGCCGGACCCGCTTGCGCAGGCAGAGCCCGCCGAAAAAGCGAGCTCGCGGACGTTGGAGATCAGCCGCGCCGCATCGACGCCGTCGCTGCGCAGGTTGAGATTCCCGTGATATCGATGCGCGAACGAGCCGTTTATCGTCCACTCGGGTCCGAGCCGGCTGGTCGCGATCCGCCACAGCCGGTCGAGGTGCGCGGCATCCTCCTCCTGGCGATCCTGCATCAGCGCCGCGGCTGCGCCGAACCCCGCGCAGAGCATCGGCGCCAGCGTCCCCGAACGGCCGACCGCCTCCTGGCCGCCGCCATGCAGCAGCGGCTCGATGCGAACGCCGTCGCGGACCCACAACGCGCCGATCCCCTTGGGTCCGTGGATCTTGTGAGCGGCGATGGCGACCATGTCGCAATTGTCGGGGATGTCGACGCGGCCATAGCCCTGCACGGCGTCGCACAGGAACAGCGCCCCCGCTTCCCGCGCCAGATCGGCGATTTCCGCAACAGGCTGGATCACGCCGATCTCGTTGTTGACGAGCATCGCCGCGACCAGACCAGTACCCGGATGTATCGCCGCGCGCACATCGTCCAGGTCGACGACACCGTTCGGCCCGACCGGCAGGATGCGAATCTCGCGCCCCCGCCGCGCCTCGGCGCGGACGCTGTCCAGCACCGCGGCATGTTCGGTGGCGATCGTCACGATCGGCCCGCTGCTGCCCTTGATCGCCCAGTTGAGGGCCTCGGTCGCGCTGCCGGTGAAGCCGATGGTCCCGCCAGCCGGGCAAAGCGCCTCGATCTGCTCGCGCGCCACCTCAACGGATGCCGCAGCCTCGCGCCCCATGCGGTGCGGGGAATGCGGGTTGCCGAACTTGTCATCGAGAAACGGCAGCATCGACTGTCGCACCTCCGGTGCCAGCGGAGTCGTCGCTTGATAATCGAGATAGATCATGCCGCTCTCCTATGTGCCGAAGTTTCGATCGCCTTCCATTCGGCGATCACCCGGTCGATATCGGACTCGATGGTATCCGATCCGAAGCTGATCCGCACCACTTCGCGTGCCGCCGCTTCGTCCCAGCCCATGGCGGCTAGGACGTGGCTCGGCTTGAGGCTTCCGGACGAACAGGCGCTGCCTGCCGATACCGCGATGCCGGCAAGATCGAAGCGAATCAGCTGGGCCGTCGCGGCGACACCCGGCATGCGGTAGCTGGCGATAGTCGGCAGCCGCTCGGCGCCGTCGGCTACGACGATGCCACCCGCCTCGCGGATCGCCGCATCGAGCCGGGCGCGCAGGATGCGCGCACGATCGAGCCAGTCGGTACGCGCCTCCAGCGCGGCCGCGAAACCCAATATGGCCGGGAGATTTTCCGTCCCGCCGCGATAGCCCTGCTCCTGGCCGCCGCAGGCTGCCAGCATCGCAAGGTCACGCACCAGCAGCGCACCGATGCCTGGCGGACCACCGAGCTTGTGCGCCGACACCGCGATGAAATCGGCGTCGGGCAACGGCATCTTGCCAGCGCTCTGCGCACAATCCGCCAGCAACAAACCGCCGGCCGCCCGAGCCGCCGCGACATGCTCGCGAAGCGGCTGGATGACCCCGGTCTCATTGTTGACCGCCTGGACTGCGACCAGCGGCCTGTCGGGAAGCGGCGTGGTGGGATCGATGATCCCGGTCCCGGAGGCCGGCATCCGCGGGGTCTCGCCGGCGCCCCTCCGCACGGCATCATGCTCAACCGCGGAGATTATTCGCGCACCGGCCTTGGCTCGGCGCAGGACGATCTCGATCGCCTCGGTCGCGCCGCTGGTGAAGATTATGGCACCCTCGAAATCGAGCGCACGACCGATCCGCGCGCGGGCATCCTCCAGCGCCGCCCGCGCCGCCCGGCCCTCGGCATGCGGCGACGAAGGGTTCGCCCAGCGCTCCAGCCCATCCGCCATCGCCAACCGCGCGGCCGGCAGGAGCGGCGTGGTCGCAGCATGATCGAGGTAGAGGCGGGGCGTTGCCAAGGCACTGTGCTCCATTTGATTGCGCGCGGTGCGCCCCTCCTTATATAGGCGTTCGATCGAACGCGCACCATCCGCGCGGTCCGCCCAAGCCTGTCCTGAAGGATATCGATGCCCGAAGTTATTTTCCCCGGTCCCGAAGGCCGCCTCGAAGGCCGTTTCAATCCCGGACCGCGCCCGCGCGCGCCTGTGGCGATGATCCTTCATCCGCATCCGCAGGGCGGCGGCACGATGAACAACCGGATCGTCCAGGCGCTATACCAGACGTTCGTCCGCCGGGGTTTCGCAACCCTGCGGTTCAATTTCCGCGGTGTCGGCAAGAGCCAAGGCGTGTTCGACAATGGCATAGGCGAGCTTTCCGATGCGGCGTCGGCGCTCGATTGGGTGCAATCGATCCACCCCGAGGCGCAGACCACCTGGATCGCCGGCTTCAGCTTCGGCGCCTGGATTGGCATGCAGCTGCTGATGCGACGGCCGGAGATCAAGGGGTTCATCTCGATCGCGCCGCCGGCGAATATGTACGACTTTACGTTCCTTGCGCCATGCCCCTCATCGGGCATCATCATCCAGGGCGATGCCGACGAAGTCGTTACCCCGGGTGCGGTGCAGAAGCTGGTCGACAAACTTCGGACGCAGCGCCACATCACGATCCATCATGACACGATCCCCGGCGCGAACCATTTCTTCGCCGACGAGATGCCCCAGCTGATGAAGTCGGTTGACGATTATCTCGACATGCGGCTGTCAGGCGACCGCTGAGACCCGCTTCATTCCATAGTCCTCCTCATCGCGCGATGAGGAGGACTCGGCCTACCCGAGCGGCAGCGTCCAGATCGCGACATTGCCAAACATCACCGTCGCGGCTGCGAGCATCAGCAGCGCCCGCCGCCGGTCGCCGCGCTTGGCGAGCAGCCAGATCCCACCAGCAGCGAGCGATATGCCTGCCAGCATCAGAAGCGACAGAATCAGTCCTGCTGGTCCGGTCATTGCGATGACTCCTTAACGATCTCTGGCTGTCCTACGCTCATCCGGCTTTTGCAACTCCGCTAGCATCATTCATGGGATTATCCTTAGCGGAGCATTGCCCCGCATTGGGATAAACCGACGACATGCGCATCAGTACGATCACCAATTTTGCCTATGGCGCGACATTGCTGTTGACCAGCGTGTCGGCAATTGCCTTCATCAGCTCGGCGAACGCTATCCTGGAAGAACGCCTCGCTGTACAGCAGCGGGCTGAGCTTGACGACCTAGGCGACGACCTCGCAATCGCGGCGGAAAAGCGGTCTGATGAAGCCCGGCTCTACGCTATGCGCGGCAATGTACGCCATCTTCGCGCCTTCCGACACGAAGAGCAGCAGATCAAAGCCCGCGAACAGACCTTGGCCAGGCTACGGCAGCGCGAACTCACCCCGCCGGAGCTACTTGCGCTCGACCAGGCAGAACAAAATATCGGCGAGCTAGATTCGATCGAGCGCGCAGCGCTGTCGCGAGCTGAACGAGGCGAGAGTTCCCCAGCGCGACAGATGCTGTTCGGCCCAGATCATGAACGTGCTCAGAACCAGGTGCTGGAACCGATCGTTCGCTTCCGATCGCTGGTGAATGTTCGGACAGGCGCCGAGGTTCAGGCGGCGAAGATCAAAAGTGATCGTTATGCTGATGTCGCCAGGACGATGTTGGGGCTGACGGCGGCGCTTTTCCTGGCTGTTCTCTATTTCGTGTTGCGCCGCAGGGTGTCCGTGCCGCTATCGCACCTTACCAGCATCGTCATGCGCCTCGCCAAGCAGGATTATAGCGTCGAAGTTCCTCCGGATCGTCGCCGGGACGAGATCAGCGAAATGTCACAGGCGATAGAGATTTTCCGTGACAATGGGCTGGAGCGCGAGCGGCTCGAAGCGGAACGGGCAGCCGAGCAGAGGGTCAAAGACGCGATCCTGCAGATGATGCACCGGCTGCAGGCGACGAACAGCCAGGACGAACTGGCCGAAGTGGTCTCCCGCTTTGCACCGCAAACCTTCCCGGCCTTGGCTGGTCATCTTTATGTTCTGGACCAGAACCGACAGACGCTGGTGCTCGCCGGGAGCTGGCTCGATCCAGTCAACCAAACCGCCTCGCTTTCGACCAGTGCCTGTTGGGGGCTCCGCCGGGGCCGCCCGCATGTCAGTGGACGCGACGATATTGCGTGCCCCCACGTCGGGCCTTTCGAACGATCGTCGCTATGCGTACCGCTGGCTGCTCAAGGCGATGCCATCGGTCTTCTCTATTTCGAAGCACCTGCCGACACTGACGCAACCGTCGACAGCGCGCGCCTCTATCTCGAGCTGATGGCCGAGAATATCGGTTTGGCCCTGGCTAATCTGCGACTTCGCGAACGCCTCACCAACCTGGCCGCCCGCGATCCGCTGACAGGGCTGCTCAATCGCCGCTGCCTCGATGAAACACTTAACCGGCGCGCGCGTGCGGCAGATGCAGGTCCGTGCAGCTGCCTGATGATCGACATCGATCATTTCAAACGATTCAATGATGAGTTCGGCCATGACGCTGGCGATATGGTCATGCAGCATGTGGCAGGCATGATGATGGCAGCCGTCGGCAATGCGGGAGAAGCTTTTAGATTCGGCGGCGAGGAGTTCACCATCTTGCTTCCGGACGCGGACGAGGAGGCAAGTGCCGCCTGGGCAGAAACGCTGCGGAAGCAGATACGCGCAACGGCGCTGGCATTCCGAGGAAGTCTGCTCGGCCATGTAACGGTGTCGATCGGCATTGCTGCAACCGGAACAGGCAGCATATCCTTCGCGAATCTCATTGCCTCCGCCGATGCCGCCCTCCTGGTTGCGAAGGCTCAAGGCCGTGACCAGGTCATGACCGCCTCTCGACTGCAGGCCGAAAGCACAGTCATCGGACAGACCGCGTAAGGCTGTCGGCGAGAGATGCCGCCCCGTTACGCATGAGGGCCCTCGATCGGCCGAAGCGCAGGATGACGGCTGCTTCGGCCGTCAATCGCAAGGATTTCAGAGTGGTGGGCGCAGCAGGGTTTGAACCTGCGACCCCTGCGGTGTGAACACAGTGCTCTACCACTGAGCTATGCGCCCACTCTGACGGCGACGGGAGCGAACTCGCGTGCGGGCTGAGCGGATAGGGCGGGATTTTCCTGCTGTCCAGCCAAAAAGAAGGCCGCGCGCCTCGCGGTGCAGCGGCCTCCCAATCGCCTCGCCGTGCAGCGGGGCGTCTTCTGATCGATCAGTTGACGGCGTCCTTCAGGCCCTTGCCGGGCTTGAACTTAGGCTGGCTCGACGCGTCGATCTTCATCGGTTCGCCGGTGCGCGGATTACGGCCCGTCGACGCCTTGCGTTTGCTCACCGAGAAGGTGCCGAAGCCGACCAGACGCACTTCATCACCACTTTTGAGCTGAGACGTAATGGAATCGAACACCGCCTCCACCGCCTTCGCCGCGTCATTCTTGGTCATGCCGGTCGTTTCGGCCGGCGTTGCGGCCGCGGCGACGATGCTGCAACAATGATGCAATATCCGCAAGAGCCGAGACGAGCGCTTTTTGCGCCAAATTCATGCTTTTTTGGGGCGATCGAGCTGCGCTTTGGCATAGCGCTCGAAGTGTGGATCGAGTTCGGGAGGGTCAACCGGCACGACCTGCTCCAGCATGTCGGCGATGTGGCTCAGCGCAGCGATCCGCGCCGCCTTCTTGTTGTTGGCATCGATGATAGCCCAGGGGGCCCAGCGCGTGTCTGTTTCTCGGAACATGTCGTGGATGGCGTCGAGATAGTCGGCTCTGCGCGCGCGGTTACGGAAATCGTCGGGCGTGACCTTCCAGCGCTTCCACGGATGTTCGAGCCTGTCGGCGAGCCGCTTGTCCTGCTCTTCCTGGGTGACGTGGAGGAACAGCTTGATGATGGTGACGCCGTCGGTCTGCTGCTGCGCCTCGAATTCATTGATCTCGTCATAGGCGCGCCGCCATTGGCGCTCGGCCGCATAATGCTCGACCCGCTCGACCAGCACACGGCCATACCAGCTGCGGTCGAAGATCGCGATGTGGCCCTTGCCTGGTATCTTCTGCCAGAACCGCCACAGGAAATGGCGGCTGCGCTCCTCCTCGGTCGGCGCGCTGATCGGCCAGACATGGAAGTGGCGCGGATCCCAGCCCATCGTCAGGCGCTGGATCGCGCCGCCCTTGCCGGCCGCGTCCCATCCTTCGAACACGATCATGCTGCGGATGTTGCAGACCATGTGCGCCACCTGAAGGCGCGACAACCGCTTCTGCACCTGGGCCAGCGCAGTGTCGTAGTCGCCTGCGAACGCCTCGCCCCGCTCATAGTCCGCCAGATCGATGGCCAACGCGGTGATACTCCCTGCCTCGAACCATTGCTGCATAATCGCACGGCAACGGCACATTAAGCGCGGGAGATGCTTAATAGTTTCGCGGGCGTCCTACTATGGGACATTTCGCAGGGGGCTCCTCCTGCCGGAATGTGGAGATCTGTCAGCCCTTCTGCTGCTCCACGATCCGGATGTTCAGTTCGCGGAGTTGCTTCAGGCTGACCGGCGACGGCGCCCCCATCATCAGGTCCTCGGCCTTCTGGTTCATCGGAAATAGCACGACTTCGCGAATATTCGGTTCATCGGCGAGCAGCATCACGATGCGATCGATGCCCGGCGCCGAACCGCCGTGCGGCGGGGCACCATATTTGAACGCATTGATCATGCCCGAGAAATTCTCGTCGACCTGCTGCTGGGTGTAGCCGGCGATCTCGAACGCCTTGTACATCACGTCGAGCTTGTGGTTCCGGATCGCGCCCGAAGACAGTTCGACGCCGTTGCAGACGATGTCATATTGATAAGCGAGGATGTCGAGCGGATCCATCGTCTCCAGCGCTTCCATCTCCCCCTGCGGCATGGAGAAGGGATTGTGGCTGAAGTCGACCTTCTTGGCCTCTTCATCATATTCGTACATCGGGAAATCGACGACCCAGCAGAATTTGAACACGCCCTGCTCGATCAGGCCGAGCTCCTCGCCCACCCGGGTGCGCGCCGCGCCGGCGAGCTTGGCGGTCGCCAACTCCTTGCCGGCAGCGAAGAACACGCCGTCGTCCGGCCCCAGGCCGAGCGCCGCGATCAACTTGGCGGTCGCCTCCTCGCCATGGTTCTTGGCGATCGGGCCGCCCGGCTCGCCGGACTTGATGTTGATGTAGCCCAGGCCGGCATGGCCCTGCGACCGCGCCCAATCATTCATGTCGTCGAAGAATTTGCGGCTCTTCGCGCCGGCCCCCGGCGCGGGGATCGCGCGGACCACGCCGCCGCCCTCGACGATGCGGGCGAACAGCCCGAAGCCGGAGCCCACGAAATGCTCGGTGACGTCGGTGATTTCCAGCGGATTGCGCAGGTCCGGCTTGTCGGAGCCATACCGCAGCATCGCATCGCGATAGGCAATCCGCGGGAACGGCGCGGGGGTAACCGCGCGGCCACGGGAAAATTCCTCGAACACGCCGTGCAGCACCGGCTCGATCGCCGCGAACACGTCTTCCTGGGTGACGAAGCTCATCTCGAAGTCGAGCTGGTAGAATTCGCCGGGTGAACGGTCGGCGCGGGCGTCCTCATCGCGAAAGCAGGGTGCGATCTGAAAATAGCGGTCGAAGCCAGCGACCATCAGCAGCTGCTTGAACATCTGCGGCGCCTGCGGAAGCGCGTAGAATTTACCCGGGTGCACACGGCTCGGCACCAGATAGTCGCGCGCGCCTTCGGGGCTCGACGCGGTCAGGATCGGCGTCTGATATTCGGTGAAGCCCTGCCCGATCATCCGCTGGCGGATCGACGCAATGACGTTCGAGCGCAGCACGATATTGGCGTGAATGCGGTCGCGGCGGAGATCCAGGAAGCGATAGCGCAGCCGGATATCTTCGGGATAATCGGCCTCGCCCGCCACCGGCATCGGCAGTTCCTGTGCGGCGGACTGGACCGACACGTCGCGTGCGCGCACCTCGATATCGCCGGTCGACAGATTGGGGTTAGCCGCATCGGCCGAACGCGCCACCACGTCGCCGGTGATCGTCACCACCGACTCAACCCGCAGCCGCTCGAGCTGTTTGAAGGCGTCGGACTCGATGTCGGTGACGATCTGGGTCAGTCCGTGGTGATCGCGTAGGTCGACGAACAGCAGGTTGCCATGGTCACGCTTGCGATGCACCCAGCCCGACAGGCGGACCTGCGATCCGACGTCCTGCGCGCGGAGCTGGCCGCAATGATGGGTGCGATAGGCATGCATGGATAATCGACTTTCAGGTGAATTTGCGAGCGGTGCGCTTCGCGCGGGCGCGCAGTGCTTGTCAAGCGTTGTAACCCAGCTATGCACGTCCGATGCATATTCACCCCCTGATTACAGACAGCGCGACACTCGCCAATCTCTGTACCCGCCTGTCCGGCTCGGCCTTCGTCACCGTCGACACCGAGTTCATGCGCGAAAGCACCTACTGGCCGGATCTGTGCCTGATCCAGATCGCGAATACCGAGGAGGCCGCCGCGATCGATCCCAAGGCCAAGGACATCGACCTCAAGCCGTTGCTCGACCTGATGGTCGAGAATGACGAGGTGCTGAAAGTCTTCCATGCCGGCGGCCAGGATCTCGAGATCGTCCACAATCTCACCGGCAAGACTCCTTATCCCCTGTTCGATACCCAGGTCGCGGCGATGGCGATGGGGTTGGGCGAGCAGATCGGCTACTCGAACCTGGTCGAGACGATGCTCGGCATCAAGCTGGACAAGGGTGCGCGTTTCACCGACTGGGGCCGCCGGCCGCTCGACAAGCGCCAGATCGATTATGCGATCGGCGACGTCACCCACCTGGCCGAACTCTTCCCGCGCATGCTCGAAAAGCTGCGCAAGACCGGCCGCGGCGGCTGGCTCGACAATGAGATGGAAAGGCTGGGCGATCCCGCCAGCTATGCGAACCTTCCTGAACTGGCATGGACCCGCATCCGCCTTCCCAGCCGCAAGCCCGAGGTGCTCGGCCGGCTAAAGGCGATTGCCGCCTGGCGCGAGCGCGAGGCTCGCTCGAAGAATCTGCCGCGCGGACGCATCGCCAAGGACGAGACGATCGCGGACATCGCATCGCACCCGCCGCGCGAGCAGGCCGATCTCGCGAAGGTCCGCGGGCTCTCGCCGAACTGGGCACAGAATGATATCGGCGCGCGGTTGATGCACGCGATTGCCGACGCTCAGCCGATGAGCGAGGGCGAGATGCCGCCGCGCGAGGACCGCAAGCCCGGCCTCGGCAAGGAGGGCGCGCTGATCGCCGACCTGCTCAAGCTGCTGCTCAAGGTCCGTTCGCGCGACGCCGATGTCGCTCCGCGCCTGATCGCGCGCGCCGACGATCTCGAACTGCTCGCCGCCGGCGTTCGCGACCTGCCCATGCTGAAGGGCTGGCGCAACGATATCTTCGGCAAGGATGCGCTGGCGCTGGTCGAAGGCCGGCTCGCGTTCAGCGTGCGCAACGGCAAGATGGTGATGTCCGCGCTCGACAACGGGGAAGGCTGAAGCCGCTAATCGACCACCAGCTTGGGGGCCAGGCCGAACGAGGCGGCGAGCGTCTTGTGACGACGTTCGACCGGCTCGCCGTAGAGGATCATGTTCTCGCGCTCGACATGGAGCTCGAGATGCTTTTCTTTCAGCATTAGCCTGCTGCCGACCAGCGCATCGGCAACACCGCCCGAGAAGCGCTGGCCAAGGCGCAGCGCAAAGCCCCAGCGCTCGGCGATGACGATCTCCGACAGCGAGCAGATGCTGCTGATCACCGGCGCGCAGCCCTGCCCGCCGAAGCTGGTCCACAGCGCATGCGCCATCATCCCCCGACCGCGCGAGTCGATCCCTACCCAATTGCCATGCAGCGCCGTCTCGACGCCACGCTCGGCGCGGAACTCGGGGTGGGCGCGCCAGCCCACATCCGCCAGCAGGCAGGTGGCGTGGCGAATCCGGGCGTCGCCGGGGCTCTCCTTCTCGAACAGGGGCGCGATCCAGCGATCGAGCAGATCGCCATGTTCGGGGAAGCGCCCCTGGCGGGCGCCCTCCTCGCGGGTCGAGGTGATCAGCGGATCCTGGGCGCGCTGATATTCGGTGAGTTCGTCGTACAGCAGCCCCTCGCGCAGGCCGTAGGCAGAAACGATCAGCTCGCTGGAACCAAGGCGGCGGACGACATGGCTGAGCAGCGAAGCGGCATGGGCGAGGGTCGGGATGCGGGCGCCGGACAAGCCCACCACGTCACGAAGGCGCTTGCGATCGAGATGGGCAAGGACGCGAACCAGATGCTGTGCGTTTTCGGGCGGCATCCAGTAGTGATGCACGATCGGCAGTGGATATTCCGCCAGGTGCATGTCGAGCCGCGCGAGCGAGCGCCAGGACCCGCCGACCATGTAGAAGGGCAGCCCGGCGCCCTTGCCGGTCCAGCCGCTCTTTTCGATGGTTTTCGCCACAAGCGCGGCAAGGGCGCGCGGCCCGCGTTCCCGAACTGCGCCGATCCGCAGCACGCCAAGCGGGAAGGAACTGGTCTCCCGCACCTCACCGCCGACAACCCGGGCAAGTTCGAGGCTGCCGCCGCCGAGATCCCCGACGATGCCGTTGGCTTGGGGAATGGACGCGATGACGCCCAGACCCGCCATCCGCGCCTCGTCGTCGCCTGACAGCACCTCGACCGGCAAGCCCAGATCGAGAACGCGATCGATGAACATCCTGCCATTGGCGGCCTCGCGCACCGCCGCCGTGGCTACGGTGCGCGGACGCGGCACGCCCATCTGCTCGGCCAGGCGCTGGAATCGTGCCAGGCTGCTGAGCGCACGCTCCATAGCCTCGGGGTCAAGCGAACCATCCCGCGAAACTCCCTTGCCGAGTCCCACCATGACCTTCTCGTTGAACAGCGCGGCGGGAATGCGCGCCGGCCCATCGTAGATTACCAGGCGGATCGAATTCGAACCGATATCGATGATCCCCATGCGGGTGTGGCCGGGCGCCGGATTCCTGGCGCGGCGAAACATCGAGATCGCTGACATATGTTGCCCGTGTAGCGGATTTGTCGGTCGGATCAAACATGGTGCACCGCTATTGAGGTCCTGGCGGCATCGCTCTACCTCATCGATATCGATCAGAGCAGAAAGCCAGCCATGCGCATCCTTCGCCTCTTTCGCCTCCTGCTCATCCCCGGCTTGATCCTTGCGCCGGCGGTGGAGTTGGTCGCGGGCGGACCCGCCAAAGCCCCGCAGGTCGCAGACAGCCAGATCATCCGGCCCCTGCCACTTCCTTATGACGCGGACGCCGACGCGGAGGCGCAGCTCGAGGCGGCCGTGGCCAAGGCCAAGACAGGGCACAAGCTCGTGCTGATCGATCTCGGCGGCAACTGGTGCCTCGATTGCAGGGTGCTCGCAGGGGTGATGGACATTCCCGCGCTGCACGCCTTCATCGTGCAACATTACGAGCTGGTCAGCATCGATATCGGCCGGATGGACAAGAATCAGCAGATCCCCGCCCGCTACGGCATTTCCCAGCTGGAAGGCGTTCCGGCGCTGCTGATCGTCGACCCGCAGAGCGGCAAGCTTATCAACAGGGGCCGGATCTTTGCGCTCGCCGACGCTCGTTCGATGACGGCGCAGGCCCTGGCTAACTGGCTCGCGGAATGGGTTTGAGCGACTCCATAAGACCGCGACCCATTTTCAAGAGCTAGATCGATGACGGATATCAACTGGGACGCTGCGGCCCAAGTTCATGAACATCCATGAAATCGGCGCGCTGGCCGAACGCAGCGATTTCCCGGCAAGATAACTGCAGCAGTCGCTGCAATCCCACCGTAGATTAGGATCTTCGCGCCGTCGAAGGTGGAGTTGCGCGGTCTGACAAGCTGCGATCGGCTGCAACAGAGCGGGCACCTCTCTGTGCTCTCGTTTACAGAATTGAGCACTTCATCCCGAGCAAGTCACGGCAAATCGTTTCGGGGGAGGCGGCGGGTCGCCGAGATCTCACAATCCCAATAACGTATATAGGCGTTAATTTCCGTAGAATACTACGGCATTTTACGAGCCACACCGACCGGACGAACATGCTTCTCCTGCTTTGGCGTTATGTCGATGATAGGAACCGTTAGGGTAGATCAGTGTTTTCTCACTCCAGATAGATGTAAGATCCACCTGCAGCATGTCGTTGATCGTCGTGCTGAATATCGCTGTCGTGATCAGGATGTACTTGCACGACTTTTGAACATTGAGCGTTCGAAAGCAGTAAGATCATTTCGGATCTGCGTCGTCCTCGTGTTTAGTCGCGCGTTGTATGGGAGGTTAAAATGGGTCGATTTTCAATCATGTTGCCGATCATCGGATTGGGACTGATGGCAACGCCATCCTTGGCGGGGATCATTTCGAGCGACACGACGATCAACGGCGTCACGCTCGATTTCGGCGCGGAGCCTCCGCTCGCCGAAATGGTCAAGAACAATAGCGCGCCCAATGGCACGACGTTGACGCTGGCAACGCAGCCGAGCAACATTCCCATCAATTACACCGCACCGACGACCCTCGAAGCTTCCGGACAGGGAAATGGTTTTGCATTCGTCAGCGGCCTTGGAAATGGTGCCAACGAGTCTGGCTTCTCCAGCCTGACGATCAGCCCCCAATCGACGGCTCTCGGCTTCAACGCGATCAACTTCAATATCGCTGCTCTCGGTACCGGCAATAATACCTGGTATGGCGATATCATCCTCGACCCGGCCAATGACGATCCGCTGATCAAGTTCGAGAACGTCGCGTTCAACACCGGCGGCGAAAACAAGTTCGCCATCTTCTCCGACAGCAACACCCTGTTCTCGTCGATCACGTTCAGCGGCCTCGCGACTGCTGCGGACGGAGGAGTCGCCCAGAACTTCGACAGCATCCGCCAGGTGTCGATCGGCGTTGCGGCGGTTCCCGAGGCGTCGACCTGGGCGATGATGATCGTCGGGTTCGGCTTTGTGGGTGGACAGGTCCGCGCACGCCGCCGCACCGGAAGCCTGCCGAAGCTTGCTTCTGCCTGATGCGATCGAAAGGCGTTGCCCCTGCGGCGGCGCCTTTCGGCTATCTGCCGAACAGGTCCTTCAAGCGATGCGGTTGTGACCGCAGATACTGGTTCGGCGCAGCGACCTGCCCGCCCAGTTCCGCCGCAGCATGCCAGGGCCAGCGGGGATCATAGAGGATTGCCCGCGCCAGCGCGATCATATCGGCGTCGCCGGCTCCCACGATCGCCTCGGCCTGCTGGAAGTCGGTGATCATGCCGACCGCGATGACGGGGATTCCCACCGCCTGCTTCACCGCCCGCGCCAACGGCACCTGGTAACCCGGCCCCACCGGTATCTGCTGGCTCGGGTCCAGGCCGCCGCTCGACACATGGATCGCATCGCAGCCCCGCCCCTCCAGTGCTTGGGCAAAGGCGATGGTCTGGTCGATATCCCACCCGCCCTTCACCCAGTCGGTACCGGACACGCGCATCGACACCGCCATATCCGCCGGAAAGACGGCGCGAACGGCGTCGAACACTTCCAGCGGGAAGCGCATCCGATTCTCCAGCGATCCGCCATATTCGTCGTCGCGACGGTTCGATAGCGGCGACAGGAACTGGTGGAGCAGATAGCCGTGCGCGCCATGTAGCTGGATCACATCGATACCCAGCCGCGCCGCACGCACTGCGGCGTCAGCGAAGCCCTGCCTGATCCGCGCCAGCCCCTCCCGATCCAGCGCAACGGGGGAGTTTTCATAGTCGTGGAAGGCGACAGGCGAAGGCGCCACGGTCTGCCAGCCATGGAGATCGCCGGGCGGCAATTGCGCCCCGCCTGCCCACGGCACCTCGGTGGATGCCTTGCGACCGGCATGGGCAAGCTGGATGGCGATAGGCATCGATGACCAACGACGGACCGACTCCAGCGTCCGCGCGATAGCCGCTTCGGTCGCATCGTCCCACAGCCCGACATCGGCCCAGCTGATCCGGCCTTCGGGAAGCACGGCGGTCGCCTCGATCGTCAGCAACGCCGCGCCAGAAAGGGCAAGATGGCCGAGGTGGATCAGATGCCAGTCGGTCATGCATCCGTCCTGCGCCGAATATTGGCACATCGGCGCGATCACGATGCGGTTGGCGAGCTTGACCCGGCCATGATCGATGGGGGTGAACAATACCGGTCGAGCCAAGGGAAGTCTCCGCCATGAAGCCAGATGAGGCGCAGACTGCTATTGGCTGCGTCCGGTTTGTCAAACGCATGGGTTATGTGCAACGGCGATCCATGGCGTTGAACTATTGGTCGAAGATGCTGCTGCCGTTGGGCATGGTGCTGATGCTGGCGGGGGCTTTGCTGTGGCTGCGGCATGCCTCGGTCGACCTACCCATGTTCGAGGCGCTGAGGCTGGGCAGGCGCAGCGGCTGGGCGCCCCTCATCGTGGGCCTCACCCGCCTTGGCGGCTTCGCGGTGCTGGGGCCGCTGGCGTTGGCGGCAGCGGGCCTGCTCGCCTGGCGGAAGCGGGGCCGCGAAGCTTTATGGCTATTGCTGACCATCGCCAGCGGCCGGCTGATGGTGGAGGCCGTGAAGCTGCTGTTTGGACGCGAACGTCCACCGCTGTCCGGGCAACTCGCCTCGGTGACCTCCTACAGCTTCCCCAGTTCGCACAGCGCGGGCACCATGCTGACCATGCTCGCGCTGGCGCTGGTCTTTCCGGTGCGAGGACGCCCCATGCTGCTCCTGGCGCTGGCCATCGCCTGCGTCGTTGGATGGAGCCGTATCGCGCTGGGCGTCCATTGGCCCAGCGACGTGCTCGCAGGCCTGGGTTTGGGGATGTTGTGGGTCGGGACGGCGCAGCGCTGGCTGCATCCATCCGGCAACGCCGCCTAGCTCCCCCGCCGCAAAGACAATTTCGGCACCTGCCCGCTCTGGCGCAGCGCAGCGCCGCGGCCCGAGAGTGAGGGATTAGTCATGAAATAGCGGTGAAGGTTGAACGCCCGCCGCCCCGGGGCCACTCGCTCATATTCGCCATTGGGAAGCAGCTGCCAGCTCTGCTCGTCGTCGATCAGGTTCGCGACCATCACCTGATCGAGGATCTGGGCGTGGACCGTCGGGTTCTCGATGGGCAGGAGATATTCGACCCGGCGATCGAAATTGCGGGGCATCCAGTCGGCGGAGCTGATCAGAACCTTCGCCTGGCGGTTGGGCAGATCGCCGCCATTGCCGAAGCAGACGATCCGGCTGTGTTCCAGAAAGCGGCCGACCACCGACTTGACGCGGATATTCTCCGAGAGGCCCGAAACGCCGGGCCGCAGGCAGCATATCCCCCGGATGATCAGGTCGACCTGCACGCCGGCCGAGCTCGCGCGATAGAGCTTCTCGATGATGGCAGGATCGACCAGCGAATTCATCTTCGCCCAGATCGCGGCATCGCGGCCGGCGCGGGCATGGTCGATCTCCGCGTCGATCAGCGCGCACAGCTGGTCGCGCATGCCGTGCGGCGAGATGGTCAGCAGGTCGAGATCGGTCGGTTCGACATAGCCGGTGATATAGTTGAACAGCTGCGCCGCGTCGCGCCCCAGCCGCGGATCGGCGGTGAAGAAGCTCAGATCGGTATAGATGCGCGCCGTGATCGGGTGGTAATTGCCGGTTCCGAAGTGGCAATAGGTACGGTGTCCTTCCGCCTCGCGCCGCACCACTACCGACACCTTGGCGTGGGTCTTCCAGTCGATGAAGCCATAGACGACCTGGACCCCCGCCCGCTCGAGCTGCGAGGCCCACATCAGGTTCTGCTCCTCGTCGAAGCGCGCCTTGAGTTCGACCACCGCTGTGACCGACTTCCCCGCCTCCGCCGCATCGACGAGCGCGCGGATGACAGCGGATTGCTTGCCGGCGCGATAGAGCGTCTGCTTGATGGCAATGACGTCGGGATCCGCCGCCGCCTGCCGCAGGAAGGCGAGCACGACGTCGAACGTCTCATAGGGATGATGGACGACGATGTCCTTGGAGCGGATCGCCGCGAAGCAATCGCCGCCATGTTCGCGGATCCGCTCCGGAAAGCGCGGCGCGAACGCTGGAAATTTGAGATCGGCCCGGTCCTCGTCGACCAGTTGCTCAAGGTCCGCGATCCCCAGGAAGTTGCCCGATTCGGTGATGAAGGCGTCGGCCCCACCGATCTGGTCCTTCCAGAGCGGCTCGAACGAGGAAGACATTCCGCCTTCGAGCTCGAGACGGATCACGCGCCCGCGCCGCCGCCGCTTGATCGCCGTCCGGTAGTAGAGGACGAGATCCTCGGCCTCTTCCTCGATCTCGATATCGCTGTCACGGATGATCCGGAGGGCCCCCTGGCCGCGCACCACATAGCCGGGAAACAGAACCGAGGTGAAGCGGCGCACCAGCGTCTCGATCGCCACGTAGCGCGCCCCCTCGCCGGGCAGGCGGATGAAGCGCGACAGCGTATTCGGCACCATCAGCAGTTCGAAGATCTGCTGGCCGTCGGATTGCCGGGTCAGATCGAACAACAGGCTGAAGCCCTTGTTCGGAATGAAGGGGAATGGATGGGCCGGGTCGAGCGCCTGGGGCGTGAGCACCGCAAAGATGTGGTTGCGGAAATAGGTTTCGAGCCACGCGGCATCGGCGCCGTCGATATCGCTTTCTTCGAGCACGATGATGCCGGCGGCGGCGAGCTCGCCATGCAGGCGATCCCAGACGAGCTGCTGATCCGCCATCAACTGGTCGGCGCGCTTGGTGGCGCCCTCGATCTGCTGGGCCACGGTCAGGCCGTCGGGCGATAATGCATCGACCCCTTCCAGCAGCTGGCCCTTGAGGCCCGCGAGCCTGACCATGAAGAACTCGTCGAGATTATTTCCCGAGATCGATAGGAAACGGAGCCGCTCGAGCAGAGGGTGGGCGGGATTGCATGCCTCGTCCAGCACACGCTGGTTGAAGGCCAGCCAGCTGAGCTCGCGGTTGAAATAGCGATCGCGCAGCGCGATCGGATCGGCCGGCGCCATGCCGCCGACAAGATCTTCGTTCCGAACAGGTTGTTCTATCGATTCCATGACCGTCCACTATAGCAGCTTATATGTATCCTCCGTGACTCCGATCGCCGCAAGGGCCTCGCGGGCTATCGGCAGGGTGATCGCCTTGCGCCGGGCAAGCGCCGCTTCGTCGAGCGCATCGACGATCCTGCCGATGCCGATATAGCTGCGCTCGATCCGCGGCACGACATAGCGGATCACCTCGGGCCGTGCCGCCAGGCCTCGCGCGTGGAGCAGCTTCTCGATGATGCCGCCGATCAACGGCATGTCGGGCTCCTCGATCGCGACGTGCGGGCTCGCGAGCAGCCGAGAGCGCAGGTCCGGCAAGCGGATCTTCCATTTGGCGGGCGCAAGGTCCGCCGCCAGCAGCAGCGGCTTGCGATCGGCCTGTGCCGTGTTCCATGCGTGGAACAGCCTCTCCTCATCCTGGGCATCGGCATTGTCCACGAAACGGCCGCCGCTCTTGGCTGCGAAGATCCGCCCGAGCAAGCTACGGCCCGATTTGCGCGGTCCCGTCAGCACCGTCGCCATCACCGGCCACAAGGCCCAATGTTCCAGATGCTTCACCGCGATGCGGTTGGCGTCGCTGATGATGAAATCGCGCTCATCCGCGTCGGCCGGCCATTGGAACGGCAGCGCGATCTGGTCGGTCATCGCGCGGGCTGGCTGCCGCCGCGCCGGATGCGGACTCCGCCGGCGACGTCCTCGACCTGCCAGCCGCGCGCCACCAGTGCCTCGCGGAATGCCGTCGGCGGCCCCGAGAAGCTCACGCGAAAGATCGAAGTGCCGCCTAGCGCCAGGCTCGATGTCTGTACGAGCGTCACGCCGGGCATTGCCCGCAAGGCAGTTTCATCGGCCCGCAGCGTCGCTGCATCCGGCGTGTCGGCTTGAACCATGATCGCGGCAGTTACCGCCGAAGCGATCTGCGACAGCACGTCGTCGATCGGCACTTCCTCGACCGGTGTCTCGATCACCAGCGACGGATCCGGCCGCAGCGCCCCTTCCTGGAGGGCACGGACATAAGCCGCATCGATCCGCTCGACCGCACGGTCGAGCATCGCCGGCAGTGCGTCGCCATCCTCGGCGGTGAGCGTGAACTGGTCGATCACCGCGCCGTCCGGCCCATGCCGCGCGACGAACCTGCCGATCGCCGGTCCGCCCGGCCACTGGCGGAACAGGGTCACTTCGGGAACGACGATATCCGCAGCACCATATTGATCGAGCAGCATCCGCCACCAGCTACGCCCCGGTCGCCGGGTCTGGGCCGCATTGAGCAGCACGGGATCGGCGCCGGTCCCGGAGACGCGCACATAGTCGACGGGGCTGTTGTTGGTGCGGAACCGCGCCCACGCCTTTTGCCATTCGGTGCGCGATTCAAAGGAGACCGGCGTACCGCCGCTCCACTGCACCGGAATCACCAGCATCGGTGCGGAGCGGCGTACCGCGCCCTTGGCACCGAGCAATTCGCCGGCGCGGGCCCGATCGAACAGCACCCCGAGGCTGGCGATATACCGATTGGGACCGATCTGTTCATGTTCGACGACGATCCCGCCGCTGATCGAGTCGAGCGTCGAATCGGGCAGGCCAGGCGCGTTCTCGACCGGCTTGCCGTTTACCCGCGCCCACAGCATCTTCCAGCCCTTGCGCTGCGCTTCGCGCCAACCGCCGTCGCGCGCCTGATCGGCGGTGCGGGCGGCGACATCGACCTTGACGCCGTCGACCTCGTAGCTCCCGGCGCCGCCGATCGGCGGCACGCCGCGCTGGTCCGGCCGCTCGAGCTGGGCGAGCGCCAGCGCCGCGGCGAACAGTGCGGCGCCCAGGATCGACATCGGGACAGGACGGAAAAGACGTTCGGCGATGGTCACAAAGCGCCTTTTGGCGACTTGGTCGTGGAAATCCAAGTGCGATGTGGCTAGGCGGGCGAGATGACCGACAGCACAGACAAGCCGACCAGCTACACCTACGCCAAGGCCGGCGTCTCGATCGCCGCGGGCAATGCGCTCGTCAAGGCTATCGGGCCGCTTGCCAAATCGACTCGACGTCCCGGTGCCGACGCCGATCTCGGCGGCTTCGGCGGCTTCTTCGACCTCAAGGCAGCGGGTTACAGAGATCCTTTGCTGGTGGCCGCCAATGACGGCGTCGGCACCAAGCTCAAGCTCGCGATTGATAGCGGGCGGCACGACGGAGTCGGTATCGATCTTGTCGCGATGTGTGCCAACGACCTGATCGTGCAGGGCGCCGAACCTTTGTTCTTCTTGGATTATTTCGCGACGGGCAAGCTTGACAACGGTGTCGCTGAGCGGGTGATCGCCGGGATCGCCGAGGGCTGCAAGCTGGCCGGCTGTGCGCTGATCGGTGGCGAGACCGCCGAAATGCCCGGCATGTATGCCGACGGAGACTATGATCTTGCCGGCTTCTGCGTCGGCGCGGTCGAGCGGGACGAGGCGCTGACCGGCAATCGCGTCTCCGCTGGCGATGCGATTCTCGGCCTCGCATCCTCGGGTGTTCATTCCAATGGCTTCTCGCTGGTTCGCCGTCTCGCGGCCGACAAGGGCTGGAAGCTCGATCGCCCCGCCCTGTTCGATCAGGACAGGTTGCTGATCGAGGCGTTGATGGCGCCTACCCGTATCTACGTGAAGTCGCTGCTGCCGCTCGTGCGCTCCGGCAAGGTCCGCGCCATGGCCCATATCACCGGTGGCGGCCTGCTCGAGAATATCCCGCGCGTCCTGCCCGACGGGCTCCACGCCCATGTCGATGCCGATGGCTGGGAGCAGCCCCGGCTGATGGCGTTCCTCCAGGCGCAGGGCCATATCGAGCCGGAGGAAATGGCACGCACCTTCAACTGCGGCATCGGCATGGCGCTGATCGTCGCGCAGGACGACGTCGCCGGCGTCACCGGCGCACTCGAAGCGGCCGGCGAGACGGTGCTGCGCGTCGGCAGTATCGCAGCCGGCGACAAGGGCTGCACGGTGACGGGATCGATCGAGACATGGAGCGCGCAGGCGGCGTGGTCGGCCACGCATCTGGGTTGACGGTGAAGCGCATCGGCAAAGCGCCCCTCGCCATCCTGATCTCCGGCCGGGGCAGCAATATGGCCGCGTTGATCGAGGCGTCGCGCGCCGGGGATTGCCCTTATGAGGTCGTCCTCGTGGCCTCGAACAAGCCTGACGCCGCGGGGATTGCCACGGCGCGAGACGCCGGGATCGCGACCTTTGCGCACAGTCACAAGGGCCTGACCCGCGAAGAGTTCGATTCGATCATCGACGGCGCGCTGCGCCAGGCTGGCGCCCGCTATGTCGCACTGGCCGGCTATATGCGGATTCTGTCGCACGGCTTCATCGCCGGATGGGCCGGGCGGATCGTCAACATCCACCCGTCATTGCTACCGAAGTACAAGGGGCTGGACACCCACGCCCGCGCGATTGCGGCGGGCGACGCAGAAGCGGGCTGCTCGGTCCATCTGGTGACGCCGGAACTCGACGATGGCGAAGTGATCGCCCAGGCGAGGGTGACCATCCTGCCGGGCGATACGCCAGCCACGCTCGCCGATCGCATCCTGTTCGAAGAGCACCGGCTTTATCCAGACGCGCTTGCGACCTATATCCAGGCGCATGGCTGACCAAATTTCCGATGCCGCGATGCGGCGGCGATGGTTGCGCTGGCTGACGCTCGGCGAGATCCTCGGCGTGGCGGCGCTGGTGATATCCGGTCTCACTTTCTGGAACAGCTATAGCGAGCGGCGGCACAGCGAAGTCGCCCGGACGATCGAGGAAAAGCAGGCGAGCGCCAAGGCCCGCACGTTGATCCTCAAGGCCGAGCGGGACAAAGACGGCGAGCGGCTGACCCTGACGCCCGCCGGCGACCAGGTGATCCAGGGCCAGACCATTGCTTTCCCCAAGGCGCTCGGCGTCGATCCGATCGACAGCACCGATCCGCGCATCGAAGCACGCTGGTTTGCCGAAGGCCTCAAGAAGGCGCGCCGCGCCGCCGGGGAGGACGACAAGGTCCGCGGCGATGCGCGCGTGCCCGTGGCAATCACCACCCGCTTCACGGCCAATGGCGCGCTTGCCGAGGACGTGACGCTGTACGATGTCGGCTATATCACCGAAAACAGCCTGCTAGGCGGAACCTCGATCAGGCTGCGCGGCCTGTCGTTGATCGGACGCAGCACCGCCAAAGCCGTGCCTGCTCGCCTCGATGCCCTGTGGAACGCACGCCATAAGAGGGCGACGCGCTCGTGAGCGTGTCCGACCCCGCAGCTGTTCACGCCCGCGTCGGCAAGCTGGCGGCGGCGCTGCCGCAGGTCGAGGAGAAAGTTTCGCACGGTTCGCCCTGCTGGCGCGTCGCCGACAAGCGCATGTTCGCCTATTTCTGGCATGATCATCACAGCGACGACCGCACTGCCGTCCTCGTCAAGACCAGCGGCGTGGAGGAGCAGGAGATGCTGATCGAGATGGATCCCGGCATCTATTTCAAGCCGCCCTATCTCGGCCCGTCGGGCTGGGGTTGGCGTGCGGCTCGATCATGAGCGAACCGACTGGGAACTGGTTGAACACCGCCTTCGCGAAAGCTGGCGGCTGGCCGCGCCACCGAAACTCAAGGCGATGATGGATGTTTGAGCGCCAGTGAACTGCACCCGGAATCGCTCTGACATAGGAATGCAGGACGTCGCCGCGCTGATCATCGCCAGCGCGGCAGGCTCATCCCGTCATCTGTCTGACGAAGGGTATCAGCCGACGATCTCTTCCGGCTTGAAGAAGAAGTCGATCTCGATCCCGGCATTTTCGAGGCTGTCCGAACCATGGACGGAATTGGCCTCGATCGACTCCGCGAAGGTCTTGCGGATCGTGCCTTCGTCGGCGTTGGCCGGGTTGGTGGCGCCCATCACTTCGCGATTTTTCGCCACGGCGTTCTCGCCCTCGAGAACCTGCACCACGACCGGGCCGGAGATCATGAAGCTGACCAGCTCCCCGAAGAAGGGGCGCTCGCGGTGAACGCCGTAGAAGCCTTCGGCCTGCTCACGGCTCATCTGGATGCGCTTCGAGGCGACGACGCGCAGGCCGGCCTCCTCGAGCTTCGCCGTGACGGCGCCCGTCAGGTTCCGGCGGGTCGCGTCGGGCTTGATAATCGAAAAGGTACGTTCGGTCGCCATGGCCGAGCGGCTCCATATCTTGAGGGTCGTTGGAAGATGGGCGCGCCTTTACTGTGTACGGTGCGTGATGGCAAGGCAGCGGGACGCAATAGCCGTCGCGATCGGCGCGCGCAGCGTCTATAGCGACCGGAGGCGATGCTGGGACCCGCATGACGAACGAACCGACCGACTTAGGGACCTACGATTATGTCATCGCCGGCGCAGGCTCGGCCGGCTGCCTGCTGGCCAACCGGCTCTCGGCGAACCCGGACAATCGCGTGCTGCTGCTCGAAGCCGGCGGCAGGGACGACTGGATCTGGTTCCACGTGCCGGTGGGTTATCTGTTCGCGATCGGGAATCCCCGGGCCGACTGGATGTTCGAGACCGTCGAGGAGCCTGGGCTGGGCGGTCGCAAGCTTGCTTATCCACGCGGCAAGGTGATCGGCGGCAGTTCCTCGATCAACGCCATGGTCTACATGCGCGGCCAGGCGGCGGACTATGACGGCTGGCGGCAGCTCGGCCTCGCCGGATGGGGCTGGGACGACGTTCTTCCCCATTTCCTGCGGCATGAGGACCATATCGCACCGCACGGACCACATCACCGCGCCGGCGGCGAATGGCGGGTGGAGCATCCGCGCGTGCGCTGGGACATATTGGACGCGATCCGCGATGCGGGCGCCGCCGCGGGGATCGCGCCGGTCGACGATTTCAACGGCGGCGACAATGAAGGATCGTCCTACTTCCAGGTCAACCAGCGTGCCGGCCGCCGGGTCAGCTCGGCTGGCGCCTTCCTCAAGCCTGCGCTCAAGCGACCCAACCTCCGGCTGGAAACCGGTGTGGAGGTCGAGCGCGTCCGTTTCGATGGCAGGCAAGCCACGGGGCTCATATTCCGCCGCGGCACCGAGCGGTTCGAAGCGAGAGCCGCCGGCGAAGTGATCCTCGCCACGGGCGCGGTCGGATCTCCCAAGCTGCTTCAATTATCCGGCATCGGCGATGGGGAAATGCTCGGCCGCCTGGATATCCCGGTGATCCACCATCTGCCCGGCGTCGGCGGCAATCTGCAGGACCATCTCCAGATCAGGCCGATCTTCAAGGTCAGTGGCGTTCGGACGCTCAACAGCGACTATGCCAACCTGTTCCGCCGCGCCGCGATGGGCGTCCAATATGCGTTCCTCCGTACGGGGCCGCTGACGATGGCGCCATCGCAGCTCGGCATGTTCGCGCGGTCTTCGGACGATTATGCGACGCCCAATCTCCAATTCCACTTCCAGCCGCTCTCGCTCGACCGATGGGGTGATGGACTCCACCCGTTCGGCGCCTTCACCGCGAGCGTGTGCAACCTGCGCCCGTCGAGCCGCGGCCGCATCGACATCGCCGGCCCGGACCCTGCCACCCCCCCGCGCATAGCGCCCGGCTATCTGTCGACGGAGGAGGATCAACGGGTGGCGATCGACTCGCTGCGCCTGGCGCGCAGGATCATCGGGCAGGCGCCGCTCACGCGCTATGCGCCGGAAGAGTTCCGCCCCGGGGCGCAGGCGCAAGGAGACGCCGAGCTGCTCGCGGCAGCGGCCGAGCTTGGCACCACCATCTTCCATCCGGTCGGCACTGCAGCGATGGGGCCCGCCACCGACCCGCACGCGGTGCTCGACGAACGGCTGCGCATACGCGGGATCGAGCGGCTGCGCGTCATCGACGCGTCGGCGATGCCCAGGATAATTTCGGGCAACACCAACGCGCCCACCCTGATGATCGCCGAGAAAGGCGCAGCCATGCTGCTGGAGGACCGTTGCTGACGGCTTTGTCAGCCCAGGCTTTCCTCTCCGAGTAAAAGCATTTATCTGCAACAGCTTGTCGCCCGTTGCTGCACTGGATCCGGATATGCGCAAGATCGTCGCTTTGCTCTCCGCCACCGCTTTTCTCGCGCCCGCGCTATCGGCTGCTCCTGTACCGGTCTTCGAAACGGCCCGCATCAGCCAGGACGTCAGGATGCTGGCGGACGACAGCTTCGAAGGGCGCGCACCGGCCACGGACGGCGAAACCAGGACGATCGCCTATATCACCCGGCAGATGAAGGCGGCCGGGCTCCAGCCGGGCGGCTCCGGCGGCGCATGGACGCAGGACGTGCCGTTGCTCAAATCGGATATCGTCGGCGCTCCGACGCTGTCGCTGACGGCTGGCGACGGCTCCCGGCGCACGCTGACCCAGGGCGGCGAGATCGCGGTTCGCTCGGCGCTCAACGGGCAGGATCGCATCGACCTGCGCGCCGCGCCGCTGCTGTTCGTCGGCTATGGCGTCAAGGCGCCGGAGCGCGGCTGGGACGATTTGAAGGGCGCCGATCTCAAGGGGAAGATCATGGTCGTGCTGGTCAACGACCCCGACTTCGAAGGCGGAGAAGGAGAGTTCAGCGGCAAGACGATGACCTATTATGGCCGCTGGACCTATAAATATGAGGAAGGCGCGCGGCAGGGCGCGGCCGGCGTGCTGGTGATCCACGAATATGCCCCGGCCTCCTATGGCTGGGCGACGGTCAAGAACTCGAACACCAACACGATGTTCGACATTGTCCGCGCCAACCCCGCCGCCGAGCATGTGCCGCTGGAAGGATGGATACAGCGCGATCTTGCCGCTGATCTGTTCAAGGCCGCCGGCCTCGACCTGGACGCGATGAAGAAGGCCGCGCAGCGCAAGGATTTCAAGCCCGTGCCGCTCAATGCGACGCTCGATGCATCCTATGCCGTAAAGGCCGAGACGATCGTGTCGCACAATGTCATCGGCCGCCTGCCCGGCGCCAGACATCCGGCCGAAACGGTTATCTACTCCGCGCATTGGGATCATCTCGGCATCGGCCAGCCCGATGCTAAAGGCGACCGCATATATAATGGCGCCAAGGACAACGCCTCGGGCATCGCCAGCCTGCTCGAGCTGGGCCGTGCCTTCGCCAAGGCGCCGCGTACCGATCGCTCGATCGTCTTCCTTGCGGTCACCGCCGAGGAAAAGGGCCTGCTCGGCTCGGAATATTACGGCGCTCACCCCGTCTATCCGCTGGCGACAACCGCAGGCGTGATCAACATGGACAACATATTCGGCCAAGGTGCCGCCCGGGACTTCACCATCTCGGGCGTCGCCAGGCTGGGCCTACTCGACATGATGATCGCGGAAGGCCAAAAATTGAGTCGCGTCTATGTTCCCGACCCGCGCACGGAGACCGGCGGGTTCTATCGATCCGACCACTTCACGATCGCGAAACAGGGCGTTCCCGCCATCTCGTTCAAGCCCGGCATGGATCTCGTCAAGGGCGGTGTCGAGCGCGGCAAGGCGCTCAGCGACGCCTACATCAAGGACCAATATCACCAGCCAGCGGACGAGTGGAGCGCCGACTGGGACCTGTCGAGCGTGCAACCCGACCTGACCCTGCTCTACAATACCGGCCGAGCGCTGGCCGACAGCCGTATCTGGCCGGAATGGAGCGCCAACTCCGAGTTCAAGGCCAAGCGCGACGAGACGGCGGCGCAGCGGGAGTAGGACAGTCGACGGATAGGATGTAGAAGGGGCGATGCAACCCTAAGGCAGCAACAGGCTCGCATCGCCATAGCTGTAGAAGCGATAGCCCGTCGCGATGGCGTGGGCATAGGCGGCCTGCATTCGCTCGCGGCCCGTCAATGCCGAAACCAGCATGAACAGCGTCGATTTCGGCAAATGGAAGTTCGTCATCAGCCCGTCGATGCCGCCAAAGCGATAGCCGGGCGTGATGAAGATTGCGGTGTCGCCTTCGAACGGGCGGATCACGCCTGCCTCGTCGACGGCGCTCTCGATCAGGCGCAGGCTGGTGGTGCCGACCGCAATCACGCGCCCGCCGCCAGCCCGCACCGCGTTGAGACGGTCGGCCGTGGCGGCGTCGATCCGGCCCCATTCGGCGTGCATCCTGTGGTCGTCGGTGTCATCGGCCTTGACCGGCAGGAAGGTGCCTGCGCCGACATGCAGGGTCAGCGTCTCGGTGCCGATCCCGGCCTCATGGAGCGATGCGATCAGCTCCGGCGTGAAGTGGAGCGCGGCGGTGGGGGCAGCGACGGCGCCCTTTTCGCGGGCGAACATCGTCTGGTAATCGTCGAGGTCGCGGGCGTCGGCTGGGCGTTTTCCCGCAATATAGGGCGGCAACGGCATTCGCCCCGCCCGTTCGAGCAGCAGTTCGACCGGCTCCTCCCCTGCGAAGTCGAGCAGGATTGATCCGTCGTCGCCACGCTCGGCAGCGACAGCGGAGACACCCGCACCGAAATCGATCGAGTCCCCGATTCGCAGCCGCTTCGCATTGCGGACAAAGGCGCGCCAGCGGCGCAGTCCCTCACGCTTGTGCAGGGTGGCGCCGATCCGCGCCTCGCCGCGCCGGCCTTCGAGTTGGGCCGGGATGACGCGCGTATCGTTGAAGACCAGGCAATCGCCGGCCCGCAGCAATGCCGGAAGCTCGGTTACGATATGGTCGGAGAAGCCGCCCTCGTGCGGCACGAGCAGGAGCCGCGCGCTATCGCGCGGGCTGGCTGGCCTCAGCGCGATGTTTTCGGGCGGAAGGTGGAAATCGAAAAGGTCGACACGCATGGGCGAGTCTGGCTCAGCAGACCGACGTCAGCGCGGCGGAGCTGCCGCCTCGTCGCTGGTGACGGCGTTGATCGCCGCGTCGGTGCTGGGCGGTGAGACTGCTGGCGCAGCCGGATCGCCCGCCGATGGAGGCACGGCCGGCGGAGCAGGAGTCTCGGCGGGCGCGGGTTCCGCAGGCGCAGGCTTCGGGGCTTCCGCAGGCTTTTCCGCCTTTGCAGCCTTGGCCTTCTGCTTCTTCGCCTTCTTGCCGGTCTCGGCAGGGGCCGTTGCCGCCGCAGGCGCCGGCGGCACGAAGGCTGCCGGCGCAATTCCCTGCTCGTCCGACTCTATCGATGCATGGACGATCTTGGAGGGGTTTGCCGGCGGCTCGCCCTTCTCGATCGCGTCGACATATTCCATGCCGCTCGTCACCCGGCCGATCGCGGTATAATTTCCGTCGAGGCTGAGGTTGGGCTGCAGCATGATGAAGAACTGGCTGTTGGCACTGTCGAGCCCTTCAGCCCGGGCCATGGCCATGGTGCCACGAACATGGGGGAAATCATTGAACTCCGCCTTCAGGTCGGGCAGGTCCGACCCGCCTTCGCCCGTTCCCTTGGGATCGCCGCCCTGCGCCATGAAGCCTTCGATCACCCGGTGGAAGATCAGCCCGTCATAGAAATGGCGCCGCACCAGCGTCTTCACGCGATCGACCGAGTAAGGTGCCTTGTCCGGGCGGAGCAATATCTTGACGCGCCCTCCGGTCGACAGGTCCAGATTGAGGATGTTCTGCGGATCGGCCGGCGGGGCCGCGGCTTCCGGCGCGGTCTGTGCGAACGCCATGCCGGCCATGAACAGGCCTGAAAGGGCCGCAACAACGAACTTCGATCGCATCAGACACATTCTCCACACCGCGCTTGGCGCGCGGCCCTCGTTAAATCTCGCAGGCTTGCCACGCGCTGAACCGGTCGCCGGAAATCAGCTGCCCTTCTTACCGATCTTTTCCACGCGCGCGACGACTTCCTGCACCACCCGCTCGGGCACGAAGCGGTGGATGGCGCCACCGTAGAGCGCGATCTCCTTGACGAGCCGCGACGCAATCGGCTGGAGGGCGACATCGGCCATCAGGAATACCGTCTCGATACGGTTGTTCAGCTGCTGGTTCATGCCCGCCATCTGATATTCATATTCGAAATCGGCAACCGCACGCAGGCCGCGGACGATGATCGAAGCGCCCATCTTCTCGGCGAAATCCATCAGCAGTGAATCGAATGCGACGATTTCGAGCTTGTCACCGAGATCCTCGGTTTCGCGGCGGGCCATGGCCAGCCGCTCGTCGAGATCGAACATCGGCGATTTGGACGGATTGGTGGTTACCCCGACGACGAGCTTGTCGACGAGTTTCGCGCCACGCCGGATGATATCCATATGGCCGAGCGTAACGGGATCGAATGTCCCCGGATAGACGCCGATGCGCATGTCTTGTGCCCTCCCCCTGATCGCTTATCGGTCGCGGTCGACTGCATAAGCTGCGATTTCGCGTAGCAGATCGGCTTCCCGCCCGAAATTGCCAAGATGGCTGATCGCCTGCTGCGAAAGCGACCGGGCCTGGGCGCGGGCACGATCGGCGCCGAGCAGGGCCACGAAGGTCGCCTTGCCGGCGGCGGAGTCCTTCCCCGCGGCCTTGCCCATCGCCGTGGGATCGCCCTCGGCATCGAGCAGGTCGTCGGCGATCTGGAAGGCGAGGCCAAGGTCGTGTGCATAGCCGCGAAGCCGGCTACGGCCTTCGGGCGGCAGCCGGCCGAGGATCGCCCCGGCCTCGATCGCGAACCCGATCAACGCCCCGGTCTTGAGCTGCTGGAGCCGGGTGACGTTTCCAAGATCGTGCATCGTCTCGGCGGCGGCCATGTCCATCGCTTGTCCGCCGACCATCCCGCCCGGTCCCGCCGCGACGGCGAGCGCGGCCACCAGTTCGGCACGGACGAACGGATCCGCATGGGTCTCTTCGGCCGCCAATATTTCGAAAGCGAGCGCCTGGAAGGCATCGCCGGCGAGGATGGCCGTCGCCTCGTCATAGACCTTGTGCACGGTCGGTCGGCCGCGGCGGACGTCGTCATCGTCCATCGCCGGAAGATCGTCATGGACGAGGCTGTAGACGTGGATCGCCTCGACGGCGACGCCAACGCGCAGGGCGCATTCCGGATCGACCGCGAACAGCCGCGCCGCGCCACAGACCAGTAACGGCCGCAGCCGCTTACCGCCACCGATGGCAGCGTGGCGCATCGCTTGATAGAGGCGGCGGCGGCTGTCCTCGGGCAGAGCCAGCAAGGCATCGAAGCGCATGTCGATTTCGTGCGCGATGCGCTCCAGTTCGGAGGAGAGCAGCTCCGCCATGGTCAGCTTGCCGTGAAGGGCTCGGTCCCCTTCGCCGCGCCGTCCGCGCCGATGCTGATCTTCTCGATCCGTGCCTGCGCAGCCTTCAGTCGCGCCTCGCACTGGCGCTTCAGCGCATCGCCCTTCGCGTAGAGCGCAATAGATTGATCGAGTGGTACGTCGCCCGATTCCAGCTGCCGCACGATCGTCTCGAGCTGCTTGAGGGCGTCCTCGAAGGAGAGGTCGGCGAAGGCGGCAATATCATCCATAGGATCGGCTTTTGGGCTTGGTGTGGACGAGGGTCAAGCTGCCCTCCGGGGAATCCGCCGCCCAGCCAAAGCTGGTAGGACAGCGCTCGCGCCGCGGCGCGAGCAGAGCCTGTCGGCCCCGGCCAAGGCCGGGGCGGCGATGATCCTTATTTCTTGAACGGATCCTGGAAGGCGGGGCCGCTGAACAGCGCCGCCTCCTGCTCGGCCAGCGTCATCTCGGCCACCTTGCCGGCAGCGTCGCGCTCGGCGCGAAGCTGCTCGATCAGGGCCTCGCGGTCGCCCTCGAGCCGGGTGTCGGTCGGCGCTTCGATGCCGGCTGCCTTGGCCGCCTTCGCCACCACCGCGTCGAGCTCGCGCTGCGAGCAGAGGCCGAGCGTTACCGGATCCTTGGGGATGATGTTGGCGATGTTCCAATGGGTGCGGTCCCGGATCGCCGCGATCGTCGTGCGCGTCGTTCCGATCAGCTTGGAGATCTGGCCATCCGACACCTCCGGATGGTTGCGGATGATCCAGGCGATGCCGTCGGGTTTGTCCTGGCGCTTGGAAACCGGCGTGTAGCGCGGGCCTTTGGTGCGGCGCTGCTGGTCCGGGCCCTTGAGCATCACCAGCCGGTAATTCGGATCCTTCTGACCCTTTTCGATCTCGGCCATGCCGAGTTCGCCGGCGCGGACCGGATCGCGCCCGGTCAGCTTGGTCGCTGCCATATCGTCGGCGATCGCCTGGACCTCGAGGATATGCAAGCCGCAGAAATCGGCGATCTGGGGAAAACTGAGCGCGGTATTGTCGACCAGCCACGAAGCGGTGGCATGGGGCATGAGTGGCTGGGCCATGGCGGTCTCCAAAAATAAAAGAGGCCGCCCCGTCACGGAGCGGCCGAAGCATGGATACCGATGTACTGAAACCGCGCGTTCAGCACAAGCTACTCTTGCCGGAGAGCGCCGACGATCAAGCCGCCAGCCGCGCCCTGCCCTCTCCCTGCGGAGCGAGTGCCGCGAGAAACTGCTCCGCACTGCGGCGCCAGCCGAAGGTCGCTCCATAGGCGGCCGCCGCGCTCCGATCGCGCGTCAACGCCTGCCCGATCGCCTTGCCGAGATCCTCGTCCATCGCCGACGACGCGGGATCGAGGATGTCGACCGGGCCGGTGACCGGATAGGCGGCGACCGGCGTACCACAGGCCAACGCCTCGATCATGACCAGCCCGAAGGTGTCGGTGCGGCTTGGGAAGACGAACAGGTCGGCGCCTGCATAGGCCGCCGCCAGCGCCTGGCCTTGCAGCGCCCCGAGGAAAAACGCCTGCGGATAGGCGCGCTTCAGTGCCGCGCTGGCGGGGCCGTCGCCGACCACTATCTTGGTCCCTGGGCCGCCGCACGCCAGGAACGCCTCGATATTCTTCTCGACCGCGACCCGGCCGACATAGAGCTGGATCGGACGCGGCAGTTCCGCGAACGCGGGATGCGGAGGCTGGCCGGGATGGAACAGCGCCAGATCGACGCCCCTGCCCCAGCGCCGGACCGGGCCTATGCGATGTCGGTCGAGGATCGCCTCGACCGACGGAGTCGAGGCCAGCACCGCAGCCGAGGGGCCATGGAACCAGCGGATATAGTGCCAGAACCATCGCGCGGGCATGCCGGTACGCTCGGCGAGATAGTCCGGGAACTGGGTATGATAGGCGGTGGTGAAGGCGAAGCGGCGGCTCAGGCAATGGCGCCGCGCAGCGAGGCCGATCGGCCCCTCCGTCGCGATATGAATGGCGTCCGCGCCGAAGTCGGCGATCCGCCGGCCGACGCCGGCGTGCGTCGTCAGGGCGAGCCTTATCTCGGGATAGCTGGGACAAGGCACCGATCGAAACTGATCCGGCGCGATGACGCACACGTCATGTCCCATGACGAGCAGTTCGGCGCTGACCGCCTGCAGGGTGCGGACGACGCCGTTGACCTGCGGAGCCCATGCATCGGTGGCGATGGCGATGCGCATGCCGCTCAGGCCGCCAGCGCGGTGGCGGCGGCAGTGCGTGCGGCGATTTCATCGGCCCAGTGCAGAACCTCCAGGCGGCCGTCGAAATGCTCGACCAGCGCTGTGCAGCCCTCCACCCAATCGCCGTCGTTATAATAGACGATATCGCCGAAGCTGCGGATCTCCGCAGTGTGAATGTGGCCGCAGACGACGCCATCGACGCCGCGTTCGCCGGCCTCGTGCGCAACCGCTTCCTCGAAGCGCGAGATGAACTCGACCGCGTTCTTCACCTTGTGCTTGGCATGCTTCGACAGCGACCAGTAGGGCAGATTGAACCGCTGCCGCACCACGTTGATCACGACGTTGAGCCGCATCAGCGTTTCGTAGGCAAAGTCGCCGGCGAAGGCGAGCCAGCGGTGGCACATCACCACCGTGTCGAATTCGTCGCCATGCGTCACCATCAGCCGGCGTCCATCCGCGGTCTCATGGATCGCATTGCGGCGTATCTCGATGCCACCGAAGGTCATGCCGGAAAACTGCCGGAACATCTCGTCGTGATTGCCGGGAATGAAGACAACGCGCGTGCCCCGCTTGGCCCGTTTCATCACCCGCCAGACGATGTCGTTATGGGCGGCCGGCCAGTACCAGCTGCGCCGCAGCCGCCAGCCGTCGATGATGTCGCCGACCAGGTACATCGTCTCGCTGTCGGTGGAGTCGAGAAAGTCGATCAGCATCTGCGCATTGCAGCCGCGCGTGCCGAGGTGGATGTCCGACACCCAGATGGTACGGAAGCGGCGGCGCTTGCCGCGCCCTTCAGCTATGGCGGGCGCCTGGCCCTGATACGCCGCTATTCGGGTGATGGCATTCATTGCTCGTCTCCTGCTGGATGACGAGCCGACGCTATGATTCCCAATTGTTACAACCACCTCGCCGCATTCTTGCAGCTTCGTGACGCCTTCGCGGCACTTCGCTTCGAAGCACAGGAAAGATCGAGCAATACCAGCCTCATAAGCTGCCCTTGTGAGAACCGCCTGCAGCTTAGTTTTCCTTCGCCGGTGGGACCGGATATCCGTTGGGCGCGCGCCGAGGGGGACATCATGCAGATTTATGGCGATTCGATTTCGGGAAACTGCCTCAAGGTGAAGTGGACGGCCGACCTGCTCGGCCTCGATTATCGCTGGATAGAGACCAGTGTGCTCGGCGGCGAAACGCGGACTCCAGCCTTCCTGGCGATGAATCGGGCGGGCCAGGTGCCGCTGGTCCGGTTCGCGAATGGCACGGTCCTCGCCCAGTCCAATGCGATCATGCTGGCGCTTTGCGAAGGATCGTCGCTGATCCCGGCCGAGTTCTTCGCACGGGCAAAGATGCTCGAATGGCTGTTCTGGGAGCAATATAGCCACGAGCCTTATGTGGCAGTGGCGCGGTTCCAGGTCCATTATCTCGGCAAGCCGGTCTCCGAACTCGAGCCGAAGATCGTCGAGCGCGGCAACGCGGCGTTGAAACTGCTCGATGAGGCCGTATCTGACCGGGCTTTCCTGGTAGCCGACACCCTCAGCCTCGCCGACCTTGCCCTCGTCGCCTATACGAGGGTGGCGGGCGAGGGCGGATTCGACCTGGCCCGCTATCCCGCGATCCAGCAGTGGATCGGGCGGGTGGAGGACGCTGCCAGGATCAACGACTGAGAGGAACGACGAGCCGAGGATTGTCGCACCGGGCAGGCCCTGGCCTGCCCCGCGCTATCATCATGTTGCCGGATTCGCGTTCAGCCACTCCAGGACATTGTCTGGCGAACTCACCCCATAGGGGTCCTCGTCGGCGCCTTCGTCGTTGATGCCGGGTTCCTCGAACCAGGCGACGATCCTGCCGTCCTCGACGACCATGGCATAGCGCCACGACCTGTAGCCGAAGCCGAGATGCTGCTTGTTGACCAACATGCCCATCCGGCGGGTGAAGTCGCCCGAGCCGTCGGGAAGCAGCTTGGTCTTCTGCAGTCCGAGATTCTTTCCCCACTGGAACATGACGAAGGCATCGTTGACCGACAGGCAATAGACCTCATCGGCGCCAGCGGCCTTCAGATCGTCGTAGCTGCGCTCATAGGCCGGGCATTGCTCGGTCGAGCAGGTCGGGGTGAACGCGCCGGGCAAGGCGAAAATAGCGACGCGCCGCCCCTTGAACAGGTCGCCGGTCTGCACATCCTGCCAGCGGAAGGGGTTGGGGCCCTCGACGCTCTCGTCGCGAACACGGGTCTTGAGCGTCACATCGGGTACGGTACGTCCGAGCATTTATCGTCCTTTCGAGATTGGATGACGCTTAATGGCCAAGGGCGACTGATCGATCCAACGATAAAAGACGTTCTCAGTGATCGGATATATCGAACAGCTCTAGCGGATCGGGCCGTCGGCTCGTCCTTGAACGAACTGATCCACATATGGGTTGCCGCTGTCGTACAGACGATCTCGGGGCCCACGCCAGATGATCTTGCCCTGATAGAGCATCGCCACGCGATGCGCGATCTTGCGCGCCGACGCCATGTCGTGGGTAATGGTCAGGGCGGTGACGCCGAGATCCTCGACGAGTTCGACGATTAGGTCGTTGATCACGTCGGCGCGGATCGGGTCGAGGCCGGTGGTCGGCTCATCGAAAAAGATGATCTCCGGCCTCGGCGCGATGGCACGGGCAAGGGCGACGCGCTTCTGCATACCGCCGGACAATTCGCTCGGACGAAGATCCAGCACCTGGGATCCGAGGCCCACCCGCTCGAGATTCTCGGTCGCGAGCCTGCGCATATTGGCTGCATCCTTCATCCGCCCCTGCGTCAGGGCGAAGGTGACGTTGCGCCAGATCGGCAGTGAATCGAACAGCGCCGAACCCTGAAACAACATCCCGAACTTGGCGCGAGTGCGCTCCAGTTCGCGCGACGACATCGTTAGCAAATCCTCGCCATCGATCCGGATCGCGCCATGATCGGCCTTGAGCAGGCCGAGGATGATCTTGAGCATCACCGACTTGCCGCTGCCCGACTGACCGATGATCGCCATCGATTCGCCGCGCTCGATCTCCAGATTGACGCCGTCGAGCACTGTATTGCCGCCAAATGCCTTGGCGACGTCCTCGAGCACGATCTTATAGTCGTCCGCCATCAGCCGAAGGCCATCAGCGTGATGATGAGGTTCGACAGCAGGATCAGGACGAAGGCCGAGACCACCGCATCGGTGGTGGCGCGGCCGACGCCGGCGGCGCCGCCCTGGGCCTTGAAGCCATGATAGCAGCCCATGAGCGCGATGAAGAAGCCGAAGAAAGCGGATTTCACCAGCGCCATCTGAAGATCGGTCGCGGTCAGGAACTGCCGGGTCGTGTTCAGATAGCCCACGGCATTGAAATCGAGCTTGTAGACCGCGACGAAATAGCCCCCGAATATGCCGATCGCATTGGCGGCGAGCACCATCAGCGGGATGGCTATCAACGCGGCGATCACCCGCGGCGCGATCAGATAGCGATAGGGATCGGTGCGCAGGGTGGACAGGGCATCGAGCTGCTCGGTTACCCGCATCGTGCCGAGCTCCGCCGCCATCGCCGACGCGACACGCCCGGCGACCATCAGGCCGACCAGCACCGGCCCGAGCTCCCGCACGATGCCGAGCACGACGATCGCCGGCACCGTCGACGTCGCATTGAAGCGCGATCCGGCCGTAAAGGTCTGTTGCGCCAGCGCAGCGCCGGAGAAGATGGCGGTCATGCCGACGACCGGCAGCGAGAACCAGCCGATCTGCATCAGCTGCTCGAACAGGCGTGCCGGATAATATGGCGGCCGCACCGCGCGCGCCGCGGTCGTCGCGGCGAACATCGCCACTCGGCCTACCGAACCCAATGCATTGATCAACAATCGGCCGATTGCGGCCAAAAAGGCGATAATTGGCTGCAAATTGAAACTATCCTAGTCGTTCCAGAGCCGCTGATAGCGGGAGCCGAGCCCGGTCAGCAACTCATATTGCGACAGGCCGGTTTCGCCGGCCGCGGCCTCCAGATGATAGTCGACCTCGAGCCAGTCGCCTTCGCCGAGTTTCGCCGGACCCGCATCCACCGCGACCAGGTCCATCGAGACCCGCCCGACCAGTGGACAGGCGGCATCGCCGAACCGTGCGCTGCCACGGCCCGCGAAAGCGCGCAGATAGCCATCGGCATAGCCGAGATTGAGGATCGCCACCCGCATCGGCGCCGCCGCGGTGAAGGTTGCGCCATAGCCGATACTATCGCCCGCCGGCACGTCGCGCATCTGGAGGACCTGCGCCTCGATCCGAAGGACCTGCGCGATACGGCCCGCCGCCTCGGCACGCGGGATTCCGCCATACAGCGCCAGCCCGGGACGGATCAGGTCGAAGCCGAAGGCGGGGCCAAGGCACGCTCCTGCCGAGTTCGCGAGGCTATGCCGCCTGGCTGGAACACGCGTGGCGATATCGGCGAACTTTGCCCGCTGGCGCTCGTTCATCGCGCTGTCGGGCTCGTCGCCACAGGCGAGATGGCTCATCAGCAGGTCAACCTCGAGCCCGTCGAGCAGGCCCGAGCACGCCTCCGCCATGCTCAGCCCGAGCCGGTTCATGCCGGTATCGATCATCACGTCGCAGGGTCGCCCGGGCGCGGCCGCCTTCCAGCGCGCGACCATCGCGGGTGTATTGAGCACCGGCCGTCCGCGCGACGCCAGTGCCGAGGCCATGTCCTCCTCGCGCACGCCATGGAGGACCGACAGCGCTGCGCCTTCGGGCAAGGCGCCGAGCGCATCGGCCTCGGCCCAGGTCGCCACGAAGAAGTCGCGGCATCCCGCCCTGGCGAGGCGCCGCACCACCTCACACGCACCGAGGCCGTAGCCGTCGGCCTTCACCGCGGCCCCCGCCTGCGCACCGGCGCGGGCGGCCAGCCAGCGCCAGTTGGCGACAAGCGCGTTGCTATCGAGGATCAGGCGCAGGGGATAGAGATCGGGGTTCACGATTCCGCCGATAGCCGCCCTGCCCCGGCTATTCCAGTTCTTTGCCTGCGGTTTCCGGCAGCCAGATCAGCGTGACGACGAAGGCCATCGCCACGACGCCGACCGTATACCATAGGCCGGCAAAGGGGTCGCCGGTTCGCGCCACGATATATTGACTGATGAACGGCAGGAAGCCGCCGAAATAGCCGGTGCCGATATGATAGGGCACCGACAGCGACGTGTAGCGCACGCGCGCCGGAAACAGTTCGACCAGCAGCGCCGCGACGGGTCCATAGGTCATGCCTGACAGCAGGCCGATCATGAGCAGAAGCAGCACGATGTGCACCGCGCCGTCCAGCGGTGGCGTGATCTTGTCGAGCTTGTATCCCGCCTTGCCCAGTCCGGCCTCCAGGCTGCCGGCATCGCTCGCATCGACCGGCCAGCCGCCGATCGTCACGCTGGGTGCCGCCGCCGAGGCGCCTTCGACCTTGGTGTAGGCGATGCCCTTCTTGGACAGGATGTCGAGCACCTTGCCGCAGGCGGTTGCCTGTTCCTTTGCGAAGGGATCATAGTTGCAGTCGCTGCCGGTGACGACGACCGGTGCGCGCTCCATGGCGTGGGCCAGCTGCGGGTTGGCGGCGTCGGCAATCCAGTGGAACAGCGGGAACAACAGCACGAGCGTCAGGGCATAGCCGATCAGGATCGGCTTGCGCCGGCCAATCCTGTCCGACAGCCAGCCGAACAGGATGAACCAGAACAGGCTGCCGACGGCCGAGGCGCCGACGATCAGCCGGGCAGTGTTATCCTCGATGCGCAGGCTGTTCTGCAGGAAGTACAACGCCTGGAACTGAGCGGTATACCAGATGACGGTCAGGCCCGCAGATATGCCGAACAGCGCGACGAGGATCATCTTCACCCTCGACCAGCTATTGAAGCTCTCGCGCAGCGGGTTAGACGCGATCTCACCATTTGCCTTCATCTCCTTGAAGACGGGGCTTTCCTTGAGCTTGAGCCGGATCCAGAGCGACACGGCGAGGAGAAGCAGCGAGAACAGGAAGGGGATGCGCCATCCCCACGCAGCGAAAGCATCCTTGTCGACGAACATGTTCGACGCGAGCACTACGGTCAGGCTGAGAAGGAAACCGCCGATCACCCCCGACTGGATGAAGCTGGTGTAGAATCCGCGGCGATGCGCGGGAGCATGTTCGGCGACATAGACCGCGGCGCCGCCATATTCGCCCCCGAGTGCGAGCCCCTGGAGCACGCGGCACAGCACCAGCAGCACGGGGGCCGCGACGCCGATCGTCTCATAGGTAGGCAATATGCCGACCGCCGCGGTAGCGACGCCCATCATCGCGATGGTCACGAGGAACGTGTATTTGCGCCCGAGCCTGTCGCCAAGCACGCCAAACAGTACCGCGCCCAGCGGGCGCATGCCGAAGCCAACGCCGAAACTGGCGAGGAAGATCAGGAAGCTGACCGCCGGATTGTCGGACGGAAAGAAATGGCCGGAGATAATGCTGGCGAGCGTTCCGTAGACGAAAAAGTCATACCATTCGAAGACCGTCCCGAGCGTCGACGCGATGACGACCAGCCGGTCGCGCTTCGCATCGAATTCCACTCCACCCGCCGCCATGCCGCAATCCTCGGTCCTATTTGCTATCGCGCAAACGCCTATGGCAGAGCGTGCGCGGAGACAAGGGACACTACTGCGCCCGCCCCTTGGGCGGAGAATCGGTGTTCCGGCTCCGAGCCGCATCCATGAGGGGGTGCCGGCTGTTCACCAACTCCACCAGATGCGCGCTGTTTACATGCGTATAGATCTGGGTCGTGGCAATATCCGCATGGCCGAGCATCGTCTGGAGGGCGCGCAGATCCGCGCCACCTTCGAGCAGGTGGGTGGCGAAGGCATGTCGCAGCACATGCGGGCTGATCCGCTGCGGCGGAATGCCCGCTTCGGCGGCGATCTCGCGCAGCAGCTGGAACAGCCGCACCCGGCTCAGATGGCCGTGCCCCGAGGGGAACAGGAAGGGCTGGTCTGCCGGAGCATGCACGCTCCATTCCGCCACCGCCTGCCGCGCCCGATCCGAAATCGGCACCAGCCGCTCGCGCCCGCCCTTGCCGCGCAGGATCAGGAACGGCCGGTCGCCGCGCAGCGCGTGGCGCGGCAGCGACACCAGTTCGGTGGCGCGCAGCCCCGAGCCGTAGAGCAACTCGACCAGCGCAATCAGCCGCAAGGTCAACGGGTCGCCATGTCGGTCGCGGCGACGTTCCTCGAGCGCCTCGAACAGCCGGGCGATATCGCCATGGGTGAGGATGCGCGGAAGGGCGCGCTGGGTGGTTGGCCGCGGCAGCGCGTCGGAGGGGTCGTCGGCACGAATGCCCTCCTCCTCCAGAAAACCGTAAAAGCGCCGCAGCACCGACGACTTGCGCGCCACGCTGGTCCTGCTGAGCGCCATCCACTCGGATCCGAGCCGCTGGAGAGCCGGCGTGTCAGCGGCGACCAGCGCACCGCCAAGCAGCGCCGAGGCTCCGCGCAGGTCGGACCCATAGGCCAGCAACGTATTCTTCGCCGCGCCGCCCTCGGCTGCGAGCATCTCGAGAAACTGCAGGATGGCCTCGGCGTCTTTCACCCGCCTCTTGTCCCACTGCGGCCGAGCGAAGACGCGACGTGCACCGGCTATTGCAAGCGCGTCATCGCCTCGGCGGCGATCATTCGCGCTTCGCCTTCGAGCCCGACATCGTGGAGCGCGCGGATCATCGTCGCGAACATCGCAGGCGATACGCCGCCCCAGCTGACCTTCTGCAGGCCCACCGCAACCAGCAGCGCGACCGTCGCCGGTTCCTTGCGTTCGGCGGCCTGGAGCAGCATCCGGGCCCAGCTGCTGCGATTGTCGAAACCGACCTTGTAATCGACCAGCAGCTTAAGCTGCTCCGGTGTGTTCATCCGGTCCAGCCCGGCCAGCGCGCCCAGCAGCAGCCTGAGCTTCTGCGGATTCGCTTCCGCCCAGCGATCGGCAACGCCGGCCAGCCGGTCCGCCGAAAGATCGACAGAAACGCGCGGCGTTCCCACCGCCAGAATCGCCCAGGCCGCATCGCCCTTCTCAGGCGACATGCCGGCGATCACCGGCGCCCAGCGCGCGGCCTTGCGATCGAACCCCGCCGACATCATCGATCCGACCAGTTCGGCGACATCGCCCGAACGGCTGGCGTCGGGGGCGATCCGCGCCGCGGCACGTGCCGTCAGGATCAGACTGGCGTAGCGGTCGACGCTCTTGCCTTCGCCCAGCCCCTCGCCGGTCCAGAAGCCGCGCATGGACGACAGGCGGCCCCCATCGCCATCCGCGACATAGCAGGCACGCAGCCGCCCGGCGGGGGTATCGCTGGTGATCTCGCCGCTATCTTCCCCCGCCTGCGCGTAGAGATCGACCAACGCCGAACTGGAGAACACGCCCAGCCGCGCCGCAGTCATCGCCGCGTCCAGCCGCTCGGCGGCCGGGATCATCGGCGCGCGCGCCGACCAGGCAAGCACCTGCGGCCCCACCGTCTGTACGAGGTCCGACGGAATGGTGAGGCCCAGCGCGCTCGCGATGCCGAAGCGCCAGCTGGTCAGCTGGTTCACCCCCGCCCATTCGACGTTGACGCTGCGGCGTCCCGCGCCGTTCACGCCCATCATCCGCTCCGCCAGCTGGATATCGATCCCCTGCGGATCCTTGGTGCGGCGGCGCGCCTGATCCATCAGCACGTCGGCAATGGCGCTATCGCCCGACAATGCCGCGCAGATCGCCCGCGCCATCGGCCAGAGCGGTTCCCTGCTGCGGATCTGCCCACCATCGGCCAGCGGACAGAGCCCCGCTGCGTCGGCGGTGGCAAGAGCGCTCTGGCCGGCGACGGCATAGAGCTTGGCGTTGAACTTATCGACATCGACGCCCTGGACGAGCATCCGCGCCCCATCGGCTTCTCCCATCCTGAGGAGGAGCCAGGCCCGTTCCGCCACCCAGTCGGGCGCGGCGACATGATCGGGCGTGCCGACGCGGGTCAGCAGCGCGCGCCGCAGCGTGATCGACGCCCAGCGCGATGCGATCGGCACGTCGAGCCGCCGCATGAGCGTCGACAGGAAGCGCCCATCGCTTTCGCCCCATGCAGCGCGGCCAAACCCTTCGAATGGCCCCGCGACGTCGATCGAGCGACGCGCCGAATCAGGCAGCTCCGAAGGCGGCTCGACGGCCGGCTCCTCGTCTGCCGCCGAGGCGAAGATCGCAGGATCCAGCTCGAACACAGGCGGCGCGGCGGGTGCCGGCGGCGCGTTAGGCTGCCCCGGCGCCGGCGTGCCGACCTGCTGCGGACGGTTGGAAGGACCGGGCTGTGTGCCGAAGCCGGGAGGAAGCAGCGATTCCTGGGCCAGAGCGGCGGCGGCGGCCAATGCGACCGCCCCGGCCGTCAGCGCGAAAGCCGCCTTCTTACTTGGCCTGAGCTTCATTCAGCATCGCCTTCTCGACCGTCACGGGCGGCTTCTCCGGATTGACGAAGCTCAGCGCCAGCAGCGCCCCGATGATGATGACGACGACACTCAGTAGGATGAAGCTGAACCGCGACATGTGGGTATCCGGATGGTTGCAATGGAGACGCTTTTGCCCGAGGGGGCGGCCATGTGTATAGCCCTCGACGACATGCCGCAAAGCCTGCCGCCAAATCTTCCGCGTTTTGATCGCCCGCTCGTCCTTATCGGCCTGATGGGCGCCGGAAAGTCGACCATCGGCAAGCGCCTGGCGGCACGCCTTCACCTTCCTTTCGTCGATGCCGATCATGAGATCGAGCGCGCCGCCGGCCTCACTATACCGGAGATTTTCGAGCGATTCGGCGAGAAGGAGTTTCGCGATGGCGAACGGCGGGTGATTGGCCGGCTGATCGACGGCAAGCCGAAGGTCATCGCCACCGGCGGCGGCGCCTTCATGCAGGACGAAACCCGCGAACTGATTCTGACGCGCGCACTGGCTATCTGGCTCGACGCCGATATCGACGTTCTCGCCGAGCGGGTTCAGCGCCGCGAAGGCAGTCGGCCGCTGCTCAAGGACCGAGATCCTCGCGCAGCGCTCGCCGAGCTCGCCGCGATCCGCAACCCGGTCTATGCGCTGGCGCCTTTTCGCGTCCGCAGCCAGCCACTGCCACACGACGCCACCGTCGACAACATATTGAAGGTTCTTGCAGAATGACCGTCCGTGTCGCGCTGGGCGAGCGCAGCTACGATATCCGCATCGAGGCCGGCGCCTTGGACCGGGCCGGCGAACTGCTCGCCCCCTACGCCACCCGTGGCCGCTTCATTGTCGTGACTGATAAAAATATCGTTTCTAATCAGCTGTACAGACTGGAAAGTTCACTCACGGCAGCAGGTATCGCCAGTGCCGCCGAGGTGTTGCCGCCGGGCGAATCGACCAAGAGCTGGAAGATGCTCGAGAAGTTGAGCGACGCGCTGCTCGCCTACGGCGTGGAACGCAACGACACGATCATCGCGCTCGGTGGCGGCGTGATCGGTGATCTGGTCGGCTTCGCGGCTTCGATCCTCAAGCGTGGCTGCCGCTTCGTGCAGATCCCGACGACCCTGCTCGCCCAGGTCGATTCATCGGTCGGCGGCAAAACCGCGATCAACAGCAAGGCGGGCAAGAACCTGATCGGCGCCTTCTATCAACCCGCGCATGTCCTGATCGATCCTACGACCCTCGACAGCCTGCCGCAGCGCCAGCTGCGCGCCGGCTATGCAGAGGTCGTCAAATATGGCCTGATCGACGATCCGGCCTTCTTCAGCTGGTGCGAGGATAATGGCGGCAAGCTACTGAGCGGCGACGGCAACGCGCGCACCCATGCCATCACCACCAGCGTCAGCGCCAAAGCGAGAATCGTCGGTGAGGACGAACGCGAGACCAGCGGCCGGCGTGCGCTGCTGAACCTCGGCCACACCTTCGGCCATGCGCTCGAAGCCGAGGTCGGATTCTCCGACAAGCTGCTCCACGGCGAGGCGGTTGCGGCCGGCATGGCGCTGGCCTTCCGCTTTTCGGCGTCGCTCGGCCTTTGCCCAATCGAGGACGCCCGCCGCGTCACCGCCCATCTCGAAGCCGCCGGCCTGCCGGCAACGCTGCAGGCCGCGCGCGTCGACGCCAGCGGCCAGGTGCTGGTCGCGCACATGATGCACGACAAGAAGATGGAGGGCGGCCAGCTGCCTTTCCTGCTGGCGCGGGGAATTGGGAAAACCTTCCTGGAAAAGAAGGTAGACTTGGCAGCGGTCAAAGCGTTCCTGGACAGCGAGCGCGGCTAGCCCGGATTTCTCAAACAATCAGGTGTATCGGGGCTCTGAATTCACGGATCAGGCTGATTCAGCCGGATCCGATCAAGGTCTAAGCGAATATTTCTCTCTGCCGGCCAGCTGTTGAACGCGCACCTCGGCCGACGCCCACGCGACCCGGGCCAAGGGGCAGGCTGAAAGCAGCGGCGATCAGTCCGCGAGCGGAGCGGATAGCCAGGCGCGCGCTTCGGCCTCATCGAAAAACACTCCGAGCGGCTGGTGGGAAGTTCGCTCGACCTGAAGCTTGGACAGCATTTTGGCCACCACGACGGCGGATCGTTGGATCGACCGAAAGTTCTCATCGTCTGACAGCGTAGCGAAAGCGGCAGAAACCTCCGGTGTCGTCACCGACATTTCCCGCACGTCCGCAAGTAACGAAAGGTCGGGGTATCTGGCCTTTAATCGGCGCAAGGTCGTGGCAAATTCCTCGCCGTAGCGCTTCACGTCGGCGACGCCCCAAAAGCCAAAGAATCGTGTGGTTAAGACTCGATTCTTCTCGTCAAAGTCAATCTCGTACATGGCGTTCCCCACTGACGATTAGCCCGGATTTCTCAAACAATCGGGTGCACCGGGACTCTGAATTTGAAATAATTCTTCTGCACCAAAGGCTTACCTGACAGCGGAGGAGTTTCCCCAATGCCGACAGAGTGTAGTGCAAAATCCTTCGGGTTTGAACGCGCAGAATCGCGTGACGTGGTGGCGTTGTTTGACGGTGGCGATCACGAACGATGCCGGGAACCTGCTTCTGGGAGCGACGGATCCGGCGATCGGGCTGCTGGATCGGCTCGCTGAGTGTTTTTCGGATCGGCAGCGGGCGGATTTGATCGAGCACGGCGTGGGCAGGCTGGTGAGCCAACGGGTGTTCCGGGATAGCGCTGGGCTATGAGGATCTGGTCGATCATGACGAACCAGACAGCGCACACGCCCCGTTCCCCACCAATCCCATCATGCCACAAACGAAGCCCTCCGCGCCCGCGCCGCCGCCATCAAAAGACAGGGTGAGAAATCCGGGCTAGCTCCGCGCCCACATCCTTTCAGACGACGCTAGCGCCGCCGCAGGCACAGCGCCGCAAGCCACATCCAGCCGAGGATCATCGCCAATCCTCCCAGCGGCGTGACGGCGCCCAGCCAGCGCGGCCCGCCGAACGCCATCGCATAGAGCGTGCCCGCGAACAGAGCGGCGCCCAGCAGGAAGAGCGCGGCAGGCCCTCTCGCCTTGCCAAGCGCCACCAGCCCCGCCACGGCGTGGATCATCTGGTAATGCGCCCCGGTGTTCAGCCATTCGGCCGGCTTGCCCTGGACGCCATGGGCTCCATAGGCCCCGGCGATCACCGCGATCGCGCCCGACAGCGCCAGCAGCGCGGCCAGCGGATCGCCTGCCGCCTTCCCTCTTCCCGTTCTCATGAGGCCTTACCCTCCTCCGGCTCGAGATCGAGGCTTCGTTCATGGTTGAACATCGTCTCGCGCTGGATGGCAATGTCGCCGGTCGCCATCTGGGCCTCGAGCCGCGATCCGTCGCGGCGGCGATATTCGCCCTCGACCTTCTCTATGTTTTCCGCGCTGACCCCGACAGCTGCAAGCGCCTCGGATCCGAGCATCACCGCCGACTCGAACAGTTCGCGCACGGCACCGGCAATATCGAGCCGCGCCAGCACCATCATATGCCGCCGGTCGAACGCCCGGACCAGCACCGCCGCGTTGGGGAAGGTGCTGAGCACCGGCTGAAGCTCCTTCTTGCCGAGCTGGTCGCCGTCGACGCAGAAGATGATCGCCCGCGCCTGCTCGGCTCCGGCCTGGCGCAACAGGCCGACCCGGGTGCCGTCGCCATAGTGGACTTTGACGTCGAAGGCCTGGGCGATATCGATCTGATCGACCTTGCTGTCGATGATGCTGACTCGGATACCCGCCGCCAACAGCATCTGCGCCACGGTCTGACCGAAGCGGCCATAGCCGACGACGATCGCCATCGGCACATCGCTCCCGTCGGGGCCTTCGCGCTCCTCGTGCCGAGGTGGAGCGGCAAGAAAGCGGCGCGACACGATCATCAGGAACGGCGTCGTCGCCATCGACAGCGTCACCACCGCCCCGAACAGACTCGCCGCTTCCGGCTGGATCAGCAGCGCGTCGCGCGCCTGGCTGAACAGCACGAAGGCGAATTCGCCGCCTTGGCTCAGCAGCAGGCCGAAGCTCAGCGCCCCGCGGTTCGATACGCCGAACATCCTGGCGATGCCGAACATGACGCTGGCCTTCGCAGCCACCACTGCGAACGCCATTGCGATTACGAAAAATGGCCGTTCAGCAATGACATGGAGGTCAAGCATCATACCGACTGCGATGAAGAACAAGCCCAGCAGGATCGTGCGGAACGGCTCGACATCCGCCTCAAGCTCATGGCGGTACGGCGAGTCCGCCAACATCACGCCGGCGACGAAGGCGCCGAGCGCGGTCGACAGGTGCAGTGCCTCCATCACCGCTGCACTGGCAAGGACGGTGAACAGCCCGGCCGCCACGAACAGCTCGCGCTCGCCCAGATTGCCGACCAGCCGGAACAGCGGGTTGATGAGGTAACGCCCTGCCAGCACCAGGCCCGCCACCGCCGCTACGCTATACAGGCCGAGCAGCCACCCCGGCGGTGTGCCGGCAACGGGCGGAGTGCGCGACAGCGTGGCTATGATCGTGATCAGCGGGATCAGCGACAGGTCCTGGAACAACAGGACGGAGAAGGCACGCTCGCCGCCGGGCGTGTTCATCCGACCGGCGGAGCGCAGCATCGGCAGTACCTGCGCGGTCGAGGACAATGCCAGCGGTAGGCCCAGCGCAATGGCGGCCGCACCGCTGAACGCGGTTGCTACATAGATCAGCGCGCTGAGGACCAGCCCGCAGATCACCACCTGCGCAAGACCAAGGCCGAAGATGTCGCGGCGCAGGCGCCAGAGTCGGTTGGGATGAAGTTCGAGGCCGACCAGGAACAGCAGCAGGACGATGCCGAGTTCGGCGATCCCCAGCTTCGACTCGGCATCGCCGATGAGCCCGAGACCCTGCGGTCCGATCAGGGCTCCCGCGACGATATAGCCAAGCGTCGCGCCGAGCCCGAGTCGTCGGAACAGCAGCACGAAGACAATCGCGGCGCCAAGCAGCAGCACGCCATCGCGCAGCAGCAGGGCCGTGTCGGCGACTTCGGTCATTCTGCGGTGCCGCTCGCGGCCTGGGCGGCGGCTTCGGCCACCGCTTCGAACGCCAGCCGGATCGACGCGTGGCGTGCGGCGTGCGGTCGCGCTGGCGCGAACAGTTCAAGACCCGGCCATTCGCCGGGATCATTGCGCTCCCCTGCCAGAAAGGCGGTAAGCGCATCTCGCGCCGAGGCGAGTTCCGCCGGCGTTCGTCCGATCGCATGCTCGCCCATCAGCGCCGCCGAGGCCTGGCCAAGCGCACAGGCGCGGACCTCCTGGCCCAGCTCGGCGACCCGGCCTTCGCGGTCGACGACAACGTCCACCGTCACCCGGCTGCCGCAGATCGGCGACCGTTTCGACACCGTTGCCTGCGGATCGGCAAGGCGCGCCTGATGCGGGATGCTGGTGGCAAGGCGGAGGATGTTCGAATTGTAAAGCGCAGCCGACATACGTTCCATGTAGGGTGGTTTTCCCCCGATCACCACCACCAGATCAGCCTCGCAGAGGCCGGAGCTCAGCCCTCGAGCTGGCGGATCAGCAGCCTGACGTCGGCATCGAGTTCGGCGTCGGTCTGGCGCAGCTTCTCGATCTGCTTGACCGCGTGAATCACGGTGGTGTGATCGCGCCCGCCGAAGCGACGGCCGATTTCGGGTAGCGAACGTGGCGTAAGCTGCTTGGCGAGATACATCGCCACCTGGCGCGGCCGGGCGACTTCGCGGGCGCGGCGCGCGCTCGACATCTCCGCCTGGCGAATCCGATAATGATCCGAAACCTTGCGCTGGATCTCGTCGATCGTCACGCGGCGCTGGTTCGCACGCAATATGTCGGCCAGCGTCGCCTGGGTGAAATCGACATCGACGGGTTTGCCGGACAGCGCGGCATAGGCGACCACCCGGTTGAGCGCGCCCTCCAGCTCACGGACATTGGCGCTGATCCGGCGCGCGAGAAACATCACTACGTCCTGCGGCACATTGGCCTGCGGCATGCCCTGAAGCTTGCGGGTGAGGATGTTGAGGCGTAGCTCGAAGTCGGCCGGGTTGACGTCGGCGACCAGCCCCCAGGACAGGCGCGACAGGATACGGCTTTCGATCCCATCGAGATCCTGTGGCGAACGATCGGCGCTGATCACAAGGCGGCGGCCCGCCGAGATCAGCTCGTTCATCGTGTGGAAGAATTCCTCCTGGGTCGATTCCTTCCCCGCGATGAACTGCACATCGTCGATCATCAGCAGATCGGCCGCACGCAGCCGCTGCTTGAAGCTGAACGTGTCCTTCGCCCGCATCGCCGAGACGAACTCGAACATGAACTTCTCGGCCGACATGTAGACAACCTTGGCGCCCGGATGACGAGCCAGATATTCATGGCCGATCGCATGCATCAGGTGGGTCTTGCCGAGCCCGGTTCCGCCATGAAGAAATAGCGGGTTGAAGACGAGCTTGCCTCCCTCGGCCAGGGTACGCGCCGCATTATAGGCGACCTCGTTCGCTTTGCCGACAACGAAGCTTTCGAACGTATAGCGGCTTTCCAGCGGGGTACCGCAGCGCACGCCGGCATCGGCGCCGATCGGCTCATCGACGACGACGGCGTCGGCCGGAGTCGCTTCCGCGGGCTCCGCCGAAAACATCGCAGGCCGATCGGCGCCCGATGCCGGGACAATCGAGACCTGGCGAATCTGTGGCAGAAGCGCGCGCCATCCATGAAGCAGGTGCTCGACGAAATGGGTCGTAGCCCAATTGGCCATGAACTCGCTGGGCGCGACGAGCTTCAGCGTGCCGCCCGCAAGATCGCATTCGCCGAGCGTCAGCGGCTTCAGCCAGCCATCGAAGGTGCGCGCGCCGATGCCGCGCCGGAGGTTGGCCCGGATCGTCTCCCAAGCCTGCGCCAGCGCGACATCGACGCCGCCGCCGGTCGGCGAACCGTCGTCCATGTCCCACCCGCCAATGTCTTGAGGCACGCCAATTCCCTCCCGAGCAAACAAGGTCTGCTCCCCCGAAATACTTCGATTTTGAGGGCAACGCCCTCCCCCAGTCCGGAGGCATATCCCCCGGAACACCCGTATTGAAATCATCTAGAAACCGGTTGCGACAGAATCGCGCTCCAGCCACGGGAGCACTCTATGGAGAAGGCGGGACACCGATCAAGAGCATCAATTTTGTCACCAACCCGCAATATGGCTTGACACGCGATAAGCCGGGCACTTGCTGGGGAAATTATTTTTTATTATATACTTACAGATAGTTAGGGATACACCCGGCAACGAATCAAGCTTATTCCGAGGGTTACGTTTCGATGACGCAAATATGACGAAAGCCCGCCGGCGTTGCTGCCGGCGGGTTTGCTGTCTTCGAAATCTACGCTTGCGCGGCGCTCAGGCGAGCGCGGACACCCGCTTCGTCAGGCGCGAGAATTTACGGGCAGCCGTGTTCTTGTGGACGACGCCCTTCGAGACGCCACGGAACAGTTCGGGCTGGGCGGCGGCGAGTGCGGCGGCGGCGGCCGTCTTGTCGCCGGCAGCGAGCGCGGACTCGACCTTCTTGACGAAGGTGCGGATCCGGCTGACCCGGGCACCGTTGATTTCGGCGCGACGGTCGTTGCGACGGATGCGCTTTTTTGCCTGCGGCGTGTTCGCCATGCTCGATGTAACCCTAGCTAAAATGACAAAACAGCGGGAGAATCCACTCCCGCCGGGAGGCCGCGCCAATACACAGCGGCGCCAACATGGTCAACCACCGACTGATGCGCCGTGGCTATCTCTGGCATTTCGGGCAGTAGAAGGTCGAACGCCCCCCATCTACCCGCCGCGCGATCGTCGCTCCGCAGGAACAGCCCTCGCCTTCGCGGCCATAGACGCGCCATTGCTTCGCGAAATAGCCGAGCTCGCCATCGGGCCGGGCATAGTCGCGCAGGGTAGAGCCGCCGGCATCGATCGCCGCAGCCAGTACTGCGCGGATCGACTCGACGAGGCGGTCGAGCCGCTTGGCCGCAATCCTTCCCGCCTGCGTCGTTGGCGCGATCCCGGTCATGTGGAGCGCCTCGCACACATATATATTGCCGAGACCCGCCACGATCCGCTGATCCAGCAGCATCCCCTTGATGGGTGCGACGCGGCCATCGAGCGCCCTGGCCAGATAGGCGCCGGTCAGTTCCGGTCCGAGCGGCTCCGGGCCCAGTGCCTTGAATGCCGGGAAGTCGGCGAGGTCCTGCTTGCGCACCAGATCGACCGATCCGAATCGCCGCGGATCGCAGAGCGCCAGTACGCGCCGCTCATCGGTTTCGAGAACCAGATGATCATGTCGGCCGATCTCCGACGGATCGATCCGCCACCGACCCGACATGCCGAGATGGAAGATCATCACATCTTCGCGATCGGTCTCCAGCAATCCATATTTGGCGCGCCGCCCGAAGCCGATGATGGTCGCACCGGTCATGCGCTGGCGCAGGTCGGCCGGGAATGGCCGCCGGAGATCGGCACGCCGCGTTTCGACGCGGGTGAGGCGGTGGCCTTCCAGCGGAGGCCGCAGGCCGCGGACGGTGGTTTCAACCTCTGGAAGCTCGGGCATGAGCCGGACCTAGACGACAGCGCGTCGCCGTGAAAGCGTCGATCTTGCGGTGCCACGGGCTGAACATCGCGATCAGTGTTTCGCGGAATGACAAAATACCGAGACATGGTTTGCGGCCGGGGCAAGCTGAAGCTAGAGCGTCCACCATGAGCGACACCGTTTCCTTCGGCTACACCGACGTCTCCCCCGACGAGAAAACCGCGAAAGTCGGCGAAGTCTTTCGCAGCGTGGCAGAGCGTTACGACCTGATGAACGACGCCATGTCGGGCGGGATGCATCGGTTGTGGAAGGACCGCTTCGTTCGTCGGGTGAAGCCGCGCGCAGGCGAGGCCATCCTCGACATGGCAGGCGGCACTGGCGACATCGCGTTCCGTCTGGCCCGCTCCGGCGCGCAGGTCACGGTCTCGGACATCAACGGCGCGATGCTGGCGGTGGGCCAGGAACGCGCCAAGAAGCGCGGCATCGCAGGGCTCGCCTGGTCCGAGCAGAATGCCGAGACGCTGAGCTTCGCCAACGGTAGCTTCGACGCCTATACGATCGCGTTCGGCATCCGCAACGTCACCCACCGCGTACAGGCGCTGATCGAGGCGCATCGCGTGCTGAAGCGCGGCGGGCGCTTCTTCTGCCTCGAATTCTCGACGACGCTGTGGCCGGGCTTCAAGGAAGCCTATGACGCCTATTCGCATCGGCTGGTTCCGAAGCTGGGCAAGCTGCTCGCCGGCGACGAGGAGAGCTATCGCTACCTCGTCGAATCGATCCGCCGCTTCCCGACGATGGACGCGTTCCGCGCGGAGATCGATGCGGCCGGCTTCGTGCAGACCAGGGTCGAGCCGATGCTCGGCGGCCTCGTCGCCATTCACAGCGGTTGGAAGATTTGACGACAAGCGTAACCCATGTCTGGCGGTTGCTCCGCTGGGGCCGCACGCTCGCGCGCCACGGAGCGCTGCGCGGGATCGAGCGCGATCCGCTGACCCCCGCGCCGGTGCGCCGTCTGGTACGGCTGGCACGGTTCGGCGCCCGCATTCCGAAGCAGCCCGCTTATGCCGAAGCCTTCGAGGCGCTGGGCCCGGCGGCGATCAAGCTCGGCCAGGCGCTGGCGACACGGCCCGACCTGGTCGGCGAACAGGCAGCCTCCGAGCTGTTCCGGCTGCAGGATGCGCTTCCGCCGGCGCCCTTCCCCGCCATCCGCGCTGCGATCGAGCAGAGCCTCGGCAAGCCGATCGAGGCGATGTTCTCCTCGTTCGACGAGGTCGCGGTCGGCGCGGCTTCGATCGCGCAGGTCCATCAGGCGGTGACCACCGAGGGCCGTACCGTCGCGGTCAAGATCCTGCGACCGGGGATCGAGGAAGAGTTTGCCCGCGCGCTCGAGACATATGAATGGGCGGCCGCGCATGCCGAACTGATGGGCGGCGAGATCGCCCGGCTACGCCCGCGCCTCGTGATCGCGACCTTCCGGCAATGGACCGCCCGCGAGTTGGACCTGCGGCGCGAAGCGGCGTCCGCGTCCGAGCTTGCCGAGAATATGGCGGCCGTGCCGGGCTTCATCGCCCCGGCGATCGACTGGAATCGCACTGCCCGCCGGGTGATGACGATGGAGTGGATCGACGGCGTCAAATTCGCCGATCGCGCCGCGCTGTTGGAGGCTGGGCATGATGGCAAGGCGCTGGCGAAGCTGCTGGTCCAGGCGTTTCTGCGCCAGGCTATCGCAGACGGTTTTTTTCACGCCGATCTTCACCAGGGCAATTTGTTCGCGCTGCCCGATGGTCGCATCGCCGCCATCGACTTCGGCATCATGGGGCGGATCGACAGGCGCGCGCGGGTCTGGCTGGCCGAGATCCTCCACGGGCTGATCACCGGCAATTACCGGCGCGTGGCCGAGATTCACTTCGAAGCCGGCTATGTTCCGCCCCACCATAATGTCGGCGAGTTCACCACTGCGTTGCGGGCTGTCGGCGAGCCGATCCGCGGGCTTGCCGTCAAGGATATATCGATCGGCCAGATGCTCGACGGCCTGTTCGGCATCACCCGCGACTTCGACATGCAGACCCAGCCGCATCTGCTGCTGCTGCAAAAGACCATGGTGATGGTCGAGGGCGTCGCGACGACGCTCGATCCCGATCTCAACATGTGGGAGACCGCTGGCCCGTTCGTGAAGGAATGGCTCCGCTCCGAGCTCGGCCCCGAAGCCTGGCTCGCGGACCGGATCGCCGGTGACCTGCGCACCTTTGCCAGCCTGCCCGAACTGATCCGCCGCATCGAGGCGCAATATCCCGCGCCCGGCGCCGCACCGCCGCCACCGCCGCTGCGCGAAGTGCAGGTGATCCGCATCGCGACCGGCTGGCGTTATGCGGTGGTGGCGGTGCTCGCGGCGGCGGCTGGCGTCGGCGCAGCGCTGCTCCTACACTGAGGCCCATGATCGCTCCCCGTATCCTGCTGATCATCGGCGGCGGTATCGCAGCCTATAAGGCGTGCGAGCTGGTGCGACTGATCCGCAAGGGTGGCGGCAGCGTGCGCTGCGTGCTCACCGAGGGCGCGCAGCATTTCGTGACGCCCATGACATTGGCCGCGCTCAGCGAGCAGGAGGTCCATACCAGCCTGTGGGATCTCAAGAACGAGACCGAGATGGGCCATATCCAGCTGAGCCGGGAGGCCGATCTGGTGGTGGTCTGCCCCGCCACCGCCGATCTCATGGCAAAGATGACGGCGGGCATAGCCGACGATCTTGCCACCACGCTGCTGCTCGCGACCGACAAACCGGTGCTGGCCGTCCCTGCCATGAACGTGCGGATGTGGCTGCATGCCGCGACCCAGCGCAACGTCGCGCGGTTACGGGGGGACGGCGTGACGGTGCTCGATCCCGACGACGGGGCCATGGCCTGCGGCGAGTTCGGGCCGGGCCGCTTGCCCGAGCCGCCATTCGTCTGGGACGCCATTCGCAAGCTGCTCGATGACCGCCGCGCCCGGCCCGCGCCCGGGATCAAGGGCGGCGCGCTCGCTGGCCGGCATGTGCTGGTGACAGCCGGCCCGACCCATGAGCCGATCGATCCGGTTCGCTACATCGCCAATCGTTCGTCCGGAAAGCAGGGCTATGCGATCGCCGCCGCCCTCGCCGAGCTGGGCGCCCGGGTGACCTTGGTTTCCGGCCCCGTGAGCCTGCCGACGCCGCACGCCGTCCATCGCGTCGATGTCGAAACGGCACGGGAGATGGCCGCCGCCGTCGAGGCGGCATTGCCCGCCGACGCCGCCGTCATGGTCGCGGCGGTGGCCGACTGGCGCGCCGAAAGCGCATCAGGTCAGAAGATCAAGAAGGGCGCGTCCGGGCCGGCACCGGCGCTCACCCTGACCGAAAATCCCGATATCCTCGCGGGGCTCGCCGCAAGCGAGCGCCGCCCTCGCCTGCTTATCGGCTTTGCCGCGGAAACCGAGCAGGTCGTGGATCACGCCATTGCCAAGCGCCGGCGCAAGGATGCCGACTGGATCGTTGCCAACGATGTGTCCGGCGACGTCATGGGCGGCGACAGCAACAGCATCCATATCGTCACGCGCGACGGAGTCGAAAGCTGGGAGACACTTCCCAAGGCCGATGTCGCGCGCCGCCTCGCCGCAAGGATCGCCGATGAGTTCGCCTGAAATTGGAATTCGACTGAAGCGCCTCGACCATGGCGCGGGCCTGCCGCTGCCGGTCTATGCCACCGCCCATGCCGCCGGCCTGGACGTGGTGGCGGCCGAGGATGTGACGCTCGCCCCCGGTGCACGGCACGCCGTGGCGACCGGGTTCGCGATCGCCATTCCCGAAGGCTATGAGGTCCAGGTCCGCCCACGCTCCGGCCTCGCGCTCAAGCACGGCATCACTTGCCTCAACACGCCCGGTACAATCGATGCCGACTATCGCGGCGAGGTGAAGGTCATTCTCGCCAATCTCGGCGGCGAGCCGTTCGAAGTGAAGCGCGGGGAGCGGATCGCTCAGCTCGTGCCGGCGGCCGTCCAGCGAGCGGCCTTTGCCGAAGTCGATGAGCTCGACGAGACGGTACGCGGTATCGGCGGCTTCGGGTCGACCGGCCGCTGACCCTTCATCGCTCATGCGCTAAGGTGCTGTCATGTCCCTGACCGACCCCCAACTCGACCGCTACGCGCGCCACATCATCCTGAAGGAGATCGGCGGAACGGGGCAGCAGGCACTGCTTGCGGCGACGGTCGTGGTGATCGGCGCCGGCGGGATCGGATCGCCGGCGATCCAGTATCTCGCCGCAGCGGGGGTCGGACAGCTGCGTGTGATCGACGACGATGTCGTCGACCTCTCCAACCTCCAGCGCCAGACGTTGTTCGGTACCGCCGATATCGGCCGGCCCAAGGCGTCTGTCGCCGCCGAGCGCGTCGCAGCGATGAACCCCGATGTTGCCGTGGAGCCGGTGACGGTGCGGATCGACGCCGGCACCGCCGATTCGCTGCTCGCCGGGGCCGACCTGATCCTGGACGGGTGCGATAATTTCGATACCCGACTCGCCATATCCGATGCGGCAACGCGGCTGCGCATCACGCTGATATCCTCGGCGGTCGGCCAGTTCGACGGACAGCTGGGGGTATGGCGCGGCTGGGAGGCCGGCAAGCCCTGCTATCGATGCCTCGTCGGCGACCAGCCGGGACGGCCCGATGTCAGTTGTGCCGACCAGGGCGTGCTCGGGGCGCTGACCGGCGTGATGGGTAGCCTGGGCGCGATGGAGGCAATCCGCGCGCTCACCGGTTTTGGCGACGATCCGGCCGGGCGGCTGTTGCTGGTCGATGCGCTCGCCTTCCGCTTCCGCACCATCATGGTCCCCAAGGACCCGAAATGCCGATGCGCGGCCTGACGATCCTGGTGGCCACCGCCGAGGCGGAACGGCTCCATGCCGCGTTGACCTATGCCGCCGCGGGCGCGGCCTGCGGCCATGCGGTGCGGGTCCATCTGCACGAAGGCGCCGTCGCGCTACTGCGCCCGCCGCTGACTGCAGCGGCCGATCCGGCCCGCACCGCCGCCGGGCTGCCGACGCTTGGACAGATACTGGACGAAGCGCTCGACCAGGAGGTGGCGATCACGGTCTGCCAGAGCGGCCTGGCGCTCGCGGGGTTGAGCCTTGCTCAGCTCGATCCGCGCGTCGAGGCGCAGGGCGCTGTCGGCATGCTTGCAGCGCTGGGCGAGGACCGGCTGATCACCTTCTAGCGTCGGACAAGGCCAGGCTAGGCGAAACGACCCGGCGCATAACGGCCCGGATCGATATGCTGCACCGGCTGCGGCAGCGGCCGCCTCAGCAGCAGCGCCGCTCCTATCATCGCCGCCGCGGGGGCGGTCTGGATGCCGAATCCGCCCTGCCCCGCAAACCAGAAGAAACCCGGTGCGTGCGCGTCATAGCCATAGATCGGCAGCCGGTCGGGCGCGAAACTGCGCAATCCCGCCCAGGCGCGCTCTCTCCGCACGATGCGCCAGTCGACGACCTGCTCGAGCCGGTCGATCGCGATCGCGATGTCCAGCTCCTCCGGCGCGGCGTCGCAGGCGGCGGTCGGTGTCTCGTCATGCGGCGACAGCCAGATGCGGCCGCCCGCCTCGGGCTTGAAGTAGAATTTTCCTTGGACGTCCATCACCAGCGGCATCGCCGGAGATGCCGGGGGATCGACCTGCAGCTGAACCACGGTGCGGCGATGCGGGGTTATCGGGATCGGCGCCGCACCCGCGAGTGTCGCGACCTCACCCGCCCAGGCGCCGGCTGCATTGACCACCAGCGGCGCCACCACGGCGCCGGCGTCGGTCTCGATCCGCCAGGCTTCGCCATCGCGGATGACCGCCCTCACCCGCGCATCGACGAGCAGGACCGCTCCGGCCCGCTTGGCGCGGCCGAGATAATGGGCATGGAGGCCGGCCACATCGATATCGCGGCAGCTCGGTTCGGCCACCCCGCCCCCTTCGCCGGAGCGCAAGCCAGGTATCAGCGCCGCCACGCCCTTGGCGTCGAGCCGCTCGAACCGGACAACCTCGCCATGGTCATGCAACAGCGCGGTCAGCGCCGCCTCGCCGGTGCGGCCGACGAGATGGACGGCGCCGCGATCATGGAGAAAGCCATTGTCGTCGAGATAGGCATGAGACGCGGTGGTCAGCGGCTGAATATCCGGGCCGCCATAGCTTTCGGACCAGAATGCCGCCGAGCGTCCCGTGCTGTGATAGCCGGGCTGCGGCTCGGCTTCGATCAGGATCACACGCGCCGCATCGCCGATCTCTGCGGCCAGGCTCGCGCCTGCCATGCCGGCGCCGATGATCGCGATATCAGCCGGGATGTTCGCTATATTCATGCAAGGCGTTTAGGTTTTGGTAAGGCGTCGCGTCTAGCCTCCTTAACCATGACTGTTCAACTTCCCGATATCTTCGGTATCCTGCTGGCCGTCCTGCTGCTGATGGCGGCGTGGAGCGATATCAAGACGCGCACAATCTCCAACGAGCTGAATGCGACGATCGCCTTGATGGCGATCGCCTTCTGGTGGGTGGCAGGCGAGGCGCTGTGGCCCGATGTCGCGATCCGGATCGGTGTCGCTCTCGGCCTGTTCGCGCTGTGCGCGCTGCTGTTCATGCTGAGGATGATGGGCGGTGGCGATGTGAAGATGATCGGCGCGCTGGCCCTGTGGCTCTCCTTCGATGCGCTGATCGCGATGCTTGCGGTCATGGCGCTTGCGGGCGGGGTCATCACCCTGGCCCTGCTCATCCGCCAACGCTGGCGGCCGAACCTCCCCCGCCCCGAGATCCCCTATGGCGTGGCCATCGCGATCGGCGGGCTGTGGGTGATCGCGAACGGCTTGTTAACCATATCCGGGGCATAGCGGTACGACAGGTCCGGATCGGACCTCATATTTTAACGCCCCTGTTGGGCGAAGATTGGGTCTGAACCGATGGATGCCAGGAAGTTGCTTCTGTTGATCATGGCGCTGGTAATGGCGGGGATTTCCGCCGTGGTCGTGCGCGGTATGTTCGGAGGCAAGAGCGAGGCAGAAGCTGCGCCGATGATGGCCGCCCCGCAGCCGAGCGGCCCGGAGGTCGCGGTCGCGGTCCGCCCGCTCCCCGTCGGCACGATCATCGGCCCCGAAAGCTTCCGCTACCAGCGCTGGCCCGCCGAACTCGTCAACAAGACCTATTATATCAAGGGCGAGAGCGACCTTGCCGCGCTGAACGGCTCGGTGGTCCGCTATGCGGTCACGGCCGGTGCGCCGGTCACCCAGGGCGCGCTGGTCAAGCCCGGCGATCGAGGCTTCCTGGCGGCCGCCCTCGGCCCCGGCATGCGCGCCGTCACGATCTCGGTTTCGGCACAGTCGGGCGTGGCCGGTTTCGTCTTCCCAGGGGACCGCGTCGACCTGATGCTCACCCAGGAAGTGCCGGGCGGCGGCGACGGTCCTCCGCTCAAGGCCGCCGAAACCATCATCCGCAACATCCGCGTGCTCGCCGCCGACCAGCGCACCGACAAGACCGTCGACGAACAGGGCAAGACCGTCGTCGCCAATACCTCCAGCGTCACGCTCGAGGCGACGCCCAAGATCGCAGAGAAGATCGCGGTGGCGCAGACCATCGGCCAGCTTTCGCTGTCGCTCCGCTCGATCGCCGACGACAAGGCCGAGCTCGAGGAGCGGATCGCCCGCGGCGAGGTCACGTTGCCCGCCGACGCCGATCCCAAGGTGGAGCGCCAGATGCTGCTCGAAATAGCCTCGCGCCCGATCGACACCGACACCACCTACACGGTCGGCGCCGACGTATCGCGCTACCAGCGCTCGAGCGTGCCCGCCAAGCCCGGCGGCAGCGCCTCGAGCTCACCCGTTTCCAACACGGCCGCACCGACCGGTCCCGTCGTTCGCGTGGCGCGCGGCAACAATGTCACCGCCAGCACCGTGGGAGCCAAGTGAAGATGCGCAGGCTTATCCACCACACATTCGGCACCGCCCTGATGGCAGCGGTCGCGCTGGCACCGATCGCGACGGCAACAGCCGCCATATCGAGCGGCGGCAGCGGCGTCCGAACCGCGACGATCGGCAAGCCGGCGGAGACGACGACGCTGTCGATCGGTTCGGGGCAGATGGTTGCCCTGCCCAGCGCGATGAGCGACCTGTTCGTGGCGGACGACAAGATCGCCGACGTCCAGGTGCGCTCGTCGACCCAACTCTACATCTTCGGCAAGGGACCGGGCGAGACTGCTGTCTACGCCACCGACAAGGCCGGCAAGGTGATCTGGTCGTCGATCGTCCGGGTCGGCAGCAACATCACCAGCGTCGATACGATGCTCAAGCTGGCCATGCCCGAGGCAGCGATCACCGCAACGACTATGAACGGCATCGTCCTGCTGACCGGTGCGGTCGCCGCTCCGAGCGATGTCGAAGAAGCGCAGAAGCTGGTCGAGCAGTTCGTCGGCAAGGATATCCAGGTGGTCAACCGGCTGAAGTCGGCGGTGCCGCTGCAGGTCAGCCTCCACGTCAAGATCGCGGAGGTCAGCCGGCAGTTCGCCAAGAATATAGGCGTAAACCTGCTGAGCCGCGACACCACCGGTGGCTTCCTGTTCGGCATAGGCCAGGGAAATCCCGGCACGGTAAAGCCCTTTGTCGACCCCAACACCGGAACCACATTCCTAGGGTCATCCCAATATACGTTCAACAACGCCACAACGGGCACCACCCTGGGCCTTGCTGGACATCTCCTGGGTCTGGACCTGCTCGCAACGCTTGACCTGGCCGAGAATGACGGCCTCGTTACGACTTTGGCAGAGCCCAACCTGACCGCGATCTCGGGCGAGACCGCAAGCTTCCTGGCGGGCGGCGAAATACCCATTCCCATCGCGCAGGGCCTCGGCGCCGTGTCCGTGGAGTTCAAGCAATATGGCGTGAGCCTGTCGTTCACACCGACCGTGCTGGCCGACGGCAGGATTTCGATGCGGGTGCGGCCAGAGGTTTCCCAATTGACGGACGCGGGTTCGGTCCGCCTGAACGGCTACACCATCCCCGGCATCTCCACCCGCCGCGCGGAAACGACAGTGGAACTCGGATCGGGCCAATCCTTCATGATCGGCGGCCTGATGTCGAACGGACAGAATAGTTCGCTCGACAAGGCGCCGTTCCTGGGCGACCTCCCGGTGCTCGGCGCGCTATTCCGCTCGAATGGGTTCAAGCGCAACGAGACCGAACTCATGATCGTCGTGACACCCTATCTGGTTCGCCCGGTATCACAGAACCAGGTCGCGCTGCCGACTGCCGGCTTCCGTGCGGCGACCGATGGCGAGCGGATCATCGCGGGGCAGAGCTTCATGGGCAAATCAGGCGAGAAGAGTCCGATCCCGATCCCTGCGCCGCCCCGGACGGTTCTGCCCGGAGATCGGGCCTCCAAGACCGATCGCTCGTCCCAATCGAAACCCGCGTCGATACCCGACGCCGGCTTCTCGCTGAATTGATGAGAGGTTGATCATGAGACTCCGGATCGCTTCTCTCCCACTCGCAATCATCGCCGCAGCCCTGCCCGGCGGGGCGGTCCATGCGGACCGCTTCAATCGTGGCGTCGACTCGGTCCACCAGCCGGTGGTCCAGCGCAGCGACTATGTCATGGATGTTCCCGGCAACGGCCTCGACCCGGCTGAAGCTTCGCGCATCGCGCAATGGTTCGACGCGATCAGGGTTGGCTATGGGGATCGCATCAGCATCGACACGAGCGTCGGCACAGCGGCGTCGAACAGCGACATCGCCGCCATCGCCGGTCGCTACGGCCTGTTCGTCAGCGACGGCGCGCCGGCGACGGAGGGCGCGATCGTGCCCGGCAATGTCCGCATCATCGTCAGCCGATCGACGGCCAGCGTTCCGAACTGCCCCGATTACAGCCAGCCGTCGCAGCCCAACTTCACCGCCGCCGCCTCGTCAAACTATGGCTGCGCAATGAACTCCACGCTGGCGGCGATGGTCGCCAACCCGGAGGATCTGGTGCGCGGCCAGGAAGCGCGGGGATCGACCGCCGAGACCGCCGCCAAGGCGATCCGGATATGGCGCAACGCCGAACCGACGGCGACCAAGGGGCTGAAGATCGAATCGGTGAAGGGCGACAACTGATGAACGCGCCTTTCAACGCCCATCCCAAGCAGCAGACCCGCAACCCCTTCGCGGCCTATGTCTGCGACGATATCAGCGCGGAACTGCTCAAGCCGCTCGTCTTCGAACTCGGCTGGGCGCCCGAATCCGTCGGCAAGGGCGGCCTGCGTGCGGCGATCCAGTCGCTGTCGGTATCGGCGAGTCCCACCATATTGTTCGTCGATCTCGCCGACTCGGTCGATCCGCTGAGCGACGTCAACGCGCTTGCGGAGGTCTGCGAGCCAGGCACGATCGTGATCGCGGCCGGCTCCACCAACGACGTCAGGCTGTACCGCGAGCTGCTCAACAGCGGCATCCAGGATTACCTGCTCAAGCCCTTTACCGCCGATCAGATCCGCGATTCGCTGGCCCAGGCCCAGATGATGCTGATGGGCCCGCGTCACGGCATGGCGGCCGAAGACAAGATCCACCTGATGACCGCGGTCATCGGCGTTCGTGGCGGCGTCGGCGCCTCCACCGTCGCGACCTCGATCGCCTGGCTGATGGGCGAAGATGGCGGTCACGGCACCGCGCTTCTCGACCTCGACGTGCATTTCGGGACCGGCGCGCTATCGCTCGACCTGGAACCGGGCCGCGGCCTTACCGACGCGATCGACAACCCGACCCGCATCGACGGGCTGTTCCTCGAGCGCGCCTTGGTGAAAGCGAATGACAAGCTTTCGGTGCTGTCGTCCGAGGCCCCGATCAACAATCCCATCAACACCGACGGCGGAGCCTATTTCCAGCTGCAGGAGGAGATGAAGGGCGCATTCGAATGCACCGTCGTCGACGTTCCGCGCGGCATGATGGTGCAGCACCCCCACCTGTTCCACGATGTGCAGTCGGTGGTGCTGGTGGTGGACCTCACCCTCGCCGCGACACGCGACACGATCCGCATCCTCGCATGGCTGAAGAACAACGCTCCGCAGGCCGGCGTTCTGGTGGTCGCCAATCGCGTCCACCCGAGCCTGACCGAGATCAGCCGCAAGGACTTCGAGAATTCGATCGAGCGCGAGATCGATTTCGTGCTGCCGTTCGACCACAAACAGGCGGTGAACGCCGCCAAGCTGGGCAAGCCGCTCGCCGAAGCGGCCAAGACCGCCAAGATCGGCCAGGGGCTGGCAAAGATCTCGCAAAAGCTGCTGGAGCTGTTGAACGACGATTTCACCGCCGACGGTAAGAAGGCGAAACCGTCATTGCTCGACGAGCTGGCCGCCATCTTCAAGCCCAAGTCCAAGATCGCCAAGAAATGATCGGGCGGGTGATCGCGATCCCATGATCACGGCGCTGTTCATGATGGTCATGGCGGTGGTCATGACCATGTTCTTCTTCGTGGTCGCCCGGCCGCCGGCGCAGCGTGCGCTGGTTCGGCGGCTATCGGGCGTGCGGGGTCGCTATAACGTCAGCGGTGAGCCTGTGGTCAACGAGCAGGTCCGCAAATTGCTGGCCAGCCGCGCAGCGATGGCGCGCAAGGAAAATACCCTTCTCGACCGCTTCCTGCCCGATCCGCTCGACATCCAACGCAAGATCCAGGCTGCCGGCAAGAAGTGGACGGTGAAGCAATATTTCATCGGCAGCGCGGTAACCGGCCTGATCCCGTTCCTCGGGCTCGGCATCGCCGGCCTGCCGGTGTGGATGGCGTTGATCGCAGGGACCGGCGCAGGGCTGGCTTTGCCCAAATTCTGGCTTAACATGCTCGGCAAGCGCCGCCTCGCCCAGTTCGTCGCCCGCTTCCCCGACGCGATCGAACTGCTCGTGCGCGGCCTGCGCGCCGGCCTGCCGATCGCGGAGACGATGGGTGCCGTCGCGACCGAGATCGACGGACCGGTGGGCAGCGAATTCCAGGCGGTCTGTGATCGCATAAAGATCGGCCGCACGCTCGAGGCGGCGCTGCAGGAGACCGCCGACCGGATGGGTACGTCGGAGTTCCAGTTCTTCGTGATCACCCTTGCCATCCAGCGCGAGACCGGCGGCAATCTTGCCGAGACGCTGTCGAACCTGTCCGAAGTGCTGCGCAAGCGTATGCAGATGAAGCTCAAGATCGCCGCTATGTCGTCGGAATCCAAGGCATCCGCCTACATCATCGGGGTACTGCCGTTCATGGTCTTCGGCCTGATCAGCGTCATCAGTCCCAACTATATGGGCGCCTTCTTCCATGACCAGCGGCTGATCATCGCCGGAATGGGCGGCATGGTGTGGATGTCGATCGGTGCGTACATCATGCGCCAGATGATCAATTTCGAGATCTGAGGCGGCGATGGACCACGCAGTCACCCCGCATTTCTTCAGCACGCTGATCTCGATTGGAATCGCGCTGACCACCGCGATCATCATTCTGATCGTCGGCCACGGGCTGGTGAAGTCGGTCGCACGCGATCCCATGTCGCGCCGGGTGCGCGCACTCAACGATCGGCGCGAGCAGCTCAAGGCCGGCGTTGCCGCCTCCAAGACGCGCCGCCGCGCCAACATGGAGAAGAAGACCAGCCTCTCCATCAATCGGATGAAGTCGATCCTCGGCAGCATGAAGATGCTGCAGGATTCGCAGCTCAAGACGGCGTCGCTCAATCTGTCCCGCGCCGGCATCCGCACCAAGGACGCCGCGATCACGGTGATCTTCTTCCGCCTGGTTGCGCCGATCCTGGTCGGCGGCACCGCCGCGATCGGCGTCTACCTGCTCCACTGGTTCCCCGACGCCAGCGCGTTCAAGAAATACATGATCGTCGCTGGCACGCTGCTCGCCAGCTACAAGGCGCCCGACATCTATGTGAAGAATCTGGTCACCAAGCGCCAGCACGCGATCCGCAAGGCCCTGCCCGACGCGCTAGATCTGCTGGTGATCTGCGCCGAGGCCGGCCTGTCGGTCGATCTCGCCTTCAACCGGGTCGCACGCGAGCTGGCCAAGGCCTATCCGGAACTCGGCGACGAGTTCGCGTTGACCGCCATCGAACTCGGCTTCCTGACCGACCGCCGCCAAGCCTTCGAGAATCTCGCCCAGCGGGTCAATCTCGACTCCATCCGCGGCGTCGTCACGACGTTGATCCAGACCGAGAAATACGGAACGCCACTGGCTGCGGCGCTCCGCGTGCTTTCCGCCGAATTTCGCCACCAACGCATGATGCGCGCCGAGGAAAAGGCCGCGCGGCTGCCGGCGATCATGACGGTGCCGCTGATCCTGTTCATCCTTCCGGTGCTGTTCATCGTGATCCTCGGCCCCGCAGCCTGCTCGATCAAGGACAATGTGATGCATTGAGCGGCGGCCATTGCAAAGCAATGGCCGGAACGTCCTTCCTCCGGAACGGTTTAGCCTCGCATCAGATTGGGAGGCTTTCATGCCGGCTTTTACCACTAACCAATGGGTCATCCTTGGCCTCGTCCTGATCCTCGGCTGGTTCCTGGGGCTGCTGACGACGGCAGGCCGACGCAAATGGCGGAGAGCGTTCGAGCAGGAGCGTGTGGAACGCATCGCTGCGGATGCGGAGGTCGATAGGCTCCGCGCGCGGCTGACGGCGCTGGAAGGCGAACGCGACCGGCGGGCAGCGCTCGAGCGGGAGCGCGACGACCATATCGCGCGCGCGACCGCCAGCAACCAGCGCATCGTCGAACTCGAGAAACGTCGCCAGCCGGTTAATCAGGGTATGGCCGGCGACGGCAGCGCCGCCGCCGGCCCGCGCGACGATCTTTCGCGGATCTTCGGCGTCGGGCGCAGCGGAGAGGCCAAGCTCAACGAATTCGGCATCCACCGCTATGCCGATATCGTCACGCTGTCGCTGTCCGACGAGGCCGCACTCGAAGCGAAAATGGGCCTCGCGCCGGGCACCATCGCCGAAGAGCGCTGGCGGGATCAGGCCGAGATGCTCCGCAAAGGCAAGTTCGACGAGCATGCCAGGATGTTCGCCTAGCCGGGACGCCGAACGGCCTCTCCGTCGGCCGGCCACTGCCGATGCGCGTCACCTGAGCAGCGCGGGCCTCTGCCGATAGGTGCCCCAGCGCCAGATCCACTCGACTGGCCCGTAGCGCAGCAGCTTGAACCAGAGCGTCGCGAACGATGCTTCAACCAGCAGAATGGCTAGCGCGACGAGCCACAGCTGCGGCCAGGACAAACTATTCCACAGCCCGAGGCCGAAGCCGGAGAAGACGAACGCGGCGATCAGGCTCTGGCCGAGATAGAGGGTGAGTGCCATCCGCCCCATGTCGGCGAAACAGGTCATGATGCGGGGCGCGATACCCCTGCGCCAGAGCAGCAGGAACAGGCCGACATGACCGAGCGTCATGGCCAGCCGGCCCGGCTGGTCGATCAGCGCGCTGAGCAGGGTCGGTCCACCGTCATGGCTCCAGATCAGGACGATGTGGGTCAGCCGCAAGGCCAGGCCCGTGCCATAGCCGAACGCGACCATCCGGATCGGCAGGCGGCGATCAGTTCCGGGCTCGAACAGCCGCTCGCGGTACAGACCCATGCCGATCAGCATGAAGGCGGCTGCGTCGCCCACCCAGCGATAGGTCAGCGCGTTCATCGTCCAGTTCCAGCTGACATAGCTCATATAGTCGAATGCCTGCCAATAACCGCCAAGCCGCGCCGCAGCTTCACGATCCAGCATTGCTGGAGAGTAGATCGTTGCAAGCGGCGATATCCCACGCGCCTCATGGGCCGCCCATGCTGAAATCAGCATCAGGATGACCCCGGCAGCCGCGAACAGCTGTGCGGGCTTGAGCCGGTGCAGGATCAACACGACGGTACCGGCGAGCGCATAGACGACCAGGATGTCGCCCGGCCAAAGCAAAAGCGTGCTGTCGACGATCCCGAACAGCAGCAGCAGCACGAGCCGGCGCAGATAGAGGCGCGAGCGATCGGCGCTCGGATCATCGCCGACGAAGATCAGCAGCCCGACGCCGAACAGCATGGAGAACAGCCCGCGCATCGTGCCGGTGATGAACAGCTGGGCGATCGCCCACACCTGCCAGTCGGGATCGCCGAGGGTCGGCACGGTGAGCGGCCGGTCCATCGCGATCGGGCCGCCCATGTCGAAGATGTTGACCAGCAATATCCCGCACAAGGCGATACCGCGCAGCGCGTCGATCGAGCCGATGCGCGCGGCCGGATCGACCGGATGCGCGGCAGTCATGGCGCGCGGGCCCCGCTGACTTCTTCGTCATCCCGGCGGAGGCCATGATCTCGGGAGGCAAGGATGCGCCTCAGCCTCATGAGACCCTGGCGCCCGCCCGAATGACGGAATATGTCAGCGATCCAGCCTCAGCCCCTCGCCTTCAGCGCCGCCTGCGCCGCCGCCAGCCGGGCGATTGGCACGCGGTAGGGCGAAGCCGAGACATAATCGAGGCCGGTCGTCTCGCAGAAGGCGATCGAGGCCGGATCGCCGCCATGCTCGCCGCAGATGCCCAGCTTGATCCCTGGCCGCGTCTTGCGGCCACGCTCGGCCGCCAGCTCGATCAGCTCGCCGACGCCTTCGATGTCGAGGCTGACGAACGGGTCCTTCGCGTAGATGCCCTTGTCGACATAGGTGGTCAGGAAGCGGCCGGCATCATCGCGGCTGACGCCCAGCGTAGTCTGGGTCAGGTCGTTGGTGCCGAAGGAGAAGAACTCTCCGACCTCGGCGATCTCGCCCGCCTTGAGCGCAGCGCGCGGCAGTTCGATCATCGTACCGACCAGATATTCGAGGGTGCGGCCCTTCTCGGCGAACACCGCCTTGGCAGCCTTGTCGATCACCACCTTCATCAGCTCGAGCTCGCGGCGCGTGCCGACCAGCGGGACCATCACCTCGGGGATCGGTGCCTTGCCGCTCTTCTCGGCAACATCGCAGGCGGCCTCGAAGATCGCGCGCGCCTGCATCTCGTAGATTTCGGGATAGGTGACGCCGAGCCGGCAGCCGCGATGGCCCAGCATCGGGTTGAACTCGTGCAACTCGGCCGCGCGGCGGCGGAGCGCCTCGACGCCAATGCCGGTCGCCAACGCGACTTCGGCGAACTCCTCCTCCTCATGGGGCAGGAACTCATGCAACGGCGGATCGAGCAGGCGGATCGTCACCGGCAGGCCGGCCATGATCTCGAAGATCTCGGTGAAGTCGGCACGCTGTTCGGGCAGCAGCTTGTCCAGCGCGACGCGCCGGCCCTTCTCGTCCTCGGCAAGGATCATCTGGCGGACGGCGGTGATCCGCCCCGCATCGAAGAACATGTGCTCGGTACGGCACAGCCCGACCCCCTCGGCACCGAAGATACGCGCCGTCTTGCAATCCAGCGGAGTCTCGGCATTGGCGCGAACCTTCAGGCGGCGGACCTTGTCGGCCCATTCCATCAGGGTGCCGAAATCGCCGGCCAGCTCGGGCTGCACGGTGGGAACCGCGCCGATCATCACTTCTCCGGTCGCGCCGTCGATGGTGATGATGTCGCCCTCACGGACTTCGCGGCCTGCGACGCGGAATATCTTCGCCTTGGCGTCGATGGCGAGATTGCCGACGCCCGAGACGCAGGGACGGCCCATGCCGCGCGCGACCACCGCCGCGTGGCTGGTCATCCCGCCGCGGGCCGTCAGAATGCCGCGCGCCGCGTGCATGCCGTGAATGTCTTCCGGCGAGGTTTCGGTACGAACCAGGATGACGTGGTCGCCCAGCTCGGCGCGCTCTGCCGCGGTTTCCGCGTCGAACACCACCATGCCGGATGCAGCACCCGGCGAGGCGGGGAGGCCCTTGGCGATCACGTCGCGATGCGCCTTGGGATCAAGCGTCGGATGGAGCAGCTGGTCGAGCGCCGCAGGATCGACGCGGGCCACCGCCTCCTCCTGGGTGATCAGCCCCTCATTGGCCATGTCAACGGCGATCTTCAGCGCCGCCTTGGCGGTGCGCTTGCCGGCGCGGGTCTGCAGCATCCACAGCTTGCCCTGCTGCACCGTGAACTCGATGTCCTGCATGTCGCGATAATGCGTCTCGAGCAGGTCGAACACCTTGGCGAGCTGGCCATAGACCTCGGGCAGCGCTTCTTCCATCGAGGCGGGCTTGGCGCCCGCCTGCTCGCGCGCTTCCTTCGTCAGATATTGCGGCGTGCGGATGCCGGCGACGACATCCTCGCCCTGCGCGTTGATCAGGAACTCGCCATAATAAGCGCGGTCGCCCTTGGCCGGATCGCGGGTGAAGGCGACCCCGGTGGCCGAGGTATCGCCCATATTGCCGAACACCATCGCCTGGACGTTGACCGCGGTGCCCCATTCGGCGGGGATATCGTTGAGCCGGCGATAGACCTTGGCCCGCTCCGACTGCCACGAACCGAACACCGCGCCGATCGCGCCCCACAGTTGCTCGTGGACGTCCTGCGGGAACGGCTTGTCCCACAGCTCGACGACGAGTTCCTGGTAGCGCTTGACCAGCGCCTGCCAGTCCTCAGCCCGCATCTCGGTGTCGAGATGATAGCCCTTGTCCTCCTTGGCGATCTCGAGCGCTTCCTCGAAGGCGCTGTGATCCAACTCCAGGACGACATCCGAATACATCTGGATGAAGCGGCGATAGCTGTCCCAGGCGAAGCGGGCATCGCCCGAATTCGCGGCAAGGCCGACGACGGTCTCGTCGTTGAGGCCAAGGTTGAGGACCGTGTCCATCATGCCGGGCATCGAGGCGCGCGCGCCCGAGCGGACCGAGACGAGCAGCGGATCGGCGGCGACGCCGAACTTCTTGTTGGTGATCGCCTCGATATGCGCGATCCCCATCGCCACCTCGGCCTTCAGGCTTTCGGGGAAGATCTGCCCTTCGTCATAATAGGTCTGGCACATCTCGGTCGAGATGGTGAAGCCGGGCGGAACCGGCAGGCCGATCGCGGCCATTTCCGCCAGATTGGCGCCCTTGCCGCCCAGAAGATTCTTGTCGCCTTTGCCCCCATCGGAGACGCCACCCCCGAAACGATACACAAACTGCGTCTTCATAAGCCGTCACTCTTCCCTATCACGACCCGCCCCTTATCGGGGGCGCGGCAATCGAATCAGCCTTCTATTTTCGAGAAGTCAGCGACGTTGTGCACCGCAGCACGGATTTTTTCAAGCAGCGCGAGGCGGGTCGTTCGTTTCACCGGGTCGGCATCGTTGACCGTGACCTTGTCGAAAAAGGCATCGATCGGCCCGCGCAGAGAGGCGAGCGCGGACATGGCGCCGGCGAAATCTTCTGCCGCGATGGCGGAGGTCGCACTGCTTTCGGCGGTGTCGAGCGCCGCTTTGAGCGCGGCTTCGGCAGGTTCGGGATCATAGCCCCACGGCGTCATGCCGGCAGAGGCCGGCATCTCGGGAGAAGGCGCAGCGCCCTCGCGTCCCGAGACCCCGGCCTCCGCCGGGGTGACGGAAGAGGTGGGCGCTTCCTTCTTCAGGATATTGGCGGCGCGCTTGTAGCCGGCGAGCAGGTTCGCCCCATCCTCGGTCTCGACGAACGCCTGCAACGCCTTCACCCGCGCGAGCAGGCGGACGAGATCGTCCTCACCGCCGAGCGCGAACACCGCGTCGATCAGGTCGTGGCGGACCCCGGCCTCGCGCTGCTGGACCTTGAGGCGGTCGATCTCAAAGGCGAAAAGCTCTTCGGCCACTCGGCAGATTTGCCATTCACGTGGTGACAAACCGCCAATGTCCAAATTGTTCTGAGCTATAGCTGTGGCCGCCATGCCCTCCATGTAACTATGTACGGTCGATATGTTGGATGCCATCGACGCGGCTACCTGGAACATCTTGATCTGAGAACCGCGCAGCTCATTGAGCTCAATGAGCTGCAGCAATCCCAATATTGCACGGCGGAGCGCAAATGGGTCTTTGGAGCCGGTCGGCCGCTCATTTATAGCGAAGAAGCAACCTAGACTATCCAGTTTATCCGCCAGACTTACCGCCACGGTCACCGGCGCGGTGGGCACCTCATCCCCCTGCCCGACCGGCTTGTAATGGTCGCGGATAGCATCGGCGACAGCGTCTGGCAGCCCCTCAGCCCGCGCATAATAGCCGCCGATCACGCCCTGCAGCTCGGGGAACTCGCCGACCATGCCGGTAACGAGATCCGCCTTGGCCAACCGCGCGGCCTGTTCGGCCATGTCAGCCAGCGCCTCGCGCGTCATGCCGGCGGAGGCCGGCATCTCGGGAGATGAAGCACCGTCCTCGCCGCCCGAGACCCCGGCCTTCGCCGGGGTGACGATATCGGATTCGATCAGCCACCGCGCCAGCCTCGCCACGCGATCGACCTTGTCGGCCACCGTCCCGAGCTTCTCATGAAATACGATCTGGTCGAGCTTGTTCGCCTGCTCGGCGAGAGGAATCTTGAGATCCTGCTCCCAGAAGAATTTCGCGTCGGACAGCCGCGCCGCCAGCACCTTGCCATTGCCGGCGATAATACCGACGCCGCCGTCCCGGGCGGTGATATTGGCGGTGCAGATGAACGCCGGGGCGAGCTTGCCCGTCGCATCGTTGAGCACGAAATATTTCTGGTTGGTGCGCAGCGTCAGCTGGATCACCTCGCGCGGTACCTCCAGGAAGCTCGGATCGAAATGGCCGAGCAGCGGCACCGGCCATTCGGTGAGCCCGGCATTTTCGGCGACCAGCCCTTCGTCTGGGACCACCGTCAGCCCGGCCTCGGCGGCCAGTTCGGCGGCGCGCGCGCGGATGATGTCGCGGCGCTCGGCCGGATCGACGATGACATGGCAGGCGCGCAGCTTGGCGGCATAATCGTCGGCATTGCCGATCGTGATCGCGCCGGGATGGTGGAAGCGATGGCCGACCGTGGCGGCGCCGCTGACGATCCCGTCCACCTCGATCGGCACGACATCGTCGCCGAGCAGCGCGACGATCCCCTGCAGCGGACGCACCCAGCGCAGCGCGGTGGTGGATTGCGAGGCGGCGCCCCAACGCATCGACTTCGGCCAGGGGAAACCGCGGATGATCGCCGGGACTGCTTCGGCCAGCACATCGGCGGTGGCACGGCCGGGCTTATCGATGATCGCGAACAGGATGCCGTCGCGCTCGACGAGCTGCTCGCGGGCGAGGCCAGTCTTGCGCAGGAAGCCTTCGAGCGCCTGCGGCGGCGCCGATGCCTTCGGACCCTTGATCTCCTCCGCGACCGCGGCGGTCTCCACCGGCAAGCCCCGCGCAATCAGCGCGAGGCGGCGCGGCGTGACATAGCTGGTCAGCTTCTCCGGCTTGAGTCCGGCCTTGGCAAGTTCCTCACCAAACAGACGCGCGAGATCGGCAGAGGCCTTCTCCTGCATCCGAGCGGGGATTTCCTCGGAGAGAAGTTCGAGCAGGAAATCGCTCATCGGATTCCCTCCCGATCCGTCATCCCAGTGGAAGCTGGGATCTCACTGCCTGTGACGGTGACGGAGGAAAGGGAGATCCCAGCTTTCACTGGGATGACGAGGTCTTGGGCCATCGTCACGCCTCCCACCCATTATGCTGCATCCACGCGGCGCAGGCACCCTTCGCCAGCTCGCGGACCCGGCCGATATAGGCCTGGCGTTCGGCGACCGAGATCACGCCCCGCGCCTGCAATGTATTGAAGATATGGCTCGCCTTGATCGCCTGGTCATAGGCGGGCAGCGGCAACGGCCGGCTCTCACCGTCGACTTGGCGATCGAGCAGCGCCCGGCATTCGTCGGCCGCCTGGGTGAACTGCTTGAACAACAGCTCGGTGTTCGCCGCCTCGAAATTATAGGCGCTGAACTGGCGCTCATTTTCGAGGAAGACATCGCCATAGCTGACGCCCTCATCGTTGAAGGCAAGGTCATAGACCCGGTCGACGCCCTGAATATACATCGCGAGCCGTTCAAGCCCGTAGGTCAGCTCGCCCGCGACCGGCTTGCAGTCGAACCCGCCGACCTGCTGGAAATAGGTGAACTGGGTCACCTCCATGCCGTCGCACCACACTTCCCAGCCGAGGCCCCACGCGCCCAGCGTCGGGCTCTCCCAGTCATCCTCGACGAAGCGGATATCATGCGCCAGCGGGTCGATACCGATCCGCTCGAGGCTGCCGAGATACAGCTCCTGCAGATTGGCGGGCGATGGCTTCAGGATCACCTGATATTGATAATAATGGCCCAGCCGGTTCGGGTTCTCGCCATAGCGCCCGTCGGTCGGCCGCCGCGAAGGCTGGACATAGGCCGCCTTCCACGGCTGGGGACCGAGCGCACGCAGCGTGGTGGCAGGATGGAAGGTGCCGGCGCCCATCTCCATGTCATAGGGCTGGAGGATGACGCAGCCCTGATCGCTCCAATAATCATGGAGGGTCAGGATCAGGCGCTGGAACGAGAGCGGCTTGGTCGCCAAGGCAGGTCCTTCTGGGGCGGTATCGATGTTGCGTGCCCTTTGCGGCAGGGGCGACGGCGGGTCAAGAAAGAGCCCGGCCTCATTACCGGTGAAACACCCACTACCACTATCTTGGCAATTGCTGAGAAAGGGGATTCCTTCGGCGGATTTGGGTGATTCATAGGTGGCTGGCATTTCAGGAGGGCCGGCCCTGGACGCGGATTGGACTGGGGATCTCGGGCGCTGGCTGACGCCCTTTCTGGGTGCGCTGGTCACAAGACACGTCGCCGGATGTGCCGGGCGTACGGCTCCGCCATAATGATACACTGGACACTCGTTAAACGCGCCGTATTGAAAGAAAGTTACTGAATTGTCTAAATATCAGCAGATATATAAGCGAATGGAGGCCGTTCAGGATTGCACGCTTAGTATCGCGCCATTAATAGCAGGCAACCCTGCTATTAATGGCGGATGCATACGGAGCCCTAGGATGACCGCAGATCCCTGCCAGTCCGACAGTTTGGCCTACCTTGGGCTGGTGGAAGTCGGTGAGCACATTCGCAAGGGCGCGTTGACGTCGGAACAGGTCACGACAGAAGCGCTGGCGCGCTGTCATCGGTTAGACAGCGCGCTCAACAGTTTTGTCGCGCTGCTTGTTGACGATGCGCTTCAACAGGCTCGATCAGTAGATCGTGAAATTGCCATGGGCCTGTGGCGGGGCCCGCTCCATGGCGTACCGGTCGCGGTCAAGGATTTGCTCGACATGGCGGGACAGCCGACGGCCGCTGGATCGGTGATATTGCGGAATAATGTTGCCGCCTCGGACTCTACCGTGGTGCGCAAGCTCCGCCAGGCTGGCGCCGTTATCCTCGGCAAACTCCACACTACTGAGGCCGCACTGCTCGAGCATCATCCGTCGCTGGCACAACCGCGCAATCCATGGAGCGCAGAGCACTGGCCCGGAGCGTCCTCGAGCGGGCCTGGCGTGGCGACGGCCGCAGGCCTCTGCTACGGCGCCATTGGCACCGATACCGGCGGTTCGATCAGAACGCCAGCCGCAGCCAACGGGGTGAGCGGACTGAAGCCCACATGGGGCCGGGTCAGTCGACATGGTCTCTTCCCACTAGCTCAGAGCCTCGATCACATCGGTCCGATGGCACGCAGCGTTCAGGACGTCGCAGCGATGCTCCAGGTCATAGCCGGGGCTGACAGGCGTGACCCCACGGCGCTTCTGGCACCGCGCGAGGACTATCTCGGCCAAATCGCAAAGCTGGTTGACGGCGTCGTGATCGGCATCGACCAGTCGTTTGCTACATATGGCTTATCTCCAGAGATCAGCCGGACGGTTCATGAATTCTGCGAGGTTATGGAAGATTTGGGAGCGCAAATCAGATCCGTCAGAATGCCGTGGGACGATGAGATCGCAGAGGCCGGATTGACGATCGTGCTGGCTGAACTTGCCCAAACCCATGCTGGGTTATTTCCAGATCACGCCTCGCGATATGGCCCGCAGGCCAGAGCATCGATAGAACTTGGGCAGGGTATTGCCGCCGCCGCCTATATCCGGGCCAGCCAACGCAGGGCCGCCTTTACAGGGGAGATGGGCAGGCTGTTTCAAGAGGTAGACGTCCTGGTTACTCCTGGCCTTGGTATGCCCGTACCTTCGTTGAGCGAGCTTCGGGCTCTTGTCTCTGACGTCGACGCAGTGCGGCGCACGCTGTACCGGTTCACATCCCCGTTCAATCTGGCTGGCGTGCCGACCCTCAGCTTCCCCGGGGGATTTTCGGAAAGTGGCTTGCCGCTGGGTTTGCAACTCGCGGCTGGCAGATTGAACGAGGACCTGCTTTGTCGCGTTGGCTATGCCTATCAGCAGGTGACAGACCATCACCTCCGCCGCCCACGGTGGGCTGAGACGTTGGGCGAAAGGGTAGGCCTTGCGAAGCATACCGCGTACCGCGACCCGGATTGTACGGGTGTCTGATCTGTCAACCAGTGCGCCTACCTCGGCTGTTGCCCCCCCCTCCACGCGCCGCGCAGGTCGACCACGCCGTGAAGAATCCAGTCATTTGAGCGACCGTATCCTCGCCTGCGCATTGCGTTCGTTCTGCGATTACGGCTTTGCCCCAACCACGATCGAAGGGATAGCTTCAGACTGCGGCACGACGCGCCGCAGCGTGCTTCATCGGTTCCCCGACAAGGACACGCTCCTAGTTGCCGTTGCTGAACGCCAGATCCACAAAGCAGTGGCGGAATTACACGCGACTCTACGGTACATGGATCCTGATTCGATGGACGCGCTTCGAGACGCCTGCCGGTTCTTGCTGAGCACCGCGCTGAAGCCTTCGACATCGGCCTTCTATCGGATGGCAATTAACGAGACCCAGCGGATCGAGGCCTTGGCGGCCATGATGGTGTGGTCGTCTGACGAACACGAGCGGGCCTTCCGCCGTCTCATACTTGCCGCACAGAACGCGGGGACATTCCAGCGCCACAGCGCTGCTACACTCGCGACGGCAGTGATCGGGACGTTCATGTCCAATCCGCTGAACCGGCTACTGATGGGCGACCCGCTCATGCGCGATGAGCTCCATGTCGACACCTACTTCAGTCAGGCTTGGTCGGTCTTTCTGGCTGCAGCCTAGGGTCAGGACCGATTGATGCGAGAGGTGTCATCTGGTTCGGGCTCCGCAAGGAGACTGGAATGAGCGACCTGTTTTGACTGACAGAGGAGCAGATGGAGCGCCTGCGGCCGTTCTTTCCAAAGAGCTACGACGCCAATTGGTTCAGGGACGTTCTCTAGGACAAGTGCATCCAGCCTCGTATCCAGGCGCCGATCACGCGACGATCCGGTCAGATACGACAAATGCCGCTACCGTCGCCGCAGCTGCATCGTAATCATGTTCGGTGGTCTCAATCGCGAAACAGCAGGTCTTAGCCGTAGCTCGCCAGGGTGGCGGCTTATGTAAAGTCCCCGCTAAATCATTTCAGGTCATTGCCAAGCACTTTGCCTGCCCGTTCGGATAGAATACATATAACGTCCTTGCGTGACTTCGATTTGAGATCCTCCACGATGTCGACAGTCTCGTTGAGATGAACGACCGGACCATTGCCGATAGCATCAAGGCAGGCCAAGGCAACGTCGCGAGGGTCCGCGCCAGGCGCATCCGGATCATCGACAGGATAGCCCTTCCGTCCAAGCTGGGGCGTCTTGGTCACGCCCAGCATCATCACCGAAACGTCGACGCCCCGGGGCGCAAGCTCGAACCATAGCGCTTCCGCAAGATTCCGCTGGAAGGCCTTTGATGCTGAATAAACCGCGACGTACCCGGTTCCCACCTCGCCGGAACCAGAACCGACCAGCATTATCGCTCCGCGCCGCCGATCGGCCATGAGCCTGCCGAAGTGATGGATCAGCCGGATCTGACTGGTAATGTTGAGCTGCACTAGCCGGAGGTGTGCTTCAACATCCTGCGCGATGAAAGCGCCCAACGCGACACCGGATCCAGCGTTGCAGATCAGCATCCCGATCTCAACGTCGGCGACTGCGGCCGCAATCCGATCGGCCGCTTCCGGTACCGTGACATCAAGCGCCAACTCCCGGACTTCAACGGGTGCTTGATCAATGATACTCCGTTTCAACGCCTCCAACGGCTCGGCCCTGCGGGCGACCAGCAGGAGATTGACGCCGTCCTGCGCCAGCGCCCGGGCCAATTCAGCGCCCACTCCTTCGGAACCCCCAAGGATGACTGCCCAAGGTCCATATTTTTCTTTGTACACGGAGTGCCTTTCGTACTTCGGTGTCTTCCCGACCTCAGCGAGGCGAATAACCGCTAGTATCCCAGTTTGAATTAGCGGTTCAGGCCAGCCGACATGTCGGGCGAAATCGGCATGCGCCTTCAGGGTATCGTCCAGCCCTCCGCGTGGGGGCAGGCAACTGAATTAGGCCGACCTCAAGCCCGGACTTTCGAGCATGCTTCATGGTTGGGATGATGTCCGTGTGGCCGGACAAGATGCGATCGGCGTCGCCCTCATCTCAGGATTTGGGCCTCCGGCAATCTCGGGGCGGTTCACGGCGGCCGGCGGCCAAGCGCGTCCGGGAAATCACGTCGCTTGCAGTTCTGGAATTTGACAGGCCGCATCTATGCCAAGCACATGTGCAGCGCGGCCAAGACCGATCCAACTCGCACAGCAATATGTCAGGTCGACGATCTCAGAGTCGCTAAGGACGGCCTTCAGCTCAGTCCAAAACGCTTCGTCGGCGGAGAGTGATCGCGGTTCGGTGCCCATTTTCTGGGCGAAGCGCACGGCGAGGCGCTCACGAGCGTCGAGCATGGACAGATCGCCCGCCAGGACCGCCTGATAGAAATTCTCGTCGGGTTCATCTCCCGCTTTGTTGATGCTGCCTTCGACGCCCAGTAGCTGGACATCGCGCGCCGAGCGCCAGCTCATACAAATGGTGCAGCCGTTAATCACCGCCGTGGCAATGCGCGCCGCCTCAAATAGCCGCAGCGGCAGGCGGGAGTGCTGATAAGTGGCATGGGAGAACCCCCCTGCCGCGTTCAACAGTTCGGGCAAATACCGGGAACTGAGATCGCCCAGCGGCTGCCCTGGCTTTTGCTCAAAGGCTACACGCATTGATTTCTCCTCTCTCCAAAGCAGGCCCTGCTTCGCCGTCGAGTGCCGCGTCCCAGCCGGGTTCGGCCACGCAAAACATCACTACCGCGGTCCAAGCATATAATCCACCTGCTAGACGGAAGTTACAAACGATGCCGAACTGGCTCCGGTCCAGGGCAACGTCTCGAGATAATCGAGCGTCGCGGCGACGGCGGGGATGTGGCTGCGGGCCAGCGGCGCGAAGGCGCTGATCATTTGCGGCTCAACCGACCAATCCTCGAGCAGCCGGACAAGTCGGCCATCCGCCAACTCGTCGGCAACCAACACTTCCAAAGTACGGGCGATGCCGAGCCCGGCAACGGCAGCGCCACTGATTGCGGTGCCGTCGTTGAAGCGCGCAACGGTCGGCGGGCGCAGCGATCGAACAATGCCGTCCCGAACGAAGTCCCAGCGCTGGCCACCGGGACGCTCGACCGTGGCATAGACGATGCAGGCGTGGCTGGCGATGTCGTCGGGCGACTTTGGGACGCCGCGCCGGGCGAGATAGGCCGGGGACGCGACGGTGACGAATGGCGTGCGGCCGAGCATGCGAATGTCGGCATCCTCGGGGCGAACAGAACCGACACGGACCAGGATGTCGAAGCCTTCAGGACGCAGCACGGCCGGGCGGTCGCCAAGGCTGAGGTCGATCAGAATATCCGGCCAAGCGGCATGCAAGGCCGGAATTGCGGGAAGCAGAAAGCGATGACCGATTGCGGGAGGAGCATCGATCCGCACCGTCCCACGCGGCGCACCTCCGTGGCCACGCACTGCGTCCTCCGCGGCGCGCACGCTGGCGAGGATGTGACGCGTGTGGTCGAGGAAGCGGCGTCCCTCCTCTGTCAAGTCCATCCGCCGCGTCGAGCGTGCTAGCAGTCGCTTGCCGAGCCGCGCCTCGAGCTCGGAGAGATGGGTCGAAACCATCGTCTGCGACATACCCAATGCGGCACCCGCGCGCGACATCGTACCGCGCTCCACGATTTCAACGAAGACTTCCAGCGCACGCATTCGGTCCATATATTGCTCCTGACGAAAAGTCTTATCGATTATTGGTATCTTATCGCCATATACAAACAATGTCATGGTTGCTGCCGCCATCGAGATTGCAGGAGCCGGCCATGGCCTACCCCCATTTATTTCAGCCCTTTGCCATTCGAGGGATGACTGTGAAAAACCGGATCGTGATGGCGCCCATGGAAAGCCATCTCGGCAATGCCGACGGGTCGGTCTCCCGGGAGTTGATCGCTTACTATCGCGAACGAGCGCTGGGAGGGACCGGCCTGATCATCGTCGAATATACCTGTGTCGACGGACGCGACGGTTTCAGTTCGATGGCGCCGCAACTGCGGCTCGACACTCCATTCTATCGCACCGGCCACGGCAATCTAGCTGCGGCGATCAAATCGGGCGGCGCGCGTGCGTGCGTCCAGTTGAGCCATGCCGGGCGACAATCCCGCGAGGCGGTGCTCGGGCGGCAGCCGGTATCTTCCTCGGCTGTGCCACTTCAGTCCTTCTATCTCAACGCCGTACCTCGCGCGCTGGAGGAAGCGGAGATCCTTCGGATCATCGCCAGCTATGCATCGGCGGCGGCGTTGGCCGTGCAGGCAGGCTATGACGCGGTGATGCTGCACGGCGCGCATGGCTATCTGCTGCAGCAATTTCTGTCCCCGCTCGTCAACCAGCGTGATGATGGCTGGGGCGGCGATTCCGAACGGCGGATGCGGTTTCCGCTGGAGGTGATCAAGGCGGTCCGCGCGGCGATCGGCGAGAGGCCCCTACTCTATCGGATGTCGGTGTCCGATTTCCTCGAAGGCGGACTGACCTTGGAGGACAGCGAACGGATCGCACCATATCTATGCGAAGCGGGCGTCGATGCAATCGACATCAGCTGCGGTTCGCTCGATCGGGTCGATGTCATTGTCGAGCCAATGTCCGTGGACGAAGGGTGGCGCTTGCCGATGGCCCGGCGGATTCGCGAGGCGACGGGCAAGCCGGTGTTGTGCGCCGGGGTAATCCGCACGCCGGAATTGGCGGAAATGGCGGTCGCGGCCGGGGACACCGACATGATATCGCTCGGCCGCGCCCTGCTGGCCGATCCATTATGGGCTAACAAGGCTCGTGCGGGGCGGCCCGACGACATCCGCCCCTGCACCTCCTGTAACTGGTGCATCATGGAGACCGGAAGCAACCGTGGCGTGAGCTGCGCCGAAAACCCACGCTGCGGCCATGAAACAGATCCGCCCATCGACGCCTTTGGCGCCGGCCGTCGGGCGGCGGTTGTCGGCGGGGGACCGGGCGGGATGGCTGCGGCCTTGTTGCTCGACCAGGCGGGCTTTGCCGTGACCTTGTTCGAGAAGCGCGAAACGCTCGGCGGCAACCTGATCACCTCGGCCACGCCGCCCGGCAAGGAAAAGCTGTTCTGGTATCATCGGTTCCTGTTGCGGCGGATGGCAGCGAGCGGTGTCGATGTCCGGTGCGGAACCACGGCGGATGCTGCGACGATCCTAGCAATAGACCCCGATGCAATCGTGTTGGCATCGGGATCCCGCCCTGCGCCTCTTATGCTGGAGAGTGCGGGAAAGCTGCCGGTTCACCCGGCGTCCGCGGCATTGCTGGGCGACATCGCGTTACCGCCATCGACCGCCGAATGCCCCATCGTCATTTATGGCGGCGGCGAGACCGGGACCGAGACCGCGCAGCACCTTGCAGTCCAGGGTCATCAGATCCTGCTGGCGAGCCGATCCGATTCCCGCTTCCTGGCCCGCAACGCCGAGCCGCTCTATCGCATGCATCTACTCGCGAGCCTGAAAGCGGAGCCGGCGATCCGGATCGCGGACCGGATCACGCTGAGCGGGATTGAGGACGATCATGTCCGGCTCGTGGGCTTCGATGGCGTGGAACGGGCGCAGCCGGCGGCTGCCCTGTTGCTGGCACACGGACTCGTGCCCGATACTCGCCTGTCCGAGGCTTTGGCCGGCGCCGGCGTGCCGGTGATGGCGATCGGGGATGCGATGAAAGTCGCCCGAATTGGCGAAGCGGTGCGGGATGCCTACAGAACGGTGCAGGACCTGCGTCGAATGGTGGTGGAGCGCGAGGCGATCGCTTGCTGAGCGGGGGCCGGCCAATGCGTCGCTAATCCGATAGCGCGATGATCCTCGTCGCGATAGCCGCCGCTGCGGCGCGGTTCTCGACGCCGAGCTTGATGAATATCTGCTCGAGATGCTTGTTCACGGTGCGCGCGCTGATGTTCATGATCTCGCTCGCGTCGCGGTTCGATTTGCCCTGGGCGATCCAGAACAGCACGTCGCTCTCGCGCGACCAGAATCCGGCGGCGCGGCCCAGCATAGCCGGTGATCCGCGCGCCCGGCGGCACTGTCGTCGTCGATGGCGGTGCGTCCGAGAACAACATCCGCACCTTGAAGCTGCTGCCCGCGCCCGGCTGACTTTCGACCAGCAGTTCGGCCCCCATGATCTCGGTCAGCAACCGAGTAATCGTGAGCCCGAGGCCGATGACCGGCGCCGCGCCGGTGTTGCCGACCCGCTCGAACGGCTCGAAGATGCGCTGAAGGTCGGTCTCGGCGATGCCTACACCGCTGTCGGCAACCTCGAACTCGGCTACCGGATCGCGCCAGCGTATGGTCAGCGACGCCGACCCCGACGGTGTATATTTTATCGCATTGGAGATGATGGCCCCAACCGAACGCCGTAGCCTGCAGGCGCTGCACGCGCAGATGAGGGACATTGCGGCGTGCGGCGATCTAGCCTCGCCCCCTAACCGATAAGCCCGTGGACATCGGCCAGTATCTGACCTTGTTCGGCACGCCGATCATGGGGCTCACCGGCTCGCCCGCTGAACTCGCCCGGATCGTGAAGGCCTATCATGTCCATTACAAGAAGGTGCCGATCGAGGGTGGCGATTATCTGATCGACCACACCGCGACGGTGCTCCTGATGGTCGGCAAGGACAGTTGTCGGGCAGGCTTTCGCATAATAATGCAGCGCGGCAACGGCGCGCATCTGTCGCCGTTAAACCGAGATCGAAGCCATCTCCGCTTCCATTCACTTCAGCGTGAGGGGAAGCCCTGCTGCGACGAACACAACGTCGTCACACAACCGCGCGACCGCCTGATTGATTGTACCCGAAGCATCCCGAAACCGCCTGGCAAGTGCGTTGTCGGGCACGATCCCCAGCCCGACCTCGTTCGCAACGAAGATGACAGGCCCGGGGGCTTTCGCGATGGCTCCCTGCAATCGCTCGATCTCATGTGGAATATCGCGATCGGCGAGCATGATGTTGGAGGTCCACAGAGTCAGGCAATCGACCAGCAGCACGCGTCCGGCTCCCGCCTCGCCGAAGATACAATCGGCAAGCTCCAACGGGGCTTCAACAGTGGACCAACGCTCTCCGCGATCGGCGCGGTGCCGCGCGATCCGATCCCCCATCTCGTCATCGAATGACTGGGCGGTTGCCACGAAGAGCAACTCGCCAGGGAGCGCTTCGGCTCGCGCCTGGGCGTAGCGGCTCTTGCCCGATCGCGCGCCACCCAGAACCAGCAGACGGCCCATGCCCTTCGTGTTCATCGTGATGCTCCGTTCGCAAGTTTGATCAGTCGGTCGATATCGAGATACTCCTCGAGCTGCGGACCTTCCCCTGGACGATAAGTTGAGAGGCCCGATCAACCTGCGGCTCCAGCAGGACTGGGTTCAGGTCGCTATGCGCCTCAACCCGGCACGCCATTGCCTGAAGCGCTTGAGCCCGGCCGATCTCGCCCCCGTCGGTCGTGACCACCGCATTGTTCGACATATTCCGAGGCTTTAAGGGGCGGACCTTCGGGCCACGATTGGCCAGTGTCCGGCACAGGCCAGCAACCAGCACCGACTTACCGACGTCGGAGCCCGTCCCCTGGAACATCAGCGCGCCCATGCGATGGCTCCTGCTGTCGCCCAGAGGCTCAGGCAAGCTATGACATAGCGGCGAAGCGCCCGGCGGATGTCCCCCGCACCGGCATCGGTCCGGCCATCGCCGATCCACGGCTTGTCGTGAATCACTCCATCGTAAGCAATCGGACCCGCAAGCCTCAGTCCCAGCCCGCCGGCCATCGCCGCTTCGGGCCAACCGGCGTTTGGCGACGCATGCTTATCGGCATCCCGCATCATAACTCGCCAGCCTTCCAAGCTAGTCAAGCAGAGGAGCGCGCCAGCGAGCCTTGCCGGGATCAGGTTGAGCAGATCGTCGGTGCGTGCCGCCGCCCAGCCAAACGCACGCCAACGTTCCTCGCGATGTCCGATCAGGCTGTCGGCGGTGTTGATCGCCTTATAGGCCCATACACCCGGAAGGCCGAGCAGCAGCAGCCAGAAGAAGGGCGCCGCGACACCATCGCAGAAGCTCTCGGCCAGGCTCTCGATCGCGGCCCGTGCCACGCCGGATTCGTCGAGCGACGCGGTATCCCGGCCAACGATCATGCCGACAGACGCTCTCGCCTGAACCAGATCACCCGACCGAAGCGCTCGCTCGACCGCTGCGACATGATCATAGAGGCTGCGCTGTGCGAGTGCCGGCGCCGCCAGCATCGCCACGACCACCCACCCCCACCATCCGAACAGCGCATAGGCAAGTTGCTCCAGCGCGAGGCCGGGTCCGACCGTGATCAGCGACAGGATCAGCACGGTGCCTACCCCGGCTGCCCGGCGAAAGGCCTCGCCGCGCGCCGGGCTGTTCCACCGGCGCTCGCAGCCATCGATCACGTGCGCGAAGAAGCCGACCGGATGGCCGATCCTGGCATAGAGCGCCGAGGGCCAGCCAACCGACGCGTCGAGCGCCGCCGCAGCCAGGGTGACAGCTTCAGACATCCGATAACGCCCGATCGAGGCGAACGAGATCCTCGGCGCTTCCAGGCAGTCCGACACGTAGCCAGCGGCGGTTTTCGTCGAATGGCCGGGTAAGGATCGAGTGACGCGCCAGCCGGTCGAAGAGCGCTGCCGCGTCGGTAGTCTCGATCAAGCGGAACAGAGGGCATGCGCCGAAAGGCTCGAGGCCATGGTGTGCCAGCACGGCGTCGAGTGAAGCTGCTTGCCCGGGAAGGATCGACCGCATCGATCCGATCCACGCTCGATCGCGATATGCCGCGGTCCCGATCACCAGCGCGGCCGACGATAAGGGCCAACTTCCGAGCTTCGCCCGATAGGCAGCGATTACCGAACGCGGGCCAAGCACGAAGCCGAGCCGGACGCCCGCCAAGCCGAAAAACTTGCCGAACGATCGGAAGATAATCAGCCGCCGGTCGTCACCAATCTCGCTGGCGAAGCTAGCCTCGGGCACGGTATCTGCAAAGGCTTCGTCGATCACCAGCCAATGGACGGCTGCCTCGGTGACAGCCAGTTGCTCACCCAGGACCTGCCGATGCAGGATACGTCCGTCGGGATTATTCGGATTGGCGAGGATGAGACTGCCCGACGACCAGGGCAACGCGATCGGCTCCAGTGCGATACGCGGCATGACCAGATCCGCATGGGTGCGATAGGCTGGCATGACGTAGGCGGTCGGCATGACACCGATATCCCGCAGCAAGCGCAGACCGATCTCACTGCCCGGCACGGCACAGACAAAGGTGGGATCGACACCGAAATAGCTGGCCGCCTCCCTCTCCAGCTCTTGCAGGTCCATTTCATCAGGCAGGCGCTGCCAGTCGACCGCTAGATCCTTGGCACCGGGCCACGGCGTGGGGTTGATGCCCGTTGACAGGTCAAGCCAGTCTTCGCCACCGTAGAGGGCGCGTGCCTCGGCCAGCCGGCCGCCATGGAAAGTCCATTGGCTCACCGGATCGCAGCCCCGACGAGCAGGGCGAGGAGAAGACCGGTCTCGACGAGCTCGATTCCGGCGCCGTGGCCATCGCCAGAGATGCCGCCAATTCGCTGACGCAGCCACCAGACCCACCCGGCGATCAGAATGGGCGCGACGAGGATGGCTGGCGCAAACCACGCGCTCGCAGTCAGCAGGACCAGCCAGATGGCCAAATCGGATGGCCGGACCACGGCCCGAAAGCGGGAGGCCAGTCCGTCATGCAGCGACGGCAGCCATTGCGTCCAGACCAGTGGGCCAATGCGCGCCGCAAAGGGGATCAGGATCAGCCCAACGAGCATCTCGCGCTCGATCAGCGCGTGCAGCAGGACGAGCTTGGCGATCAGTTGCAGCCCTATTGCGACGGCGCCGAAGCTGCCGACATGCGGATCGGCGAGCACCGCCAGCAGCCGTTCGCGGTCCTTGTGTGCGGCACCGCTCGCATCGGCCAGATCGGACAGGCCATCGAGATGGAGCGCGCCGGTGACAGCCACCCATGCGACGAGAGCGACCAGCCCACCGGTCCAGGGATCGACATGCGTTCCTGCCCATGCCGCCGCGGTGACCAGCACCCCGATCACCAAGCCGACGGCGGGAAACCAGCGCATCGATCGCGCAAAGGCTTCTCCGTCCGCCCGGACGCGCGGCGTCGGCAGCCGGGTCAGGAATTGCAGCGCGAGAATGAAACCCTTCATGGCCACAGCCCCACGATCCGGGCTGACGGCTTCTCCCCGGACCAGACCCTGAGCGACAGCATCGCGGCATAGGGCAGATCGAACGCCCAGATCTGGCGTTGGTCGAACCCGCACAGAACCGCCAGCGCCGCTCGCATCGCACCGCCATGGGTCACCACCAAGGTCGAGCGCTCAGCCATGTCGGCTATCGCCATGGCGACACGGCTGGTCAGGCTCGACCAGCGCTCACCCTGCGGCGGCGGGTTGGTATCGGGATCATCCCAGAAGCGGCCGAATGCCCCCGGATCGATCTCGCTGCTCGCGATGCCATCCCACAGGCCGAAGTCGAGTTCGCGCCAGCGAGGATCGGTCGACAAGGGCAGCGCCAGCATTGTTGCGATCGCGGCACCGGCCTGGCTCGCTCGGCGTAGATCCGAAGTGATCACGGCATCGATCTGCAGTTCCCCGATCTGGTCAACGCAGGCGGCGATCCCCTCCTGCGTCGGTGCGCAGTCGGTTCGGCCCATCATCCGCCCGGGAAGCTCGGGCGCACCGTGGCGAAGGAGATGCAGCAGGAAACTCACGCGCCGCCCGATACCCCGGCCTCGGCGAAGGTCGCCATGCCTTCGTGCGCGGCAATAGCCGAACGGATGACCGCCACCGCTACCGCGGCACCACTGCCCTCGCCCAGCCGCATGTCGAGGCTAAGCAACGGCTGTAGGCCCAATCGATCGAGCAGACGGCCATGGCCGGGCTCGGCCGAACAATGCCCGGCAATGCAATGCGCAACGATATCGGGATCGGCAGCCGCCAGCGGCGCTATCGCCGAGCAACTGATGAAGCCATCGAGGACCACAGGGATCCGCAGACGGCGCGCCTCGATCACCGCGCCCGCTATCGCCATGATCTCCCTGCCGCCCAATCGTCGAAGCGTTTCGAACGGCGTGCTGGGAGCTTCGGCATGAAAAGCCAAAGCGCGATCGACCACAGCAGATTTGCGGGCGATCCCCGCGTTATCGATGCCGGTGCCCGGGCCGACCCAGTCGGCCGCCACACCACCGAAGCTGCGCAGACAAAGGGCTGCCGCCGCCGTCGAATTGCCGATGCCCATCTCGCCGACGACAAGCAGATCGAGCGCGGGATCGACGATCGCCGCGCCCGCCGACAGCGCGGCCAGGCATTCGTCATCGTCCATCGCCGGGGCGACGGTGAAGTCGGCGGTCGGACAGTCGAGGTCGAGTGCGACGACCTTCAGCTCGATGCCCGCCACCGCCGCCAGCGCGTTGATCGCCGCACCGCCCGCTTCGAAGTTCGCGACCATCTGAGCGGTCACCGCGGCCGGAAAGGCACTTACGCCATGCACGGTGAAGCCGTGATTGCCCGCGAAGATCGCAGCGCGACCATGATCGAGCCTCGGTCGTTCGCGCCCTTGCCAACCGGCCAGGAAAATGGCGATCTCCTCCAGTCGCCCAAGCGAACCTGCGGGCTTGGTGAGCTGGGCCTGCCGTGCCTGCGCGGCAGCGATCGCGTCGGGGTCGGGCGTCGTCAACGAAGTGAGCGCGGCTTCAAACGCCGCGCGGGTGGAAAAGGCGCTCATTCGGCAACGAACCCGGGAGGCGGGCTGCGGGTGATGAAATGGCCCTTCACGCCTTGCGGCCATTGCTTGAAGGGCACTCTTCCGTGCTCGCTCGCCGCATAGTGCACGGTATAATCGAGGATCGCCTGCGCCGCCTCGGCCGTCGGCTCGAAGCGACCCAGCACATAGCTGACCTTGTCCGGCGCGCGGAGATGCACCGAGCAATGTTCGGAGCAATTGAAGAGGCACGCCATCTCCTGCACCTCGATGTCGGCATAGTGATGATCGCTGCTCTTCACCGCGAGCAGCGCTTCGACCAGCCGTGCGCCACCGCGCACGCCCTCACCGTCCTCGCGCTCCTCCTTCGAGAAACGGCAGGTGTTGCAGGCGACGACGGCCGGCCCGCCCTTGACCCGCTTCAGCATTGTCCCGTCTCCATCAAAAGCGTCCTCGCAAACCCGCGTAGATGGTGCGGCCAAGCGTGCCGTAGCGAAAGGCGGTCATGTACTTCTCGTCGAACAGATTTTCGACGCGTGCGAACAGGCGAACCGAAGGTGACAGCGCCAGCTCGGTGCGCAGGTCGACCAGCGTGTAGCCGTCGAGCCGGGTGCTGTTCACCGCATTGTCAAAGCTGTGGCCGGCCCAGCGCATGGCGGCGCCAGTGGTGAGGCCGTGCCCCCAGTCATAGCTGACCGATGCGTTGGCACTCTGGCGTGGTCGCCGCGGCAGCCATTTGCCGAAGGTCGCGGCGCCGGGTGAGCGATCCTCGGCGACCGTCCAGCTATAATTGCCGTCGATTTGCAACCGGCCGAAACGTCCGTTGGCCTCGACCTCGGCGCCGCGCGCGTTGGCGCGCGAGACGTTGAGATAATAGCCCGACCGCCGGATTGCCGTGCCCGGCCGGAAGCAGAGCGGCAGCGTGCTCGCCGTCGGGCAGCTGTTGAAGATGATCAGGTCGCGGCTGTTCCGCTCGAAATATGTCGCGCGGATACCGAGCTTGCCGTCAAACAGCCGCTGTTCGGCGCCGGCCTCCCAGCCATGCGCCTGTTCGGGATCGAGCGCCTGGTTGCCGAAGTCCGAGAAGAGCTGGAACAGCGTCGGCGCCTTGAAGCCCTCGCCATAGCTCGCCCGCAAGATCGTGCCCGTCGGAAGCGACCAGACGCCGCCCACCGAAGTGAGCGTCTTGCGGCCATAGCGCCTATGATCGTCGCTGCGGACACCGCCAGTTAGTGTCAGGCCGGTCAGCGGCATGATGCTGAGCTGGCCATAGAGGCTGGTGATCTCCGCCTTGCCGCGCGCGGGTGCCGGGACGGCGGTCGCCAGCGACCCAGGCGGCGATACGCTGCGGAAGCGCGACCGCTCATTCTCCGCGCCGAACTGGAGCGCCCAGCGGTCGCTCAGGGCGAGGTTACCCTGATATTCGATGCGCATGTTGCGGCCGGCGGACTCGAAACTCTTCGTGCGCTGGCGGCGGGGATCGAACTGGTCGCGGTTGGTATCGGTATAGCCATAGCCGATCCGGTTGCGCAGTCGCCCGTCCAGCATCGCGACGTTCAGCCCGGCATAGCCTACAAACTCGCGGGTGAACCCATATTCGGGGCTGTCGGCGGCGGTGGCGTCGAAATCGAACCGCCCTCGGGAATAGTAGCCGCGCAGGTCGGCCGACACGCTATCGGTCATCGCCAGCTCCGCCCGGCCGGTCAGGCTGCGATTGGTGTAGCCGTCCTTCTCCTTGCCGCCGAAGGCCGGGGAGATGGCGGAGATACCGTCGGTGGTGAAGGCCTGCCCGCCGATTCGCCAGCTCAGCGGACCGGTCTTGCCGCCGAGCGCCACCCGGCCGCTCGCAGTCTGTCGCGACCCTGCCTCGACATCGAAGCTGCCCTCGATCGGCTTTTGCGGGGATGCGGTGACGACATTGACGACGCCGCCGATCGCCTGGCTGCCCCAGAAGATCGATTGCGGCCCGCGCAAAATCTCGACCCGCTCGGTATCGCCGACGAGCAGGTTGGCGAAGTTATAGCCGCCGCCGGCCGCCGCTGGATCGTTGAGCTTGACGCCATCAATGACGACGACGGTTTGCTCGGACTCGGCGCCGCGGATGCGCAAGGTCGTCGTCGTGCCATAGCCGCCATTGCGCGACAGGCTGATACCCGGCGTGCGCAGCAGCAACTCGGACATGCCGAGATCCTGGGCGCGATCGATCGCGGGTTTGTCGAGCACGGTCACGCTCTGGGGCAGCTTGTCGACCGGTTCGGGAGAACGGGTTGCGGTGACGATGATGGCGTCGCCCTCACCAGCATCGGCCAGGGGCGCCGCGACAGAGGCGGAGGAGAGGAGCAGAGCGATCGAAAAGCTGAAAAAAGCCATAAAATGGGAAACCTTGAGATAGAGGTGCGCGAGCGGCGCATCAGATGCGGCTCAATGGAACGATGATGGGGGTGCGGCCCGACCGGTCGATCGACGCGGCGATGCCGTAGACCGATGCCAGCCGATCCTCGGTGAGGACATCGGCGGGCGGGCCATCGGCGATCAGCCGGCCGCGATCGAGCAGCAGCAGCCGATCGCAATAGCGCGCGGCCAGGGTCAGATCGTGGAGGATCGCGACCACCAGCGTCCCCGTATGAGCCTGCCGTTCGAGCAGCTCCATCACTTCGAGTTGATGACCGGGATCGAGCGACGCCAGCGGCTCGTCCACCACCAGCGCCGGCGCTTCGACCGCCAAGGCTCGCGCCAGCAAGGCACGCGCCCGTTCGCCGCCCGAAAGTTCGGTAGCGATGCGGTCACGGAGATCCCCGACATCGGCCAGCGCCATTGCGCGGTCGACCGCCTCGGCATCGCCCGGCAGCAGGCGCGACAGCGGCGCCAGATAGGGGAGCCGACCCAGCGCGACCAGTCGCTCGACCGTCAGCGGCCAATGCAGCGTCTGGCCTTGCGAGAGATAGGCGATGGTCCGGGCGAGCGCCGGCCTCTCCATCGTCGCGACATCCTGATCGTCGACCAGGATATGGCCTGCGGACAGCGGAAGCAGTCCGAGGATCGCACGCGCGAGGGTGGACTTGCCCGCGCCGTTGGGGCCGATGATCCCGATCAGCGACCCGCCTTCGAAGGAGGTGCTGACGTCCTGCAACACGGCGCGCCGGCCGATCGGCACGGTCGCCGCATCGATCTGGATCTTCACCATATCCGCTTCTCCCGCAGGAGATGGAAGATGAAGACGGGAACACCCATCATCGCCGTGACGACGCCGAGCTTGAGCTCGTTGGCCGTCGGAATGAGCCGAACACCGATATCGGCCAGCATCAGCAGGGCCGCGCCCGCGCACGCGGACGGCAGCAGGATCGCGGATGGCGAGCGATCGGTGAGCGGGCGGACCAGATGCGGCACGATCAAGCCGACGAAGCCGATCGCGCCTGACACCGCCACCGCGCCTCCCACGCCGATCGCAACCCCGATCAACAGGCGCAGCCGGGTCTTGCGGAGGTCTGCACCGAGCGCGCGGGCATTATCCTCGCCGAGGGTCAGCGCATCGAGCGCGCGGCCGTCGATCAGCAGCAGAAGCGATCCAACGGCAATGCAAGGGAGTGCCACCCAGACATGCTGGAAGGAGCGGTTCTCGAGCGAGCCCAGCAGCCAGGTGGTGATCTCCATCGCCGCGAACGGGTTTGGCGACAGATTGAGCGCAAGGCTGATCCCCGCTCCAGCCAGGGTCGCGACCGCGATGCCGGCCAAGATCAACGTCAGAGGGCTTTCTGAGCGGCCAGCCAGCGCAAACAGCAGGATCAGCGCCGCGAGCCCGGTCAGGATAGCTAGAATCGGCAGCACCGCCGGATGAAGATCGGCAAGGCCGAAATAGAGCGCCGCGACCGCGCCGAGCGCCGCGGCATTCGATGCTCCGAGCACCGAGGGCTCCGCCAGCGGATTGCGCAGATAGCCCTGCAACGCCGCCCCCGCGAGACCGAGCATCGCGCCGACCATCAGCCCGAGCAGCATCCGCGGCAGACGCAGATAGAACAATATGGTGTTGGCGATCCGGTCGCCATGGCCGCCGAGCGCCGCGAGCAGGCGCGCCGGAGCGATCGGCGCGGTGCCGATCAGCAACGACGACATCGCGGCCAAAATCAGGATCACCAATAATCCCGGTAGAAGGAACTTGTTTCTTCGAACGATACTCACGGAAGACCTCGTTTTGGATCGGTCACCCCGTCACGTCTTGTGTCCCGGGGCCGTCTTGTTCATGGGGTGAGACGCCATGCCTCGATCGATCACAGCCTAGCCATGCATCGGAAGCTCCTTCTCGCAGTGGCGGCCTTCGCCGGTATCGGAGCCGCCGCCGCTTCCCCAAAAGTGGCCGAACCGCCGAAGCGGATCGTTTCGCTCAATCTGTGCGCCGACCAATATCTGCTGGCGCTGGCCGACCCGGGCCAGATCACCGCGCTCACCCGCTTCGCGCGCGATCCGGATATGTCGGCGGGCGCCACAGCCGCGGCGCATATCCCAATGACACGCGGCTCGGCCGAGGATGTACTCGCGCTCGACCCCGACCTGATCGTCGCGACACCCGGCCGGCGCAGCGGCACGCGGGCAGCAATCGCCAAACAGAAATATCCGACGCTCGATCTGCCCTCGGCCGGGAGCTATGACGCGATCGTCGGCCAGATCCGCGATGTCGCGAAGGCCGTCGGCCATCCCGAGCGCGGCGAGGCGATGATCCGCCGGATGGATGCCGAACTGGCTGCGCTGCCCCGTATCCATAGCGGCCGGCTCGCCGCTCATTATCAGCGGCGCGGCTATATGACAGGCACCGGCACCCTGATCGACGATCTCATGCAACGGGTCGGCCTGACCAATCTGGCCGCCAAGCTCGGCAAGCCCGCGTTGTCGCAGCTCACCATCGAGCAGCTGATCGCCGCGCATCCCGACTATCTGATTGTCGAGAGCGCGAGCGACAGGGTGCGCGATGAGGGCACCGAGATGCTCCACCATCCCGCACTTCGCGACATCCCGCGCATCCGGCTGCCGCAGGCATGGACCGTGTGCGGCGGCCCCGCTTATGTCGAGGCGGCGCGCAGCCTGACCCGGCAGGTGATCGCCGCGCAGGGCAGCAGGTTCAGCGCACGCTGACATGCGCCCTCCAGTCGTCGCGAGCCTGCCAGCCGCGACGTTCGAGTTCGGGAATTGCGGATGGTGCTTCGGCATAACCCAGGCACAGCAGCGCCATGAAATGCCACGCCCGCGGCGCGTCGAGCAGGCTCGACACGAACGCCGGATCGAGTATCGATACCCATCCCAGGCCGATGCCACGGCTCTGCGCCGCGAGCCACAATGTGTGGATCGCGAGCACCGTCGAATATCGTAGCGCTTCGGGCATGGTGGCGATGCCTAGACCATGGCCCGCGAGCGGCACCTCGTCGGAGAACACCGCTAGGATCTCGGGCGCTTCGCGCAGGCCATGCAGCTTAAGCGACTGGTAAAGTGGGCCACGCTCGGCGGCGTCATATCGCTCGCCCGCCCGGGAACCGGCCTCGTCGACATGGTCAGCCAGCGCCGTCCGTAAAGCCCCTGTCTGGACCCGCACGAACCGCCACGGCTGGGCATTGCCGACCGACGGCGCCAGCTGAGCAAGCCCGAACAGCCGCTCCATTTCGGCCTCGGCGATCGGACGAGTTTCGAAATGCCGCACGTCTCGCCGCCAGACCAGCAGCGCCTCGATCGAGGCGGCCGTCAGGTCACCAGGCAAAGGTGCGGCTCCTGCGACCATCAGAATTCGACGCCCGCCTGCGCCTTCACGCCCTGCTCGCGGAACGGGTGCTTCACCAAGGTCATCTCGGTGACGAGATCGGCAGCCTCGACCAGCTTCTCGGGCGCGTTGCGACCGGTGACGATGACGTGCTGCATCTCGGGCTTCGCAGCGAGCGTCTCGAGCACCTCATCGAGCGGCAGATAGTCATAGCGCAGTACGATGTTCAGCTCGTCGGCCAGCACCATGTCGTAGCTCGGATCTGCGATCATCCGCCTGACCTCGTCCCACGCAGTGCGCGCCATCACGATGTCGCGGGTCCGGTCCTGGGTGTTCCAGGTGAAGCCCTCGCCCATCGGCTTGAACTCGACCTGCGCCGGAAAGGCATCGAACACGACCTTCTCACCGGTGGTCATCGCGCCTTTCACGAACTGGACGACGCCGACCTTCTTGCCATGCCCGATCGCGCGGACGACCATGCCGAGCGCGGCGGTGGTCTTGCCCTTGCCCTTGCCGGTGTGGACGATCAGCAGACCCTTCTTGATCGTCTTCGACGCCACGATCTTGTCGTGCGCGACCTGCTTCTTCTTCATCTTCTCGGCGTGCCGTTCGTCGGTGCGTTCCACCATCGTCATGCTCCCTGAAGCTCGGCGAGCAGGACGCCCGCGCTGTTGGATTTCGGTTTCCACATGCCGCGCTCCAGCGCCTCGGCGAGGCGGGCGGCGGTCTCGCGCAGCGCTGCCGGGTTGGCCTCGGCCATGAAGGCGCGGACCTTCTCATCCTCGATGAAAGCGGCGTGGACGGCGTCGAAATGATGATCGCGCACCGCGTGGGTGGTTGCCGCGAAGGCGAAGAGATAGTCGACCGACGCGGCGATCTCGAACGCGCCCTTGTAGCCGTGGCGCATCACGCCGGCGATCCACTTGGGATTGGTGACGCGCGCGCGGACGACGCGGCCTATCTCGTCTTCCAGCGTGCGGACGATGGGGCGTTCGGGTCGGCTATGGTCGTTATGGTAGGAGCGCGGCCGCTTGCCCTTGAGATGTTCGACGGCCGCCGCGATCCCGCCCTCGAACTGATAATAATCGTCGCTGTCGAGCAGATCGTGCTCGCGATTGTCCTGGTTCTGGACGACGGCATCGGCCTGGCTCAGCCGCTCGGTGAACAAGGCGCGCGCGGCATCCCCCTCGACACCCGAGCCATAAGCGTAACTTCCCCAGTCGAGATAGACGTTCGCGAGATCGCCGCGGTCGTGCCACAGCTTCTCGTCGATCATCGCCTGAAGCCCGGCGCCATAGGCTCCCGGCTTCGATCCATAGACGCGATAGCCCGCCCGCAATGCCGCAGCCTTGGGATCACCGCCCTCGTCGATCAGCCGCGCGGTCTCGACCCGATGACGGTGAGCTGCCGGATTGTCATCGACCGGTTCATCGAGCGCCATCACCGCGCGGGCGGCGGAATCGATCAGGTCGATCTGCTCGGGGAAGGCATCGCGGAAGAAGCCGGAGACCCGGAAGGTCACATCGACCCTCGGGCGGCCCAGCTCGGTCACCTTCATCACCTCGAAGCCGATCACCCGACCCGACGTCCAATCCCAGCGCGGACGCACCCCCATCAGCGCCAGCGCCTGCGCGATGTCGTCGCCGCCGGTCCGCATGTTCGCGGTCCCCCAGGCGCTGAGCGCCATCGCTTTCGGATATTCGCCTTCGCGCTGGAGATAATCTTCGACCAGCAGTTGCGCCGAACGCTGGCCCAGCTCCCAGGCGGTTGCGGTCGGCACCGAGCGGGTATCGACCGAATAGAAATTGCGCCCCGTCGGCAGCACATCGGGCCGACCGCGCGTCGGCGCTCCCGAGGGACCGGGCTGGATGAAGCGGCCGTCGAGGCCCGCGAGCAAGGCTGCCTTTTCCGCCCGGCCACAGGCGTCGACGCGCGGAATCAAATCGTCACGGATCGAAGCGAGGACGGCCGCCGTTCTCTCTCCCAACCCGTCATGCTGAACTTGTTTCAGCATCCACTCCTCAACGGGAGCATGCTGGGGTGGGTGGGTGGATCCCGAACCGAGTTCAGGATGACGAAGTGCAGAGACGAGCGCGCTGGCCAACAACTCCAACCGCTCGATAGTATCGCCGGCCGTTCGCCACGGATCGTCAGCCATTACCGCCAAAGCCGAGGGTCGAGGGCCATCCCACGCATCCCCCATCCTGCAATCGAGCGGATCGAAACCGAGCCGCAGATCGTCTGCCAGCGCCCGCAGCAACGACGCTTGGCCCGGCAGATCATGACCACGCGGGGTTCGCGACAGCGCGGTCAGCAGATCGGTTCGCAGCCGCCCCACCGGCGATTGGGTAAAGACGTGCAGACCATCGCGGATCTGCATTTCCTTCAGCTCGCACAGATAATTGTCCAATGCGGCCAGCGCATCATCGCCGTCGCCGACCGCGCCCGCATCTGTGTCGAGCCCCTGCGAGCGCGCCAGATCGAGTATCTCGCCCTTGAGGTGGTTGATCCGGCGCGGGTCCATGCCCGCCGCCAGATAATATTCGTCGACCAGCGCCTCGAGCTGCTTGAGCGGACCATAGCTTTCCGCGCGGGTCAGCGGCGGAGTCAGATGATCGACGATCGCCGCGCCGATCCGCCGCTTGGCCTGGGTGCCCTCGCCCGGATCATTGACGATGAAAGGATAGAGCTGCGGCACCGCACCGGCACAGACCTCGGGGAAGCAGCTCTCGGAAAGCGCCAGCGCCTTGCCCGGCAGCCATTCGAGATTGCCGTGCTTGCCGATATGGACAACCGCGTGCGCGCCGAACTGGCGGTTCACCCAGAAATGGAAGGCGAGATAGCCGTGCGGCGGGACCAGCGCCGGGTCGTGATAGCTGGTCTTGGGATCGATATTGTAGCCGCGCGCCGGCTGGACCGCGACCGCGACATTGCCGAAGCGATGGACCGAGAGGCGGAATGCGCCATCGCGGACGAATGGGTCTTCAAGGGGAGCGCCCCAGCGATCCGAGATCGCCGTCCGAACAGCCTCCGGGAGTGTATCGAAGGTTGCAAGATACTCGGCCAGCGGCAAGGCGATCTCGCCAGGCCGGTCGATCGAATCGAGCGCGTTGGTCACCCCGCGGAGCATGGTCGGCATAAGCGCCGCACCGTCCTCGGGTGCGTCGCCGACACTATAGCCCGCCTTACGCAATGCGCCGAGGATAGCACCCGCGCTGGCGGGCGTATCGAGGCCGACGCCATTGCCGATCCGTCCGTCGCGGTTGGGGTAATTGGCGAGAACCAGCGCGATCCGGCGATCCGGCGCGGGCGTGCGCCGCAATCGCGCCCAGCCGGCAGCGAGATCGGCGACGAAGGCGACGCGATCGGGCGCGACCCTCGGCACGACGATGCCGCACTCGGTGCGCTCGTCGAACCGCTCCGACGCCTTGAAGGCGATGGCGCGCGTGAACAGCCGCCCGTCGACCTCGGGCAGCGCCACATTCATCGCCAGATCGCGGGCGCCAAGGCCGCGCGGACTCTCCCGCCAGGCGCTTTCCTCAACCCCGGCGAAGACGGTCTGGAGGATGGGGCAATCGGCCTGTTCGAGCACGCTGCCCACCCGATCGTCGCCGGGCGACGACGCCGCGAAGGAGGTGGCGTTGAGGATCACATCAGGCGCGGTCTCGGCGATCACGCCGCGGAGCCAGTCGATCGCGAAGGGCTCGCGAAGCGCCCTCACATAGACGGCTACCACATTGAGATCGCGGTCTTCGAGCGCATCGACCAGCGCATCGACCGCGTCGAGCGTGCCGACGATGGTGAGCGCACGGTAGAAGGTTAACAGCGCTACCGGCCGGCCTTCAACCCATCGCGCCCGCACGTCGTCGAGCACCGGCCGCTCATGGCCGCGCAGGTGCAGCCCGGCGTCGGCGACCGGGACCGGATCGTCGGGCAGACCAATGTCGCGCCCGATCAGGCGTGCGGCGTGCCGGAGGAAGCTCGTTGCATTAGCCACCCCACCCTGCCGGAGACAATCGCGCAGCCGCTCGCGGATCTCGTCAGGCAAGGTCGAGGCCGCATCGAGCGCCGGATCGGGCTCACGGCCGTCGGCGATGGCGGCGAAAGCGATCCCTTTCTCGCGCGCTACGCGGGCGATCTCGTCGACGCCATAAGGCCAGTAGCTCTTGCCACCGAGCAGCACGACGCCGACGAACTTCGCCTGCGCGATCACCTTCTCGACATAAAGATCCACCGAATAGGGATGCTTGAGCTGAAGCAGGTTCGCGAGCCGGATCGATGGCGCGCCGTCACCCAGCGCAGCCGCCGCCCGCGCGAAGCAGGCAAGCTCGCTGTCCGCCACGGTCAGGAAGACGATCTCGCCCGGCGACTGGGCGAGATCGATCGCCTCGTCGCCGTTCGAAACCGTTCCCGGCGTGGCGGCCAGCAGATGCATCAGCCGCCCAATACCGCCGACAGCGTCGCTTCGATCGCCGGCCGGTCGAGATCTTTCTGTCCGATTACAACGAGCTGCGACTGGCGCACCTCCCCGGCCGTCCAAGCGCGATCATAATAATGCTGAACGCGCGGACCGACCGCCTGGATCACCAGCCGAGCGGGCTTGCCGCCGACCGCGATCAGGCCCTTGATCCGCAATATGTCGTGCTTCGCGATGACTTCAGACACCGCCCGCAGCAACGGTTCGACATTGCCGATGTCGCCACCCTTCACGACGAAGCTGTCGAAGTCGTCATGGTCATGATCGGGATCGCTGTCATGATGCGAAGGCCGGGTTTCGAGATCGTCCTCGGCGCCCGCAAACAGGCCGAGCAACATGCCGATGTCGACCGCGCCATGATCGGCACGGACAATCTTCACGCCGCTGCGGGTATCGCCCGAAATATCGGCTTCGATCTTGGTCAGCTTGTCGGCATCGACCAGATCGGACTTGTTGAGGATGACGAGATCGGCGCAGGCCAGCTGATCTTCGAACAGTTCCTCGAGCGGGCTGTCATGGTCGAGCGTCGGATCAGCCGCGCGGGCGAGCGCCAAAGCCACCTCGTCGGTGGCGAAGCGGCCCGCCGACACCGCTTCGGCATCGATCAGCGCGATCACGCCATCGACGGTTGAGCGGGTGCGGATCTCGGGCCACTGGAAGGCCTTCACCAACGGCTTGGGCAGCGCGAGGCCCGACGTCTCGATGATGATATGCTCGGGCGGATTAGGACGGTCGAGCAGCTTCTGCATCGTCGGCAGGAAGTCGTCGGCCACAGTGCAGCAGATGCAGCCATTAGCCAGCTCGACGATATCGTCTTCAGGGCAGGCCTCGTCATTGCAGCCCTTGAGCAATTCGCCGTCGACCCCGACATCGCCGAACTCGTTGACGATCAGCGCCAGTCGGCGGCCCCTGGCGTTCTGGAGAAGATGCCGGATCAGCGTGGTCTTGCCGGCGCCGAGGAAGCCGGTGATGACGGTCGTCGGTATCTTGCTCATGCGCCGACGCTTCCCGGCGCGGCGGGCAAGCAGACAATGATGGCCTTCATCGGGAAACTCCCGGCACCTGAGCTTCATCGGTGGCGGGGCTTGCCGTTCGGAACACGAACGGCCGGCGCGCAATGACGGGCGGGCGCCAAAGGCACCCGTGATCACGCAACCGTGCGGCACCCGCCGCTTCGTTCGTCGCTCAGACGGAGAGGAACCGTGCCGTGACCATCCCCTGGATCAAGGCAAGAGCGACCGGTGCGCTGGCAGGTCTCCTGGCTCGCGGGTCATAGCTCGATGCGCGCCTTCCCGGGTCAACCCGACCCAGTGACCGTGCCATCCAATGGATAGACACATGCACATCTCGCTCGCCGCTTACAGTTGCAGGGACAGCCGCGGATTTGGGAGCGAACTCCCGCACCGCATTCCCATTTTAAGCCCTTCCGGGCACCAGCGCGATCTTTCGAGCCCTGCATTTCTGCTGGACTCCATCGGCCGGATAGTCCGTTTCACGCCCGAGGCCAACCCTTCATCGCGCGCGGTCTTGTGCCCGCCATTCCGCGACGAGGGCCGGGCAGTTGGCGAGCTGCTCGATGACGATCGGAGAATAGGTCGGCAAAGTGATGGTCGTGCCCCTTCGGATCTGCATCGAGCCCGATGTCGGCAGGCGACCATCCTTTCCCCATCGCGACCGCTCAGCCGACGTAATCCCAAGGACGCGTCCGACCACCTTCTGACCGATCGGCTTGCGCGACCGCGCCATCGCGCGCTGCAGTTGCCGGTCGCGTTCTCCGGTGTGGATGCGCAGCCCCAGCGGCATGTCCCCTTCATTGGCCAGATCGATGAGCACGTCGAAGCCGGTGGGCGTTCGCACCAGCGATACCAGCCGCCGCGCTCTCCCCTGCTCCGACATGCCTATCGTACCCGCCGCCTGCGACGCGAAGCGGCGCGCGGCTGCATCAGCCTGATCCAGCCGATCCAGATGCCGCTGATCGACGTGACAAGGCCGAGGATCGAGAGACCCCACAGCAGCGCATCCCAAGCCGGGCGGTTCAGCGTCAGGCCGTTCAGATCCCATTTGTGCAGGAAATCGAACAACCAACGATAGACTCGGCCACGTTCGTCGATTTCGCCGAGCAAAGCGCCCGTCGTCGGATCGAGATGCACCCATGTCCCGGCCGCATCGTCATATTCGACGCGTAGGACGGGGAGTTGGGGAAGCGCACCGACATCATACCAATAGGCGTCGGGCGCAGTGAGCCGCTTGACCTCACGGATTCGTGCGTTCGGCACGAGCTTGGCCGCCGCCGCCAATATGGCTGGCTCGGACATCTTGACCGGAGTGTCGGTCGAGGGGTCGAGTGTGAGCGTAGGCCGGCCTGGACGTTCGATCATTACATGTGATCGACCCGCAGCCCAGTTGAGCTCCAGCAGCTTTGCTCCCGGAGCGATGCGCGCGAGCCTCGCGATATCAAGGGGCGGCGCCTTACCGGTGCCGGAATAAGCGATACGCTCGGCATCGCCGATTCCCGGGCTGTCGAACAGGCGCCCCGGATCGACCGACAGCCAGCCGCTGAATATCCATGCGAGCAGTGCCAGGCCGCCGCCGAAGCCTGCGATGTGATGCCACAGCATCCAGCCATGATAGGGCGTCATTCGGCCACCCCGAAACCGGCGACGCCCCATCCTCGTTCGAAGGATGCCGATCCACATGCCCGTCACGGCAGCGGCGATACATGGCCCCGACACCCACAGGACAACCTGTCGCCAGGCCGGACTGTCCTGGCGGAGGATCGTCGGGTAAATCCAGTGCGGCACCGATCCCAGCCAGTTCCAGAAGCGCTCCTGACGATCGCTGTTCTGGACGACGGCGCCCGACACCGATGAGACATAGACCACCGTGCCCGCCTCATCGCCGAGTTCCGCTTTCCACAAGGGCCGGTGCTTGTTGAAGCCGCCTGCAACCGTCCACTGATCGCGGGTGATCAGTTCGAGCGCCGACACCGGAGCATGGCCGAAGTCGGCTGCCACGCGCCGGGCCATCGCCAAGTCGACGGGCTTCACCGCCGATCCACTCGTTGCCGCGACGGTCCGTTGCGTTCCATCCCAGGGATCAATCCGCCAGACCGGCTGTCGATTACGCATCTCGAGCGACATCGCCTTGGGCGCCGCGATGCCTGCCGCCGCCAAGGCAGCGGCGGGCTGCACCTTCACCCGGCCCCAGTCGATCGACTGGAGCCCGGCGACCCGTTCCTGCGCGGTCAGCGACGGGAACGGGACATAGATCATCACCAGCCCGGAGATGAACCAGATCGCGAACAGCAGGCAGCTCGCGATGCCGATCCATCGGTGGCTGATGTAGAGCCAGCGCTTGACCCGATGGCCAAGCGCTGGACCATTGCCGCTAGAAGCGAGCACGGACCGAGACATCTATCGATCGCGGACGGCCGAGGATCCATTGCTCGTCATTATAGGTGGTCGTTGCGTAATCCTTGTCGAAGAGATTGTAGACGCGGACGTCGACCGCGACATTATCGGTCACGGCGTAGCTCAGGCCAGCATCGACGACGGTATAAGACGGAACGCGGAAATCATTCGCGTCATCCGAATGAGAATGGCCAACATAACGAAGACCGACACGGCTTTGGAAGCGCTGGAAGGCATCCCAGCGCAACCAGAGATTCCCGGAAGTCTCCGGCACGCCGGCCGGCGTGTTTCCGGTGTAAACCGTGCCGCCACTTACGAAGCTATCGAAGCGAGCCTCGAGCACTGTACCGTTCGCGTCGATTCCGAAACCAGCCGGGAGGTCGATCGAGACCGACGCCTCGAAGCCCTTGGACGATCGTTGGCCGATCTGCTCAATAGGGCTGGTCAAAAACCGCTGCGAGAGGAGGTTCTTCTTCACGATCTTGTAGGCCGCCACCGTTGCTGTTCCGCGTCCGTCCAGGAAGGCGGCCTTGGCACCGAACTCGATCTGGTCGCCTTTCGCGTTACTGAAGGCGGTCTGTGAACCTGAGAAGGTGGTCAGCGTCCCGATGGGATCTGTACCCGTCGAATATTGCCCATAGAGCGAGACGGTCGAGGTCGGCTGATAGACCGCGCCGACGCGCCAGGTTGTGTTGCGCAGCTTCTTCGTGAAAAGGCGTGCGCCGATGGCCCCGGAAGGATTGATGTTCTGGCGGTACACCCGATCATGCTCGTCGCGAATGCCAGCGACCAACGAGAACTGATCGCTGAAGCGGATACGGTTCTCCGCGAAGAAGCTATACTCGCCGGTCCGCGTCCGATAGCGCGGCGCGATCCCCTGTGTGTCGAAGAACAGACCGGAGTCGAAGCTGAGCGGATCGACGAAATCCTCCTGCAGGTCCGATCCGAAGTCGTTCGAGTAGGTGAGCTTGATCTTGTTGACGTCGAAGCCGACGACGAGATCGTTCTGGATATCGCCGAAATCCGCGCTCCACTTGACGCTACCCTGATTGCCGATCTGGGTCTGGTCGTGGATGATGCCAAGATTGTCGGTCCGGTAGATCGTGCCGGGGGTGCCAGACGTGCCGTTATAGCCGTTCGGGCAGTTGCCGCTGCCACCGATCCAGCAATAGCTCTCCAAATCCTTGAAGAGCCGCTTGCTCGTCAGCCGGTAGGTGGTGTTGGAGATGCTGATCAGATCCGAAGGCGCCCATTCGACGGTGAGAAGCGTCCGGTTGTCACGATAGTGAAGGCTGGCGTCCGCGACATTGTAGTTGCGATGGCGGATGCGTGTGTCGAGCTCGCCGTTGATCAGCGGCGTACCGAAATACTCCATAGGCCGCAGGTTCGCATAGTCGTCGCGCAGCGTGAATGAGAGCGTCTCAGTCGGCGCGAAGCGTAGCGCCGCCGACACCGCATAGCTCTTCGAATCGCCGTGATCGACATAGCCGTCCGATTTCCGATAGCTGCCATCGACCCGGTAGGAGAGCTTGTCGCCAAGCGGACCGCCGGCTCCCGCCGCGGCATGCCAGCTGTTCTGCGAGCCATAGCCGGCTTCGGCTTCGACCTCGGTTCGCTCGCCGCTCGGCTTCTTGGTGATCACATTGACCGCCCCGCCCAGCGCTCCCTGACCGTAGAGTACAGACGCCGGTCCGTTGAGTATCTCAATCCGATCGATGTTCCATGTATCCTGCGGGAAGGTTATCGTCCCTGCGACCGGAAAGAGCCGGACGCCGTCATAAAGCTGGAGCACCGAACCTTGCCCCTTGAAGCCACGAACGACGAGCGCCGTACCGCCATCGCCAGGCGTGGCCGCCGTCGTGATGCCCGGCGCGCGAGTGACCGCCTCGACGACTGAGATGTCGCCCCGCGCGCGGATCGCATTCCCGTCGATAATGACTACGCTCGCCGGTGTCTCAAGGGCAGTAAGGCCGAGGCGGCTGCCCGTGCTGGTTGGTACAGTCAACGCCGCGCCAAGCCTCCCCGTAACGAGGATAGTGTCCTCGTTGGATTGAGCGCTTCCGTCTGCCGCGGCGTCCTCCGCAAAGGCCGGCGATGCCAGCGCGCCAAGGATGGCAAGCGTGATTAGCGAGCGCGGCGCGCCGATGATGTTGGTCTCTTTTTTCACTTGATTCCCCCATCGGCGCCTAACGACGATGGCGGGGCGTACCGTTCACGAACGGTCGGCACGCAGAGAGGCCGGGCGCCCGGGGGCGACCACCATGCGTTACCGTGCGGCCCCAGCCGCTCGTTCGTCGCTCAGACGGAAAACACCGTGCCCCGGCCATCCCCTGGACCAAAGCAAGAGCGACCAGACGCAGGCAGGTCTCCTGGCTCACGGGTCATCGCTTGATGCACGGCCTTCCCAGGCCTCGCATGAATTAGCGTCCGGCCCAGTGGCTGGCGGCTCGGGACGTCTTGCCCGAACCGCACATATGCATCGCGCTCACCGCTTACAGTTGCAGGGACAGCTGCGGATTTGAGAGTGTCCGATTTTCACCGGCCCCCCGCACCGCATTCCCATTTTAAGCCCTCTCGGGCACCGGCGCGATCATGTCGGCGCGCGACCTTTCGGCCTTTGCGCGAACGAAGCGCCAGTTACGGAAGTTGATGCAGCCCTGCAAGGACAACGTGCGTGGACCGCAACGACAGCGGAATCAGCCTCTTCGATCCAATATATCGGCTCAGCCTCCGGTGATCGCCTGAAGCCGCCAGCCGCCGTTGAAGGACAGCCTGACCGCCGTCAGCGGCGCGACGTCGATCCGCATGGTTGCCGGCAGAGAGATGTCGAGCGCTGCCGACAAGATCGCGCGAATGACCATAGGATGGGTGATCGCCAGAAGGTGAAGGTCTCGACGGGCCTGCGCGTCGAGCCAGGGAGAGATGCGATCTCGGGCGTCGATAAGGCTCTCGCCATCAGGCGCACCTTTTGCCGGATCGGCCAGCCACGCGGAAAGGGCCGCCGCATCACGCTGATGAATGGTCTCGAAGCTATGGCCCGCCCAGCCACCTTGATCGACATCACGCAGGCTGCGGTCGATAGACGCTTCCAGCCCCAGCGCGTCCGCCGTCTGCCGGGCCGCGAGAGCCGGACTGACCATGAAGAGGTCGGCCTTGCCTTCCGAGAGGCGATAGTCGTTTGCCTTCCGTACACCGCCATCGTCGAGTGGATCTTCGGGCGCAGGGAAAGCTCCTTCTCGCATCGCTGCGGTCGCCGCATGGCACAGAAGCGTCAATCGGGCTGCCAGGGGACTTCTCCAAGGATCGTTGACGCCTCTCATGCATCCGGCCTAGTGCGGAGCCAGCAATGACCGAGGAAGAAGCCGGTGTGATTCCGGCACGGTCGCGCCACTGTTATCGCCAGCGCCGATGCGCTGTCGAGAGTCAGACCTTCCTCGGGCGATTTTGACACGGTGCCGGGACGCGATATCCCGAAAGGAGCATGACCATGGCGAGCAAGCCTCTCTTCGCAGACGACGCCTTCATTCCGCTTCCGGGAACAGGGGTGATCCCCCTTGGTGACATCATCCCCTGGGGCATCTTCGGCGCGTTGCTGGCCATGATCTTCCTGTATTTCGTCAGCACCGAACAGGGCGCGCTGTCGCTGTTCAGCGGTATGTACGTCCATGAGTTCGTCCACGACGGACGTCATCTGCTCGGCTTCCCCTGCCACTAAGGCGGGGATGCTACCATGACCCGAAATTTGCTGATCCGCGGCATGGTCGCCGGCATCCTCGCCGCGATCCTGGCCACCCTGTTCGCCCGCGCCCTGGCCGAGCCTCAGGTCGACCTCGCCATCGCCTATGAGGCGTCGCATTCCGCGCACGAGGCGCACAGCATGCCGGGCATGCCGTCGGCTAAAGAGCCCGAGCTCGTCAGCCGGGGCACGCAGAAGGGCCTTGGCCTCCTCACGGCGCTGACGCTCTACGGGGCAGCAGTTGGCGGAATCTTCGCGCTGGTATTCGCGGCCATATATGGCCGGATAGGCTCGATCGGCCCGCGCTCGCTAGCCCTGCTCCTTGCCCTCGCCGCCTTCATAGCCATGGCCCTGGTACCGGCCCTCAAATATCCGCCGACGCCGCCAGCCGTGGGGCAGCACGAAACTGTCGCCTTCCGGACGATTGCCTTCTTTTCGATGATCGCCCTCTCAATTGTCACGATGGTCGTCGCGGTCAAGGTCTCCCGGGCACTGAGGGATCGACTGGGCTCGTTTAATGCGACTCTCGCTGGCGGAGCCGCCTATATCGTGCTGATAGCGGCGGTGCAGTTCGCCCTGCCAGCGATCAACGAGGTGCCTACCGACTTCCCAGCAGTCGTGCTCTGGAATTTCCGGGTTGCCGCGATCGCGATCCAGTTTCTCCTGTGGCTGACCATCGGCACTATTTTCGGTGCCCTTGCCGACCGGACATTGCGTCAGGCCCGCTAGCCCGCGGCTCCCTGTGGGCGGTGCAATACATGTTCGACTTGCTTCCCGTCCCCAGTCGAGCAATCTGCCCCCGCTCCCGCGACACCCGGCAGTGGGGCTTAGTAACCTCCTTGGTAGCCAACTCGGTCGAATTCAATCATCGGAAAATCCGATCTCGATCGTTCGCTGGAGACCAAGGATTTGGTCGCTGCTGTCCAATGGACTGATGCGGGAGCGTCATGCCAGCATCAACGAGCATCCATCACCGAAGAGCGGCGCAGGATCAGGTGGCCGCTCGGGCGCCGGGAGGCACCGCCTGCTCCATCGCCTTACTGACTGTTTCGACCGCCTCGGCCCTCGGCATCGCCTGGATTGCTCGCGCGATCCCCTCGCTACCGTCCATGTGCCAGAGCGGCCCACCGCCGAGCGCCGAAAGCGCTTCCTCGGCCACCTGCGATGGCTCGACAACGGGGTAAGCGGGATTGTCGAGCGGCATGCCCATTTTTACCATCGCGGGCGTCCTCGTCGTGGTCCCGACCACGCACAGCACGTCCACGCCATAGGGGCGCAGCTCGTACCAGAGGCCCTCGGCCAGGATCGCCGAATAGGCCTTGGACGCAGCATAGGTGGCTAGCCGCCCCACGCCGGAGGCATAAGCCAGCGATCCCATCAGGATGATCCCGCCGCTGCCCCGTTGCCGCATCGGCTTGCCGAAGCGTACCGCGAACGCCGTCTGGCCGATGGTGTTGAGATAAGTCAGCCGGAGGGCCTCCTCGTCGGGTTGATCGAGGAGGTCGGCCATTGCCGGGGCCGCGCCGGCATTGCATACCAGCAGGCCGATCTCGACATCGGCGCAACCGCGCTCCACCTTATCGACAGCTTCCGGATGGGACAGATCGGTTGCGATCGTTCGGATCTCGACGCCGCACTCGGCGCGCAGCCGGCCGGCCAATTGTTCCAGCGGCCGGGCTCTGCGCGCGACGAGCACCAGATTGAGGCCCTCCCTGGCCAGCCTCTCCGCGAACGCGGCGCCGATCCCTTCGGACGCTCCCGCGACTAAGCCCCAGGGACCATAGCGTTCGACATCCATGGCCGTCCTCTCCGCTTGTTATCCGCGCACTGCATGACAAATCCAGCCGAACCGAGCCATCGTCCAATCCGACTATGCGGGCTCGCGCGCGACATGGGATGTCAGAGGGCGCTGGCGGCGGCGCGTGCGTGATTGCGATACAAGGCGGCGGAGCGGCTGATCGCTTTCCAACAATGAGCAATCGCCCCTCAGCAGCGCCAGGACGAGGACCATCTTATGGACAAGCGCATATCAGTCAGGAACGTCATCACCGCCCGGGAACGAGCGACCTCGTCCTGATGATGGAACAACTAACGGACGGGGCAATATTAGAAAATATACCGATGAACCGACCATGAGCACTCCGGCGGTGCAGCTCGACCCGCCCCTCGCGGACGAGATTGATTCGCCCAAGATGAGCGGCGAGCAATGGGACCGACTGGCGATCTATGGCGCGGAGGTGATGACCTTCGGCCAAGCGATGGCGATGCCCGCGCAGGGCGTCCAGGACGCGGCCGACCCGTGGCGGCGGATGTGCCGCTGGATCGTGGAGGAACACGCCGGTGCCTGACGACGATCGGCCGGCATCGTCCAACGCCTTGCTGTGTGTCCAGCTGGCGATGCCCGAGGGGCCGGTCGCGCTGCTCGACGGCAGCATCGCTCTCGTCGAGATGGGCGAGAGCCGAAAGAGCCTGTCGATCGTCTCGCCCGATGGATCGCACCGCATCCTGTGCCGGCATGGCGGCAATCCCAATGGCCTCGCGATTGATGGCAACGGTTGCTTCTGGGTCGCCGGCGGCCCCGATCAATCGATCATGCGGATCGCGCCGGATGGCGAACTGCTCATGCAGATCACCGGAGACGGCGAACGCGGCTTCCTGTTTCCGAACGATCTTGCCTTCGGCCCCGACGGCCTGCTCTATGCGACTGACTCGGGGATCGATCCAGCCAGGATGTTTTCCCAACCAGCCGGAAGCCGCCTTCGCGATCTGGACTATGACGGATCCGTCTATCGCATCGACCCGCGCGCGGGCAAGGTGGTCACCAAGCTGGCGGCCGGGCTCAAGTTCACCAACGGCATCGCGTTCGGCCCCGATGGCGACCTCTACTTCAACGAAACGCTCACCGGCATTGTCTACCGTATGACCGACGACGGCGCCATCGAGCGTCACGCCAACGTGATCCGCTCGCCGAGCGACGACTTCAAGGGACCTGACGGAATGGCGTTCGCGGCCGACGGGACGCTGTACTGCGCGGTCCTCAACGAAGGCCATATCTGCGTGGTGGCCCCCGACGGCACGATCGCCGATCGACTGCCCACGAACGGCGAACTGCCGACAAACGTGGCGTTCGACATCGAGCGCGACCGCATCTACGTCACCGAGCTATCCGGGGGCAGCATCGAAATCATCCCGATCGATCGCCCCGGCCTGGCGCTCCATGCCCCCTCGCTGACGCTCTAGATGTGTAGTCCCGGAATGTGATGGTGCGAATCGATTCAACGATTGATGCTGCGGCTCCCCAACAGGGTTTGGGACATAGCGCGTTCCCGATGATATAGGTATCACACCCTACATGGCGCTGTCGTTCCATGAAGGACGAGAACGAGGTACTGGGGGCTCATAATCTACCCGAATTTGCAGTCGTATTCGGCTAATGCGCGCCCGTTGCTTTAAACCGCGTTGCATGGGTCCAACGATCGCTCGCATTGAATCAAGCTCGTTGTAGGAGCCGAGGATGTCATTTTCCACTGAAGCGCGCGTTATTCACCAGAATGCCGTGATCGAAGTGCGCAATTACGTCTGGATCGACCCGTTGGACGATGTCGTCGTCGACGAACATCCGGTCTTCGGCCTTTCGCTTTCCCCCGTGCCACGCGAGTCTCAAGCCTTTTTCGGAGACCTTGAAGACAACTGTGTATTCAATGCAATCGGCAAGATGCTTTTCCGTCCTGCTGCAATGCCCATGCGATTCACAAATGCCGGGGGAAAGCAGAGACTGGTGATGTGCACGGTCCCAGCCCATGGTGACGGGTCGACCTGCGGCGACCTGTTTGAGTTGCTCTCAGATGCCCGTCCGATCGCCGATCTGCGCCATGACGGCCTGGCCCTTACGCTGCGAAGGCTCGCGCAGGAAGCCTGCGAGCCGGGCTTTGCCTCGTCCGCGATGGTCGAGGCGCTGGTTACGGGGCTGCTGGTTGACTTCATTCGCATGGAGAAGCGGGTTTCCGCTGAGAGAAAGCCTAATACGGGCGGCCTAGCGCCATGGCAGCTGCGGCGGATCGACGAGGCATTGCACCATATTGACGGATCAGCGCCGGGCGTGTCCGACCTCGCCACGATCATCGGCGTGTCGCCGCGGCATCTCCTTCGAGCATTCCGAGCCAGCACCGGAATAACCGTCGTGAAGCATATAGCCCGGGTTCGCGCGAACCGCGCCTGCGAATTGCTTCTTTCGACCAGGCTTCCCGTGAAGCAGATCGCGTCGCGTTGTGGCTACGCAAGCACTACCGCGTTCGCCACCGCCTTTCGACGCGAAATCGGCCTGCCCCCGAAGGAATACAGGGCAAGGACACGCCAATAATGTCCGATTGCAGCGCCGACGTCCGTTTTGCAGACCACTGCACGCTCGCGGCAGCTCTTCCCGGCGGATAAAAGAATGGTTCGAGAGGAGACCATTCGCTTGCCCAACAAATGCACATTCGATTTTTCCGGGCGCACTGTCCTCGTAACCGGCGGGACCGCAGGCATCGGTCTTGCCATCGCGAAAGACTATGCCGCCGCTGGTGCCAGGGTCTACGTGACTGGGCGGCGCGGCGCGATCGAGGACTATGGCCCGGATCTGTCCGGCTTCGGCTATTTCCGCATGGTTGCCAACGATCCAGGCGACATTGCCGCAATCCAGCAAGGGCTGCCGCAATTGGACGTGCTGATCAACAACGCCGGTGAATCCCATCCCGGCGGATACGAGGCGCGCTTCGAGCCTGACATGTTCGAGAAGACCGTAGAGGTCATCCTCTTCGGTCCCTATCGCCTTGCCCACGCCCTGCACCCGCAGCTTAGGGCCAGCGACATGCCAGGCGGTGCAAGCGTCGTAAACCTCGCGTCGCTATCATCCTTCTTCGGCATGGATGCGGTGCCGGGCTATGGGGCAGCCAAGGCGGCGATCGTGCAGTTGACCAAGACCCTCGCTATTTCGTGGGTCGGCGATGGCATCCGGGTAAACGCTATCGCGCCCGGCAACATCCGCACCCGGATATTCGACCGCGTGATCGATGTTCCCGAAGCAGTGGCTCCACTGCTGGCCCGCACCCCCATGGCGCGCTTCGGCGAATGCGAGGAAATGGCCGGCCCTGTGCTTTTCCTGACCAGCCCCGAAGCCGGTTTCATCACCGGACAGACCCTGACCGCCGATGGCGGCTATTCGGTCGCCTGACGAAGCCTCGAGAAAGATCATATCATGCGCATAGAGGATCTTGCCGCCCCGCGTCATACCCAAGCAGCCCTTTCGCTCATGCGGGCGGCCGAAGCGGCAGCGCCCGTGAGCCTTGAGGTGGACGCCGTCCTGGATGCAGCAAGAGCAGCGACGGGGCTTACCGACTTCGGCGAAATGGATTTCGTAGAACGTCTGGCTGTCATGCTGCGCAGCGCCGACGAGGACGCGCTCAATGCGCTGGGTCGCTCATTCTTCTTCAACGACATGGTCCGCTATGCGGCAAACCGGCTGCGCGTGGAAGAAGCGGTCCGCCGGGATCCAGCCATCCTCGACATCGAAATTACGCGGCCCATCATCATCATCGGGATGCCGCGCACCGGGACGACGCACCTCGTCAACCTGATTGCCAGCGACGAACGGCTGAGGTCCCTCCCCTATTGGGAATCGCTCGCTCCCATACCGCCTGCAGCCAGCCCTGATAACCGCCGGAGCGATGCGGAGGCGGCCTGGGCGGGGCTGGATGCGTTGCTGCCGATGCAGAAGAATGTCCACGAGCTCAGCCCGACGCACATTCACGAGGAAATCGAACTGCAGATGCTCGATTTCTCCTCCTACATGATTGAGTGGACGGCACGTCCCTATCGCTGGCGCGACTGGTATCTCTCGCACGACCAGACATCGAGCTACCATTATCTGCGCAAGGTTCTGCAGGTTCTTACGTCGCTTCGCGGTCCGCAGAACTGGATATTGAAGTCGCCCGGGCATCTCGAGCAACTGAGACCGCTGATGGCGACGTTCCCCGATGCCACGATCGTGATGACACACCGCGATCCGATCGCGGTCATAGCATCCTGCCTGACCATGAATGCGTACATCGATCGCCTGCGTCGAGTGAAAGTGAATCCCGCCGAAGTGGCGAACTACTGGGTCGATCGCATCGAGAGGCTGCTGCGCGCCTGCGTGCGCGACCGTTCGATCCTGCCTGAACTCCGGTCGATCGACCTGCGCTTCGAGGATTTCATGGCTGACCAGATTGGCACGGTACGCAGCATCTACGCGATGGCCGGGCTACCCATGACCGATGCTGCCGAGGCTGCGATGGGCAGCTATCTAGAGGCACACAAACGCGACCGGCATGGCCAGCTCGAATATGATCTCGAGCAGGATTTCGGTCTGGACGTCGCCATATTGCGCGAGCGCTTCGCCTTTTACAGCGATCGCTTCGGGTTGACAGCGCGATGACCGCACAGATCCGCCAGCGTGCGAGCGAAAGGCTTCTGGCAGGCAGAGCCTGGGAGGACCTCGCACAGGTGATGATGATCGCAGGCCGCGTGATTGAACAGTTCGAGGGAATAAACGACCTCGACCGGACGGAGTGGTATCGCTTTCTCTCGCGGCTGATGCGACACGGTTTCCATCGCTATGTCGAAAATTCGGAACCGAAACGCCCTCGCCTGCTCGACACCCCGTGGCGACAGGGGATCAATTTCCAGTCGCCGGACCAGGACCACCTGATCGCCGAGTTCTTCGACGAATCCTGCGATTACAGGATTACCGGCAACCGCGGCACTGTTCCCTATTTCGTGATGGTGACATGGGAAGGCGGGTTTCCGGCAGACCACGGCGCACGCGACTGGGCGCCGCTCGGGACATCAGGCCTCCGCGAATTCGATCCGGCGGTAATGCGGGCCACCTCGTTCCTGTCCAGCGACAGCATCCGCTTCGATAGCGATGGCAACTTCACGGTAATCGTCAGTCGGGACAAACCCGACAGCGATGTGGACTGGCTGCCTCTTCGGGAAACCTCGGTCGGCGTCCTCGTCCGCACCCTCTATCATTTGCGGGAGGAAACGATCGCGCCATCGATCAGGATCGAACGATTGGATGGCGCGCTCCCTTGTCCCTTGCGGGCCAGTGAGCTTGCGGCCGGGCTGGCTCGGGTCGGGCAGATCACACTGGGTTATGCCGAACTGGTCCGTCGCTGGTGGGACGACAGACCAGGCGGATCGCCCAACCGCATCGCCTTCGACCTAGCGCTCTATCTGGCCAACGGCGGCGTGGCGGACAGGCATCACGGCTTCGGCACTTGGGAATGCGGACCGGACGAAGCCCTAGTGATGACCTTCATGCCGACGGAATGCAACTATTGGATCCTCCAGCTGTGCAACCTGTTCCAGGAGAACCTCGACAATTACGAGGACGGTCAGGGTTACCTTCAGAAGTTTCGCGCTCGATACGAAGGCGATGGATCGGTGCAGGTCATCATCGCCCACGAAGACCCCGGATGCGGCGGCAACTGGTTGGATCCCTACGGCCACGTCCACGGCACCTGGAGTCTTCGTTTCATCAAGACCGAAGGCAGCCCGCCCGAGGTAACGGTATTCCGGCTACCGCTGGAAGCTTTGCGCGCCGAAGGATTTCAGGCGCTCGACAAGCTCGACGCAATATATTCGGGCGGCCTCATGGAATGATCGAGGCCGGTTGCGGGGCGGGCGGGAAAACCAGCATCGGGAGACAGGCATGTTCTTCAGGAACCATTACCAGAACGGCTACGTCACGCGTGACATCGACCGAGCCCTGCCGCTGTTCACCTCCCGCTTTGGCGTGTCCGAATGGGTCACGTTCGATCCGGCCGAGATCCTAGTGAGGACCGCGCAGGGGCCGAGGGATTATCGCGCGCGCATGGCGCTGGGTTGGTCGGGTAGCCTGCAGCTCGAACTGATCGAGCCCCTCAACGACGACACGCGCGAACTCTACCGCGATGCGCTCGCCCCGGACATCGCCGATTTCATCCCGCGCTTCCACCATGCGGCGGTACGACGGACAACCTTGGAGGAGATGAAGCGCGAGGTTGGATCCCTGGGTTTGCCGCTGTTGATGGAAGGCGAAGTCCCGGGATTCGTATTTTGCTATATCGACATGCGGCAGCAGCTTGGTCACCATATCGAGATCGCGTGGGCGTCCGACGAGATGTGGGCTTTCAATAAGTGGCCTGCCGACAAGTCGATCGTGTGACCGCCAGTTTCCTTCCCCTCAGCCAAGGCGCCCTTTCCCGGATCGCCTCTGGGTCAAAGCTATCGCTTGACTATCGCGGATACATTAGCGGCGGACGGATCGGATGCGGTTCCAAAGAGAAGATCGAGTGCCGTTGACTTAAGGATCGGATCTCGAAGTTCTGGCTTAAAGCCTGCCTGATCGAACTCTTCGATCCATTTGTCGGGCGAAATGAGAGGAAAATCGGAACCAAAGAGAAATTTGCGTCCCAGCTGACCGTTTGCGTACCGCATGATCTGCTCGGGGAAAAAGCGCGGGTTCCAGCCGCTCAGGTCGATGAACACGTTAGGCTTGTGCAACGCCATCGACAGGGATTCGTCGGTCCAGGGCCAGCCTGGATGGGCCAGGATGATCTTCATCTCCGGGAAATCGACCGCGACGTCGTCGACGAGCATCGGACGGCCATATTTCAAGCGGATACCACCACCGCCCGGCATGCCGGTGCCCATTCCACTGTGGCCCGTGTGAAACACGACGGGCAGGCGGTAGTGATTGATGACCTCATAGAGCGGCCACGCCAGGCGGTCCCCGGGGTCGAAATTCTGAAGTGGGGGATGAAATTTGAAGCCGCGGATACCATGGTTTTCGATGAGATTGCGCGCCTCGATCGCACCCAGTCGTCCCTTGTGGGGATCGATCGATCCGAACGCGATCATGATATCGGAATTAGCCTGGGCTGCCTCGGCGATCTCCTCGTTGCGGATGCGCTTGATCCCGGTTCCGGATTCCATATCTACGGTGAACATGACGAAACCGATTTGCCGTTCACGATAATAGGCGATCGTTTCCGGTATCGTCGGGCGCTGACGGGGCGCCTTGAAATAGCGCGTTGCGGCATCCGCGAACGCGCCGAAGATCGAATCTTCGGGATCGTGACAACTCACCTCCGCGTGGACGTGAATGTCGATCGCTCTCAGTCTGGAAAAAGTTTCACGGTCCGCGCTCATCGAGTCCTCCGTCGCACTGACTTGATGGGGGCGTTGCAGCGACGAGCATGAGCGCATCGAGAGCAACTGCGCCTTGTCCGTCGGGATTCACGATGACCGGATTAAGATCGATCTCCCGGATCGACGTCTCCGCAAGAAGCAGCTGTCCGAGCGCGATGACGAGCTTGGCCGTTGCCGCGACATCCAGCGGTGGCGAGCCTCGGAACCCGTGCAACAATGGAGCCTGCTTCAGCCGGTTGAGCTCGCGTATCACGCCATCGAAGGGCAGATCAGGTGCTAACAAGCGCACGTCCTGCAAAACTTCCGCGGCCACACCGCCGAAGCCGACGAGAATGACTGGCCCCCAGTCGAGATCATTTTTTGCGCCGATGATGAGCTCAACGCCGCGCTCCCCCATTTTTTCAACAAGGACGCCGTCCAGAACAAGGCCTGGCCGATGCCGAGCAATGTTGTCGTGAAGACGATGCCACCCCTCGTTGAGCGATGCCTCATCGACGATGTTGAGGATCACACCTCCCGCGTCACTCTTGTGACTCAACCCGGCGGACTGCGCTTTCAGGACAACGGGAAAACCGATGCACTTCGCGCTCGTGAGCGCGTCTTCCAGGCTCGTGCAGAACTTGCCATCCGGAAAGGCAATGCCAAGCGGTGCCAATAGCGCCTTGGCCTTGAATTCGGCGATCACGCCGCCTTGCGTCGGAAGTTCCGGCAGGACATCCAGGGGGGCGACCACGCTGCGAAGATCTCGTGCAGCGCTCTCGCTCAGTCGAGCCACTGCGCGTAGAGCGCGCTCGGTCGAGGGGAAGTAGACGGCCCCAAGGCGACGAAACTCTTCGATGTAATGATGGGCGACCCCAGCTCCTTCATCTAGTCCAGCAAAGACGATCGGCTTTTCGGGTTTTGTCTCCAACATGGCTCGTATAAGCGGCGGGAATTTAACCGCTGTCGTAACAGGATCTGTCTGAATAATCCCGACGATCACACTGCCAAAACGATCATCTTGAGCCAAGGCCGCGAGCGTCTTGTAATAAAGCTCCGAGTCTGTCAGCCCTTGGGCGGTCAAGTCGAGGGGGTTCGAGACACTTACGAATTCCGGTAGAACAGCTCGCAGTTGTGGCGCACTGGCATCGTCAATGCTGGGCAATTCGAGATCAAGGGCCTCCGCAAAGTCAAGTACAAGAGCTTTGAAGGCGCCGGATTCGCCCATTATGGCGGTACCGCTTGTTCGAACCGGGGGACAGCGAAGTGCCATCTCGGCCACGTCGCCAAGCTCCTCCATCGTTTCGACAAGGATAACTCCCGCACGCTCTACCTTGACGCGCATGACCTCGTAATCGCCCGCCATCGCTCCTGTATGGGTCGCGGCGGATTCGCGCGCCGCGCCGCTTCGACCGGGATGCAGGAGGACGATCGTCTTGCCCATTGATCCAGCACGGCGTGCCGCCTCGAGGAAGCGTCGCGGGCTTCTGAACGATTCCACAACCATCACGATGACATTGGTTGCAGGGTCATCAATCAAATATTCGACATAGTCCTCGACACCGCTTGCCGCCTCATTCCCGGTGGAAATGGAAAACGAAAGACCGAGATCGCGCGAGGCGAGGGTGGTGCAAAGGACGCAGGCAATCGCTCCGCTCTGCGAGACTATCCCAATCCCTTTCCGGTTGCCGAGCGGTACAGCGCTTGTCTCGACGAAGGTCAGTGGAACTCGGTCGATGAAGTTGGTCATCCCGAGGCAGTTGGGCCCCTCGATGATCATGCCGGTGGTTGATGCGACCCTGGCGATTTCTCGCTGCTCCGTCAGGCCTTCTTCGCCGCCTTCGGCAAAGCCCGCCGAGAAGATGATCGCGGCCCCCACCTTTCGCTCGGCCAATGCCTTGATAGTCTCCAGCACGGCCATCCGCGGAATTGCCAGAACAGCGACATCGACTTGCTCGGGCAGAACCGAGACCGAAGGGATGCAGACACGCCCGCCGATTTCCGTTCGTTTTGGATTGATCAAATGGATCTCGCCCGAAAAACCATTGCGTTCGAGATTGCCCAACACGGCCGCACCGAGCGCACCAGGTTTTTCCGAAGCCCCGACGATAGCGACCGAGCGCGGCCTAAGCAGACGATCCAGCGAGGATGCGCCAATAACAGTATCCTGAATTGTGACATCCATTTTCGGCGAAGCTCCAGTATTCCAGGTCAAAGCGTTCGATCGGGCCGTTAGTGCGCATTTTCAGAAAGAATCTTCAGCCAGCTTGCTTCGACCTGTCGTATGCTCCGAGACCAGGCTTGTAAGCCTTGTCATCGATAAACTGCTTGATCCCTTGTTTGCGGCCTTCGTTATCGAAACTGTTTGCTGCCTCTTGTGCGCGAACCAGAAAATCCTCAGCATTGTCGTATGTCATCTCGCGCACTCGTCGGATTGCATCCTTCGTGGCTTTCAGCGCGATGGGATTCTTGGTGAGCAGAACCTGCGCGACTTGGGAGACACGATCGCGAAGCTGAGAGAGTGGTACCGCTTCGTTAACAAAGCCCCATTCAGCAGCCTTTTGACCGTCGATGTTCTCACCCATCATAGCGTGATACATGGCGTTACGAAAATTGGTGAGCTCGGCAGCGACTTTGGCGGCGCCGCCGCCAGGGAGAATCCCCCAGTTGATTTCCGACAGGCCGAATTGCGCCTCGTCGGCTGCGAAGGCGAGGTCGCAGGCGAAGAGCGGGCCGTACCCGCCGCCGAAACACCAGCCGTTGACCATTGCGATCGTGGGCTTCTGATACCACCGAAGTCGCCGCCACCAACCGTAGCTCTCGCGTTGAGCCCCGCGCGTGCCGGCAAGGCCCTCCGCTTCGGTTTCGCGAAAATACTCCTTCAGGTCCATACCGGCCGTCCAGGCCGAGCCTTCGCCGGTAAGCACCAGGACCCCGACATCCGTGCGAAACTCGAGTTCGTTCAAAACACGCATCATCTGCCGGTTCAATCGGGGAGACATGCAGTTTCTTTTGTCGGGCCGGTTGAAGCTAACCCAGGCGACATTGTCTTCAATGGTGTAGGCGACTGTACTTGCTTCGACGGGGTCGATGTCTTCAAATGCCATGGAAATCTCCAGCGATATGCGTGAAGGTTGAGTGTTCAGATCGGGAAATGTCCGGGCTGGGTCTCGATGGTGATCCAGCGCAGCTCTGTGAAGCTGTCGACGCCAGCCTTGCCGCCAAACTTACCGTAACCTGAGCCTTTAACACCACCAAACGGCATCTGGGCCTCGTCATGCACGGTTGGACCATTTATATGGCAGATCCCGGATCGGATTTGACGCGCCACGCGTAGACCACGCGCTATGTCACGGGTGAAAACGGAGGCTGAGAGCCCATAATCGGTATCGTTTGCAAGCTCCACCGCGTGCGCTTCATCCATCGCGCGAACGATAGCCACGACAGGGCCGAAGCTTTCCTCGCCAAATAATCGCATCACTGGCGTCACGCGATCGACCACATGGGCCGGCATGAGGACGCCGTCGGCCGGCCCGCCGTTGACCAGCGTCGCTCCATCTCGCACCGCGTCGTCGACTAGCGAGCGTACATGGTCGACGGTCGCGAGACCTACGACCGCACCCAGCGGAGTTTTGCCTTCGCGCGGATCGCCGACCGCCAAGGTGCCGACTTTCTCGCGAAACCGGTCGACGAAGGTATCGGCGATGGACTCGACCACGATAATCCGTTCGGTGGACATGCAAATCTGCCCCTGATTCATGAAGGCACCAAAAGCCGCAGCCTTAACGGCCTCATCCAAATCGGCATCATCGAGAACAATGAGCGGCGCCTTGCCGCCGAGTTCGAGTAATGCCGGCTTGAGATGCTGAGCGCAGCGCATGGCGATGATTTTTCCGACGGCGGTGGAGCCGGTGAAATTGACCCGCCGGACCGCGGGGTGATCGATCATCGCACCCACGATCGCGCTTGCATCCGATGGCGCGTTGGTAACGAGATTAACGATGCCGCCGGTCAGTCCCGCTTCGACAAAGGCCTCCACGATCAGGCTATGGGTGCGCGGACATATTTCCGAAGCCTTTAGAACGACAGTGTTCCCGCACGCGAGTGGCACGGCGATGGCGCGGGTAGCGAGAATGATGGGTGCGTTCCATGGTGCCATAGAGAGAACAACGCCGGCAGGCTCACGCACTGCCATGGACATGCAGCCTTGTTTGTCCGACGGGATAACCTCGCCGCCGATCTGAGTTGTGAGCGAGGCTGCCTCGCGGATTATTGAACTCGCCAGCGCTAGGTTGAAACGAACCCAGCCTTCCGTAGCACCGATTTCGGACATCATCGCGTCGACGAAGTCATCGACGCGAGATTCGAGGGCATCAGCTGCCTTCATCAAGGCCGCCCGACGGGCATTAGGGCCAAGTGCCGACCAGGTCGGGAAGGCGTGCTCCGCTGCCTCTACAGCCGCGATTGCATCGCTTGTGCTGGCCGCGCCCGAACGCGTCACGACGACGTTCGTCATCGAATTGGCGCGGTCGAATGTTGCCGAGCAAAAATGCGGCTTGCCACCAACGATCATGTGCACCTCGACCAAAGCCATGCTCCTCTCCTTGTGTTATGAAACATAGCATCAACTGGACATGCGTGCAAGCCACAGTCGCAATCACTCAGCCGGACACGCGCCTGCTCAATGACCATCCGGTTGGTAGTGCGCGACAATTGGCGAGATTCGGGATCATGGCGTGCAGGCTCAGACCTAAGAAATGGTCGCACCGATGCCTACGGGGCGCCTATCTGGCAGATCATGCTGGCCGTCGACCAGCTCGCGATCGACGTAAATACACGGTGATCGATACGATCATGACTCGCGATGCATGATTAAACGCGTGATCGTCGAAGCGCAGTGAGCGAATTAAGCAGATCGAGTTGCGACTGCGCCTTGAGCGAGCCGAACATTTCAACATCGTTGGCGCGCATCATCGCTTCGATCATATTGGCGGACTGCCGCCCCGCCTCGGTTGTCGACAAGCCAACCAGGCGCCCATTGGGGTTAGAGCGAAGCACCAAACCGCGATTATCCAGTGTCGCAATAATAGGTGCCATGTTCGCGCGCTTCACGCCAAGGCTGCGGCCAATGGCGCTTTGCGAAATGCCCGGGTTATGGTCGATCATCACTAGGACGGACGCTTCGGTGACCGTGAGATGCGTCGTGGACAGGCGATCGGCAAGTACGGCCATCACCAATGTTGAGGCGCGGCGGAGCTGGTATCCAATATGGCCCTCTAATGGGTTGATCAAATCGCTATCGGTTTTCAGTTCAGTGGCCATAGCCGGGAGGCTACAAAATAGCGTCAGTCATCGCAAATAGGTTTCACGGCAATAGCTGCCGAAGCAGATTAAGCATCGACAGGTTTGTTATCCGCTTTGAAAGCCCCGGATGTACGCGCGATTTCCGCTGTCGCTGCGCAATGTCGACGACCCACGGTTCGAGCGCATCGCCACCACGAGGCGGGTCACCTCCGGTGAAGAGTTGAAGCAGCGGAACGGGGTTTGCGGGCGCGAGGCATGGCCCTACCCTATCCCACGCCGGCAACGTCACCAGCGGTGCATTTGGCCTGACAATGCCCTTTAGCCCAGTGACAGGTGCCTGCAGATAAGTGCCATCAGCATCGCATCGATGTCCGAGACAATATCAGCGAGGCCGGCATCGTGTCCGAGGCTGGCCGCCAGACTGGTGTGCCCGACCTGAAGCATCAGGTGTCCCAGATCTCGCGCGGTGGCGGGCGGCAGCGCAGAGTCGATCGTACTGAGCCAGGCGGCAAGGCATTGCGTGATGCGTTCGTTGTGCTCGCAATAAATCTCGGCGAGCGCGGCCGAGTCGCCCATGGCGTCAACCGCCGGAAGTAGGTCAGCTCGCTCCAGATAGATGCCACGGAGCTTCTCGTGGAATTCGTGCAAGGTCGATTCGACCTCCGCCCGCCTCCTTGGCCGCGAATTAGTGGCAAACAAGCTCATGGCATCCTGAACATCCGCGAGCCAGTCCTGCACAAGATGGAGAAGGATCGCCTCCTTATTCGGGAAATACTGATAGAGCGAACCCACGGACATGCCCGCAACCCGCGCAATCGCTATGGTTGTCAGCTTGGCGGAGCTCTGTTCGTGCAATAACTCGCGGGCTGCCGCGAGGATCCGCGCAACCATCTCGCGCGAGCGCGCCTGCGTCGGTCGGCGGCGCGATTCGATCGCCTTGCGCGTCGTCGCTTTGGTGTCATCGTGCATGCGAGCCTTCTAGTGAAAAAATAACGCTTGACGACCCCCACATAACGCGAATAATTGTTCGCATTATGTGGGGGTCGTTACTTGTCACGCCGTGACTCGCGGTCATGCAGGTGAGTTGCATTTGATAATCTGTTCCATTGCATCTGAAGGATAAGGCGCAATGATGGATAAGGCGAGATGCAATTTTCTGGGAATAAAAATACCAGAATCAGCAACTATATCTGCAATAATCGTTGCGGGATCATCGACCGTATTGATCGGCGAAATGCCGATATTCGCCGATATGTTCGTAAAGTACTTCAATATCTCCGTTGGACAAGCGGGGTGGACTCTATCGGCCGAGTTTATGGGTGTCGGCGTCGGAACCGCACTTGCGCTCTTCATCCTCCCCCGCGTCAGTTGGCCGCGCCTGGCACTTGCCGCCGCCCTGCTGTCGCTCGCGGCGAACCTGGCAAGTCCAGCCGCCACAGGCGTCGCGATGCTGATGATGCTTCGGGGGCTGTCCGGGCTCGGCGCGGGGCTGCTGTACTCAACCGCAATCGGAGCGGTTAGCAACGCCCGGCACCTAGGCCGCGCCTTTGGCGGCGTTGTCCTGGCCCAGAGCGTGTTTCCGGTTATCTATGCCGCAGGGCTGACTTGGACGGCGGGCAGGGTCGGTCTCGCGCCCGCGATTGCCTCTATGGCGCTGTGGTTCGCCCTTTGCGCCGCCCTTTCCTTGCGGAGGACCGCTCCGCACCGCGCGAGCAATCCCGCTGCCGGTGCAGCGCCGGCCGGCGGCAACTGCAGCGCCTTGCCCGCCGTCCTGTCGCTGATTGCTTTGATGTTGTTCATGACCAGCGTCTTCGCGTACTGGAGCTACGCCACGCGCCTGGGCATCGAACGGGGCCTCAATCCCGACATGGTCGCCAACAGCATCCCCCTGGGGTTGGTCGGCGGAGGTGTGTGTGCGGTCCTCGCCATGGTGTGCGGGGACCGGCCGGGCCGGCTGCCCATGGCGGCGCTAGCTTGTGCGATGCTGCTCGCGGGAGGCATCGCCGCCGCCCATGCCGGTAGCATTGCCATGTTCGAAGGCGGTCTTACGCTTTTCTGCGGGGGGTGGTCGCTCGGCGTCGCCTATTTCATGTCGATGACGGCCTTTTACGGCCGGGACACGACGATCTCCCGCTTTATTCCCGGCGCGCAGATCCTGTCGAGCTTCCTGGGCCCGGCACTTGCCGCCGGACTGATCGGCGACGGCAGTTCCGTCGCGGCGGCAGCCCATGCGGCGGAAGTGCTAGCCTGTGCCGCCTTGCTGCTGTGCGGCCTGGTCGCCGTGACGTCGGCCTCCTTCACGCCCGCCCCCCGTCCCGAGGATACCGTCGAGCCCACAATGAAATAGGCATCGGCGCGCCGGAGCCGCGACTGACCTAATTTGACAGGAGAACGAGATGTCGACCACGCTTGCGCGAACCCCGGCTTACAGGGCAGATCGGACCCGCGTTGGCCAGTTGAATCAGCGTGAATTGGAGCGCTTTTCGGCACGCACCGGAAGATCGAAGGAATTGCTGGGCCGCGCGCGCAAGGTCATGCCGGCGGGAACGCCGATGTCCTGGATGGCCGGCTATTACATGCATCCACAGATCTACGTTTCGGGCGGGGAAGGATCGCGGTTCTTCGACGCGGACGGCAACGCGTACGTCGACATGAACGTGGCGGACCTTTCGGCCACACTGGGCTATGGTATTCCGGCCGTCGAGAAGGCGATGGTTCGCCAGTTTCGCAACGGCGCGCATTACCTGTTGCCCACCGAAGATGCCGCAGCCTCCGCCGAATTGCTTGGGGACCTGATGGGGCTGCCGTTCTGGCAATTCACGCTGGCCGCGTCGGGCGCCAACACGGAGATCATGCGCATCGCCCGGCACATCACCGGGCGGCGAAAGCTGGTGGTCTTCGAAGGCAAGTACCACGGCCATATCGAGGAAACGCTCGTCAAGATCGATGGCGACCGCGTGGTGCCGGAATACCAGGGCCTTTCCGGACGCCGGGCGGAAGACACCATCATTCTGCCGTTCAACGACCTTGATGCCCTCGCGGCCGCGCTGGAATCCCGCGAGGTCGCGCTGGTCCTCACCGAACCGGCCCTCACCAACTGCAGCCTGGTGCTGCCCGATCCTGGCTATCTGGAAGGCCTGCGGCGGATTACGGCGGAAACCGGCACGATGCTGTGCATCGATGAATCGCACACCTTTTCCTTCGCTTATGGCGGCCTGACCCGGCTCTGGGGACTTGAGTCCGACTTCATCACGCTCGGAAAGGGGTTCGGATCGGGCCTCGCCTTCGCCGCCTACGGCATGACGGCGGCGATCGGCGAACACGTCGAGAAGCATCTCGACATCTTGCACCGCAAGCCCGGTATCGGTCTTGGCGGCACGCTGTACGGCAATGCGCTGTCGATGGCCTGCGCGCGCGCCGTGCTGGAACATGTGCTGACAGAGGAAGCATTCGCTCGGATATCCGAACTTGGGGCACACATGGCTGATGGCATCGATGCGATTTGCGGCGATCTGGACCTGCCGTGCCGCGCGTTCCGGATCGGGCCGCGCTCCGGCCTTTGCCTGACGCCCGAACTGCCGCGCAACTATGCCGAAGCGCGTCTCTCGATGGACCTCGACATGCTGGATGCCCGCCGCGTTTTCATGGCGAACCGGGGGTACTGGGACTGCATCGTCAGCGCGGGTCCGCAAGCGTCCTTTTCGCATAACAAAGATGAAATTGACGGATACGTGCAGCTCATGCGTGAATTTTTGACAGAACTGCAAACCTGAAAAGAGATAAAATATAATGTGTTAATATTGATTTTGTTCTCCTCTTACGGGACAGGGATTGACATGATCATAACAAAACCATCAACGAATTCAGGCACGGATAAGGGTCTTTTCCGGATGTTGCTTCTGGCGACTGCGGCAGCAAGTGCATTCGTCGGACAATCGCGCGTTGATGCGCAAGCATTGACGCCCGCTCCCGACAGCCAGGCCGCGAACGGCGCCGGCGCCGAGGGCGGGGAAATCGTCGTGACGGCACAGAAGCGCGCAGAAAACGTCCAGAACGTGCCCATCGCGATGCAGGTCTTCAGCGGCCAGGCGCTGGCGCAGCGCAGCATCCTCACGATCGATCAAATCGGCAGCTCGGTCAGCAATACGCAGGTCTTTGAAAGCAAGGGTGCTAGCCAACCCAACTGGACCATCCGCGGCGTGGCTCTGTTCGATTACAACATCAATAATAACCCATCGACGGCAGTCTATGTCGATGATGTCTACCAGCCCTCGCTGGTCATGGGCGCCGCGGGTATCTTCGACTTGAAGCGGGTTGAAGTGCTGAAGGGGCCGCAGAGCGGTCTCTATGGACGCAACGCACTGGGCGGGGCGGTGCAGATCATCGGCAACGTACCCAACGATGGGGATCGCGACGGATACATCACCGCCAACTACGGCAGTTGGAACCGCTACCGGATCGAAGGCGGGCAGACTGTCTCATTGGGCGGCGGCGCCGCGTTACGCCTGGCCGCTTTCCATGACGGCAGCTTTGGCGATGGGTGGCAAACGAGCCTCGCGGACAACAGCAAATGGGGCAATCCGGATCGCACCGCGGCGCGCGCGGTCTTTCATGCCGACCCGGGCAATGGTCTGGATGTCCAACTCAAGCTGCAATATATGCGCGACAAGTCGGAAACGCCGTTGGTCAGCGCCAACGGAGCTTATGATCTGTCGTCGAGCACGCTAGGCGGCTTGGTGTTCTGCCCGGGAGTGCTGGCGGGAAGGCTTGATAACTCGTCCTGCGGAACGCTGTCCCAGGTCATCGATCCGGGTTCGCTGTCTCCGGCCAGCCAATCGAAGGACGGGCGCACCGTGACCTCGCAGCCGATCGACCGGCTGGATAACGAGGAGTGGGGGGGCACCTTACGCGTCTCCTATGATTTCGGGCCTGCGAAGCTCACGTCGATCACCAGCTTTGACCATTTCGATTTCGGCTTTACCTATGATTACGATGCATCGGAACTCAATCTGGGCGGCTGGATGGAAGCAGCCGAGCTGGAGAGCATCGGCCAGGAAATCCGCCTGGAATCCGACAGTAGCAAACCGCTCCGCTGGATTGCCGGACTGCAGTATTCGCACGTCGATATCAGGGACCGGAAGCTGTTCGACTGGTCGGACAATGCATATGTTCAGGCCGGGTTCTCGTTCATTCCGCTGGCGCCCCAGGACGCGTTTCTGAACGTTTCCTACCGACAAACCACCGAATATCTGGGGCTCTATGGACAGTTCGACTATGACCTGACCCCGCGACTGACCTTGACCGGATCGCTGCGCTATTCTGACGAGAAGACCAATTATCGCGACGGCCAGGACGGGTTCGCCACAATCGGGTTTCCGCTGCTGGAAAACCTGTCCAGCACCTACCGGCTGGGCGACCACCTGACCGGGAAGGCCACGCTCACCTGGAAGCCGACCTCCGGCAAGATGCTCTACGCAACCGTATCGCGCGGGTACAAGTCGGGCGGAGTCTTCGGGGGCTTCCCCCAAACCACGGAAGACGTGACCCCGTACAAGGAAGAGATCATCTGGGCTTACGAAGGCGGGTTCAAGTCAGCTTGGTTCGATCGCAAGCTGCAGGTGAATGGGGCCGTGTTCTATTATGACCACAAGGACATCCAGGCCTTCACCACGCTACCCAGCACGCTCACGCCCGGACAGTTCGTCTTCCGCCTGGCCAATGTCGGCAACGGATACCACCTGGGCGCGGAACTGGACGCCACGCTGCGCCCGGTGCGCGGATTAAGCGTCGGCGGATCGGTCGGGTATCTGAAGGCCAAGGTCAACAAGAGCAATGTTCTGTTCTTCACCTTCGATCAACAGGCGATCCCGTGGACAGGCCTGCCGATCGACTATGCGCCGACCTGGAGCGCGACAGCCAATGCGTCCTACGAATTCGGCCTGACGGACGATCTCGATGCCAACATCGACGCGGATTACAACTATCGTTCGGCCCTTGTTCGCCCCCTTACGCCGGTGGACCAGGCCCTGCGCGGCATCGCGGGTTATGGTGTTGCCAACGCGCAGGTCTCGGTCACTTCGAACAGCCTGGGCGCGACCCTGGGGCTGTGGGTCAAGAACCTGTTCGATAAGGCCTATGTGATTGACAAGAACGGCGACGGCCTGGGAAGTTACTATCAGATCTACGGCGAGCCGCGCAGCTTCGGCGTTTCGCTATCCAAACGGTGGTAAGCGGCAGGCGGCTTTCCCCGCGTGCGCTTTCTGCCGCGGGAGAGGCCTGATTGCCGAACACGGAGCGGTGGGATGGGACGGCGGTGCGCCGCACGTCCCCCTCCGCACCGCTCCTCCCCATGCCTGGCGGTCGCATCATGCTGCACGCCCCCTGGAGTAAACGAATGCCAGTCAAGACCCCCGATGAAGTGGTGCTGTTTCGCGGCGACGACCAGATCGAAACGTTCCGCAACATGGCGCGCATCTTCCCCACGCGCAGGGTCAGCGCACCGTCCGTTGCGCGGCCGATCCCGGTCGGCCCGACGCGGATTTCCCTGCCCGAACGTTTCGTGTACGAAGGCACCCCGCGCGACACCGCCGCATTCCTCGACAAGGTCGCCACCACCGGCATGCTGGTGGTGCATCGGGGGCAGGCAGTGTTCGAAGGCTACTGGAACGGCACGACCGCCTCGACGCAGACCATGTCGTTCTCGGTCGTCAAATCGTTCGTAGCGACGCTCGTCGCCTGCGCCCTGCGCGACCGGCTGGTCGCCTCGCTTGAAGATTCCGTCGATCGCTATGTCCCGGCACTGGCCGGGTCGGGCTATGGCGGGGTTTCGATCCGCGACGTGTTGCAGATGTCCTCCGGGGTGCGTTGGAACGAGGATTATTCCGATCCCGATTCCGATGTCTCGCGCTTCGACAATGCCTTTCGCGGCGACGGATCCTTTGACGCGGTCGCCCGTTCGCTCCTCCGCAACCACGCGCCGGGCACGTATAACTGCTACAACAGCTGCGACACCCATGTGCTCGGGATGGTCCTGCGGGCCGCCACGGGGATGCAGCTGTCGCAGTATCTGGAGCAGGAGCTTTGGCATCCGCTGGGCATGGAAGACGATGCGTTCTGGATCCTCGATTCGCAGGGCATGGAATTTGCCGCGGCCGGGCTCAACGCGACGCTGCGCGACTATGCCAAGCTGGGCCTGCTCTATGCCAACGGGGGCGTAATCGGCGGGCAGCAGTTGTTGCCCGAAGGCTGGATCGAGGGCTGCAGCACGGCGATGGCTCCGCATCTCGTGCCGGGCAAGCGCACCAATGCGTCGTCGCCGCTGGGCTATGGATACCAGTGGTGGCTGCCCGACGACCGCGGCCCCTACACCGCGATTGGCGTCTACAATCAGTTCATCTGGATCGATCCGCAGCGAGACGTGATCATAGCCAAGACCTCGGCTAATCCGCTTTACGGCATCGACATGGCCCAGAGCGAAGCCGAGGAAATCGAGCATTTCGCCTTGTTCAACGAGATTGCCGCGTCGATCGCCTGACGGGCAAACGATCAGCCGCTGCAATGGCGCGGAAAAAACAAACTGGAAGAGGATGAGTCATGAACGCCTTGGCAGAAAACCCCAATGTTCAAACTCCCGCTGCTCCGTTCGCGGCTAGGTACGACAACTTTATCGGTGGCAAATGGGTCGCACCGAAGAATGGGCGCTATTTCGAGAACGTCTCGCCGATTACTGGCCGGATCGTTGGCGAGATTGCCCGCTCTCAGGCGGTGGACATTGAGGCGGCGCTCGATGCGGCGCATCAGGCGCAGGAGGCATGGGCACGGACACCGCCTGCGGAACGCTCCCGGATCCTGCTGCGCATTGCCGATCGCATGGAAGCGAATCTGGAAACGCTCGCGAGGGCCGAGACCTGGGACAACGGCAAGCCGATCCGGGAGTCGATGGCGGCCGATATCCCGCTCGCTATCGACCATTTCCGCTACTTCGCGGGCGTGATCCGGGCGCAGGAAGGTTCGATCAGCGAGATCGATCACGATACCGTCGCCTACCACTTTCACGAGCCGCTGGGTGTCGTAGGTCAGATCATTCCCTGGAACTTTCCGCTGCTCATGGCTGCCTGGAAGCTCGCCCCGGCTCTGGTTGCGGGCAACTGTGTCGTCCTCAAGCCGGCAGAACAGACGCCTGCCTCCATCATGGTATGGATCGATCTGGTGGGAGATCTGCTGCCGCCCGGCGTCCTGAACATCGTCAACGGCTTTGGATTGGAGGCCGGCCAGCCGCTGGCGTCGTCAAGCCGGATCGCGAAAGTGGCCTTCACCGGCGAGACGACGACCGGCCGCCTCATCATGCAATATGCCAGCGCGAACCTCATCCCGGTGACGCTCGAACTCGGCGGGAAGTCTCCCAACATCTTCTTTTCCGATGTCCTCGCGGAGGATGACGATTTCCTCGACAAGGCCGTCGAAGGCTTCGTCATGTTCGCGCTGAACCAGGGAGAGGTCTGCACCGCGCCCAGCCGCGCTCTCGTCTCCGAGAAGATCTATGACCGGTTCATGGAGCGGGCGTTGCAACGCGTCGCGGCGATCCGGCAGGGCAATCCGCTCGATCCCGCAACAATGATCGGCGCACAGGCATCGCAGGAACAACGCGATAAGATCCTGTCCTATATCGACATCGGCAAGCAGGAAGGCGCCGATCTCCTCATCGGCGGGTGCGTTGCGGATTTTGGCGGGGATCTGGCTGGAGGCTACTACGTGAAGCCGACGGTGTTCAGGGGCCATAACAAAATGCGGATCTTTCAGGAGGAGATTTTTGGCCCCGTGCTCGCTGTCACCACCTTCAAGGACGAAAGCGAAGCGCTGGAGATCGCCAACGATACGCCATACGGCCTCGGGGCGGGAATCTGGAGCCGCGACGTCAATACCTGCTACCGGTTCGGCCGAGCGATCAAGGCCGGGCGGGTCTGGACGAATTGCTATCATGCCTACCCCGCCCACGCGGCTTTCGGTGGCTACAAAAGCTCCGGCATCGGGCGCGAGACGCACAAGATGATGCTGGATCACTACCAGCAGACCAAGAACATGCTTGTCAGTTACAGTCCCAAGAAGCTCGGCTTCTTCTAGCACTGCTTTGGCAGATTGTGGTTTGGAGTGTTGCTGGGACGGCGTCCGCAGTACGGGCATGGTTTCGCAAAACGCTTTGGAATGTCGATAGTCGACTCGGTGGGGGCAGATCAGCGGGGATTTGCTTCCTAGCAAAAAACTGCTTCAAGCTCTTGCGGTATCGACCACCGGCGGAGACGGGCATGATGACTCTCGAGGAGATTTCCGATCGCATGGAAATTCAGCAGTTGATGATCGACTACAGCACCGCGATCGACGCCAAGCGGTTCGACGATCTCGACCACGTTTTCCTGCCGGACGCGTTCATAGACTATTCGGCGCTGGGCGGCGCGAAGGGCTGCTATCCGCAGATCAAGGAATATCTGAAGACCAGCCTCGGATGCTTTCCGAACTATTATCACATGATCTCGAATGCCGACATCAAGCTGGACGGCGACAGCGCGACCAGCCGCACCGTCTGCTTCAATCCGATGGAGATCGAACTGGCCGACGGCACGCGCCAGGTGATGTTCCTGGGGCTCTGGTATGTCGATCGGCATGTCCGCACGCAGCACGGCTGGCGCATCGCCGAGCGGAGCGAGATCGCCTGCTATGACCATAATGTGCCGGGGCGGCTGCTGGATATCGCCAAGGCGGACTGACGCAGTCCGGAGGCGTCCGGCTATGGCGACGGGACACGGCCCGCTAGTCTAGTGAGGACCGCGCAGGGGCGAGCCAGTTTCCTTCCCCTCAGCCAAGGCGCCCTTTCCCGGATTGGGCCGACGACGGCTTCAGCGGATGCAGCATTGCGCCATGGACGACTTCCACGCATTCGGCCGCGAGATGTTTTGCGATCTCCGCACCCATTGCGGTCGTCGATCCGGCCACGAATGCGCGCCGTCCAGCAATTCCAAGATCCATGTCGCCTACCTCATGCCGACGGGCTCCAATTCAGCCGTTGCGCCGTTCAGCGCCACGGCAGCGGCAACGGGACGCTCGCATCGGGGAAGCGCAGGCTGCAGTAGCGATGGTTGATCCGCCAGCCATCCGGAGTCCTCACCAGACGATCGCGGTATATGCCGGACGTCGCCCGGCCATCGGGCGTGACGATGATCAGCTTCGTATCGCAGGTCGCGCCATTGGCGCCGTCGGCTTCGATGACCGCGTTCGTAACGTGGTGGCCCCACGGGTGGACGGATCCGGCCCACATGTCGATGAGCGCCTGCAGTCCGTCGAGCATCGGGCCCCCGAACGAGGTGATGTCGAACTGGACATCGGCCGTGAAAACTTCCCCGAGCCGTTCCCACTGCCCGTCGATCTGCGAGCATTCGTCCATGATATGACCATAGCGGCCCATCAGGTTGCAGATTTCGATGTAATCCTTGCTCTCCATCTCGACCTCTCGCTCGCCTTGGTTCAATCAGTTCGACCCTTCGGCCTTCGCGCCAGAACCGAATTTCGCGAACCGATGCCGTGCGAGCCGGGTCGGCGTGGGCACTTCCTCCGGGAGTGTCGGGATCGACTGGCTCCGCCGGGCGACTTCTTCCGTCAGGCGCGTCATGAAGGTCTGCCTGAGATCCTCGGTAGGACTTAGCACCAACTTGGGGTCCATCATGCTCGGCAACTGCGGAAGTGCACGCTCGACCTTGAACCAGACGTTATCGCCTTCAACGTCCAGATCGCCGACAAAACACTCCAGCCCGATGTAGGACAGGTGCGCCTTGCCCTGCAGGCTCCAAGGCGTCCAACGCGGCAGCCGCAGCTTGAAACGATCACCGACGAGTTCGCAGCTGCGCAGCCGAATGGGTAGCGGATAGCCGTCGTCGTCGCACAGGGTAAGATGGGGAAGCACCCCACGCCCAAGACCATCCTGAGCGATCTCCTGCCATGGGCGCTGGGGCCAGCTTGGGGCGGCAGATGGCTTTCCGACAGGAGCCGGATCGGATTGCGGGAAGACAAATCCGTCCGGAGCTATCCAGACGTTCGGTGCTTCATCCATAGCGGCTGGATTGTCCCACCACATGATGAGTTGGGGAGTGACCTCGACAATGACGCGGGTCCAGTACCACACCGCCTTGCGCGCCTCTCTCCACGACAAGCCGTAACTGATGCCTTCGAATCCGGTCTCCGAAATGTATCGGCGCGCATTGTTCGCCAGGTCGGCATCGCGGACCGCTGCCCTGCCCCGAATCGAGACCACCGGCTCATTGGCACCGCCTTCCAGCAGCAGTCCTACCCGTGGGTTGCGGCGCGCCCGTTCCGCCTTGGCCGGATATGCCAGGCCGGTCGCCAATGCCAGGACCCCGAGGTCATCGCTTGGGAACACATAAGTCGGGGTGTTGATCGGAACGGCAGCAGCGCTGACTGTCGCATATTCGGTAAACGGTGCGCCTTCGATCACGCGGATAACGTTTTCGGGCAGAGATTGAATCGGGGTCATCATCTATTCTCCGGTAGCGCCGGGTTTGCGTTTCGCGTCTCGACCCGCAGACGATGAAGCTCGACGCTTCTGAACCGCCAATGGCCCTCGATGCGCGTATAACATTCGTGATAGTGGCCGAAACCATGCACTATCAGGCCCGGTGCCGCCGAACCAGAGGCGGTCTTCCATAGGCCAGATGCCGCTCGCCTCGTCCGCCGAGACCATCTCCAATTCGGGGTGAAGCCGTGATGCACCGAAACGACATCGTTCATCGCCCGGGACACGCCATCCCGCACGCCGACCGCTCCATCGAACGAAATTCCCGGCAAGTCATCGATCGGCCGCCCGTCGCATCTGCGGCGAACAACGACGCGAAGAGGTTCCAGTCCTTTGTGTCCACGTAGCGGAAGTACCGTGCCTTGAGATCGAGCAAGGCATTTCGATCTTCTGCATTCAAGCGCAGCCTGTCTTCCACATTCTGCCTTCCACATTCTCTCCGTTCCAACCGGCGCCTGGCGCCTGGCAGTTTCGCACAGGACGATAAGGGGGGCGATGCGCCCTGTCCTAGTTCACATGGACGATGCGACTATACCCGGCTGACGTATCGATCCAGCCAGAGTGCTTAAGGAGAGAAAGCCGTGGATTCTGCACGACCGATACCCGAGGGGAAATACTTTCAGACCCCGAGTGGTTATTCGATCCACTATCACGAGGCTGGCGTGCGCTCATCAGACAGGCCGAGCATTCTCTTTCTGCACGGTAGCGGCCCCGGCGCGAGCGGGTATAGCAACTTCAAGCTAAACTACCCGGCTTTCGCGGATGCGGGCCATCACTGCCTGGTGATCGACTATCCCGGCTACGGCTATTCATCCAAGCCGACCGATATCGATTATTCGACCGAATTCTATGTTCAGCAACTGCACGAACTCGTGACAGGGCTTGGCATCACGCAGGTCGTGCCCGTTGGCAACTCGCTCGGCGGGCTGCTCGCCACCGCCTATACCCTGGCCTATCCGGGCCTCGTTTCTCGCCTGATCCTCATGGCGCCCGGAGGCCTCGCTGATGGCAGCACTTATATCCCCTTCCAGGTCGGCCTCCATGCCATGTTCACATGGGTAACCGAACGGCCAACCGATCTTCCGACCTTCCGCAAGCTCCTGAGCTATCTGGTCAGCAGCCCCGCCTCGCTGTCCGAGGATGCCGTGCAGGAGCGCTTCGGCATTGCTCTGAGCCAGCCGAGCGAAGTCTGGACGCGAATGCGCACTGGCAACCATGCCGATCGCATTGCCGAAATTGCCTGCCCGATCCTGTGCTTCTGGGGTGCCAAGGACAAGTTCATCCCGCAAAGCCATGGCCTAGTACTGACCGAACGGGCCAAGGATGCCCGGCTGGTGATCGCCAGCAATTGCGGCCATTGGTACATGATCGAACAAAAGGATGACTTCAACGCCCAGTGCATCAAATTTCTCGGGGAAACGGCAGCATGAACCAGCACGAAGGCAAAGTTGCGATCCTGACGGGCGCGGGCACCGGCATCGGTCGCGCGACTGCGCAGGTTCTTGTGGCCAATGGCGTCCGGGTGGTTGCGGTCGGCCGTACGCGCGACACGCTCGAAGAACTGCAGGGCGAACTCGGGGCAACACTGGTTGCACCGCACGTGGCCGACGTGACAGCAGACGAGACTCCCGCAGCTTCGGTCGCGCTCGCGATCGAGCAGTTCGGCCGGCTCGATTACCTTGTTAACAATGCTGGCAAGGGCAAGCCCTTCCCCGTCCATGAGTCGACGGACGAGATCCTCGACGACTATCTCGACGTGCTGCTGCGAGCACCATTCCGCTATTGCCGGGAAGCACTGACGGCGATGAAGGCAGGTTCGGCGATCGTCAACGTGACCTCGACATACTCGATCCTGGGCGGTTTGCGCGGCGGAGCCTATTCGGCAGCCAAGGCCGGACTCAATGGCCTGACACTGCACATGGCTGCACAATATGGGCCCGAGGGCATCCGCACCAACGCCGTTGCTCCGGGCGTGACTGAAACCCCGATGACCCGGTACAACTGGGAAAACGAAGTCTTCAAGCGCATGAATTTCGAGATGACGCCGATGAACCGGACGTGCACCGCACAGGACATCGCCGAAGCCATCTGGTTCCTCCTGTCCGACCAGGCAGGCTTCATCAACGGGCAGGTGCTGGCCGTTGATGGCGGCTGGACAACAACCAAGTATCTCAGCGAAGAAGCTCGCCTTGTCGAGCGGGTGAAGCCATGACGACCACCGCCTCCGAGGTGGAGCGACGTGTTGTGGATGGCTGGTCCGTGCGCCACGATGCGCGCCGGGCCGAACATGCGCGCAAGGGCGGCTGGTGGCTCGATACCACGATCGGCGAGGCAGCCGCACAATTGGCCGCGGAGGAGCCTGCTCGCGTCCTGCTGATTGACGGCGAAGTTCGGCTGACGGCGGCGGATGTATATGCTTCGGCCAGTCGCCTCGCCGACGCCCTGCGTCAACGAGGCATCGGCAAGGGCGACGTTGTCTCCTTCATGCTGCCCAATTGGCACGAGGCCTGTGTGGTCTATCTTGCAACCGCGCTCGTCGGTGCGGTCAGCCACCCGCTGGTGACCAACTTCCGCAGCGCGGAACTGCTGTTCATGCTGGCGGACTGCAAGAGCCGCGCGATCTTCGTCCCTGCCAGCTTCCGCGGCACTGATTACGGAAAAATGATGTCCGACGTGTGCGGGCAGATGGCTTCGCCGCCTGTGGTCGTCGTGCTGCGCGGGCCTGCCGGTCCTCACCTTGGCTATGACGCACTGCTGGCCGAAGGTGGAGACGATGCCGGTTTCGACCCGGTCGATCCCGACGCGGTTCGGATGATCCTATATACGTCGGGGACGACCGGGCGGCCGAAGGGCGTGGTCCACACGCACAACACGATCAATGCCGATATCGTCCAGATCCACCGTCACTGGAACCGGGGGCAGGATGCCCGATACCTGGTCGCCTCGCCGGTCAGCCACATCGGCGGTTCGCTCTACGCGTTTGAACTGCCACTGCTCTACCGGACGAGCGCGGTGTTGATGGAACAGTGGGACGGCGAGGCCGCAGCCGCGCTGATCGAACACGAAGGCTGCACCCACATGGCCGGGGCAACGCCTTTCCTCCAGCATTTGCTCGACGCCTGCCGCAAGTCGGATCGCCGCCTGCCGAGCCTCAGGATCTTCATCTGCGGGGGCGCATCGGTCCCGCCATCGCTGATCCGCGAAGCGAGCGACTGGTTCGAGAACTGCATCGCCACCCGCGTCTATGGATCGACCGAAGTGCCCACCATCACGGTCGGGTCGGTAGAACCCGGCGACAGCGACCATGCAGCCTTCACGGATGGCAGGGTCGGCGTCGGAACGATTGCGATCGAGAGCCCCGACGCCGAGGGCAACGGCGAGCTCCTCGCCTGGGCGCCGCAGATGCTCGTCGGCTATTACAACCCCGAGGACGAAGTCGGCGCATTCGACGAACGCGGGTTTTTCCGCATGGGCGATCTCGGCCGCATCGTGGATGAGGAGTATGTCGTCATCACCGGGCGGCAGAAGGACATCATCATCCGCAACGGGGAAAACATCAGCCCCAAGGAAATCGAGGATCTCCTGATCCTGCATCCCGAGGTGACCGAAGTGTCCGTGGTTGGCCTGCCGAGCCCGCGCACCGGCGAACTGGCCTGCGCCTTCGTCGTTCCGGCCGCGAACGCGGATCCTACGGTGAAGGACTTCGCGGTGTTTCTCGAAGGCCACGGCGTTGCCAAGCTGAAATATCCGGAGCGCGTGGTAATCCGCAGCGATTTCCCCCGTAATGCCACGGGCAAGGTGCTCAAACATCAATTGCGCGAGGAAATCCTCGCTGAAGACGAACAGGGGGGAGCCGCGTGAAGCGCTACACTGTCGCCGTTATACCTGGAGACGGTATCGGCAAGGAAGTGATGCCGGAAGGAATTCGCGTCTTGACCAAAGCGGCCGAGATCTTCGGCTTCGCCCTGGACTGGAAACACTTCGACTGGAGCTGCGAAACCTATCACGCGACCGGCGCCATGATGCCCGAGGACGGCATCGCGCAGCTTTCACAGCATGACGCGATCTATCTGGGCGCGGTGGGCTATCCCGGCGTTCCCGACCATATCTCCTTATGGGGTCTGCTGATCCCGATCCGGCGCGAATTTGACCAGTATGTGAACCTGCGGCCCGTCCGCTTGCTGCCGGGGATCGACTGCCCGCTCAAGAACAAGAAGCCGGGTGATGTCGACTTCTGGGTGGTGCGGGAGAACACCGAGGGCGAATATTCGCGCCTTGGCGGACGTAGCGGCAGCGGCGAGAATGAATCGGTCATCCAGACGGCGCTGTTCACGCGGCGCGGTACGGATCGCATCCTGCGCTATGCGTTCGAGCTCGCTCGGAAACTCGGCCGGCCGCACGTCTCGTCGGCGACGAAGTCGAACGGCCTGTTCTACTCGATGCCGTTCTGGGATGAATGCTTCGATGCCATGGCGACGCAGTATCCGGATGTTCGCACCGACAGCCATCACATCGACATCATGGCAGCCCGCTTCGTGATGAAGCCCGAACAGTTCGACGTCGTCGTCGGCTCCAACCTGTTCGGCGACATCCTGTCCGACCTCGGGCCGGGCTGCACCGGAACCATCGCGGTCGCACCTTCGGCCAACCTCAACCCCGAACGGCGTCACCCTTCGATGTTCGAGCCCGTCCACGGTTCGGCACCGGACATCGCCGGGCGCGGTATCGCCAATCCGATCGGCCAGATCTGGGCCGGCGCGATGATGCTCGATCATCTGGGCGAAGGCGAGGCTGGCGCAGCCATCCTCAAGGCCGTGGGCGATGCACTTGTCGCCGGGCAGTGTCTCACGCCGGATCTCGGCGGAAGCGGGTCGACCACGGCGATGGGCAAGGCGATTGCTGAGGCGATCCCAGCCCGGGGATGACGCGGCATTCGCAGCGCGACCTGGAGAGGACTGGAATGACGGTAAAGCTGGTTGCATTTCTGAAAAAGCGAAGCGATCTCCCGCGGGCCGAATTCGTAGCATGGTACGAAGCCAATCATGTGCCGCTGATCCGGGAAGTGACACCCGGTCTTGTGGATTACCGCCGCAATTTCTTGCCCGAGACGATTGCAGACGTCGATGTGATCACCGAACTGACCTACGCCAGTCAGGCAGCGTTCGACCACGCCATGAGCCTGGCTTCCCATCCGTCGGTTTCCGATCGGATCAATGCGGACCAGAGCTATTTGTTCGACCCGGCGGGCATAAGAATTGTGGTGGTCGACGAACGCACCGCCTAGGCCTCGCGCTCGTCCGATTGAGGTATGCCGCCGCCATCGCAGGGGCATAGTCACTAACCAAGAGTATGGATTGAAGGGAAAACTGCAATGTCATCCGCAACAGTGAATGTGATGGCTTCGAGCGAAATCCCCACAACGAAGGAACTTGTCGCCCGCACACGCGAGTTGATCCCGCTTATGCGCGAACGCGCGCCGACCGACGAGGTCAACCGGCGCGTCGATCCCGATACCGTGCGGCGGATGAACGAAGCAGGCCTTTTCCGGGTACTCCAACCCAAGCGCTGGGGCGGCTACGAGCTTGGCCAGCGGGCCTTCGCCGAAGTGCAAATGGCCCTTGCCGAAGGCGACATGTCGGTCGCCTGGATCTATGGCGTGATCGGCCTGCACAACCTGCACATGGGCCTTCTCGACGATCGAGCCTCTCAGGACGTGTGGGGCGAGGATACCTCGATTCTGATTGCCTCGCCCTACATGCCGGGCGGCATAGCCAAGACCGTGGACGGCGGCTTCGAGATGTCCGGACGCTGGTCTTACTCCAGTGGTTGCGACCATTGCGACTGGACGTTCCTCGGCGGGTTCGTGGACGGCGATCCGGCCGACTACCGCGCCTTCCTGCTCCCGCGTTCAGACGCGAAGATCGTCGATACATGGCATACCACCGGTCTTGCCGCGACGGGGAGCCAGGATATCGTCGTAGAGAACGCGTTCATTCCCGATTATCGCTCGCACAAGCTCAGCGACGGCCATTACGGCACCAGCCCTGGCATCAAGTGGAACGACGGCCCGCTGTTCCGCATGCCGTTCATGCTCGTCTTCATGCGCGGCATCACGTCGGGCCAGATCGGTGCGCTGCGGCACATGACCGAACTTTTCAAGGAATATGCCAAGGGCAAGCTCTTCATGGGCAGCAAAGTCTCAAAGGATCCGGATGCCCAGTTGGCCGTTGCCGCCGCCGAGGCCGGCATCGACGAGATGAGGAAGTCCATGTTCGCCAACTTTGAAATCATGAGCGAATATGCCGAGCGTGGTGAAATGCCGCCGATCGAGATGCGCCACATGATGCGCTTCCAGAGCGCGAGCGTTGCCGAACGCTGCGTCAAGCTGGCCGAGGGCATGCTGACCTGCGCGGGCGGCGGCGGCGTCTACGATCGTTCGAACCTCGGCCGCATCTACCGCAACATGTTGACTGGTCGCCAGCATGCTGCTGCTCAGTTCCGCAATTACGGCCGCATCTACGGCGATCTGCTTATGGGCGGTGAAGTCAACGACATCCTGCTCTGACATCAACGCTGCACGCTGCAGCATCAACAGCCCGGCGATCCCAAGTGAGGATCGCCGGGCTGTTCGTTCCAAGCCTGCCGTCGTGGCGCTCAGGCGTCGGCGATTTCCAGATCGGCGACCTTCACGGACTGCTGCGCACCGCGGACCAGCCGCCCCGGCAAGGCACCCGTGGCAGCTCCGCTGCGATAGGTGACGACGCCGCTCACGATCGTGGCAACATATCCTTCCGAGATCTGGGCAAGTCGCTTGCCCCCCGCCGGAAGGCTCCGCTCGATCACAGGTCGATGCAGCACAATCCGATCCGGGTCGATCAGGTTGAGGTCAGCCTTGTATCCTGCTGCAATGCGGCCCCTATCAAACAGGCCCACCGAAGCCGCCGGCTGGCTGGTCAATGACTTGATGATCGTTGCGAGATCGAGACCTTCCTTCCCCAGGCGATTAGCCAGAAGATAGGAGGGATAGGCACCATCGCATATCATCGCGTAGTGGGCGCCACCATCACCCAAGGCAACGACCATGCCGTCCTCGCCGATCAGCTCGGCTGTCTTGGCGATGGTTTCGTTCGCCTCGGTGCCATATGCGCAGATGATCGCGCGGCCATCATCCTCCAGCAAGGCGTCGTAGATCACATCGCGAAGGTCGCGCCCGGTTCGCGCCGCCTCGGCCTGCAGGCTATCCTCCGAAGCAAAATCATAATCTGCCGGCTGCTGCACACGATAGAGATGCAGGGGCATGGTTACGAGCCCGACGAAGGAGGGATTGGGATCGTCGGGCTGCTCGGAAAGCAGACGCTCCCGGAACGCGGGATCGCGCATGATCGCCACCTTCTCCTCGAGAGGCAGATCGGCGATAGGGCGATAGCTGGGATGGAGACAAAAGGGGTGGAAACTAAGGTCCAGGCCGAACAGCACGCCCATCGACCGCGGCAGGAACTGGCCATGGACTTTCAATCCCCGTTCGCGAGCGCCGCGGATGAAATCGATGTATTTCTGCCAATTGCCAGGCTTCATCGGCGTGTTGATCAGGCTGAAGTTGAGCGGACTCCCCGATTCTGCGAGAATTGCATCGAATAGGTCGATCTCGCTTTCAGCCTCGCCATCGATGTCGGGGATCATCTGGAACACGCCCTTCCCCGCGTCCTTCAATGCGGCGGCGAGAGCCAGGAACTCCTGCCTTTCCGACTTCACGCTGGGCGCCAGCTTGCCCGACCGGAAGCGATGGAACAGGTTGCGCGAAGTCGATACCCCAAGCGCGCCTGCGTTGATCGCCTCGGTCACCAGCTTGCGCATTTGCTCGAGGTCCGCGTCGGTCGGCGGCTCAAGGTCCGTCCCACGCTGCCCCATCACGAAGACGCGGAGCGGTGAATGGGGGATCTGGGCCGCGAAGTCTACGTCGCTTTCGCGCGACGCGATAGCATCAAGATAATCGGGGAAAGTGGTCCAATTGAATGGTACGCCCTTCGCCATGACGACTTCGGGAATGTCCTCGACTCCTTCCATCAGTCGTATCATCAGGTCTTCGTCACCGTCGCGGCACGGCGCAAAGCCAACGCCGCAATTGCCCATGACGACCGTGGTGACACCGTGGTTCGATGACGGAACCATGCGATTTTCCCAGGTTATCTGCCCATCATAATGTGTGTGGACGTCGACGAAGCCCGGGGTCACGCTCAGCCCTGTCGCATCGATCTCCTCGTCGGCAGTGCCTTCGACAGTGCCGAGTGCAACAATGATGCCATCGCGAATACCGATGTCGGCACGAAACGGTGGCCTGCCGGTGCCATCGACGATGGTTCCTCCACGAACCGCGAGTTGATAAGTGGTTGCCACTGCCATTCTCCCAAACCATGTCTCACACAAAGGTGGATCATGTTAAATAGTGCCTGCTATCTTACACCGAGCCTACGGCACCTTGCAAGCGAAAGTCGCTCGAGCGGACCATGGGCATGACAAGTGCCCCCCGCGCCCGACGCAGTTCAACCGAGATCAGGGACCTGATCACCGTCGCCGCGCGCACCGAATTCGCACTTTCCGGCATCGGCGGCGCCACTACTCGCGCCATCGCGAAAAAGGCGGGCGTGGCTGAGCACCTGATCTTCGGCAACTTCGGTTCAAAGGCAAACCTGTTCGAGGAGGCCGTCATCCAGCCCTTCACGAAGGACTTCTCGGCATTTCTGCAGAGCCTCGACACGGACGAGGCCGGCCTCGACGGTCGAAACCAGATCGTGGTTTACAAGCTCTATCGCTTTCTGAAGAACAACGCATCGTTTCTCCACGCGYTGGTGAAATCGAGCGGCGAAGCCGAGGGGGGTCTTGCACATGCTCTGGACGAATATTTCGCGCTGTCCGAAAAGCGTCTGCGCCTGTTCCATAAGGATCCAAGATCCGGCGCGGACGTGGAGCCGCGGCTTTTCGTGCGTTACGCGTTCGGCATGGTCGCTTCGGCGGTCCTGCTCGACGCATGGTTTTTCCCCGACGGTCCAGTAGATGACGAGACAGCGGCGTCAGCGCTCGCAAGGATCGCCTTGAAGGCGATGCAGCCGATCGATGTCTCTTCGGACGATTACCCGCCGCGTCGCGACAAATAGGGTCCTCGACGGTGTCGATAGCGACGCGAGCGAGGAGTGGATCGTGAACATTGCTGAACTTGGGTATCTTCTGGTCGGCGCGCCGGATGTCGAGGCGTGGCGGCACTATGCCGAGCGCGTCCTCGGCACGATGACTTCGGACGGGGATAACGGGATTCTCTATCTCAAGATCGATCCACGCGCCTTCCGGATCGCCGTTCTTCCCGGCCACGCCAATGGCTTGCTCGCGAGCGGATGGCTGGTGAACACGCCCGCCGAATTTGCAGCGGCAAGGCAGGAACTGCTCGACGTGGGGGTTGACGTGGCCGATGGCGACGAAGGCGGTGCGCGCCTGCGCCATGTGCAGGCTTATTTCACTTTCCGCGATCCGGAAGGACACAGCCATGAGGTGGCATGGGGCCCGATCTCGGATTTCAAGCCATTCACGTCCCCGATCGGCGTCTCCAGCTTCATAACCGAGGGGATGGGTGTAGGCCATGTGGTGCTCACTGCCACCAACGATTTCAAGGCGGAGGCCGAGTTCTGGCTGAAGCACGGCTTCGGCCTGTCCGATATTCTCAATGTGCCTACCCCTGCCGGCAACGCGCAGGTCCATTTCTTCCACTGTCGCAACCCGCGCCAGCACAGCCTCGCGCTGGGCGAGTTGCCCATTCCGGGAGGCTGCATTCATATCATGCTCGAGGTTGCGACGCTGGATGACGTCGGCCGCTGCCTCGATCGGGTCGAGGAGCATGGCGTGAAGCTGACGGCCACGCTGGGCCGTCATGTGAACGACAACATGACATCGTTCTACATGCTGACCCCCGGTGGATTCTCGCTGGAATACGGCACCGGCGGTAAGAAGATGAACTGGGAAGAGAACGTGGTGTTCGAGACCACCCGCGGCAGCGACTGGGGTCACAGATTCCTGTCCTGAAGCGCCATTTCCGGCTGCGGAGATGCTGCCGGCACGGGCCATCACGGGCCCGTGCCGCGGCGCAATCACCGGGGCACGGGTAGCTTCCGGTCCCGCCCTCCCCCAAAAAGCGCCTCAAACCTCGAGATATTCCGCTACCTGCTGCTCCGACAAGGTCCACAGACGCTGCGCCGAAGCCTCATCAAGCGCCGCCGACGAAGGTTCAACGCGCGCCCGTTCACAGAAATAGCCGCCTGACGGGTTTCCTCGGCGATCGTCGAGCGCAAGCCAGATCACCGTGTCAGCGCCCTGCTGCGAGGTAAGCGCGTGGCCCTCCTCCTCAGCCTTGGCATAGTAGCTCCTGACATGCTCACCGCCCTTGTTCGCGAAGTCCGACGCCACAAGTCCTGGATGGACGGCACTGGCGACAAGGCCAGATTCCGCGCTCCGCCTGGCCAGCTCCCGCGTGAACAGCACATTGGCCAGCTTGCTCTGGCAATAGGCCGTAAGGGGGGAAAACGAGTCCTGGCCCTGCAGATCTTCCCAGACCATGTCCGGAATCATGGTGTGGCCGATCGATGAAAGCGTGATCACCTGCGCACCGGCCCTTTCGCTCAAACGCGGCAGCAGTTGCTGCGTCATCAGGAATGGCGCGAGATGGTTGACCTGCCAGGTCATCTCGAAGCCGTCGCCGCTCATCAGCCGGCGGTCGAGCTGGTTTCCAGCATTGTTGACCAACACGTCTATCCGATCGGTAAGCTCAAGGATCCTCCGCGAAGCCCCTGCGACCTGCCGCAGTGAAGCGAAGTCTGCGTTGACCCAATCCATGCGGGCTTCGGGCACCAGCGAAAGGATTCGCGCGCTGCTGCCCGCGATCCGCTCGTCATTTCGGCCAAGCGCGATCACGCGCATACCTGCGCCCGCAAGTGCCAAGGCAGTCTCGAAACCTACGCCAGAGGTCGCTCCGGTAACGATGGCGACCATTTCGTTATGGTTGGTCATATGTGATCCTCCTGTGACAATGATGGCTGGGTGCCTCGACATCGCATTCGACTACCAAACAGCGAAACCGTGCAGTTTCATCGTCCATCCAGACATGCATCTGCGGCGTTTACCTGGGAGGACCGGCGCAGGGATGATGCACGATAGGCCGGTCAAAGCCAGCCAGCCCGACTGCCCGCGAATTAGCATGCAGAGGCTTCACGTCGCCGGAGCCGATGACCTGGAGCAGGAAAGCGACGGTCTCCTGCGAGCGTGAGGTCGTGCGCCACCCCCTCTATATCATTCGATCTCGACGTGCAGGCGCGTGAACCGAAGGTGGCTGATCCGCCAGCACCCGTCCTGCTCGCGCCGATAGGTTTCGTGATAATGCCCGAAACCGTGCAAGCGGCGCACCTGCGCACCCTTCGGGAAGATCAGAGTATCCTCCATGGGCCAGATTCCCTTGGCCTCGTCATCGGAGACGAAAGTGATTTCGGGCATGTGCCCGTGGTGTACCGTGGCGATGCCGAAGAGCGATCCCTCCATGGTCGAGACGATGGTGTCGCGCTTTGCGATGACAAGGGTTTCGGGATCGGCATTGACGCCCGAGGCCTTCAATTCGTCGCTCGCGCCGCGCATGTCCATGACGGCATCGGCGGTGAACACGTCACGCAGGGCGCTCCATTCGCGCAGGTCCATGTGGCGGAAGTAACGGGCCTTCAGTTCGCGGATGGCCCGCGCATCTTCCAGGCGGCGCATTCGTGAATCGAGGTCAGGCCTTGAAGACATCGGGTTCGATCCTTGTGGCTGAAAATGCATTGAGCCTCGTGCGTCACATCCACGCTTCGCGCACGCCTGCCGTCGTCTTTACGGACGATGGCGCTGCCCTGCACCGCCAATAGCCTCCATAGTTTGGAAGTGCAGGAAAAACTCATGACGATTTCCACCATCGATGCCCTGGCCCGACGCCTTGACGAGGCGGAAGCGATGGAAGCCGTGTCCATTCTCAAGGCGCGCTACTTCCGGCTTATGGACGAGAAGCGCTGGGATGAATGGGAAGATCTCTTCGCCGAAGACGCGGTCATGGACATGCGGGGCGAGGCCGCGGCGATGCAGCAGCTGGGCATGGATGTCGGCAATGCCGACGCCTGGCTCCTCACATCGCGCGCAGCCATACGGGGCGCAGTCGAAATGGCCCTGGACGGGGTCGTCACCGTCCACCATGGGCATATGCCTGAAATGAAGATCGGATCACCACGCGAAATCACGGCCGTCTGGGCCATGACCGATGTGATCCGCTATCCTGTCGGGCGCCCGATCGGGGGTTTCACCGGCTACGGTCATTATCACGATACCTACGCGCTTGTCGGCGAAAGCTGGAAGATAAAGAACATAGTGCTCAGGAGGATTGCGGTCACGCCCGTACACCGATGAGAATATCCGGATAGAACAACCGCGCATCACGCGGCGCCTCGCCGCGATTTCCCGGGGAAATCGAGCAGACAAGGCCTCATGGGGGCAGCCGCGCTGCCGAGGCAATTGCGGGCTGTGTCTGCGCCGTCTACATCAGCGTTTTCCGCGCGCCCGTGTCGTTCGGTGCGATCGGGCCCCACATGCCATTCGAGACATTCGAAGGGGCGGCGTTGCGTCGGCGGGCGTACTGGCCATGACGGCGATCTTCGGTATGGAGGGCAAGATCGTGCGGTAACGCCGCCACAGTTGCCGAAAAGCGCCAGAAAGAAGGCCCGGGTTTGCTCCCGGGCCTTTGCGTTTTCGAGCCATGGAGGGAGTTGCTGCGGGATCTTCTTCGGCAGGAGGGCACCAGGATCGGTCGGTAGCACGTCGCCACACCGATGATGAAGATGGCGACCGAACAGATTTACCACAGCCCGAGCCCGTCAAAACCGGCACTCGGGCACAAGATTCACCCCTATTTGCTACGCGAACTGGCGATCATGCGGCTCAACCGAGCCCGGCAACTGACACCACGTACAATCTCGTGACCCAGCCCCAGGCATCAGATTCAGGCGGAGATGCGGTCGTCCGCGGTAAGGAACCGCGCCGGCAGCACGCCGGTCAATTCACCGTTCTCCTGGGCGAGCACGCCGTTGATGAAGGTATAGCGGAAACCGCCGGCGGGACGCCGGAAGCGTGACAGTCCGCCTGGAATGTCATTGACCTTTTTCTCGGGATCCCAGTGTAGCTTTGCCAAATCGAACACTGCGATATCGGCGAATGCGCCAACCCTGATCTCACCGCGGTCCTTGATTCCGATGAGGTCGGCCTGGTCTTTGGTCAACTTCTTGACCGCATTTTCCAGCGTGAGGTCACCGCGATCCCGGACATGCCGCGTCAACACCAGAGTCGCATCGCCGGCACCATCGAAGCTGCTGATGTGCGCACCAGCGTCACTGCCACTGATGAGGCTCACCTGTGATCCGAGCAACTCACCCACTTTGGCAGCGTCGGTATTCGTGAAAGGATATACGAACTCCGCCTTGAGATCATTGTCGAGGACCCAGTCGGCCAGCTGATCGGAAGGGTGGCCTGGACGAAGGTCGAGCACATAGTCGAACGTCAGTGCCAGATATTTTTCGTACTCCGGCTTGCCCACCTCCGTAATCCGGAAAAGACCGCTTGCGCGCGCCATTCCGGATCCGCCAGGCGGCGCTTTTTTTCCTCATCGGGCACGTCGGACTGCACAAGATTGTTCCACGCCGGAACGTAGATGAAATTGAAACACTGACGGAAATTGATACCCAACTCGATCGATCGCGGCGACGCCAAATAGTAGAAATTCCCACCCTTGGCCTGGATATCCTTGCCTACTTCGACCAGTTTCGGTCCGTAGCTGGGAATGTCGGGCCGATCATAGATGCCGTTCGAAATGACGGGCACTCCCCCATGGCGTGCAGAGTAGTCGCCCATCTCACGCAGGTCCTTCTCCTGCTGGTCGATATCACCAACATCCGGGATGATCTGCACAATGCCGCGACCCTTTGCGCTCTCCTCGAACAACGCTTCGAATTCGGCCGCATCACTGTAAAAGCTGGGAACCAGTTCGCCGGCGGGGCTGCGATCGAAGCGCGACGTCGAGACACCGAAAGCCCCCGCTTTCATAGCCTCGGCATAGGCAAGTGCGATGCGAGAGGTCTCCTCGGGGGCGGACGAACGCTTCCAGGCTTCGTCGCCGATCTCGTAAATCCGCAACAGCGAGTGGCTGACCAGCGAGGCGATGTTCACCCCCCAGTCGCGTTTCTGCATTTCGCGCGCATATTCCGGGTAGGTTTCCCAAGTCCAAGGGACTTCCGCCTGGAAAACATCGCGCGGCAGATCCTCAATATAGCTGAACAGAACGACGAGATCGCTCACACGATCCTTGCGAACGGGAGCGAGGCTCAACCCGCAGTTGCCGATCAGGATCGTCGTCACGCCATGCTGCACGATAGGGTCGCAGGACGGATCCCAGAACAGCGAAGCGTCATAGTGGGTGTGCGTGTCGATGAATCCCGGCGTGACGTAGCATCCGGTCGCGTCGTAGACCGTGTCGGCTCCGGGTTCGAGATCAGGCCCGACTTCTACAATGCGTCCGTCCGCGATCCGCACATCGGCCGGATAAGCCGGAGACCCGGTTCCATCGACAACGAGACCGCCCTTGATAACTGCGCTTTCCATTTGCTCTTGCGGCACGGAGATTCTCCAAACACTTCAAACTCGAAAATCGGATGATCTCTCATCTCGCAGAAACCGGACACCGCAATCGTCCCATTGGACTAACCATCCGAAGCGCCGGCTCCGTTCAGCGGAGGAGCCATTTAGGGTTGAATGGAAGGTCGGCGACCATCACCCTAGACTCGTGTCCACACCCAAAAGCTTGCGCCCGCGATCATGCCGATAAATGCCCAGTTGTGTCGAACTCTGGGGCTCCGCATCGTTGCCGCCCCACCAATAGCTTTCGACATAGCCAAGCCGTGTTCCATTTGGAGGGTTCCGCACCAAACCCCGTCCTCTCGCCGCCTGGTTTGCGATTGGCGACCACGCTTCCGGTATGCGTGCCGCCATCCATGCCTCGTCCGACCGGACGTGTGAGTCGAAGCCGACCGCATATACCCACGTTTGCCGATCGGCATTCAAGCACACCGCCGCCGGCACCGTCGCGAATGGCGGCACTCCGTAATTCTTGCTCGCCCCTCTCGAGAAAGTTGCAACATGACGGACAGCTCTGCAGACCTGACGCCAGAAGCTGCCCGATTGGCCGCTCGGCAAATTTACGATGACCAGTCGTCCGTGGCGGAGCCGTTCCAGATATTCCGCTGGTTGCAGCAAAATGATCCGGCCACCGACATCGGAGGCGTGGTGATGCTGACACGCTTCGAGGACATCGTCGGAGGCTACCGTGACCGGCGGTTGAGCCGCGCGGAAGGTGCTCGCCTCGAATCCGGAGCACATGACGCCGCCGGATCGGTTGATGAGGAGGTCGAGATTGCCCGCCAGGCTTGGGTAAACATGCTGATTAATCTCGATGAGCCGGCACACCGCCGCGTTAGGCAGATCCTTGAAGTGGCATTCAAACCGACGCGCGTTGCCGCCTGGCAGCCCCGGGTGCAAGCAATTGCCGATGAGCTTGTCGCTTCTGTCAGCGGCTTGGAGATGTTTGATTTTCGGCAACAGATTGCCTTCCCATTGCCCGAGAGGATAATCTGCGAGCTTATGGGCGTACCCTTCGAGGATCACTCGCTGTGGAGCGCCTGGAGCGACGTTGTGGTCCGCAACACCAACCGCACCGATCTTTCCGCTGATGAATCCGCCGAGGTACTCGCCGCTCATCGCAATTTTTATACCTATTTCAAAGAGCTGGTCGACAAAGCTAAACGCAATCCGGGCGAGGATCTCGTCTCTGTCCTCGCGCGCGCCGAATGTGAAGGCGAGCAACTCAGCGAACTCGAGATGCTCGGCTCCTTGCAGATGCTGATCGAGGCAGGTCACGAGACGACCGCGAACCTTGTGTGCAATGGCATGCACGCGCTTCTGACGCATCCCGACCAGTACGATCTCCTCCGGGCCAATCCGGAACTCGTTCCTTCTGCCGTCGAGGAGATGTTGCGCTTCTGCAGTCCGGCAGCTCGCTCACTGACCCGCGTCGCAACCGAGGATGTTCACATTGCAGGAGCCGTCATTCCCAAGGGCTGCCCGGTCATGATGCAATTGAATGCGGCGAACCGCGATGCCTCCGTGTTCGCAAATCCGGATGCCTTCGATATAACTCGCTCTGAAAATCGGCACGTTGCGTTCGCCGCCGGCCCGCACTTCTGTCTGGGCAATCAGTTGGCGCGACAGGAAGCGCAGGCTATTTTCCGCGGAGTAGCCACCAAGTTGCCGAGGCTGGTGCTGGCCCGGGATCCTTTGGTCCGCAAGTCGAATGTCAGTTGCCTCAACGAACTCATGGTTCGCCCATCATAATCAGATCTCGCCTGACTTAGCACGAGGCGGTCCACACTCCGTCGGCAGAGGGCCCGGCCGGTTCACTGAATAGCGTAATCTACGCTGGCCGCCCCTCGCACTCCAAACGCGAGTCAATAGCTCTTGGAAGGCTCGGGCGCGTTGAAGAGCTTGCGCAAACGGCGGCATTCTACCCCTCCCCCGCGGCTGAATTCCATTTACCGGCAATACCGGACAGCTGGCGAAGGCGATTGGCTGTGGGAGCTGGCAGCGGGATGCGGACTTGGTCTCCGTCTCCTCTCCCAGGGACGCGTTCAGCCGGCGGTGCCCATCAATTCAGACATGTCGGCGCTGTAAGTCTGGTGCTGCAGCAGCCCGCCGTCCGCAGGTATCACAGCTCCCTGAATGAACGCGGCTTCGTCGGAGGCAAGGAAAAGCGCGAGCCAGCCGATATGATCAGGATCGCCCAGATAAGGGGTCAGAGTCTGCTTCTCGAAAATGCGCAACGCTTCAGGCGGTACATCGCGCTTCGCCTTAGAAGACAATACCAGGCCAGGGAGGATAGCATTACAGCGAATGTTCCTCTTGCCGTACTGGGTGGCAATGTACTTGGTCAGCGTGTTGATCGCGGCCTTGGAAGATCCATAGGCGATACGGGTCGTGTCTCCCGCCATTGCCGACCCAGATGAAACATTGACAATTGCCCCCCCGCCGCGGGCCAGCATATGAGGCAGGGCCAATTGCGATGCCAGGAAAGTCCCCCGCGCGTTCACGGCGAATGTTCGTTCCCAGGTCGCGATCGAGGTGTCCTGCAGGGTCGTATCGTCCGGAAGCACCGCCACCGCATTATTGATCAGGATGTCAAGCACGCCGAATAGCTCGATGCATCGGTCGATCATCGCACGGATCGACAACTCGTCACCCTGATCGAGAATGCACCAATGGGCAATGCCTCCATCGGCTCGGATGGAGTCAACCAAGCGTTCCGCGTCGGCGGCCGTTCTTGTTCCCACAAGGACAGAGGCGCCTTCGCGCGCGAGTAGCCGGGCTGTCGCCCCTCCGATATTAAGCCCGCGCTCGTTCAGACCGGCACCGGTGACGATAGCGACCTTGTTCGCTACTCTTCCCGTCCTGTTCATCATACTCTCCCGCAGTGTGCAAGCAGCACTCTAGCGGGCCTCGACCGACGCACATCGTCCGTTCGGGAAAATAGCCGCATTGAGTTCGCATAGGCTAATTTTCGAAAAGAACCTGTTTCGCGCAACGAGCCTAAACACATCGCGGTCGAAGACCAGTATGCGCCGAGGATAAGTATCAGGACGCCCTCTGGACAGATCAAACAGAGAAGGGGTGTTTGATGGAATCGCAGTTACATATAATTTCCGCGGAAAGGTCGCACTGGCAACTGGCGCCACGAGCGGGATAGGACGTGCGACGATCGTTATGTTCGGCCGCGCCGGAGGAAGCGTGGTGGTCAGCAGCGGCCGCGAACGGGACGGTGAGGAAACCGTGGCCTTGGTCGAGGCCGCAGGCGGCAGGGCTTTCTTCCAGCGTACCGACGTGAAGGCACAGCATCGGGCACTTGACGACTGATCTGCCTTCCACAGTGCCAATATCGTCGCCAAGCCCACCCCCTTCTTCTACCAGGCGGCGAAAGCCTCAACGAACACTGGCTTAGCGGCTAGGTGGACAGATCGACGATTACCTTGCACTGCTCCGGATTACCACGAAGTCCGTCGAACGCCGTCGGCAAACCATCCAGCGACACAGTTTGCGTAACCATTGCGCGAGGCTCGACGGCGCCTTGGTTAAGCACTTCGAGCGCCCAGCGAAACTCCTTCATCGTATAAAGCTGAGGAAACAGCAGTTTGGCTTCCCGTCCGCCGGCAAAGGCCGGAACGATAGTGTCGGCCATGAAGCAATAGCCAAGCGAAACGATGGTGCCGCGACGCTTTACATGTCCGATCGACTGACTGAGCATTCCAGGACGCCCCACGCACTCGACAACAACGTCGTAAAGCTTTGCCGGATCGCGGCTCAGGAACGATTGCTCATCCTGCGACTGTGGCGGACTGACGTTGTCGGCCCCCATCCTGCGCGCGATTTCAGCGCGAACAGGGGCGCCTTCGATCATGTCGACTACACCTGCGCCGAACCGACGCGCCCAGAACAACGCTGCGAGACCGATAGGCCCCGCGCCTTGGACCAGCACGCGGCTACCTGGCTCGATGCCCGCCATCGCCATTCCATGCAAAGCGACTGCCAATGGTTCCGTCAATGCGCCGTCGGCGGCCGAGAGACGACTAGGCAGCGTGCTCGCAGTGCTGGCTCCCACGAGCGCATATTCCGCGTAACCGCCAAAAAGATATGAAATATTATCGCAGTAGGCGGGTTCTCCCATCAGGCAGGGACCGCACTTGCCACAGCCAGAAATAGGCATGGCCACGATCACGTCACCCTTGCCGAAGCGGGTTTCGTTCTTGCCAACCTCAACGACTTCGCCTGTGAATTCGTGGCCGAGAACGGTCCCTGAATCCACGGTGTATCCGTGCCCTTGGGTCATGTGCAGATCGCTTCCGCAGATGCCGCAGCGGTGAACCTTTACCAGAAGCTGCCCCTCGCCAACCGGAAGATCGGGCAAGTTCTTGATGGCCAGCGGTCGGCCAGCCTCTTCGAATACGGCTGCACGGTACATAAAAAGCAAAACCCTTGAAGCTAGAGAGGTCGCTTCGTGACAATTCTTATGACGCGCCCGATTTCTGGTCATCCGCGCCAGCGCGAACGCTCCGCTATCCAGGCACATTATGGGGCTTGGGTGTTCATGAAAGCGGCTAGCTCGGCATCGTCCTAGCAGACTATCCATCTCCCAGCAAAATCGCCACAGATTGCCTGACTGGGAATTCGGCACGCAGAACAACACCGGTTTACCAGCATGGCCTTCACCAGCGTACTGCGCCGGAGGAGTTGTCATCAGCATGGAAGGCAGGCGTCGCAAGTCAATGTCGTCGTCGAGCCGAGGGCGCTCGGTGACGCAGCCATCCTGCTCGTCGGCTCAAAACTCTCAAGCCGTCCGGATAGGCATCAGCACCTTCCCTCATAACAATTTACCCAGACACAATAGTCGTCCGAGCGGACGAGGCCTCGCCACCACCCGGCAACTAGTCTAAGGGTCCGGGCCCTAGCTTCGGGACAAGATGCCAGGCCTTGCAAGACCTGCGCGAGAGATCGTTGAATTCGTGTCCGGGGTTCTGACGCTCCGGCGCGGTTTGGCAACACAGGGAAATGGGCTGCATGTCGAAGACAATTGAGTGCGACGTTGTTGTGGTCGGCTCAGGTGCTGGGGGCATGGTTTCCGCCCTGCGCGCGCATGATCTCGGGCTGAAAACCGTCCTGATCGAGAAAGCCGACCGCTTTGGCGGCACCAGCGCGGTTTCGGGCGGAGGAATCTGGATTCCAAACAATCCAGCAATCGCGGATAAGGACAGCAGGGAACAGGCGCTGGAATACATGCGCCAGTGCACCAAGGGCATGGTGCCGGAAGAAAAGCTCCAGTCCTACATCGACACTGCGCCTCGCACACTGGACGAACTGGCCAAGTGGAACGTCGGATATTTTAGTGTCCCCGGCTATTCCGACTATCTGCCGTGGCTTCCGGGCGCGATGACATCGGGAGGGCGCACGATGATGCCCCTGCCCTTCGATGCAAGTGTGCTCGGAGACGAGCTATTTCGGATGCGCGAACCCCATCCCACGCACAAAGTGCTCGGCCGGATGCAGATCGACCTTACCGAGATGGGACCACTCATCCGCAGAACTGGCGCATGGTGGACGACCGCAGCGAAGCTGTTCTTCCGCTACTGGCTTGATCTGCCATTCCGCTTCCGCAGCCGTCGCGATCGCCGCCTGACGACCGGCAACGCCATGATCGGCGGGTTGCGCAAGGCCATGATGGATCGCAACATTCCGTTGCTGCTGAACACGCGTCTTGTCGGCTTCATCGAGGACTCGGGCCGTGTCCTCGGCGTCAACGCGATCCAGCGCGGCAACCAGATCGAGATCCGGGCAAGCAAGGGGGTGATCGTTGCGTCGGGAGGGTTCGACAAGAATCAAGGCTTGCGCGACAAGTACCTGCCCGTGTCCATGCCAGTCGACCATTCGCTGACGCCAGGACAGAACAACACCGGCGACGCGCTTGTCGCCGGCCAGGCGATCGGCGCCGATACGGAGTTCCTCGACCAGGCCTGGTGGGTTCCCACGATGCGCGTTCCGGCGCCCGGCTTCAACAACGTGGACATGCGCGCCGCGTTCTTCATGGAGCGGGGCTATCCGCACACCATGTGCGTCAACCGGAAGGGCGAGCGCTTCGTGAACGAAGCGATTTCGTACAACGATTTTGGCGCGGAGATGATCGAGGAAAACAAGCGCAGCGGGGCGAATATGCCGTGCTGGCTGGTTTTCGACGCGACCGCCCGCTGGCGCTATCCGATTGGTGCCATGATGCCGCCGGTGATCCAGCCCGACGCGCTTATTCCGAACGAGTGGTGGGATAATGTCCTGTTCAAGGCAGGCACCATCACCGGGCTTGCGCAAAAGATCGGCGTCCCGGCGGATGCTCTTGCGAAAAGCGTGCAGCGGATGAATGGCTTTGCGCAAAGCGGCGTCGACGAGGATTTCCAGCGCGGAGACAATCCGTACGATCTGTTCTTCGGCGATCCTCGCAACAAGCCCAATCCGTGCCTCGGAAAGATCGAGACGGCGCCATTCTATGCCATTCCCGTCGATCTCGGCGATATCGGGACGAAGGGCGGACTCAAGACCAACGAAGTGGGCAATGTGCTCGGCGCGAACGGCTCGCCGATCGAAGGGCTCTACGCAACCGGCAACGTCTCGGGCGCAGTGACCTATGATTCCTATCCCGGGGCGGGCGGAACGCTCGGGCCGGCCATGGTGTTCGGGATGCTCGCGGCCGAGCATATAGCGCTACGTGCGGGAAATCTCGCGCCCGACTGATTATCTTGCCACCGCCCGCGAGATCGGAATGGATCTCGCGGGCGGTGCAGCAGGTTTACGTTCGCGCCCGCATGGGCATTTGCATAGCCCCGCTTCGTGCCCGGCATCGGTGCGCTGAAGCCGTGTCGGATAGACACTGTCCCGATCGCGATCTCATCCGAGATCTCATGGCGTCGTCGTAGGCATCGTTCCGCCAAGTTCGGGCGTTTGCGATATCCTTGGGCGCCAGCCGCCATGCGGAGGCTGCCCGCTCACATAGGGATCGTCCAACGCTTCCACCGAGGCGCGGCTCGTTACGTCCACCTGCTGCGCGGTGACGCGATACCCTTCCTGTTCCAGAGCATTCCGGCAGCTTTCAAGCGCGCCCTCACTCACATATCCGATGACGAGGCGGCGTCCAAAACCGAGCCGACGGGCACAACCATGCCGAAGCCACCAATACCCAGGACCGAGACTACGTCTTCCGGACATCTCACTTATACCGCTTGCGCAATGTCCGTCCGGCTTGTGGGCAATCAGCGACCTATTCAAACACGGGCTTCCGCTTTTCGAGAAAGGCGTTGCAGCCTTCGCCGTGATCATGGTGTCGGCTCGATATGGCTTCGAGGGCGAAACCGGCATCAGCCATTTCCACGAAAGCGCGACGCAGGGGAATGTTGATCACCCGCTTTGTGAAGCGGATCGCCTGCTGTGCACCCTTGGCCAGCTTTCGCGCGATCCGGTCGGTTTCGGCATCGAGTTCGTCCCGTGTCGTAACCTTGGCAATCAGGCCCATGGCCTGGGCCTCGCGTGCGGAAACCATTTCACCGGTCAGAAGGAAGTACTTGGCGAGGGCATAACCCATGTTCGCCGGCCAGATGATCGAGCCACCATCGCCGGCGACCAGCCCGACCTTGACGTGCGGATCACAGAAGCGGGCTTCCTCCGCAGCAATCGTCACATCCGCGAACAGCGCCAGCGTAGCACCTAAGCCAATGGCATCGCCGTTGACCTTGGCTATTATCGGCTTGTCGCATTCGATCATCGATTGGAGCATGCGTTTGCCGTTCTTGTAACCAGCCATGAAGCCATCGAGGCTGTCGAGTCCGGACTGCATCATGGAAAGGCTGCCTCCAGCGCAGAAAGCCCTGCCTGCTCCTGTCAGCACGAGTACCCGCGTCTCCGGATCACGATCGGCATCGACGAAAAGATCAGGCAAGGCATCATCGATGGCCTCATTTACCGCATTGAGTTCCGCCGGGTTGTTGATCGTTGCGGTCAAGACGCCGTCCACGCGCTCCACATGCAGCTCCCGGGGGTAATGATCGAAGTTCATTCCCGCACCTTTGCCAAAATCGCTGGCCTCATTCACTGCTCCGCCCACCCGTATTACGGGGGTAAAGCGTAGGTGATCAGCCCTGCACGATGTAGCCGCCATCTACAGGCAATAGAACGCCGGAGATGTAGCGCGCCTCCGGCGAGCACAGGAAGACGATGGGATCAGCAAGTTCCGAAGGTATCCCGAAACGGCTAAGCGGCAGCCGCTCCATCAGCTTGGCTGCCCACGCTTGGTCGTCGAACACGGACGCCGCCATGCCGGTCCTGATCCAGCCCGGCGCTACTGCATTGACCCTGATGTCCGGGCCCCATGCAACAGCCAGAGATCGCGTAAGCTGAACTACGGCACCCTTGCTGGCCGAATAACCCGGCGTGATGCCGCTGCCGAAAGTCGAGTAGATCGAACCGACGTTGACGATGGAGCCCTTAGATGCGGCAAGGAGTTCGCGCGCAGCGAGGCAGCAACGGTGCGTACCGGTCAGGTTGATATCGACGATCCGCGCAAAACCATCGGCGGTATACTCGGCTTGCGGATCCGCGGCCCCGGCACAGTTTACCAGCGCATCCAGCCGATCAAGGCCGTTGAATATGGCACGCACGGCCTCGTCGTCGCGAACGTCGAGAACATGTGCGGTGATGTGAGGATGCTTGTCAGCGCCGGCGACTTCGGCCTCGGTGGCACCCGTAACGAGCACATCATAGCCTTTCGCCGCGAAGGCGAGCGCGGTTGCCCAGCCGATGCCGTCGGGCCTGGCACCTCCAGTGATTACAGCCTTGGGCATCATATCCAGCTATCTCCCCATGTTCTTGGTGCCTCCCAGGTAGGCCGCGCAGCAAATCCGGACATACGTCTGATTAGACTAAGGGACGTTAGGTCGTGGGCTCGTCTGAATGGAGGAGGTTGTCAAGCCATCGCACCTCTAATATCGCTGGAAGATAAGTAGGACGGCAGCCGGTATGACATTGCGAGAGATGTTCGTGAAAACCGCCCTCGATCGGCGAACCGGCGCCGAAGACCGCGCGCGTAAAGCGGCGCTTGCCTATGTCGACACCTTCAGCAATGGCGACATCGACGCGCGCTTGGCGCTGTTCGCGCCTGAAGCCAGTTTCGAGGATCCGGTCGGCACGCCCCCGATCACGGGCCACGCCGCACTGCGCGCGTTCTGGGAGCAAGGAGCGGCGCTGGGCGTGGCAATCACCGTCGAGCACATTGCTGCCAACGCCGGATCGGCTGCGATGCTGTTTACCGCCAGGCTGACGGCGGCGGGAAGCGCTCCGGTCGCGATGCGCGTCATCGAGATCGTCGAGGTGGACGAGAGCGGGTTGATCGTGCGCATGCATGCCTACTTCGACGAGACTTCGATAGTCTGAAGCCGGGCGTATTCGGTACGGGACGAGGATTCAGCCGATGGGTATCAAGGGAGTTGACCACATCAACCTGCGCGTGGCCGACGTCATGGCAACGCTGAAATTCTACACCGATGCCCTGGGCCTGAAGGCCACCGGCATGATCGAGCCCGAGCCATCGGCGCAAGGCGGCTGGCTGCGCGACGACAACGGGATGCCGGTCATCCATGTTGGGGCTCTAAGCTCACGATATCCTGACGATGACGGTACGCCGGTCGTGGCAAGGACGGGTAGCGGCGCGATACACCATGTGGCGCTCGATTGTTCTGAGATGGCGGTCTTCATCGAACGGTTCCGCCAGATGGACATTGGCTGGCGGGAAAATGCGATCCCGGAGATACCGCTCGCCCAGCTTTTCGTCAGAGATCCGAACGGCGTTCTGCTCGAACTGAATTTCCTTGGCGAGACCGGCGGCGCAGCTGCCCGATCATAAGCACCAAAGGGTGGCGCCCGCCGCGTGGGAAGTTCCTAGAAGCTCTGCTTACGCCCCTTGCACGTCCAGACTTCGATGGAAGAGCTGAACGCCGAGCTCGTTGTGGCCAAATATGATCTCGCTCTGTGCTCCAGTGGCAAGGCCGCGCTGGATGGCCTTGCTGGCGGCATAGTCCTGTAAAGCGAGTCCGCCTTCCGCTGTAGTTTTCCGACAGACCATTGCACCGCGATGCCGGCAAACATTCAGGAAGGCCTTGAGCCGTCCTTCGAACGCGTGATGATGATCGGAGCGTTCATGAACTCATCTGCTGAGCCGGTCGTGCCTGCAGCTAGATGAGCAAGGAGACGCCGGCGAGACTCGTTTCGGTGGTGTGGTCCATCGTTCGACCTTCAATCAGGATTGGTTGTATGGGATTGGACCGGCATGGCGGTCGCCCCCGGATCAATTTTGGCAAGGCGCGGACTCAGCCTTCGTGCAGCAGCGACGCTGCGCGCGGCGGCGGAAATCAGGTCTGGTCCAGGCTCGATGCCCATCGGGACTTCCACACCGACGACCACTTCCGGCGGAAGCGCGGCAAGGAATTGGACGACCGGAAAATCGCCCTCCCCCGGCACGAGGCGACCGGCGATGCCCTCCATATCCCACTGGTCCCGCGCAAGGACTGCAGGCCCATCGCAAAGCTGCGCAGCGCCGAATGGAAATTCGAAAGCCTGGATGTCTGCCGGAGCACCCCCTGATCTGACGAGGTGCAGGATGTCGCAGGAAATAGCCGCGTTCTGCGCCTGCGATTGCAATACTAGCTGGCGGGCCTCGCCAAGGCCGGCAACCGGCGTCGTCGCGACGAATTCAACGGACATTATGATCCCCAGGGGCCGCGCCATCTCGCAAAGCTTTGCAAGGCTGGCTGCCGCGCGCACCTGGTCGGGATCGATGACCATGACCACCGCCATCCCGGTTCCGAGTGCGGCGGTCACGTCGAGCAATCGCGCGAGGCGATCGAAGTTGGTCTCCGGCTCGAGCAGAAAGCCTTCGGTGACATGGACGCTCAGTGGACTGGATTCCAGCCTTCGAGCCGTCTCGGCCGTCATTTCGGGATTGGCGAGAAACGATTTCACGCCGAGGTCATAAGGCCCGGTATCTAGGATCAGGCTGACGTGATCGACTCTCAGCTCCTCGCCCGTGGCGATAATCTGCTCCGTCGACATGCCCAGCACGGTCATGTGCTCGAGCGAAATCCTGAGGTCCGGTTCGTTCGGCTGCATGAGATCTCCAGGATCCTCGCGGGACATTGGCCGGTCGGCTCGACCTATTGCTTCAACGTATAGGCGACGATGTAGTCGCCCGGCTCGGTATTGAGTCCACCGTGGCCACCGGCGGAGACGACGACGATTTGCCGGCCTGACGGAGCAGAGACGTAGGTCATCGGCGTTGCCTGCCCGCCGGCAGGGAGACGTCCGCGCCAGAGCTCTCGCCCGGTCGTCGTTTCGATCGCACGAAGGAACCGATCCTGCGCCGCGGCGATGAAGGTAAGTCCGCTTGCCGTGGTGATCGGCCCTCCAGCAGCCGGGACTCCGATTGGCAGCGGCAGGCCGGTGCGCAGGCCCAGCGGACCGGTATCACGCGAGGTACCGAACGGACGCTGCCAGGAAACCTTGCGCGTGCTGAGATCGATTCCAGTAATCCTTCCCCATGGCGGAGCCATGCACGGTACGCCAAGTGGTGACAGAAATGGCAGCGCCTGCGCGGCATAAGGCGTACCGAACTGCGGATGCCCTGCCTTGGCCCCACTCTTCATGGCCTCGCTGCTGCCCCGGCTTCCCCCGTTCGCACCGGTATTGGGTGGCGTGCTGAGGCCCATCCTATCCGCTTCCGCGCGGGGTATCAGCCGTGTGACGAACGGCGAGTGGGTGGTATTGACCACAAGAAGATGACGATCGCGATCGATCGACACGCCGCCCCAACTGACGATTCCGGCGCTCCCGGGATAGGACAGCGAACCCTGAACCGAAGGCGGTGTTAGCGGCCCTTCGTAGCGCAATTGCCGAAAACGGATACGGCAGAGCATCTGGTCGATTGGCGTCACGCCCCAGGTTGTCGCTTCACTCAGGCGATAGGGCAAAAGCAGACTCGGCATGCCGATCGAATAGGGCTGCGTTGGCGCGGTGAAATCTCCCCTGACGGCGCCTTGTGGAGCAGGACGTTCCTCTATCGGGAGCAGCGGTTTTCCGGTGCGCCGATCAAGAACGAACAGTTCGCCGCGCTTGGTGGGCTGGACGAGAGCGGGAACCCTGCCCTCGGGCGTCTCGAGTTCGAAGAGGCTCGGTTGAACGGGTATGTCCTGGTCCCAGATATCATGGTGCGTGGTCTGGAAGCTCCACCGCAGCTTGCCCGTTGCCACGTCGAGCGCGACGAGGGCCGAACCGAACTTCTCCATCGCCGGCGTGCGATAGGACGCGAAGAAATCGGGCGTGGGGTTTCCGAGCGGGACAAAGACCAGGCCGAGCTGCGCATCAGCCGTCAGCGGAGCCCACGCATTGGGCGTGCCGCGTGTGTAGTTCTCACCGTCTTTCCGGTCGGGTGCGCCGAGATCCCAAGCCCAGTCGAGCTTACCGGTGCGGGCGTTGAACGAACGGATGACGCCGGACGGCTCGCCGATCGTGCCGCCATCGAGCACCTGGGCGCCAATGATGACATGATCTCCCACGACCAGCGGAGCCGAAGTGGTGAAATAGTAGCCCGGTGTGACATCGCCCAGCCCTGCGCGCTGGTCGATCATCCCGTTCAAGCCAAAGCCCTTGCACGGCCTGCCATTGGTGGCGTCGACCGCCGAAAGACGCCCATCTACCGTCGCCGAGATGATCCGCTCCGCGCAGGCGGCGGCGAAGGGTGCCGTCGTGTCATGGAAGTAGGCGACGCCACGGCATGCACGCAGCGGCGCCCAGTTGATGGTCGCGCGAGGGTCGTGCTTCCAGAGGCCCTTGCCTGTTTCGGCGTCGATCGCATGAACCTGCGAGTGCGCGGTGCAGATGAACAGCCTGTTGCCGACCTTCAACGGCGTGACTTCCTGCGTCCAGACCGTGGCGGAATCCGCCGGCCCCGGCAAGTCGCCTGTCCGGTAGGTCCACAACGGCTCTAGGTTCGAGACATTGGCAGGCGTGATCTGCGAAAGTCTCGAGTGCCGGTTCGCGCCGAGATCTCCGGCATAGGTTTCCCAGTCGGAACCTTTTGCCCGGGCAAGATCCTTGACCTGCGTCTGGGCCGTGCCAACCGAATCGAGCCCGGCTTGTGCGAAGAAGGCAACCACCACGACGCCGAGAGCCCCGAGCATCGTGCGCCACCAGCCATGGCGCCTGATGATCGCGCCGAAGACCATGCCGAGGCCGACCACGAGCGGCGCTGCAAGTCGCGCGAACAAACCCCAGAAATCCGCACCGACCTCCGCGACGGCCCACACAGCCGTGGCGATGAGGAATGCCGCATAGGCGAAGAAGCCGTACCGGGGTCTGGTGATCAAGAGACATGCGCAGACCAGCAGGAAAGCGCCCGATAGGAGGTAATAGAACGATCCGCCCAACAGCATGAGCTGGACACCCCCGGCCACAAGTGCAAGCCCGATAATGACCAGAAGCATGGCAGAACAAACTGGGCGCGATCGCCACGTCACAGGCCGCCCTCCAGAATTTCTCTTTGCGGCCACCCATTCCCTCCATGTCTTCGTTGCCGTTCTATCGCGGCATATGGTGTTCAGTTAATGCCACCCATGCAGATATATTTGATTTCCAGGTAATCCTCGATCCCATATTTGGATCCTTCACGCCCGAGACCGCTTTCCTTGACACCACCAAACGGCGCGACTTCGGTGGAAATCAGGCCGGTATTGACACCGACAATGCCGTATTCGAGCGCCTCGGCGACGCGCCAGACCTTGCCGATGTCACGCGCGAAGAAATAGGAGGCGAGGCCGAACCGCGTGTCATTGGCCAGCGCGATCACCTCTTCCTCGGTTTTGAAACGGAACACCGGCGCAAGAGGTGCGAAGGTCTCTTCCTCGGCCACCAGCATGTCCCGTGTCGCGCCCGTGACCAGCGTTGGCTGGAAGAACGTGCCGCCCCGCTCCGAGCGCGATCCGCCGGCAACGAGCGTTGCTCCTTTGGCAAGGGCATCTGCGATATGCTCCTCGATCTTGCCGAGCGCTGCGTGGTTGATCAGTGGCCCGATCTGCGTGTCGGGCGCTGTCCCATCACCGACCTTCAGTGAACGCACCGCGTCTGCGAGCTTCGCCACGAAGGCGTCATGGATACCAGCCTGCACGTAGATCCGGTTGGCGCACACACAGGTCTGCCCCGCATTGCGGAACTTGGATAGCATCGCGCCTGCCACGGCCGCGTCGAGATCCGCGTCGTCGAACACGATGAAAGGCGCATTGCCACCCAGTTCGAGACTCAGCTTGGTGATGTGCTTCGCCGCCTGCTCCATGAGTTGACGACCGATCTGGGTCGAACCAGTGAAGCTGATCTTGCGGATATACTCGTGCCGGCAGAATGCGTCGGTAATTTCCGAGGCATTGCCGGTGATGCAGGACAGGATACCGGGAGGAACCCCGGCCTCTTCTGCCAGACGGCACAACGCAAACGCGGTCAGCGGTGTCGCACTGGCGGGTTTGACGATCATCGCGCAGCCTGCCGCCAGCGCGGGCCCGGCCTTACGGGTGATCATCGCAGCCGGGAAGTTCCACGGTGTGATCGCCGCCGTAACGCCGATCGGCTGCTTGACCACAATTAGCCGCATTGAGGGGTCGTGCGCGGGAATCACATCTCCGTAGGCTCGCTTACCCTCCTCGGCGAACCATTCGATGAAACTGGCTGCGTAGAGGATTTCACCACGCGCCTCGGCAAGCGGCTTGCCCTGCTCGGCTGTCATGATCGCCGCGAGATCGTCGGCGTTCGCAATCATCAGATCGAACCAGCGGCGCAGGATTGCCGCTCTCTGCTTGGCCGTCAGCTTCGCCCAGGCCGGCATGGCCTCGGCGGCGCGGGTTGCGGCAATGTCCACGGCATCGCGTCCGAGCGAAGGCACTTCGGCAAGGACACGGCCGTTGGCCGGATTGCGCACGGAAAAGGTCCGATCCCCGCTGACCCACTCACCACCAACAAGGCACCGCGCTACCAAGAGTTCGGGGCGCGCGAGAGAAATCAGAGTCATCGACGGTCCTGGCAATTGCTTCGACATCGAGCTTAACAGCGGCAAACCACCTCGCCTCGTCCAATTGGATAGAGCTCCGGACGCCAGCGCTCGGCCGCGTGACGTCCATCAAGACGATGCGACTGGAACAGGTAATAGAACATCCCCGTGACAACGTACCTCGAGCCAGGACGAAAAAGGGCAGGCCATGATCAGCAGCGACGATATCCGCAATCTCATCACCGGATATATCAAGGCCTTCAATGCCAGGGACTTCGATCGCGTCATGGCGCTCTATGCCGACGATGCGACACTCGAAGATCCGGTCGGAACAGCGATCATGCGCAGCAAGGATGAGATCCGTGCCTTCTACGAGCGGTTCCGGCACGAGCCCTCATTCCTGCAACTGACGGGAGATTTCCGCTTTCCCGAGAACGCCGCTGCCTTTTCGTTCTACTGCTACATGGGGCTGGCGAGTGATCCGATGATTATCGAGGTGACGGACACGTTCCGTTTCGATGAGTATGGCCGGATCAAGGAAATGCGCGCCTTCTGGGGGACGACAAACATCCACGGCATTTCCAGCCGGGCACCGCGATCAGGCCTGCAGCATCCTCTTGCCGGACAAGTCATCCTTGTTGTTGGCGCGGGCATCGTGGCGCGGGATATCGCCGGCGCGCTTTCGGATTCGGGGGCAACGGTCGTGGCGGCGGCCAAGGCTGGCGATGCAGACGCGATCGCGAGGTCTGTCGTCGAGGCCGGGGGCAGAGCGCTCGCGCTTCCGCTCGACCAGACCGACAGTGGCCAAACGGGAAGCGCCGCTATCAAAGCGGCAGAAATCGGCGGCAGGCTTGATGCCTGCGTCAACGTCTATCTGCCGCATGATGCCGAAGCCTCGTTGTCATGCCGCAAGGGCCAGGCCGAGGTGCTGGCCGAGCATGGTTCTTCGGGAAGGATGATCAGCGTCGTCGCATCCCCTCCGGAAGCTGGCATGGTGCGGCTACCGGCCACGATCCTGCATCATTGGGTAATCGCACCCGATCACATCGCCCCGCAGACCTTGGCCCGCACCGTCTCCTGGCTCTGCCTGCCGCAGTCCGGCGCGATCTCCGGGGCGATCGTCGACCTGTTCTGACGAGCGCCAAGCCTGATCTAGCGCTTTGCCAACGGCAGCAGGATCCGCCGGAGCTCCGTCACGAGCTTGTCCGGGCTGTCCAGCCCCGGGAAATGACCGACCCCGCCAATCGTGTAGTCCGCAACGTCGAAGGATCGCTCCACCCAACTGCGTGGCGCGGGGGGGAACAGGTCTTCAGGCGGCATCATGAAGGCTGCCGGCACCTTTGCCTTTCCGCTGCGAGGCTGCATGCTGGAGTCGAGGAACATATACAGCCATGTCGGTGCCAACGGCTCCCCGATCCAGTAGAGCATCACGTTGGCGAGCAGCACGTCCATCGAAAACGGCGGATCCTGCTTCAGCCCCGGCACGGTCCATCCTTGAAACTTCTCGATGATCCATGCGGCAAGACCGATCGGGGAATCCGTCTGCGCATAGGCCAGCGTCTGGGGCTTGGTGCCCTGAATGGCTTGGTATGCCGTCTCTCCCTGCATTGCGGCCTGCAGGCGCCCGATGAACTGCTCCTCCTCCTCCGTCAGCGCAGGTCCGGCAGAAATATCGGGCGCCGCGCCAGGCGTGGTGATCATGATGCCAGCAAGCCGCTCCGGACAATCGAACGCCATTCCCGCCGTGACGAGACTACCCCAGTCGCTGCCATAGGCAACGTAGCGCTCGACGCCGAAGCCCTCGACCATCAGCGCCGACCAGAGCTGCGAGATCTGCATGGGAGCCAGCGGTTTGGACGGAGGCGGGGAAAAGCCATAGCCCGGCAGGCTCGGCACGATGACTGTGAAGGCATCCTCTTCCCGGCCGCCGTGGCGTTCCGGATGGGCGAGGCGGTCAATCAGGTCGAGGAACTCGATGAAGCTTCCGGGCCAGCCATGAGTCATGATCAGCGGCAGCGAATTCCTGCCCGAGCCCTGTTCGACAACGACATGGATGCGCTCGCCACGAACGTCGACCATGCGATGCTCGAAGGCATTGATCCGGTCTACCCAGACACTCCAGTCGAACGAGTCCAGCCAGTGGTCACGCAGCCGACGCATGTAGGACAGCGGCGTGCCGGTCTGCCAGTCCTCACCAGCCTGCACTGACGGAAAGCGTGCTGCCCGCACCCTCGCAAGGACATCGTCGACCATCGACTGATCATGTTCAAGCTTGAAGGCAACACCGGGCAATTGCAGCATGCGGGACAATCCTCTTGCGAAATCAGGTCTGCCCGTTTTCTAGCGGCCTTCTCGCTTCCACGGTTCGTCCAAATGGACAGACCTTGGCCTAGGCATCGGTTCAGCGCTCCAGCCGGACATTGAATGCCGCGAGGTAGTCCCCTGTCTTCCGGTCGATATCGGCTTCCGTAACGCCGATGTCGGCTAGCGAATACTGATGGTGCTTCTGCCCAGCGCGTTCCGAGACATCATGCTTCAACCACGCTTCAAGCGCCGTCTCGCGTTCCCTGGAGAAATTTTCCCCAAGTGCCTCGAAAATCCGGCGTACAGTGCCGATGGGATCGTCGCGGAAATCGAGGAACTGGATGTCGACGAACCGCTCCGCCATTCCGGGCCGCTGGCGAAATTCCAGAGCGCTCTGCCAGGTACCGTCATAGTCCCCCGCCACCGCGTTCTCGTGCGGAGGGACGTTGACGAACTTGCTGTGCAGGACGGTCGTCATGTTGGCAATCGACGGATAAATCTTCGCGGTGTCGCGGTGGCAGTGGACGAACCGAGCGTCCGGGAAAGTATCCAGGATCTCGTCGAGAAATCGGACGTGGATGGGAGTCTTGAGCACCCAGCCACGATTGCGGGTCCTGAACTGCATGTACTTCAGGTAGTCGCGATACTCCCGGTATATTCCGCGGAAGTCACGACTGAAAACGAACTGCTGGTAATTTGGAATTTCAGCCCACGCCATGAAGGTGACGGAACTGAGCAGGAGATCCCAGAAGAATATGCATTCCTCTGCTCGATCCGGTCCCATGGGATGGACGCCAAGCCAGTCCTCGTCGAGCATGCCGAGGGAGGAGAGTCGGTCGCGGCAATACTCCACGCGCAGTTGTCGGGCCATGTCTCCCTCAATTCGCGGAGAGGGACCCCACAACTCATGAAGTCTGGGCGCCCTGCGCTCGGGATCGGCGCCCATGAGATTGTGGAGGAAGGTCGTGCCCGAGCGCGGCAGGCCAAGAATGAAGATCGGTTCTGATACAACTTCGTCACGCCAGCCCGGATTGCGTTTCCTGTCCGCGACATATTTGAGGCGTGATGTAAGGACCTCCATCAGTGCGCGGTAGAAACGATGCTCGCCCGTGACATGCATGCCAGCGTGCATGTGAAGATCGTCGACAAGGATCTGGAGGCCTTCGAAGGGCGTGCCGGTATGGTCCAGCGTCCAGTCCGAAAGATTGGTCTCCAGCTCCGCCGCGCGGATAAGGTCCTGTGATGTCGGGAAGGTCATGACTCGTCCTTGCAAATCAGATAATGTCAAAGCCCGTAGAGGCGACGAATTCCGGCGCCGCGTGCGGCGATCGTCGCCCGCCGTTGGTCGGGATCGACCGTCGCGGTCTCGGCGGGAAGGTGCTGGCCGAGGTCTGCCAGCTTGACCTTGCGGACCCGCGGCGTCGTCACATTGTCGCAATGGACCCAGCGCCAAGCCGCCACGCCACGGCGGTTCCCTACCGGATCGAGCCAGTTGGCTACACCAGGGTCGGTCAAGCTGAGCACGAAGCGAGCCTTGCCATCCGCGTCGATGGCCGTCTGGTTACCATTTAACGAAGATTGGTTGTTCAGGTAATCGACCGTGTCGTAATAGAGGTTTGCGAGTTGGACTGCCCAGAACCTGCCCTCGTGAGGCACGTCCGCTTCGATCACCAGAGCTTCGTCTTCGGCGATGTCGAAGACCATGAAATGGTAGACAGCATGCTGAATGCCGCCCCGGGCCTGCTCCTTGCCGGTCCAGAACGCGTTGAGGCCGACGTCCGCCACGACATCGCCGTTGCGGCAGATCCATTCGCGGGCCGACGACCGGATGAAGTTCGTGAGGTTCCGCAAGCGGCGAGGAAGATCGCGGTCTTCGATCCGTTTAAGGGGCACCTCACCCGCGTCGAGCATCTCGACCTGCACTGTCGCGGGCTCGTCGCGATTCCAGTCGTAGATCGCGTCCCGGACTACCAGCAGCATATGGTTCTCCGACGGTTCGGTTCGAAAAGAGTTGCCGGCATGTTCATGCGGCGAGACAATCAGCTCGAAGTTACCGTCGGCGTCCATCTCGAGTGTATCGAAATCTACGATGCCGATCTGCCGGTAGGCCGGATCTCCCCAAAATCCGTTCTGCAGATGGATCTCGCTCCAGCGCATGGTTCCGCGCTTCCCGCGGATACGATAGCTGTGCGCACCATCGAGGAAGGTGAACTGATAATGGAAATCGGGACAGCACAGCCCCCAGGTGAAGGTCACGGGATGATGGAAGGCATGGGTTTTGCTGAAGAAAGGATAGTCCTGCCGTGGCGCCACAAATACGTTGAAGCCGGTATGGGCTATCGACATGACGTGGTACATCGCGCGATGGCGTTCCTCCAGCGTATCCGCCCAGCCAGACGCGAACCACTGCTCCTTCACCTCGACCAGCGCGCGCGCGTGATCCTCCCATATCCCGGCGTATTCGTCAGGCTGCCCTATCGGCTTTCCGGTCAACCTCGATCTCCTCGATCCGCGTTCTCCCCGCTGCGGCGCTGCCGCCGGGTGGCTCTTTGGCATGGGAACCTAGCTGATGGGGGTGGACGGCAATGCCCCCATATGGGACGTTGGCACCGCCATGATCGCCGACAGTGAAGACGAACTCATCGCCACGCTCCACGAAGGCTCCTTCGAAGCCGATCCCTGGAAGCGATTCCTCGAACGGCTCCGGCAGGCGGTCCATGCCAACTATGCCGGGATGATCTTCCGCCCGGCGGATCAAGTGCCCGGCGGAGTTATGGAAATCTATTCGGGCATGCCCGCGTCTGATGAAGTGCGGCGCGACTACGCCGAAGGCTTCTACCGGCTTGATCCGATCATGAACAAGGAACTCGTCGACGGCAGGGTCTACGATATTTCGCACCTGCTGGACGAGCAGAACAACGAACACGCTCTGTATCGCCAGAGGATCCTCGAAGCGCGCAACATCCGCTACCTCAAGGTCGTTCGCATTGCCGCATCCGGCGGAGTGACGGGCTGGCTGTTCATCGCGCGCAACGACGCCCCCTTCGACAGTGGCCACGAAGTGCTGCTCGGCCGTTGTGCCTTTCATCTGAAACACGCGCTCGGCAACTATCTCGCTCTGGAAAACGAGCGCGCGCGCGCGCGCGTTGCCGATGGCGTGATGGGGCGCCTCAACATCGGCTGGCTGACACTGGACGTCACCGGAACTGTCGTCGGGCGGTCCGATCAGGCGAACGCGCTGCTCGGCCTTTCCGCGAGCCTAAGAATATCACAGCGCGGCAAGCTCGTGGCAAGCCGACCCGTTACCAACGCCGTGCTCAAAACGGCGATCGCTTCGCTGACCGCGGGCGAGATGAGACGTCCGCAAGCCATTGCTCTGCCGGACGAACCATGGCTCTACTTCGTCCTGGCGCCCTTCGTTCCTTCGAACCTCAGCGTCGACCGAACAGCGGTGATCATTGCCTATCTCCAAGGCGACATCGGTTCGCTGACCGGGAGGCACGAACAGCTGGCGCAACTTTTCGGACTACTGCCCAGCGAAGCGCGGATGGCCTTGTTGATCAGCCAAGGTGCCTCCATCGCCGAAGCAGCTGATGCAATGGCGATCACAATCGAGTCGGCGAGAAGCTACACCAGACGCATCTACGGCAAGATGGGCATTCGCGGTCAAGCCGACCTGGTCAGGACCATTCTTACCAGCGTACTTTCGATCGTCTGAGCCGGCACGGGTCTGTGCCGGGTATCGTCGTTGCCAATAGTCCGGACAGACGTAGCCTCCGACCTCGGCACGGAACGAGAAAATCCGTTTAGCTGGACTGACAATAAAAAGGCCCTCATCATGAGAATCCCGACCCTGGCGCCTGAATATGAAGTCATGTGCGCCGCTATCGCCGAAGCACCCGCAATACCAACGCTGGAACCAGAAGCGGCGCGGGCCATGTGGTCGGCGTTTCTCGTCGGCGAGCGCGAGCAGATCGGCGAGATCCGCGAGCTGCAATATCCCGGCGTCGAAGGGGACCTTGCCGCGCGCCTTTACCGACCTGAAGGCAAACCCGTTGCAGTGGTTCTCTTTATACATGGCGGCGGCTGGGTTCTGGGCGATATCGAAACCCATGACATTGCCATGACGGGGCTCGTCGAACGAAGCGGCTGTGCCGTTCTTTCCATCAACTATCGTCTAGCACCGGAAACGCCGTTTCCCGGCGGGCTAGAAGACTGTTTCGCGGCCCTGCGCTGGCTTGAGGACAATCGCGAGGCGCTCGGCCTTGGTGGCATCCCGCTGATCGTATCTGGCGACAGTGCCGGTGGAAATCTTGCCGCTGCCCTATGCATTCTCACGCGGAACCGGGCCGGACCTGCGATTGACGGGCAACTGCTGCTCTATCCCGTCACCGATGCACGTCGCTCACTACCATCGTACACGGAACGCAAGTCGGGTGGCCTTCTGACCGCTTCCGACATGGAGTGGTTCTGGAACCATTATGTCTCGGGCAGCGCTGCGCTATCCGATCTCGCATCGCCACTTCTGTGCGAGACGCTGGCCGGCCTGCCCCCAGCCATCGTGGTAACCGCCGAGTTCGACCCCCTTCGTGATGAGGGTAAAGGCTATGCTGAGCGGCTCAAGCTTGCAGAAGTACCATGCAGAGTGATCCATTTCGACGACCTACCCCACGGGTTCGTCACATCGTACCAGATCTCTCCCGCCTCCAACGCGGCCCTGACCAGCATCGCCAACGCCCTGCGGGAGCTTGCCACGGTCGGCTGAACGCGATTCGCCCCTGCGCTAAAAAGAAGGCCCGGGTTTGATCCCGGGCCTTTTAATTTTCCAAGTCATCGAGGAAGTTCCGGGGAGAGGGTGCAGGAAGCCCCACTTTGCCCGGATGGTCTGTTCAGACGGTGATTTCGATCCTGGCGAAGCCCGCAATGGTGCCGATGTCAGCGCCCAGTTCGACGCCGCCTTCGACCAGCTTGTAGTTTGGCGCCTTCTCCAGGAGAACCTGGAACATCGTCTTGGCCTCGAGCCGCGCAAGGTGCGAGCCGAGGCAGCGATGCGGGCCGACCCCGAACGAAAGGTGCCGGATATTCTCGCGCCGGAAATCGATCTCGTGGGGGTTCTCATACTCGTCCGGATCGCGGTTCGCCGCTGCATAGGACATGAACACCCATTCCTCGGGCTTGATCGTGTGCCCGGCCACCACTGCCTCGCGCGTGGCTCGCCGCGAGTTGCCTTGCGTCGGCGGAAACACCCGCAGGAACTCCTCGATCGCATTGTCCATGAGGTCTGGGTTGTCGATCAACTCCTGGCGCCGATGCGGGTTCTCGGCCAGGTACACTGCGCTCATCCCGAACAACGCCTGCGTCGTGTCAAGGCCCCCGCCCAGCATGATCAGGATCACCCCGTCGATCTCGTCGAGCCGCAGCTTGCGCCCCGCCATGTCGACATTGTGCAGATATTCGATCACCGAGCCGGGCACCGGATCGTCCTTCAGCCGGCGGATTTCCGCCTGCATCCGCGCGATCATAACGCCCATGTCCTTCAGCCGCTCCTCGATCGGAAGGCCACTGTAGATCAGCTTATGCAGCGGCGGGGCGTAGTGCTCCCAGTCCTCGGGCGGCAGGCCTGCAAGCTTGAGCGTCATAATCCCGGTCAGCGGCAGCGCATAGTCCCACTTCAGGTCCCCGCCGCCGCGCGCCACGATCTTGTCCATCAGGCCTTCCGCCACCTCGCGCACGTAGGCGGCGTGCGCCTTGATCCGGGTGGGTGCAAACAGCGGGTTAAGAATCGCACGGTAATCGTACAGCTCGGGCGGATCGACGTTAATCGGGATCATCTTCGTCGGCTCGAGATCCGGGATCACGTCGGTCGGATCGTTCGAGAACCCGATCGCATCCTTCGCGATCGTCAGGCAGTCGCTCGCCTTTGTCGCAATGTAAAACCCACCATGCTTCGGGCTGTGCGAAAATGGACGCGTCTCCTGCATCCGCATCAGGATATCGATCGAGTTCGAGCGATACTCCGCGCTGTGATGGTCGAAATCGCGTACCAGCTCGTCCAGGCGGTCCGCAGCTATCCTGTTCGTCAGCTCAAACACTCTCAAAATCTCCAGACACGCATCAGCTTCCTTCCTTCATAGCAATTCACCCGAGCGCAGTGGTCGTCCGAGCGGACGAGATGGCGTCGATACTCGCCATCGGCACCGTTATCGCAACCGTTCCGGCGACCCGTCCTGCTCCAGGCATCTCGCGATTCCTTCCTGCCCGCGCTTTTGAAATCTGCGGATTCCTTGTCTGGGCGGGTGCGCGTCCGGAAATTCGCCCAGAAGGATTAGCAACGGCTACCTGCGATTGTTGGTCGCGAGGCGTCACCATCGTCGGGAGAAGATTCGTGAATTTCCAGGACAAGATCGGCGTCATCACAGGTGGGGCAGCGGGAATTGGGCGCGCGGTGGCGAAAGGATTTGCCGCAGGCGGGGGTCATGCCGTCGTCGTCGATCTCTCGTCGTGCTTTTCCTGGCCTCGGGCCTCGCCAGCTATATCACCGGCGAGGTCATCGTCGCGGACGGCGGCAGGACGCTTTGAAGCCAGCGCCCTGCCCCGCCGAATCGCGTCGGATCAATCCTTGGCCCAAGACCGCGCGCTTTCGCCGGTCACAGCCATATGACCGCGAATCCGGATGCCATCGGCAGCGTTGATGACTTCCCCGGTGGTCGTGGCAGCATTGTTCCTTGATGCCAGCGCGACGAACAGGCCCGCATAGTCGGCCGGATCGTCACACGGCAGCGGGAAGACCTTGGCGAGCCCCGCCTTCACGGCGGCATCCTCCGGTGAGAAGACGAAATCCTGCATACCAAGCGCTGCACTCCCGCGCAGATCGGTCCTCATCGGTCCGGGGCAGATCGCGTTGACGCGAACCGCCGGGGCAAGCTGGTAGGCGAGTTCGCGCACGACCCCCGTGACCGCATGCTTTGACGTGGTATAGAAGATTCCGCCGCCGCCGGGGATATGGCTCGCCGATGATGCGGTGAAGACCATGCAGCCGCGGGTCTTGAGCAATTCTGGCGCCGCCGCATAAGCGGCAAGAATGTAGCCCTTGACGTTCACGCCCATCACTTCATCGAATGCGGCATCCAGCCGATCTTCGGGAAGGTCGATCATCATTGCCGGCATATCCATGATGCCCGCATTGCCGACCAGGATGTCGAGCTTTCCGAAACGCTCGAGGGCGAGCGCGACCGCCTTCTTGTTATCGGCCAGCGAGCGGACGTCGCCGGTTACAACGGCGATGCTTTCACCAAAATCCTTAACGAGCGCGTCTGATTTCTCCTGCGAGTATTCGAGGACGACGATCCTTGCACCTTCAGCTATGAACCGCTCCACCAGAGCCCGGCCCAAACCGGAGCCACCACCCGTGATCAGGGCCACATCTCCCGCCAGCCAACCGGACTGCGCCATTCCTGCTCTCCCAAGGCTCGAATGGCTTCCTGCATAAACTTCAGCAGCTACTACACAATAGTCTGGAAGGACGTTACCGACCGAAGAGCCGACCAGTACTCTCCGTCCAGAGAGCGGGCTCGCAGATACTCGCAGACAACGGCGTGCAGCCGGAGCTTGCGCTGCCAGTCGCTGGTACATGCAATGGAGCAGGATCGATGCCACACGCCGAAGTCCATTCTTCGCCTGGTGTGCCGAACGCCGGCGAAGACGAATGCAGCTTCGTCGAACTGGAAACGGCGGTCGCCTATGACGATCTCATCTCGTCCATCTATCGCGAAGCGTCTGAGGCGTCGCCTTGGGTCAGGGCTCTTGAAAAGCTGAGGCAACTGCTCAACGCAAACGTCGCCTGCCTGCGCATTGCCTTGCGCGACAGCAGCTCACCACAGCAACTCTATGCGGCCGGACCGCTGGCCTCGCCCCAGGCATTACATGACTGGGAGCATCACCATTCGCGCGATCTGCTGCCGTTCGATCTCAAGATCGGTGAGGTGGGGATATTGGACTGGCGTGAGATGCCGAGCTCACAGTCGATAGACACCCTGCTGAACGACTATGACGTTGCCCACATGATGGTTACCTGCGTCGACACGCAGGATGGCGCGCAGGTCACGCTCAATTGCGGCAGAGGCCGGGGCGATGAGCCGTTCAGCCGGATGGAAAGCCAGCTCCTTCGCGACATCGGGGTCCACTTCCGCACGGCAATGCGCATTCGGCGCGAATTGACCCATGCACGCATCGTCGGCGAATTCCAGACCGATGCGCTGGACAGCCTCGGCATTGCAGCCGTCCTCGTGACCGCATCACGGCACACCTACCTGCTCAACCGAACGGCTGAGTTCGCTATCGAGCAGAAGATCGGCCTGCGCTTCTGGGCCATGGGCCTTCATGCAATTGACGAGAGCGACGATCCCGCTTTCCAGAAGGTTTTGAGAGAGGCTGTGCAGCCGAACGCGCCGTTCGAAAGTAAAGCGCTGCGGTTGCGCCGCGGAGATGAGGGCGGGCGCCTCAACGTGATCGTGCGGCGGCGAACACATCCGTCGTTCCTGACCGGCGATCCCGAATATTCGGTGCTTGTCTTTGCCCGCATCAACGAATCGGTTTGCCGCGACGACATCAAAATGCTGCAGCAACTGTTCAGCTTCACCCACACCGAGGCGCAACTCGCGGTCGGACTGGCGAAGGGCATGTGCCTCAAGGATATCGAGGCCGAGCTCAAGATACTGCACAACACGGCCCGCGCGCACCTGCGCTCCATGTTCCTGAAGGCCGACGTGAGCCGTCAATCGCAACTGGTTTCGCTTATCACCAGCAGCCTGGTCCCCCTTGGAAGGGACATGCGCAACAAGCTGCAATGATCAGGCGGTCTGCACACATGATCGGACGATGCAGGGCCTGAGCGGGCGCCTTTCGGGCTGGCGAACTAGAGTGATTTAAAGTCAACGGAATCACCTGACGACGCCGAAATGACGGCAAAGAAGGCAAACTGGACTTGATCCGCTCAATCTGAAGGGGATCGAGTCTGGCCTCCTGACCCGACATGTCGGCGGCGTGCCCTAAACACTGCTCCGCCAACGCCGGAGGCACTCATCAGCCAGGAACCGGCCAGCTCAGTGGCAGCTTGCGGATGGAATTGACCATGCCCCGCTCAATCACCGGAAGCTCGCCGTCGGCAATGCCGAAATCGGGGATGCGCTGCAACCATTCCTCGATGAAGATGCGGATTTCCAGCCGGGCAAGCATGGCGCCGATGCAGCGGTGCTTCCCCTGCCCGAAGGCGGCATGGCGCACATCCTGACGGTGGAAATCGACGCTGTCGGCATTGGGGAAGCGGCGATCGTCCTGGCCATGGAACATCGACTGCATAAGGACGCGGTCATCCTTCTTGAAGTGGATACCCTTGTAGACGGTGTCCTGCGTGATCACGCGAGCCGTGGCCGTGGCCCCATGATATCGCATGAGCTCGTCGATCGCCTTTGGAATCAGCTTGCTGTCCTCCCGCAATTGCCGGCGATGCTCGGGGCTGACCGCCAGGAAGCGCGCTATCACGCCCATCGTCGCCATCACCGTGTCGAGGCCGCCGAGCAGCACATTGAGGATCATGCTGTGGCGCTCTTCGCGCGTCATGTCCCGGCCGAAAACCTGCGCACGCATGATGATCGAGATGACGTCGTCACCATCACTATGTTCCCGCTCCATCATCAGTCGGTCGATATAGCCCGACATCTGGCCATATCCCCAGACGCGATCTTCTTGCTTTAGCGGATGCACCGCGGCATCGGCCCAGGCCATCAGGTCCTGCTTGTCCGTCAGGGGAAGGGCAGCGAGCTTGAGAAAGATCACGATCGGCAGAACCGCCGAAAACTCGCCGACGAACTCGCAGTGCCCGCGATCCTTGAACGATTCGATCAGTTCGATCGCAAGTGCGCGCACCTCCTGCTCCAGCTTCAGGATTCGGTCGGGCATGAACACGGGCTGCAGGATCCCGCGATAGGCGATGTGTTCCGGTCCATCGGCTTCTAGCGGGATGTTGTGTTGCGGGCTTGCTCCTGCGGGCAGGATGACATCGCGCATCGAGAACAGGTCGCCGTTGCGCTGGCCCAGATCGATATCCTCGGCCCTGGTGAAGACCCAGAAGCCACCGAGGCGGGGGCTCCAGAAGATTTCCGGTGCCTCGGCATGTATCTTCCGTGCGAGATCGACCTGATAGGCCGTCGCTATTTCACGCGGTGCTTCATACAGGTCATAGTCATAGACCAGTTCCGCGGGAACATTGTCTGGTCTTTGTGCCGTGGCGATACTCGTGGCCATGTCTTTCAGCTCCCATCCCGATTTGCACTTGGGGCGTGGATCGCGATGCCGCGTGGACTTGTCAGCTCAGCTCTTGCGACATGTGGGCTATCCATCACGTAGGACTATCCATTGCGCCTGACCGCAAAGCTAATGGGCATTGCGCGTTTTGCGAATAGTCCAAACGGGTGTGGATAGCGCGATTGCTTGCAGCCAATGCCTGAAGTGCCTTGGCTGGGGTATTCCGGAGATGATGCCGGCCTCGAGCAATCGGGCATCTCGTTTTCTCAAGCATGATCGCACGCTGGAATGAACCGGGAAGAGATCCTCGCAATAGGCGATCCACGAGGCCTTGATGGACGCAGCCGTGCGAGTTTGCGATCACACGTTCGGCATCATCCGGACGAGGTCGCCCAAGGTGCTTGCGCGATCGTGCAGACGCCCGTCACGAAAAGCAGAGAGAAAGTGAAAGCCAATGCCGAGTGAAGCACGCAAGACCATCGCCGTTCTCGGCGGCACCGGCAATGAGGGCGGCGGGCTTGCGCTGCGCTGGGCCAAGGCCGGCTTCCCCGTTATCATCGGCAGCCGCGACATTGCGAAGGCCGAGCAGGCAGCTGCGGCGATCCGGGAGAAAACCAGTGGCAGTGCGTCCGGCGCAAGCATGCTGGACGCGGCCGAGGCTGCGGACATCGTGGTGCTGAGCGTGCCTTATGCCGGGCAGCAGGCGACGGCGCAGGCGGTTGCCGAGGCACTGGAAGGTAAGATACTGGTCGATGTCACCGTACCGCTGATGCCACCCAAAGTGGGCCGGGTGCAGTTGCCCGAAGGCGGCAGTGCGGTAGCGGCGCTCCAGACCTTGCTGGGCCCGGGCGTGCGGGTGGTCTCGGCCTTCCAGAACATCTCGGCGCATCACCTGGCGCATCTCGATCACGACGTCGAATGTGATGTCCTCGTCTGCTCCGACGATCGCGATGCCGCCGATGAAGTGGTCGATCTTGCGCGGGCCATCGGCCTTGGCGCCTGGGATGCCGGCCCGCTGGCCAATTCAGCGGCAAGCGAAGCGCTGACAAGCATCCTCATCACGCTCAACCGCCGCTACAAGCTCGATGGTTCCGGCATCCGGATCACCGGCATCTCTGCCTGAGCACGGCATCATCCCTGAGGAGAATTCCTGAAATGAGCAAGCCACGCTTCGGATTTGCCTTCGACATGCGCAACCCTGCCAACTGGCAGAAGCCCTGGCACCAGCATTATGCCGAGCATCTCGATTTCGTCGCGTGGACCGAAACGATCGGCTTTCAGGGCGTCTGGTTTGCAGAGCACCATGGGTCGCTAGACGGCTACCTGCCCTCGCCCCTTGTCATGGCCTCGGCGGTCGCGGCGCGTACAAAGACGATGCGAATCGGCACGTGCATTGCACTCGCGCCCTTCTACCACCCGGTTCGCCTGGCCGAAGATGCTGCCGTCATCGATATCATTTCGGGGGGGCGCTTCGATCTCGCGCTGGCGATCGGCTATGTCCCCGGGGAGGCCGAGCGCTATGGCAACGATTTCAAGAAGCGCGCGCGGCGCACCGACGAGACACTACAGATCATCCGCAGGCTTTGGCGGGGGGAGACGTTCGATTTTAACGGCGAGTTTTTCGAATTGAAGAACGCTCGCATCAATCCGCTTCCGGTCAACCCCGACATGCCGCTATGGGTTGGCGGGAACAGTGCGCCGGCCTACCGCCGCGTCGCGAAATATGCGGACGGCTTCCTGGGGCCCGTCGAGGCCTTTGCCGAATATGCCGCCGCCGTGGCGGGGTTGGGGGATCCGGCGAAGCGCGCGCGCATCTGTTCGATCGGCAGCAACGACATGTGGCACCTCGTTTCCGAAGAGCCTGAGCAGACTGTGGAGGACGTGATCGACCACATCGTCTACCAGACCAACAGCTATGCGGAATGGATGGAGGATTCCGCAACATCCGCCTTCAAGCGAGTCACGCGCGAGGAACTGCTTCCGGCTGCGAGAAACTGGGTAATGACCCCGGAGGAATCGATTGCTCACCTCAAGGCCAAAGTGGCGATCGCGCCGATTGAAAGCCATGCGATGATGGTGCCGGCGGGATACCCGCTGAGCAAGCTTGCCCAGCATGCGCAGCTCTTTGCAGATAAGGTTCTTCCGGCCTTCTCTTAAGTAAAATCTGTTTAAAACCAGATATTTAAACCCTCAAAAGGGTGCATAGTCCCATAGGACGATGTGGTTGAGTGCGTCTCTTTCCAGAAGCATTGCTCACGTCTTGCGGTTAGGGTTTGGAGCACATTTCGATGGAATTCGGCTGGAGCGAAAACCAGACGGCATATAGACAGCGTGTCAAGGACGTGCTTGCCGAGAATCTGCCGGATGACTGGGAGGAAAGGGCCATCCATGGCCCCGGATCGACGCCTGTCACCAAGTTCTCGTTCGAATTCTGTAAAATTCTCGCGGCCCAGAACCTGCTCATCCCACATTGGCCGGTCGAGTACGGCGGCTCCGCCACCCAGCCCTGGAACCACTTCATCCTTGGCGAAGAATCCTGGCAGGTCGGCGAGCCTCGTGGCCCGCAATACATGAACGTCAACTGGATCGGCCCGGTCCTGATGCGCTACGCCACGCCGGAGCAGCAGATTCGCTACCTGCCGCCGATTACCGAAGGCAACGTGATCTGGTGCCAGGGCTTTTCCGAGCCTTCGGCGGGCTCAGACCTCGCTTCGCTCAGGACCAAGGCCGAAAAGGTCGATGGCGGCTATGTTGTCAATGGCGCCAAGGTATGGACATCGTTCGCGACCCATGCCGACCAGTGCTTCCTGCTGGCGCGGAGCGGGACGGGCAAGGATGGGATCATGATCCTGCTGGTCGACATGAAATCTTCCGGCATTCAGGTGAAGCAGATCCCTGCCCTCATCGGCGAAGGCGATATCCACGAATTTTTCTTGACCGACGTCTTCGTGCCCGAGGAAAACCGCCTCGGGGCCGAAGGTCAGGCTTGGGAAATCATCAGCTACGCCCTGCAGAACGAGCGCATCGGCATCGCGCGCTACGCTTTTGCGCGGAGGGTGCTTGACAGCGTCATCGCCGAACTCAAGACGGACGGTCGCTTCGACGATCCAGTTGTTCAGGACCGTGCGGGCCGCGTGCTGGCAAAGGTGGAGGCCGCGCGCATGATGGTCTACCGCGTCGTGGACGAGCGGGCGAAAGAGCAGCCACCGAGCCCGTACGGCAGCCTCGCCCGTTATATCCTCGTAGAGGCCGACCATGCGGTTGCGGACTTCGTGCTCGAATTCATGCCATCCGGCATGTTGGGCGGCGATCCCCTGCAACAGGCGCATCACCAGCGCGCACTCTATTCCGGCATCGGGGCTGGTGCTGCGGAAATCCAGTTGAACCTTGCCGCCCGCCGCTACCTTGGCCTTCCGAGTGAGACTACCCGTGGATTTTGAACCGAACGAGAACCAGACCGCCATCCTCGATGGGCTGGAGCAACTGATCTCGAACCAGCAGATCGAGCCGCCGAAGGACGGCGTCGTGCTGGCATTCTCGACCAAACTCGACACGGAACTGCAAGCCTCGGGCTTTCTGGACATCGCGCGCGAGGAGGAGTTCACGCTGCTCGATGCCGCGCTCGTCGTGGAACGGCTTGCCCGCCTGCCAGTGAGTGCGGAGGTTGCTTTTTCCGCTCTTGTCGCCCAGCTTTTCCCGGCGGATGAGGTCACCCGTCCTTTCGCGATGGCGTCCGGAAACCCGCTCGCGCCGGCGCGGTTCCTGACGGTAGCCCGCACGCTGCTGGTTGATCAGGGTGACGAACTGTTGCTGATCGACGTCGACCCTTCGCGCGTGGAGCCCATCGAGAGTTTATTTGCATATCCCTATGGCAAGCTCGCCTCGCTTGACGGGCTGACCGTGCGCAAGATGGGTGCCGATCTTGCTGCGGCCGTTCGACGCCGCTGGCGGCTGGCGCTCGCCGTCGAAGGCTCGGGCCTGATGCAATCGGCGATCGACACCGTCATCGAACATGTGACCAACCGCTATCAGTTCAATCGCCCGCTGGGTTCGTTTCAGGCGATCCAGCATCGACTGGCCATGGCAGCGGGAAGGCAGCAATCAGCCCGCTGGCTCGCGCTGCGCGCGGCGTGGTCGGATAGCGAGGCCGACTGCGCGCTTGCCGCAAGCTATGTGCAGGATGCGATCCCGACGATGGTCTATGACCTTCACCAGTTCTGCGGCGCGATGGGTCTGACCCTTGAATTTCCACTACATTTCTGGACCTATCGATTGAAGGCGATGCTCGGTGAGCTCGGTGGCGCTTCGGTGCAGGCGCGCGCGGCCGCCCTTGCGACCTGGCAAGACGCGGCCTGAAGGTTGAGATGACAGTGCCCATGCCCAGCGACGAGCTCGCAGGTTTTCGTGCCGAAGCGCGATCCTGGCTGGAAGCGAATATTCCCGCGCATTCCGCCCCGCTTGACGGTCCTGAATCACGCCTGTTCGTGCTCGATTGGCAACGCCGCATGTACGAGGGTGGCTGGGCCGGCCTTACCTGGCCGAGTGCGTATGGCGGGCGCAGTCTTTCAGTCGCGCAGCAGATCGTGTGGTTCGAGGAATATGCACGCAGCGGTGCGCCGAGCACGCACAACGCGTCTTTCGTGGGCGTGAACCATGCAGGGCCCACGATCATTGCCTGCGGAACCGAAGAGCAGAAGGCATTTCATCTCCCCAAGATCCTGTCGGGCGAAGTGATCTGGTGCCAGGGCTTCTCCGAACCCGGTTCGGGCTCCGATCTTGCGAGCCTTCGCACGCGGGGGAGGATAGAGGGCGATGAAATCGTCATCGAGGGGCAGAAGATCTGGAGCAGCTACGCCGACATCGGCGACTATCAGGAACTGCTGATCCGCACGGATCCCGGATCGGTCCGCCACAAAGGCCTGACCTGGCTGATCTGCCCAATGGATCTGCCTGGGATAACGGTCCGCCCGATCAAGACAATGGCTGGTCCCTCGAAGTTTTGCGAAGTCTTCTACGATCAGGTCCGCGTGCCAATCGGCGAATCAGTCGTCGGTGGGATCGGCGAAGGTTGGCGAACCGCTATGGCAACGCTCAGCTTCGAGCGCGGGACGGCATCGCTGGCGCTCCAGATCGGCCTTGTCGAAAAGATCGAGAAGCTGGCCGCCGACTGCACCGATCCGTTCATCGCGCCCCGCCTTGCCGACCTGCGTGCAGATGCAGCAGCGCTCAAGGCGATGTCCTATGCGTTTGCTCTGTCCAGCGAGAACGGCACGCCCGGGGCCGAAGGCTCGTTGATCAGGCTCTATTTCGCCGAACTTTCCAAACGTGCTTCGGATCTGGCGATCGATCTCTATGGCATCGGTGCTGCCGAACTGGCCGGCGACCATGGCTGGGCCTACGAATATCTCGACGCATATTCCGAAACCATTGCGGGCGGCACGGCAGAAATCCAGCGCAATATCATCGGTGAACGCGTGCTCGGATTGCCGCGAGGGAAAGCATGACGATCTTCCGCGATATTTCCGAGACCCGCGAACTGGTGGATTCCTTCACCCGTCCCGTTGAATCGCTATTTCCCGTCGCGCGTCTTCGCGACGATCCGGGCGGCGAAACTGTGCGGTGGTCGCACGTCGCCGAGCTTGGATGGCTCGCCATCGGCCTTCCGGAAGAGACCGGAGGCGTCGGCCTCAGCTTGCTGGAGGAAGTGCTGGCCGCGCAGACCTTCGGACGGCATCTACTTTCGACCTCCTACCCCGCCACGGTGCTCGCGGCGGATGCCTTGCTCCGGGTCGGCCGCCCAGAGTTGGCGGGGGAACTCGTTGCGGGGACCAGGCGCGCTGCTCTCGCCTGTCGATCGAAAGGCGGAGAGGATATCATCGCGTTCGACGCCGATGGTTGTGACCTGCTCGTAGTGATCAATGCCGACGGCATCGAACTGTTCGGGATGGGCACCGTGCACCCGCACGACGAGGCGCACTGGGCGTGCAGGGTCGAGGTGGCGGACGACGCCGAGCCCGCCCATTCGGTCGTGGATGAGACATTGGCCGCGAAGGCGCAGTTGCTCATCGCCGGGCTGCTTGCCGGGATCGCCAGCGAATGCTGTGATCGCGCAGTCGAATACGCCAAGGTGCGCGAGCAGTTCGGGCAGCCGATCGGCGCATTCCAGGCGGTCAAGCACCACTGTGCGAACATGGCTATTTCGGCCCATGCCGCACGCGAACTCGTCAATTTCGCCGCTCTGTCGCTGGTCGAAAAGGTGCCAGGTTCCACACATCTGCCTGCCGCTGCCCTCAACCTCTCGCTGCGCGCCGCGCGCGAGAATGCCGGACTCAACATCCAAGTCCATGGCGGCATGGGCTTCAGCGACGAGTGCGACGCACATCTCTTCCTGAAAACCGCTCGCATACTCGATGCGGCTGTCGGTGGTCTGGACCGGGCACGGCAGAGCCTGATGATGCGTGCGTAGATAGCGCACAACCCTCACCTGCCGCGAAAATAGCACTTCGACCCGCGAATGGTCGAAGGAACGAGAATGGAGAAACTGATGGGCAAGCCAACTGTTGCAGTCATCGGCACCAACATCGGATGCACGCTGCATATCCGCGCCTTGCGTGCATCAGGCTTCGATGTGACCATGCTGGTCGGGCAGGACGCAGAGAAGACGGCGACCCGCGCCGCACATTTTGGCATCTCCAAAGCCCTTACGTCGTTCGACGCAGTTGTTGATAGCGACGTGGATGCCATAGTGATTGCCACGCCGCCGCAAACTCACTTCCCGTTCGCCATGAAGGCGATTGCAGCTGGCAAGCACATCATCTGCGAAAAGGCGATGACGCTGGACGTTGGTGAGGCACGCGAGATGCGCGATGCCGCCAACAGTGCCGGTATCGCCAACATGATCAGCCACGAATTCCGCTGGTTCAGCCAGAACGCGCTTGCCCGCAGGCTGGTCAGAAGCGGAGCAATCGGCGACCCGATCCATGTCGTCGCCCAGTTCGACCACACGCTCTGCGCGCCCGAGGAGCTCGATGTGCCGGGCTGGTGGAAGACGCGCGAAGGCGGCGGCGGCTGGCTGCGCAACTGGAATTCGCACGGCATCGACCTGTTGCGCTATATGGTTGGTGAATTCGGCGCCGTCTCGGGTGTGGTACATCCCGGCGCCGATCGCGGCATGTCCTCGGACGACAGCTATGCGTTCGCATTCGTCATGAAGAATGGCGCACAGGGCGCGATGGCCGGCACCTGCCGCGCCTGGGAGCCCTTCTCCACCACGCGGATTACGGGTTCGACGGGTGGTATCTCGCTCGGCTTTACCGCGATTGTCTTAAAGAGCGACGCCAATGGCAGCGGCGGCGTCGACGTGCCGCAGGACCTTCTCGAAGAACTTCGCGGCGGAGGCCCTGCCGTCGCGGCGCCCGAAGAACGCCTGCCAGCACTCGAAGATTCCCTATATGTCCAGACACACAGCAGCGACTATGGCTTTGCGGAAATGGTCGGGCTGACCTCGGCCTTCTCTTCCTGGATTCGCGATCGCGACTACCGCAACCCGGCAATCGCCACATTCGAGGACGGCCTTGCGCACGTGAAGGTCATCGATGCCGTAGAAAGGTCCCGCAAGGAAGGCCGCTGGATCGACCTGGACTGAAGGTGCCACCTGTCACGGTTCCGACCAGGCCCGCGACCCAATCACATCCTCTGCGCGATGCCGCCTTGGTTATTATCGACCTGAGGCGGCATTCACGCGCATTGCGATCCGCAAGGACCGCTTTGCCATGATCCAGCCTGCCGATCCTTTGCCCCGGCCGGAAATCTCGCATTGATGCCGAGAGACTCGATTGCGGAATTGTAAGCCGTTCTGGCCCCTGCCGCCCGCATCGGCGGGAGCGGCCGCTGCGCTTGCAATTGAGGGAGAGCGGCCAGGAGGTTTTCAAGTCAGGTGGAATCATCTGACGACCTGGAAGTCACGGCAGTAAAAGGAAAGCAGACCCGATCCGGTTCAATCTGAACGAGATCGGGTCTAGCGCCCAGAGCCTAGCTCAGTTCCAGTCCCTTCATACCGCCGTCGGCGCGCCAGGCGTGCAGCGTCTGAATCAATGCGTCCACACCGCCGCCGTAACCACCATTACGCTTGAGAACGGGCGATACCTGCCCTTCGTTGTTGAAATAGCTTGGAGTGCATTCCGACCAAACCCGGGTCAGGTTGATGGAAAGCTCCTGATGATGCGCCACCCATGCTGCCTCGGTCTCGGGTGTAACCTCGACGATCCCAGCCCCTCTGTCGCGAGCTTCCTTCACGATGTAGGCGATGTGGTTGGCCTGCTCATCCATCATGTGCGGGAAGTTGGAACCCCAAGCGCTCTGCGTCGTGCTGACGATGAACATGTTGGGGAACTGGTTGACGTGGAAGCCGTGCAGCGTGGTGGCACCTTCCTTCCACTTGTCGTTCAGGTTCAATCCTTCGCGGCCGAACACCGGCATCGAGAAGCCGGCGTAGGGCGTTACGTCAAAGCCTGTCGCGTAGACGATGCAGTCCACCGGATATTCCACCCCGTCGACAACCAGGCCGTTCTCGGTGATGCGCTCGACACCCTGACCCGCCGTGTCGACGAGTTTGACATTGGGGCGGTTGAACGTCGGCAGGTAATCGTCGTGGAAGCAGGGGCGCTTGCAGAGACGATTATACCATGGCTTCAGCTTCTCGGCCGTCGCCTTGTCCTTGACGATCTCGTCAACCCGTTTGCGTACCATTTCCATGATCGCAAAGTCGTTCAGCTGCGACATCTCGAACCATTCCGGCGACCCGACATCGGTCCTCTGGCACATCGTTTCGAACGTAACGCGCGTCCAGGCGTCATTGACCAGGTCCCTGTCCGCGGGAAGACCGGTGGTCACGAGATTGAAGTTGTCCATGCGCTCGCGCTGCCAACCCGGCTTCAGCGAGCGGAACCATTCCGGGTCGGTAGGATGGTCGTTGCGAACGTCGACTGCAGAAGGAGTACGCTGGAAAACATAAAGATTCTTGGCGGACGCCCCCAGATGCGGCACGCACTGGATGGCCGTAGCGCCCGTCCCGATGATCGCAACCGACTTATCCCTGAGCTTCTCGAGCGGTGCACCATGGCTGTCGCCGCCGGTATACTCATAGTCCCAGCGGCTGGTGTGGAACGCATGCCCCTTGAACGTCTCCACGCCAGGTATGCCAGGCAGCTTCGGGTTCTGGTAGTGTCCCGGGCAGATTACCACGAAGCGCGAAGTGATCGTATCGCCACGGTCGGTCTCTATCCGCCAGCGTGAAATCGACGGATCCCAGCGGAACGCATGGATACGCGTCTGGAACAAGGTGCGATCATAGAGACCGAACCGCCGGCCGATCATCTTCGAATACTCGTAGATCTCCGGCCCGCGCGCATACTTCTCCGTCGGCATGTAGCCGGTCGCTTCGAGCAATGGGAGATAGATGTAGCTCTCCACGTCGCATGCCGCGCCGGGATAACGATTCCAGTACCAGGTTCCGCCGAAATCGCCGGCCTTCTCGATCATCAGCAGGTCATCGATCCCCGCTTCACGAAGACGTCCGGCTGCAAGGAGGGCAGCGAAGCCCCCCCCCATGATGAGCACCTCGACATCCTTGGTGACAGGCTCGCGCTCGACACGCGGAGTATAAGGATCGTCCAGCCAGTGCGACGTCGATTCGTGCAGGTGCACATACTGGTTATTGCCGTCGGCGCGCAGGCGCTTGTCGCGCTCGGCATTGTACTTTGCGCGAAGCGCTTCCGCGTCGAACTCTTGACCTCTAAACTTCTGCTTCATCACTTGCTCCGAAATTCGACTTACGCGCGATCCATTACTCTAAAGGGGCCCCGCCACCGACGCCGGTCGGCAGCGGCGGGGTATCAAGTGTCACGCTTGATCTTCAGGCCATCAGGCGATTCCCCGCGATGCACGCGATCACCCATGCCGACGCGGAAAGCGTCCTCGAGCGCCCGCTGCACCGGCGGTAAGTTGTTGGCCTGATCGGCCGTGAAGCGGTTCGTGATGGCGGAATAGCAGGCTATGCCCAGGCTGCCCGGCGCCACCATCGGACAATCGATGATATTGCCGTTCTGGGCCAGATGGCTGTCCAGGCTTTCCACCGCCACCATCGGATCGGCGACATGGAATACCGCCGAATACTGGTAGCGCGGCACGGCATCGATAAGCTGGATGTCTGCTGCCTTGAACAATTCGCCATCGACGAACCCGATCAGCTTCAGCAGGCGCGGCATATATTTCTCGCGGAACCAGCGGACGAACTCCGCTTCCTTACCGGGCACCACGTTCATACGGATCAGCAACACGTCGCCGTCGCGAGAATTATAGGCATCGACCGCATTTTTGCTGCCTGCGGCCGGGACGTAATAAAAGTCCTCCGCCTTATCGATTCGCTGCGTGGACGTGATCGGGAGCCGGTCGGTGAAACAGTCTTGGACATGAGCGTCGATATTGGCTTGGGTGTCCATCATTTCATATATGCACAGCCAGCGCTGCTCCGGCCCAAAATGGCGCTGGTTGTAGCGCAGCTGCCATGGCGAGAGCTTCCATCGCTGCGTCGCTACGCTGCCCTGGAAGCGCATGGTATCGTGGCAATGGATGTTGGTGTACCAGTCGTTGAACTCGTCTTCCTGGCCTTCGACGGCTTCGGTCATGACGATGAAGATGCTCGGCAGCGGTTCGGCCGCAGGCTTGGACTTCATATCGGCCTTGACGTTTGCATCTTCCATTTCAGCCATCATCCTGTTTTTATCCGGATCACTCGTGGTTGCCCACGCCAAGTCATTTCACCTCGAAGCTGAATAGGGCGATCGGTCCTGCGTGGCCTCGTCCAGTCAGACGATCCACTACCCCCCGTCACGACACTTGCGCATGCTAGGCCGGGCAATCCTGTCCCTGTGCCTGCGAGACAGGACATTGTCCGCGATCCGTAATCGTCACCGGCCAGTTCGGCATTCCAGGGGAGCCCGTGGCAGCCCCTTCCAGCCGAACGAGGACAGAGTGGTACGCGTCGATATTGCGCGCTGAAACTGCGAACCTATCAGAAAAGCTCTTCAAGCCGGCGCAGAGGACGTTCGCCCTGCCAGGATCGCGCCGCCGCTTCCATCTTCGGGTACATTTCCAGCATGATCCCTGCCGAACCAACCATTTTGCGGGTTTCGAGCAATTCGATGAAATGGCCGAGTCGCTGCCTCGCATCGACGAATCCGAAGCGAATGTCCTCGCCCGCGATACCGTGATAGATCATAGCCTCACCCGCGCTCGCGTGACGGGCTACGATATCGTCGAAATCCTCGTCCGTGCTGATGTAGCTATGGTGCAATGCCTCGCGTCGTCCATTCAGAACCAGCGAATAGCAGGACTCGACTCCTGCCGGCGCCTCGATCAGCTCGTACTGCAGCGATCCGCGGTAGCCAAAGGCAACCTTGATCGGATCATAGCTGACCGCCTGTCCGTTGAAGACCAGGTTCGACTGTGGAAACTCTGCGAAATAGAACGGTCCGATCCGGTCGACCTGTGCAAGACCAAGGGCGGTCGCCTCGATATCGCGAGTAGTATAGCAAAGCTGGGTTACAGTCGACATCGATCTCTTTCTTGTTGCTTCACTCCTCTAGGCGCCGTTCCGAGCATCGAGGCAGTCGATGCTCAGACAAGGCTCCTGAGGTTGAATCCCGGATCCGCGACCTGTTCCGCAGTCACGCTGTGCGGCTTACCCAATAACTTGCGGCCCAGTATGTTGTCGCCCGCACAGTTGACGGAATCGATTGCTACGATGTGATCGTTCTTCATGTAGAAGACCGAAAATTTACGCGAGTCCACCGATCCCCGAACGACTTGCCGGTCCGCCCCCTCGCACAAGCCGACCATCTGCAGCTTGAGGTCGAACTGATCGGACCAGAACCAGGGCACCGCGCCGTTCGGAACTTCGATGCCCGCGATAGCCGCTCCCGCCGCCTTGCCTTGATCCGTGGCGTTCTGCACCGATTCCAGCCTCAATGCGCTCCCGGCGAAGGCATTCATGCCATAGGCGCAATCGCCCGCTGCAAAGACAGCCGGATTGGAAGTGCGCCCGCAAAGGTCCACAATGACCCCTTGTGGGTCAGCAAGGCCAAGCGGCTCGGCGAGTTCGATATTGGGTTGAGCGCCGATCGCCAGCACGACCAGGTCGGCGGTATGACGATCGCCATTCCGAGTGCATACGCCTTGCACCGTGCCATTAGCGCCCTCGAACGCATCGACCGTGGTGCCACAGACCAGCTTTACGCCGTGCTCGAGGAATTCGCGTTGGATGAATTGCGACATGGTAGGACCCGTCACTCTTGCCAGAACCCGGTCCAGGCCTTCGAGAACCGTCACGTCAAAGCCGTACTTCGCCATCGAGGCCGCCATTTCCAGCCCGATAAAACCGCCACCGACGATGACGACCGACCTCACCGACGGGAGCCTGGCCCTGATCGCGTCAGCGTCGGCGAGTGAGCGCAACGTGACCACGCCATCGAGTTCCACGCCAGGGATGGGCACCAGCCGCGCGCGCGTACCGGTCGCAATGGCCAGCTTCGAAAAGCCAAAACTGCCCTTTGTTGTCTCGACCCGGAGCGCGGCCCGGTCGATTGTCCCAGCGCGAGCGCCGAACACGACCTCGATGGCGTTGTCGCGGTAGAAGGCCTCGCCGCGCAAAGGCAGGGTCTCGCGGTCGGTGGCACCAAGCAGAAAGCCCTTTGACAACGGCGGCCGGTGATAGGGCAGCTCGTTCTCATCGGTCAGGATAGTTATGCTTTCGCTGTAGCCATGCTGTCGGGCTGATGCCGCTATGTTCAACGCCGCGTAGGAGCCACCAACAATCGCCAGCCCCTCCATGGATCAGAACTGCCGTTCCGGAATGTCCACGGTTATCCCGTCGAGCGTATCGGTGACGAAGATCTGGCAACTCAGACGGCTGTTGGGCGCACGCTCGCATGCCACGTTCTCGAGAAGGTCGTTTTCGACTTCTTCGACCGGCGGAATGAGATCCGCCCAGGCCTTATCGACATAAACGTGGCAGGTCGCGCATGACAGCGTCCCACCGCAGTCTGCATCGATACCTGGAACGCCGTTCATCGTCGCGCCGAGCATGACCGATCGCCCGGCATCGACAGTGACCTCGTGAGTTTCGCCATCCGCTCCGCGAAAAATGATCCTTGGCATCAACGCTTCCTATTGCATTAAAAGTCTGCAGAACCGATCTGCATTCGTGGCGATCCTAGGCTTTACAGATCGAATGGATCATGGTCCGACCGGACGATGCTAGCGAAGGGGCGTCAGCAGCCCCGGCGGAGCTACCCGGCAGGGGAAGGCCAATGGCTGCCGCCATTTCCTTGAAGGTGGCCCCGCCTTGCGTGCTGGTCGCGGCAATCAGTCCGCGAGCATCCATGCCGCCCTTGCTCCGGCGAAGAGATCGGCATCACCCTTCTGTCCGGGCATCGGCGCAAGGTTTCCGCGGCCTCTGGTGGAGCCAACCTCGCCATCGCTGGTTCGAAGCCGGGCTCCGGTCACGGGAAGAAGGGGCAATGCCGAGACCGGAAGAGGCACAGGCCAACCCGATGTGCGCGATCGAAACAATGCTCCACTTACGGAACCCTCGGCATCGTCGTGGCTGGCGTGGGCGAGGCAGCACTGGGAGGATGGCACGCCTGCTCATCTATCACGACGGCGTGTACTTCTGAAAGCGAACCGCCCTTGCATCAACGATCGAGGCGCAGGGGCATGCACCTCCCGCGCGTAAGCGATGGCCGTCAGGTAGATGGCGTCTTCTTCACCTCGTTCCCGTCGGAATCCAGCATTCTGATCACCCGCTCGGGGCAAGCCCTGGCACCACGATAGGCGTCGACTTCCTTCCCCGGCGGGACATCAAAGCCTTCGCTCGCGATGTATCCGCTGTCATCAAGCTCAAAGAGTTCGGGCGCGAAATGTGCACATCGGGCGTGGCCGACACACTGAACCTTGTCGATGACGATTTTGTAACCCATCCGGAAGTCCTTCTCCGATTGCCGATGTTCGCGCGGAAGTGTCGAGATCTCAGTCCGCCGGGACCGCCTCGAGGATCTCCTTGGATGCACCGCCATCCAGCGCATCGGGAACCCCGGGGATCCGATAGCGCCCCTCGCAACGGGCAAGGATGTCCGGTAGATCGCTACGCGGATTGTAGAACTGCTTGTACCAGGTCCGCACCTTCAGGAAGTTCCCGTCGGCAGGCATCTGCATCGGGCGCAGGCAAGCTTCCTTATTCGACCAAATCTCGAAGTCGGCCGCGAAGGCATCGCAGCTCATCTGCTGCTGTACGCGGGCCTGCGCCACATCTTCGTCGGTCGGGCTACGCTCGGCCACCTTGCTGAGCACTGCGTGCCAGACATAGACCGTACCATCGTCGATCGGGGTATGGGCAATATACATGATGGAGTAGTTGGCATTGTCGGCAACGTAGCGTGATAACAGGATACCTGGACCGGTATAGTAGGTGTTGAACTCCGAAATACCTGCGTCGACACCGAGCAATTCGTGCTTTCCGCCCATCAGCTGCCAGGCCATATGGCCCTTGATGATATTCTCGAAGTAATCTTGGTGCGAGCCGTGGATCGGATAGAGATGCTGCATATCGCATATATTGTCGACAACCTCGATCGGGTGCAGATTCATCGCGCCCAGTTCGTCGAATTCCCAGCGGACGTAGCCCTCGTCAGCCCATTCCGGGATCGCGGGAATATCGTAATCCGGCTCGCCACCCTCCGGATCGTGCCAATAGTAGATCGCGCCATAGCGCTCGACCACGGGATATGCGCCGAGTTCGGCCGCGGGGGGAATCTTGTCGGAATAAGGGATCTTGTCGCACTTGCCGTCCGGCCCGTAGCGCCAGGCGTGGTAGGGGCAATGGATCGATTCTCCCTCGATCTGGCTGCCACGCTGGGCAATGAACGATGACGAGCTCTTGCCGATATGCGTCCGCATGTGCGGGCAATAGGCCCCGACCATGTAGGCCTGCCCGCTTTCGCCGCGGTAGAGCACCATGTCGCGGCCAAAGAAACGGACGTTATGCGGCGCCTGCGTAACCGTGCTGGCTGCCGCGACCATGAACCATCCGCGCGGAAAGGTATATTCCCCCAGCCCGTATTCTTTTGCAGTAGCCATTTCCCGACGCTCCCAGACTGCCTCTCAATTGCGCTCGCCGGCACGGACGCCGGACGATGGCAACCGCGCGAGCGTTCCAAACGGAGGCTCCCGCGAATATCAATTCGATAGCATCGCCCCTGCATCACAGCCCTCGTCCGAATAGACGAGAATATCATCGGCTTGGCCTGAGCAGAGCGCACGGGGCAGGAGCGTCCGGCGACGCAAGGCTTGCAGGCGACTTACCCCGGCAAGCCGGATGGCACGCCTTCGCGACGGAAACTCACGCCGTACAGGAATGTTTTCACCGCCGCTGCAAGATATTTTTCGCGCTCGCCCTCCTGGACGTCCGATCCCCCAAAAAGATAGTCTATCGAATTTGTCGTAAGGTTCAGGAACTGCTGCGCCGCGTGTTGCGCGTTGTCGGTCGCGAATATTCCCGCAAGGGAGAGTCTGGTGAAGTAGCTGGCGAGAGGCTCCAGGCAGGTTTCGCGCAGCGCAAGCCCGCGGGTCGCCATATTCGGCATCCGTTCGGCTTCGATGATGAGGACGCGCGAAATTGCCCTGGACTCCGCGTAACGGCCTTCTTCATAGAAGCTGCGCCCGACTTCCATCAGCACTTCCCAAATCGGCAGTGAATCGTCGATGGCATTCTGCAGGGCCAAGCGCAGCCGCTCGCTGTAGTAGTCGGACAGCTTTTCCAGAAGCTGGTCCTTGCCCTCGACGTGCTTGTATACAGTCATGCGGGAGACGCCGGCACGCTGGGCGATGCTCGCGATCGTCGCGCCCCTGAAGCCCCGCTCGCTGAACTCGGCCATTGCAGCCGAGAAGATCATGTCGCGGCTTTCGTGCATTCGAACTGTCGAAGGGTGGCCTCCGGCCTCGTGCGAAGATGTCCTCCCGATGGCTGAACTGACGCTCCGGCTCTCGATTGCACGATTTGCCGGCGGCGGCACCGCAGCCCGCCCGCTTGCCCTCTTTACTGCCATCGAAAGCCTCACATCACCTTCTCAAAGTGCGATACGCCAAAACGCGTTGTGCACCCATCTCAGCCGAGCGCATGGCACGCCGTGGCACCTCTGCCTTAACTGCTCAGGCCTTTCAGGCAATATCAATCACTTTCCCCCGATTAATCCCTCTGGGTCATCATGGGATCTGCTCCATCTTTCAGCTGCATGGTGCAGCCACACCTCCCCTTCCGTCGCCTGCCCTCTCTTACAACGTCGAAAACTGCGCAGAAGCGTTGCTTCGAGACGCCATCATTGCACCCAGCGGCCACGAAACGCCCATAACTCGCGTTCAATCGCTGCGTCCCCTTCATTGACAGATGTTGCGTAATATGTAAACTTTGCTGCATCACTGCGTAACGCCGCATCTTTCGATTCGGCTATTGAACGATGCGCTTTCAAGCGGCGTACGACGCAAGGGGAGAGGAAATGTGCTGATTCGGCAATCCGAAGTCACTGCTTATGACGCCCTGGTTTCCGCTATCTACGAAAGCATCGAATGCGAACAGCCGTGGCTGGAACCACTCGAGATGCTGCGCGTCATGCTTGGCGGGAATTCGACCTGCATCCGCATATCGCAGAAGGGCGCAAGGCCCCGGCAACATATCTTCGCAAGCGGGCCGAAAGTCTCGACCGAAGGTCTCGAAGATGCTCAGCGCTTCAATGCGCGCGAACTCCTCCCGGTCGAACTTGGCGTGGGGGAAGCGCGAATGGTCGATTGGGATCAAGTCGTCAGCTCGGCGCCCTTCGATGAAATGCTGAAGGAGCACGACATCGCGTATCTGGCCGTCGCTTGCATCGATGTGATCGATGGGGCGCAGTGCACGCTGAACTGCTGCCGCGGCACGGGGAGCGATCCGTTCAGCAAGGAAGAAATGCTGCTGGTCATGGCTGCGGGCCGGCATTTCCGCGAAGCGATGCGGATTCGCCGCGAGTTGACCCGTGCGCGCATTCTTTCCCAGTTCCAGACCGAGGCCCTCGACAGCCTCGGCATCGCCGCCTTCCTGGTCAACCGGTCGGGCAGCCACTCGCTGCTGAACCAGACCGCACGCTTTGCCATAGAAAACCGCATCGGGCTCAAGCAGTTCCGCTCTGGCCTGCACGCCATCCACGCCAGTGAGGACATGACCTTCCAGTCCGCCATTCGCGCGGCATTCCAGGCGGAAGATGGCTCGGGTGCCCGGGCCTTGCTCTTCGAACCGACCGATGGTCGTGAGCGTCTTCACGTCATCGTCCGCCCACGGGTTCACCAATCGTTGCTGCACGACAAGCCGGAAGTTTCAGCACTGGTCTTCCTGCGCGTGCACGAGGTGGTAGGCCGAGACGACGTGAAGTTACTGCAGCAGTTGTTTTCCTTCACTGCCACCGAGGCGCAGCTCGCCGTCGGCCTGGCCAAGGGGCTTTGCCTGAAGGAAATAGAGGCGAACCTCAACATCCGCCACAACACCGCGCGCGCCCACTTACGCTCGATGTTCATCAAGACCGATGTCGGCCGCCAGTCGCAGCTCGTCTCGCTGCTGACCAACAGCCTGGTACCGCTAGGGCGCAGCCAGATGCATTCGATCCAGTAATCGGACTGGGGCAGGCTTGTCGTTTTACTGAATAGAAAAGGGGGGGCGTGACAGCTCCCCTTTTTGGTTCCTCACTCGGGAAAATCGACGACGTGGTCGACGGTGCCGGCAAGGAAGGCCGGCCAGGGAAGGATGTGCGCGCTACCAGTTCGACGTACATGCCATCGGGCATCTCGTGGTAGGCCATGCCGAACATCCGGCCGTTGGGCATGGCACAGGCAACCTTTGGGCAGCCCTGCTCTTCAAGCTGCGCCGACACTTCTGCGAGATCATCGACCCAATAGCCCAGATGATGCAGCGGGCGGCCCTCCACGGCTGTCCAGATCGGTACAGAAACCTCAATGCGGGGCGTCCAGGTCAGCCCCACTCTGCCTGGACATGCGAACGAGCGTCGCGTCGAAATCATCGACGATGATGCCAACGTGATAATGATCCTGCTGCTTAAGCATGTACCTCTCCAATTGAGAATACGCGGATCATTTTCCCGGTGCGCTTTGCCTGATCACCAGTTGCAACCAGCATGAAATCCGGAAGGCCTTTCAATCAAGGCCCGCCTGTTGCAACACGGCCCTGGTGCCTCCGTCACCAGCAGCGAAATCGGGATCGGCGCCCATCTGCCGGTTCCAGCTCGCGAGATCGAAGTAATCCCGCCAGACCGTGATCTTGCCCTCCTCGTTCACCAGCCATGAGCCCATGCAGGGTGAATAGACGGTACGGCCATCTTTCAGCTCGAAAATGTCGATCCGTTCGGTCAGGACCGCCCCGGTTTCTTCGTTCACAGCGATGTTGAAGATCTTCCACGGCGCGCGATTGCACAGCGCCATATGGGCCGCTGTGGCAGCACGGATCGCCTCTTTGCCTACAATCGGGTCCATCGGCACGTTCTCGAACACAGCGTCGTCCGAAAGCTGTTCCATCATCAGATCAAGGTCGCAAATCTCCCACGCCCTGATGAGACTCCAAACGGGAGCTGTCCTGTCCATCATCTTCTCCTCTTTTCCCCGAACCTGCGACGTTCAGGCCTTGCCGGCCTCCGAACGGGCGATGCCATCTGCGATCAGTTGGTGCGCCGATACTATGGTAAGCGCCGATGCCGATGATCCGCCTTCGACCGGCAGGGTTGCCCCGTGCAGTCATCGGATCCTCCCAGGGCCCGTCTTATTCGGCAAGAGCCTGCGCCTTCAGTTCGCGGAACGCGGGCACGCCGGGCATTGCGGCGCTCATCCCACCGTCGATGACGAGCACCTGGCCAGTCATGAACGTGGCTTGCCCGGATAGAAGGAAGCAGACGGCTGCAGCTAGTTGCTCGGCCGTGCCGAGTTGCGCCGTCATGTGATGCTCAAGCAGCAGATTCAGCAGCGAGGGGTCGAAAGTCGCATGCGCGGCAGGCGTCATCACGAGACCTGGCGCGATGCAGTTGCTGCGGATTCCCTGCTTGCCGTACTGGACCGCAATCGATCGCGACAACCCGAACAGGCCAGCCTTTGCGGTGGCGTAGCAAGTCCGGCTATCCTCACCGCGCATGCCCGCAACCGAAGCCATGTGCACGAAGGCACCCCCACCCCGCGAAAGCATGTGGGGAATAGCCGCGCGGGAAAGCAGCGCAGGGCCGATGAGATTGGCCGAAAGCAGCGTCCGCCAGAGATCCGCATCGATTTCATGGACCGCGGCATCTCCTTGATCCATCTGCACGGCGTTGTTCACCACGAAGTCGATGCCGCCAAAGGCGGTCGCGGTGGCGCTTGCGAGGGCATCTATCTGCCGGGCATCACCCATGTCAGTTGGGAAAGCCTCGGCCCGCAGGCCTGCAGCCGTCAATTCGCCAGCGGCGCGGGCAGCACCCGGGCCGTCGATATCGGCGACAGAAACATAGGCACCCGCCTGGGCAAGAACCCTGCAGACAGCGAGCCCGATGCCGGATGCCCCACCCGTGACGATCGCCACTTTGCCGGCCAGATCATGCGCCATAACTGACTTAAACCTTCCATTCCGCGCGCGAATTTTTGCCCCAGACAGGACGGGTCACGATGGCCCTCCCGGTATGGAACGTCACACGGCTGCGCGATCCCTTGCGTCGAGGAAGCGCGCGGCAAGTTGTCCGGTGAATTCGCCATCCTTCTGTGCGAGGACGCCGTTTACAAAGGTGTAACGCATGCCGCCCACAGGGCGACGGAAGCGCGGCTTGCCGCCGGGCACGTCGAATATCTTCTGCTCCACATCCCAGTGGAGCGCGTCCAAATCGAAAACGGCGATGTCGGCGATCGCCCCTTCCCGGATCACGCCGCGATCCTTCAGGCCGAGGAGGTCGGCCTGATCGAGCGTCATCCGTTTGACGGCCTCCTCCAGCGCCATGTCCGGATTGTCCCGCACATGGCGTGTGAGCACCAGTGTCGTGTCGCCAGCACCGTCGAACATGCCGATATGTGCGCCCGCATCGCTAGCGCTGATGATGCTCTCTTCCGCGGCCAGAAGCTGGCCCACGATGCGCTCATCAGTATTGGTGAATGGATAGACGAACTCCGGTTCGAAGTCGTTTTCCAGTACCCAGTCGGCCAGGATATCGGAGGGATGGCCACCACGTTCGTCGAGGATCACATCGAAGGTCTTGCCGATAAACTTCTCGTTCTCGGGCTTGCCGACCTTCACGATGCGGAAGCCCCGAATCATGCCGCCGCTGGGGAAGCCTTCCTTGACCTCATCCCAATCGGCGCGTGCCTGCTCCCGCCAAGCCGGGTCGGACAGCCGCCGGCGCTTCTCGGCAAGCTCGACCCCGGGCTGCACGACGTCATTCCAGCTCGGCACGTAGATGAAGACCATCGCCTGATGGAAGCTCACCAGCAACTCGATCGAACGCGGCGACGCCAGAAAGCGGAAGTCGGCGCCCTTCGCGCGCTCTTCCTTCGCCATGGCCAGCAGGCGCGGATGATAGTCCGGATCGTCCGGACGCTGGTAGATGCCGTTCGAAATCACTGGCACCCGATTGTGCTTGATCGAGTATCCGCAATATTCGCGAAGGTCCTTTTCCTGCTGATCGAGGCTGCTCATGTCGGGGATGACTTGGAAGATACCCTTGTGCGCGGATGTCACCGAGAAGATCCGGTCGAGTTCCCGGGCATCGGCGTAGAAGCTGGGCACGAGGTCGCCGGAAGGATTTCGGTCGAAGCGCGAACTCGATATGCCGAATGCTCCAGCCGCCAATGCAGCATCATAGGCGACGGCGATCCGTTCGACTTCGTCGCCGGTCGAGGCGCGGGACCATGCCGCGTGGCCGAGTTCGTAGCCGCGCAGGAGTGAATGACTGACCAGTGCGACAACGTTCACGCCAAGCTTCCGCGAGCGCATGTCATCGGCATATTCGGTGAAGGTCTCCCAGTTCCACGGTATCTCGTTCTCGAAAGTGTCGCGCGGAAGGTCCTCTATATAACTGAACAGCGTGGCGAGGTCGCCGATGCTCTCCTTTCTGACCGGAGCAAGACCCAGCGAGCAATTGCCGATCAGCACGGTTGTCACCCCGTGTTGGAGGATCGGATCGCAAGTCGGATCCCAGTAGAGTGCGCCATCATAATGCGTGTGGGTATCGATGAAGCCGGGGGTGACATAGCACCCGGCGGCATCGTGCACTTCCTCGCCGTTGATCGCGAGATCCTTGCCGATTTCCACAATGCGTCCGCCGGAAACGCGCAGGTCGGCAACATAGGCAGCACATCCCGTGCCGTCGACGATCCTGCCACCCTTGATCAACATGTTACCGCCAGTTCCAGGCACGATGGAAGCTCCCCGCAATTGGAAAGCTAAGTCACGATGAAACCATCGTGTACCCGAACCACAAACGTCTCACCGGACTAGTTCTGTGCAAGCAGCTTGCCTCCTGATCGTGGGTCTATGCCGCCCCGACGAATGAAAACCGTCCGGCTGAGCCACAGCCCACCGGACGGTCCGCTTCGCCATCAAAGAGACTGAGCTCAGTCGAAGATACGGCCTGCAGCCTGCCGCATGGCGAGCGCGCGCTCCTCTGCCGGAACCTTGCCCATCAGCGACAGGTTCGCAGCTTCGAGGCCCAGCGGCAACCCAACGGGACAGCGACCAACGATCTCGCGCAACGGAAACTCTCCCGTGCCCGGCAACATCCGGCTCAGCATTTCCGCGCCCACATCCTCAGGCGGAAGCAGCATCCCGTCCGAAAGCTGGAGCGCCCCGATCATCTCGGGTTCGATCTTCGCGAGCCCATCGAGCCCGCCGCTCGTCCGCATCAGGTGCAGCACGTCAACCACTATGCCGCTGTTCCGGCGCCCCGCCTTCCGCACGAAGTCCGCGACCTCGACTATGGTCGGCAGGCTCCTTGCCGTCGCGAAGAATTCAACATTGACGTTGATAGCGTGCTCCGCTGCCATGTCGCAAAGTCTTTGAAACTTCGTGCAGGCATCTTCCAGATCGGGGTTTTCCCAGACGATCGCAGTTGCGGTCCGGGCACCGAGGTCGCTGCCGCATTCGAGCGCCCGAACGAAATCGGCCGGATCGACAGAAGGCAGGAGATTGAAGCACTCCAGGTTGAGCAGACCGACACCGGTCTGCTTCATCGCGGCGCGCATGGCCTCGCGCTGTTCGGGATCGTTTACCGATGGGTCGAGGGGAAGCTCGGACGACGCACTATGAGCGAAAATGCTGACGAAGTCGTATCCTGTCCGCTCCGCGGCCCTGACGAGATCAGCTCCACCCAGCTCCGGCACGGCGAGGGGTTCCAATGCGTAGCTATAGTTACTCATGATTGCCTTCACCTCTCCGAACAGGGTCTTGTTCTCGATCGACTGACGGTCGTAGTAGCGCCTCGGGATCAGGCGGTTCTGCGAGCTGAAGCGGGCTCCCTACGTGATCGAACACTGCTGCGCGGCGAATTTCCGAGCATGGTCCGGATGGACTACAGGCCCGGAGCCCAGCTGTAGACTCGTCGCGGCCTATCAATCACTCGGCCGCGCGCGCCTCCTGTTATCCGCCTGATCCAGTGAGCGCAGCGCCTCGTCACTCTCGGCCATGCCGTCGGGATGCCCGGCCATGGCATTCAGCACGCGATCGAGCCATGGCGCAGGATGTGGCGCTGGATCGCCGACGAACGGCACGGGGACGTCTGACCGGACGTTGCGTATCGGCGTCGAGAGCGCTCAGTTATCCCATAGCCCTGCGCAAGGGCGCAGGCGACACTGTCAGGGAACGCGACGATGCAGGGAATGGGCGACGGGTCCTGTCCTTTCGAATTCAATTTCGACCCGGCCAGCTTCAAAGTCGGTGACGTGGTCAGCTACCGCGTCACCGGCACTCTCGAAGGCATGCCGTTCGTGGGAACGCTCGCCGAAGTCTACGATGATCATGTCGTCATCCTTCCCGACCCCCAGAAGCCTTCGCTACGCTACAGGGCGACGCGCGAGGATCGGCCGGTCGTGGACGAAAGCGAGGTGTGACTGGCGATCAGCGGCCGAGCCGCCCGACAGAGCCGGGGCCGTCAATCGCCAAAGGGCAACTGGATGACCACCGCGTTCGGACCATCGCCGTTTGAGAGCCATGCCGCTTCGATAGCCGCGCGGGCGTCCGCGATGGAAACCGGACCGGCACAGGCGACGCCAAAGCCACGGATCATGTCGGTTATGGGTGCGCCCATCTCACGGAAATCCATGCCGGCATAGCTTGGAGCATTTTTTCTATTCCTGACACGATCGGCATAAGCGCGCGAAAAGTGTCGGGTCGAGCCGTAGCCACCGTTGTCGAGTATCACGAAGGTGATTGGCAGCTTCTCTGCCACAGCCGTCCACAGCCCGTGAACGCCAAAGCGCAGCGCGCCGTCGCCCAGCACGCACGTTACCGGCCCGCCGGATGCGATGGCGGCACCCACCGCTACGCCCGTCCCCCAACCGAGGGATCCGCCGGTTGAGCCGATATATCGGGCACCATCTCCGGACTTGAGGGAACCGATCAGGGCCACCGAGCCCATGACGGATTCATCCACCACCCAACCCCGTTCCAAAGCGTCATGCAATGAAGCGAGTGCGGCTCCATACGATGCGAGGGTCTGCGCAAAGGGATTGCCGGGAGGCATCGACGCACCACGCGCCGCGGCGATGAAATTGCGGCGTTCCGCGAGTAGATCTTCATCCGGCAGGCGCGCCGCCTCGGCAAGGGCCGCCAGGAAAGCTGCCGGATCACACGCGCATGACCAGTTGGCGGTGTGCGTCTCTTCCAGCTTTGCCGGGTCCGCATTGACATGAGCCACGAACTTTGCGTTGCGAAAATAGGGTTCGGGCCTCGGATGACCCTCGGACACGAACCGGCAGCCGACGGCCAGCACGAAGTCGGCCTGCGCCTCGGCCACGCTGCCGGCAAGCCCGGTCATGCTGCCGAGAAAGGCCGGGTGATCGGGCGACAGCGCAAGACGATCGCTGAAGCCATATTCGGTCGTTACCGCGATGCCGAGCCGGTCGGCAAGTTCCGCCAGGATCGTTGAGCCGCCATATCGCCTGACCTGACCTCCGGCAACGATCAGGGGCCTCTGCGCTACCGACAGAAGCTTGGCAATTTCGCCCACGTCCGGCGCGCCGGAGGCAATTCGGTGCGTCCGGGCCTCCGGCAGAACCGGGCCATCGCCTTCCAGCACGTCCTCGGGAAGCGACAGGAACGACGGGCCGCCAGGAAATCCTGACGCCGATCGCATCGCGCGCTCCAGCTCGCGATAGACTGCCATGCCGGGGGCAAGCTCGCGGGCATGGCGGCAGAATGGCGCAACGAGCGGAACGAGGTCCGCTTCGCCAATGGTTCCCTCGCGCGTCCTCGTCCACGCTGCCTGTTGCGATGCAAGGATCAGAAGCGGGGTCTCGTCCCGCCAGGCATTGTAGATGTTGGCAAGCGCATTCGTCGTACCGGGGACCATGTAGACATAGGCTGCGGCCTTGCCAGCCACCCTGGCATAGCCATCGGCAGCAGCGACGGTGACGGATTCATGGATCGTCGCGATGATCCGGACCGAAGATTCCGACAATTCCTGGACCAGCGACGCGAGCGAGCTCCCGGGCAGTCCGAATATGTGGCCGATGCCTTGGTCGGCGAGGAACCGCACGATTTCGCGAGCCCCCTGGGCATTGGCATCCAAGCTCGGCTTCATAACATAACCTCGAAGACCCATCGGGCCGTTTGCGAATTCGGCCTGGACGGCCGACGCTTCGTGCCTTCAGGCTCTCGCCTTGAGCATGTCCAATGCCACGTCGACGATCATGTCCTCCTGCCCGCCGACCATCTTGCGACGGCCAAGTTCGACGAGGATCGACCGGGTATCGAGGCCATAGGTCTCGGCAGCCCTTTCTGCATGACGCAGGAAGCTCGAATAGACCCCGGCATAACCGAGCGCGAGCGTCTCGCGGTCGACGCGGACGGGACGGTCCTGCAAGGGCCGCACGAGGTCCTCGGCGGCGTCCATCAGCATCATTACATCACAGCCGTGGTTCCAGCCCTTGCGGTCGGCAGCAGCGATGAAGACTTCGAGCGGAGCGTTGCCCGCTCCCGCGCCCATGCCGGTGAGCGAAGCGTCGATGCGCACAGCACCGCACTGCGCAGCGACGATCGAGTTGGCGACCCCAAGGCCGAGGTTATGGTGCGCGTGAATGCCGCGCTGCGTTTCGGGCTTCAATACGCGGTCATAGGCCTCGAACCGCGCACGCACGCCGTCCATGTCGAGCGCACCGCCACTGTCAGTCACATAGACGCACTGCGCGCCGTAGCTTTCCATCAGCAGGGCCTGCTGCGCGAGGGCCTCGGGCGCGATCATGTGGCTCATCATCAGGAAGCCGGAGACATCCATGCCGAGATCGCGGGCAATGCCGATGTGCTGCTTCGAAACGTCAGCCTCGGTGCAGTGGGTGGCGACCCGGACCGAGCGCACGCCGATGTCAAAGGCGCGGCGCAGTTCCTCGACCGTGCCGACGCCCGGCAGGATCAGCGTGGTCAACACGCACTTGTCGAGGACGTCCGCGACGGCTTCGAGCCATTCCCAGTCGGTGTGCGCGCCGAAACCGTAATTGAAGCTGGCACCCGACAGGCCATCGCCATGGGCAACCTCGATAGCGTCGACGCCGCTCTTCTCGATCGCGCTGGCAATCGCACGCACATGGTCGATGCCGTACATATGCTTGATGGCATGCATGCCGTCGCGAAGCGTCACGTCTTGGATGTAGAGCTTATCGCCCGCCTCGACGTTGAAAGTGGAGGTCATCGTCTGGTCTCCTTCAGGCGGCGGCCATGCGGCGCGCGGCCAGCAGCTCGCCGGTGGCCTTGGCGGCGGCGGTCATGATGTCGAGGTTGCCGGAGTAGGATGGCAGGTAGTCGCCCGCGCCTTCGACCTCTAGCATGATCATCGATTTGATGCCCGTGAACTCGCCCTGCCCAGGAATCTTAAGCCTGTTGTTATCGCCATAGCGTTCGAACTGGACTTCCTGTTTCAGCCGGTAGCCGGGGACATATTTCTGCACCTCGGCGACCATGTCCTGCACCGACTGCCGGATCGCGGCCTCGTCGGCGCCCTCGGACAGGGTGAACACGGTGTCGCGCATGATCATCGGCGGCTCGGCCGGGTTGAGGATGATGATCGCCTTGCCCTTGGTTGCGCCGCCGACCTTCTCAATCGCGCGAGCAGTGGTACGGGTAAACTCGTCGATGTTGGCGCGTGTGCCGGGACCGGCCGAGCGCGACGAGACCGAAGCAACGATCTCGGCATAGTGGACCTTGCCCACCCGACTGACGGCAGCGACCATTGGAATCGTAGCCTGGCCGCCGCAGGTGACCATGTTGACGTTCGATGCGCTAAGATTCGCTTCCATGTTGACCGGCGGCACGATGAACGGCCCGATCGCGGCCGGCGTCAGATCGACCACCTGGATGCCATCGGCACGCAGAGCTTCGTCATGGACCTTGTGGGCATAGGCGCTGGTCGCGTCGAAGGCGATACCGATCTCCTTGTAGACCGGATGCTTGCGCAGGCCCTCTAGACCTTCGTGCGTCGTTGCGATGCCGTGTTCGCGCGCCATGGCGAGGCCTTCCGATTTCTCGTCAATGCCGACGACGATGGCGAGTTCCATGTTCTGCGGGTACTTGATCATCTTCATCATCAGGTCGGTGCCGATATTGCCCGAACCGATGATCGCAGCCTTTACGCGTGCCATCCGGTGTTCCTCAAACGAAGTTGGCGACGCAGGCACCCAGCGGGCCTGCATCGTTGCTCAGGGTCATTTCGAAGCGATCGCCCTTCACGGCGGGCGCAAGCGGGACGAGACTGCCCGACAGGATCACATCACCCGCATCAAGCGTGACGCCATAAGCGCCGAGCGTATTTGCGAGCCACGCCACGGCCTGCGCGGGATCTCCCTGCACGGCATGGCCGTAGCCCTCGGACAGCGGCGCACCGTTCTTGGTAACCTCGACATGCAGGTTCGGAAGATCCAGCCCTGCCGGATCGAGCCGCTCCTTTCCGATCACATAGACGCCGCAGCTGGCGTTATCGGCGACGGTATCGACAATGCTGATCTTCCAGTCACGGATACGGCTGTCGACAATCTCGAAGCAGGGTGCGATGCTTTCCGTCGCGGCCAGGACATCCGCGGCAGTGACACCGGGGCCAGTCAGGCCGCGCTTGAGGATGAAGGCGATTTCCGCCTCGGCGCGCGGGGCGATCAGCGCCTTGCCATCGACATCGATATCGCCTTCGATGTGCATCCAGTCGGTCAGGAAGCCGAAGTCCGGCTGATGCACGCCGAGCATGTCCTGCACAGCCTTGCTGGTCACGCCGATCTTCTTCCCGACAATCTTCTCGCCACCGCTGCGCCGCCGCGACAGGAAATCGAGGCTGATCGCATAGGCGTCATCAATCGTCAGTGACGGATCCTGCTCGATCAGCGGAACCAGCGTCCGGCGATCCCGCAAGGCAGCGTAAAGCTCCGCACCATATTTCTCATGAGTCTGCAAACTCATCTGTGCTCCTGTGAAGAACCGGGTGCCTGACGGGGCAGGTGGCGGCACAAACCTTGCGCTGCCACCCAGGGCCGTCAGGCTGCGGTCGGGATCATGCCATGCGGATCAATCACGAACTTTTTCGCCGCGCCGTGGTCGAACACCTCATAACCCTTGGGCGCCTCGTCGAGCGATATCACGTCGACGTTGACGATCTTCGAAATCGGCATGCGATCGAACAGGATCGCCTGCATCAATTGGCGATTATATTTCACAACCGGTGTTTGCCCGGTGAAGAAGGCATGGCTCTTGGCCCATCCAAGGCCCAGGCGAATCGAAAGGCTGCCGATCTTGGCCGCGTCATCGATGCCGCCCGGATCGCCGGTTACGTAAAGGCCTGGAATACCGATACGCCCTGATGCGCGGGTTACTTCCATCAATGCGTTGAGTACGGTGGCAGGTGCCTCGTGCGAGGAATCCGCACCATGGCCGCGCGCTTCGAAGCCCACGGCGTCGATCGCGCAATCGACTTCGGGCACGCCCAGGATCTGTGCGATCTGTTCGCCAAGGTCGGCATGCTCGGAAAGGTCGACCGTCTGGAAGCCCATTGCGCGGGCATGGGCCAGACGCTCCTTGTTCATGTCCCCAACGATCGTGCAGGCAGCGCCGAGCAGATCGCAGGATGCGGCGGCAGCCATACCCACCGGGCCCGCACCCGCGACATAGACCGTCGACCCGGGTCCGACGCCCGCATTCACGGCACCGTGAAATCCGGTAGGCAGGATGTCGGAAAGGCAGGTGAGATCGCGGATCTTCGCGAGAGCCTGGTCGCGGTCGGGGAACTTCAGCAGGTTGAAGTCGGCATAGGGAACCATGACATAGTTCGCCTGGCCACCGATCCATCCGCCCATGTCGACATAGCCGTAGGCCGCGCCCGCACGATCGGAATTGGTGTTGAGGCACACGCCCGTGGCCTGCTCCTTGCACGTGCGGCACCGTCCGCAGGCGACATTGAACGGCACCGAGACGATATCGCCCTTTTTCAGGAATTCGACGCCGCTTCCCGCCTCGATCACCTCGCCGGTGATCTCATGGCCGAGAACCAGGCCCTCCGGCGCGGTGGTGCGCCCGCGCACCATGTGCTGGTCGGATCCGCAGATATTGGTCGAGACCACCTTCAGGATCACGCCATGGTCGATCTTTCGGCCATGCGGCGTTTCCATCTTCGGATCGGCGATCTTCTGGACCTCGACGTGATTTGGTCCGAGATAAACGACACCGCGATTGCCACTCATGATCGTTCTCCTGCTTTTGGCTGACCAAAGTCAGACTCGTCCTGCATTTGCTGACTATCTGAACTAGGCCGCCCTCCTTTTGCGCCTACGTCCGACGGGACTAGGTCGGACGGTTCGACGTGCGCCCGTTCACCTGGCCGGCACATCCCTGGCCCGTCCGCCGGGCACAGACGATCGAAGCTCCCCGCATTTGCACGGCCGTGGTTTCAACGATTCAAGACGCCGTCTCCAGCCTGCCGCCGCTCAGGCGGAAAGACCAGCCGCAGCGATTCCCGCCAATGCAGCCTTCTCGTCGTTGTCGCTGGTATCTCCGGTGACGCCGACCGCTCCGATCACCGCGCCGTCGCTGCCGCGGACGAGAACGCCGCCTGCGGCCGGCACGATGCCAGCGGGATTCAACCCCGCTGCGGCATTGATGAAGGTAGGACGCTCGATCGCCATTTCGCCGATCGCGCGCGATGACACGCCAAGGGCCAGCGCGCCAGAGGCCTTGGCCGTGGCGATCTGCGGCCGGAGATTGGAGGAATTGTCCTCGCGCGCGAAGGCGATCATGTGTCCGCCGGCATCAAGGACCGCCACGCTGATCGGCTTGAGGCCGAGCGCGCGGCCTTCCTTCTGCGCTCCGGCTACGATGGCCTGCGCCTGCTCGAGAGAAATGCGTGTCATGACTTTTACTCCTGGAAAAAATGCCTGAGTGCTCAAGGCCCGGTGACCGGCAAAGCGCGCGATCTGGCGGCGCAACCGGTCTTAGCGGCGGCGACCACACCAGCCTCGCGCCGTTCGATGTTGCAGACCTTGCGGCGGCCGAGCGTGCAGGCGATGTTCGGTACGCGAACACCGCCTTCATCGCTCACCTGGCCCAGTAGGTCACCATGCTAAGCGCTGGGCGAGCATTGGGCCGGGCTGGGCTCGGCCCAATGCCGGGACGGCGCCCCCCCATTCAGGAACCCGGCAAGCCTCCCTCCGATGATGGCCTCGGCGTCCGCGACCATGCGGGAGAGAAGTTCCTTGCAGGTGGGAATGTCGTGGATGAGGCCCTGGATCTGTCCGGCCCACACGAGCCCCGCGTCGAGATCGCCGGTTTCCAGCGCCACCCGTCCCTTAGCGCCCGAGACCAAGGGTTGGACATCCTGGAATACCGCGTTCTCGCCCTTGCTGATCGCCACCACTTCGTCCGACACGCTGTTCTTCGCGACGCGCCCCGTGTTGTGGAAGCGGCGGAAGATCAGGTTGGTCGCCCGCTCGTCGTTGTCCACGATGAACTGTTTGACCTTCTGGTGGATCGGTGCCTCCACCGTGGCACAGAAGCGGGTCCCCATGTTCACCCCTTCCGCACCCAGCGCCAATGCGGCGGCAAGGCCTCGGCCATCGCCGATCCCGCCCGAAGCAAGCATCGGTATTTTGACCCTGTCAGCCGCAGCCGGGATGAGGACAAGCCCCGGAATGTCGTCCTCGCCAGGGTGGCCCGCGCACTCGAACCCGTCGATCGAGATCACGTCGACGCCCATGCGCTCTGCCGATAGCGCGTGGCGAACCGCGGTACACTTGTGCAACACGGTAATGCCATGGCTCTTGAAGTCGTCGACATGCTCCTGCGGCTTGTGACCAGCGGTCTCCACGATCTTAATCCCGCTGTCGATGATCGCCTTGCGGTACTCCGCATAGGGGGGCGGGGAGACCGAGGGCAGGATCGTCAGGTTCACGCCGAACGGCTTGTCGGTCATGGCGCGACAGCGTTCTATCTCCCGGCGAAGGTCGTCGGGGGTCGGTTGGGTCAGCCCGGTCAGGATGCCGAGCCCCCCTGCATTCGACACGGCGGCGACCAGTTCCGCGCGCCCTACCCACATCATGCCACCCTGCACGATCGGGTGCTCGATGCCGAGCAGTTCGGTTATGCGTGTCCGGATTGCCATTAACGTGCCTCCACAATGATCACTTTCGCCGTTTTACCACCCGCGCATATCGCAGCAGGCCGTAGAACGCTCCTCGTCTAATTGGACGACCGCGCGAACATCGACGGATTCCCTAAAAATAATGGGCCAAGACTCCCTCCCGGAGGTAGCCGAGCAGCGCGTGATCGCAGATCAGCTCGAACAGCGCGCCGTCGACTTCCCACCAGTTCGCCATATCAACGCCGATCCGGGTGCCGACAGCCTCGGTGCGCCAACGGACCACGGGGCCTGGGACACATGACCAACGAAGGTGATCTGGAGGCCGTAAACGGCCGCCCTGTTCCAGTCATGAAATGGGCATGGGCGTGGACATCAAGGGCTCGAACGCCAGACAACCCAACAGCATTGAGATTGCCTGGATGCCCCGTGAGGATTCGAACCTCAATTAACGGAGTCAGAGTCCGTAGTCTTACCTTTAGACGACGGGGCAACAGGCAGAGCGGGCGACATAAGGACGGCTACCGGGCCTGTCAACGGCTCTGGGACGCCGCCCTTGCCGTTCATCGCGCCAGCCATTAGTCTTGCTCCCAAGTTCCATGCGGGTTTCCGCCGCGTGGTGATAGGTGAGACCGAAGATCATGACGTACGGCCACAATCCGGCCGCACCGCGTCCACCGCGTGATGGGGGGCGACGGGCGCATCCTCCATCGAATCCTCAGATGTCGCGGCACAGCTATGCGGCACTCGACCTCGGTACCAACAATTGTCGGCTGCTGATCGCGCGGCCGGCGGCCGAGGGCTTCGTGGTGGTCGACGCCTTCTCCCGCATCGTCCGTCTCGGCGAGGGCCTTGCGGCGACCGGCAAGCTCTCCGACGCGGCGATGGACCGGGCAGTAAGCGCATTGTCGGTTTGTGCCGACAAGCTGCGCCGCAGGCGCGTGTCGCTGGTCCGCTCGGTCGCCACCGAAGCCTGCCGCCGCGCCGCGAACGGCCGCGAGTTCGTGCAGCGCGTCTATCGCGAGACGGGCATCGCGCTCGAGATCATCACTCCGGAACAGGAGGCGCGGCTCGCGGTGCTCGGCTGTCATGCGCTGCTTGAGCCCGGCGAGGGCAGCGCGCTCGTATTCGACATCGGCGGCGGCTCGACCGAATTGATCCTGATCGATGCCGACGATAGTCCCCCGCGGGTGATCGACTGGTTCTCCGCGCCATGGGGCGTGGTTTCGCTGTCGGAGACGGAACCGCATGTCGGCGAGGACCGCAAGGGCCTGCTCGCCAGCTATGCGCGCATGCGCGCGCGCGTCGCCCACAGCTTTGCCGATTTCGCCACGAAACTTGTCCCCGGAGCGAGTCCAGGCCGGCTGCTCGGCACCAGCGGCACCGTGACCACCCTCGCGAGCGTCCATCTCGACCTGCCCAGTTACGATCGGCGTCTGATCGACGGGTTGATCGTTCCGGTGCCGGCAATGCGGGAGATCAGCGCTCGCCTGGCCGGCATGACCGTTGCCGAACGCGCCGAACTGCCATGCATCGGCCAGGAACGCGCCGACCTGGTGGTCGCCGGCTGCGCGATCCTCGACGCGATTCTCGACATCTGGCCCTCCCAGCGCCTCGGGGTGGCGGATCGCGGCATCCGGGAAGGCATTCTCCGCTCGCTGATGGCGCGCGACAAAGCAAGGATGGGCCAATGAGCCGCGGCGGCACCGGCGGACGGCAGCGGGTCAAGACCGCGAAGGGCCGCAGCGCGAGTTCAATAAGTTGGCTCTCGCGCCAGCTCAACGATCCCTATGTCCGCCGCGCCAAGGCCGAGGGCTATCGCTCGCGCGCGGCCTACAAGCTGATCGAGCTCGACGAGCGCTTCCGCTTCCTTCGTGGCGCCAAGCGGGTGATCGATCTCGGCATCGCCCCGGGCGGCTGGACGCAGGTGGTGCGAAAAATCTGTCCCCAGGCCGTGATCGTCGGCATCGACCTGCTCGAGACCGATCCGATCGAGGGTGCGACCATCCTTCAGATGGACTTCATGGACGAGGATGCCCCCGCCAAGCTCGCCGGGGCGCTCGGCGGTCCGGCCGACATTGTCCTGTCGGACATGGCGGCCAACACCGTCGGCCACCCCCAGACCGATCATCTGCGCACGATGGCGCTGGTCGAGGCGGGTTGCCTGTTTGCCAGCGAGGTGCTGCGGCCCGGCGGCTGCTATGTCGCCAAGGTGCTGGCCGGCGGCGCCGACAACAACCTGGTGGCGGAGCTCAAGCGGCTGTTCACGACGGTGAAGCATGCCAAGCCTCCGGCGAGCCGCAAGGACTCGTCCGAATGGTATGTGATCGCGCAAGGATTCAAGGGCAACCCTGTTACCTGATCTTGACGATGCTCTGCGGAGCGGCGCCAGCCTGCCCAGCCGGGCAACTCCGCCGGGCGAAACGCTTGTTGAGGCAGATCCACACCTCTTCGAGCCAGCCGTCCCTGGTGACGCCCAGCCGCAGCTGATCGGCGCGCATGCCCTCATTCGCCTCGGCGAAGCTCTTCTGAAAATCGGCGACTGTCATCGTCCTGCCCCGCAGCTCGGTCATATCGGGAAAGGACAGGGCGTGATAAAGCGCGCCGCTCCTGTCGAAATATTCGGCCGGAGTCTTCACCATGCAGGTGCCGTGCTTCTCCCACTCATGCTGGATCAACTGCGGCGAGGGCATGCTGCACAGATTGTCCCGGATCAGCTTCGCGGACACCAGCCGGGTCGGCCGACAATATTGCGGCCATTGCGCGCCCTTGCCGTCGGGCCACAGGCCGTGGAGCGTGAAGCCGAAGTGCCCCACCGTGCCACCGCACTGGATATGATCGCGCGGGCTCGTCGTCCGGCTCGCACAATATTGCGGCGACCAGCTGAGCGCCAGCGTATAGCCGGCGATGGGCAGAACCCGCCGGGGCTGCTCGACGGTAGGCCCCTCCAGCATCGGACGCGGAAGATCGGCGGGGACGGTGCAGGACGACAGCTGCTTCCCGCAGGCCGGCGTCATCAACAGCGCCGCCAGCGCGGGAAGGAAGGCGAATCTCATCGGGCGAGCCTAGAGCCTGATCGATGATACGTCACCCTCGCCGCCGAGGACGACTCACCGGGCGGGTCGGAAATCCAGCCCGATATCCGCCGCCGGTGCCGATTGGGTCAGCCGTCCGACCGAGATATAGGTGACGCCGGTCTGGGCGATGGCCTTGATCGTATCGAGTCGAACCCCGCCAGATGCCTCGGTCGGCACCCGGCCGCCCACCAGCGTCACTGYGCCCCGCAGAGTGGGCGGATCCATGTTGTCGAGCAGCAGATGGGTTGCGCCCGCGGCCAGCGCGGGCTCGATCTGGTCGACGCGATCCACTTCGACGATGATCCGCGCGATGCCCGCCGCGACAGCTCGCCGCACCGCCTCGCCGATGTCGCCGGCGACGGCGACATGATTATCCTTGATCATCGCCGCATCGTCGAGCCGCATCCGGTGGTTGGTGCCGCCGCCCATCCTCACCGCATATTTCTCCAGTACGCGCAGCCCGGGAATCGTCTTGCGGGTATCGAGCAGCGTGGCACCGGTGCCGCGGATCGCGTCGACATAACTGCCCGTCAGGGTAGCGATGCCCGACAGATGCTGGACCGTGTTGAGCGCCGAACGCTCGGCGGTGAGGAGTGCGCGCGCCTTGCCTCGCAACCGCATCAGTGCGCCGCCCTTGGGAACGCGCACGCCGTCCTGCACCAGCGTTTCGATCGCGACCTGGGGATCGAGCGCGCGGAAGAAGGCCTCCGCCAGCGGCAAGCCGGCGACGCTGATCGCGTCGCGGCTTGCCATCTCCCCCTCGAACAGCGCGTCCGCGGGAATGGTCGCGGTGGAGGTGATGTCGCCGCCCTGCCCCATGTCCTCGGCAAGCGTGGCGCGGACGAAGTCGTCGAGGTCGAAACCGGGGAGGCTAAAGGTCATCGGCTCTATCCTGCGTCATCCCAGCGAAAGCTGGGATCTCGCTTCTTCTGGGTCGGTAAGGCAAGGAGATCCCAGCTTTCGCTGGGATGACGATGCGACGCTATAGCTTGGGCCGCCCCACGTCCGGCCCGGACAACCCGCCGGTCATCTCCAGCATCCGGTCGAGCGAACGCTTCGCAGCGATCCTGGTGGGCTCGTCGACCTCGATCTGCGGGGTGAGGTCGCGCAGCGCCAGATAGAGCTTCTCGAGCGTGTTCAGCGCCATATAGGGGCACATGTTGCAGTTGCAGTTGCCGTCGGCGCCCGGCGCGCCGATGAAGCGCTTGTGCGGCGCCGCCTTTTCCATCTGGTGGATGATGTGCGGCTCGGTTGCGACGATGAAGGTGTCCGCATCCGTGTGAAGCACATAATCGAGGATACCGCGGGTCGACCCGACATAATTGGCATGGTCGAGGATGTGGACCGGGCATTCCGGGTGCGCCGCAACCGGGGCGCCCGGATGCTGCGCCTTCAGCTTGAGCAACTCGGTTTCGGAAAAAGCCTCATGGACAATGCAGCTGCCTTCCCAGAGCAGCATGTCGCGACCGGTCTTGCGGGCGAAATAGCCGCCGAGGTGGCGGTCGGGAGCGAAGATGATCTTCTGGTCGGCGGGCAGCTGCGACAGGATCGTCTCGGCCGAGGACGATGTCACGATGATGTCGCTGTGCGCCTTAACGGCAGCCGAGCAGTTGATGTAGGTCAGCGCCAGATGATCGGGATGCGCGGCGCGGAAGCGCGCGAACTCCTCGGGCGGGCAGCTGTCCTCGAGGCTGCAGCCGGCGTCCATGTCCGGCAGGATCACGGTCTTCTCCGGCGACAGGATCTTGGCGACTTCGGCCATGAAGCGCACGCCGCAGAAGGCGATGACCTCGGCGTCGGTCGCCGCGGCCTTACGCGACAGGTCGAGGCTGTCGCCTACGAAATCAGCCAGGTCCTGGATTTCTGGAGTCTGGTAATAATGGGCGAGGATGACGGCCTTGCGCTCCTTGCGCAGCCGATCGATCTCGGCGCGCAGGTCGAGGCCGGCGAGGCTTGTCAGGGGGGCGTTCATAGCATGCTTCTCCAGGGGCGGCTCAGCCCGCCAGGCTCCATGTTGCATCATCGCGGCGGACGAGGCGGCGCGTCTCGAGATCGATCAGATGGGCGAGCACGGACAAGCCCGCTGCGGCGTGCAGGCGCACATCGACCCCGACATACATCTCCTTGACCATCTCCGGGACCCCGGTCGCCTGCTTCGCCAGCAGCCGCATGATCTGGCCTTCGCGCTGCTTGCGATGGCCGATCAGGCCACGCACGAAGCGGTGGGGCCGATCGATCGGCTCGCCATGCGCCGAATAATAGACTTCGTCCTGTTGCCGGCTCATCAGGCGCTCGAGACTCTCGAGATACTGGGCCATGTTGCCATCGGGGGGCGACACCACGGTGGTGGACCAACCCATCACATGGTCTCCGCTGAACAGCGCCTTGGCCTCGCGTAGCGCATAGCAGATATGGTTGGAGGTATGCCCGGGCGTGTGCAGCGCCTCCAGCGTCCACCCGTCGCCCTCGATGAGCGCGCCGTCGCGCATGGCATCATCAGGAATATAGCTGTGATCGAACGGCGCATCAGCGCGCGGACCGCTGTCATCCACCACGACGGGCGCACAGCCGATGATCGGCGCTCCGGTGCGCGCCTTGAGCTCGGCCGCCGCCGGGCTATGATCGCGATGGGTGTGGGTGCAGACGATCGCACGAACCCGCGCACCATCGATCGCCGCCATGATCGCGTCGACCTGCCCGGGCAGATCCGGCCCCGGATCGATCACCGCGACATCGCGCGTGCCGACCAGATAGGTCTGCGTACCAGTATAGGTGAACGGCCCCGGATTTGCCGCGAGAAGGCGGCGCACCAGGGGGTGCTGCGTCTGGGCAATACCTGCAACCTGTTCGCTCATGCTCGCCATGTGGCACCGCTCGCCACCGATGTGAAGGGGACGGCGACGGCTCGATTTAATTCCTTTTCCCAATCAGGCGCGCAGCGCCTGCTCCGCCGACCGCGCCGCCACTGCTTCCGCCGGGAAATCGCTGAACAGGCCATCGACGCCATGACGGAAGAAGCGTCGATATTCAGCGGCTGCATCACCATGGCCGCCCTGATCCTCCCCTTCGTGATCACCCGCGGCAAGGAAGATGTTCTCCTGGCGGAACGTCCAGGCATGGACGAGCAGACCAGCGGCATGGGCATCGTCGACGAGCGCGGTCGGCGCCAGCGCGTGGCCGGTCGCGTCGCGCGGTTCGATCAGCAGCTTTGCCGGGCCGATCGCATCAGCATAGCCGGCGATCGCCTGCAGGCCGGCCGGCGTGGTCATCGCAGCGACGCCAAGGCCACTGCCAGTCTCGACCTGGTCAAAGGGCGGCTCTTCCGCGTCGATCAGCTGAACGAGGCGCAACTTCGTCATCGTCCGCAGCGCCTTGAGGTTACTCACCTCGAAAGACTGGATGAACACAGGATCGCCGGCCCCGGCGAATCCTTCCCGTGCCAGCGCGTCCAATAGCGGCCGTTCCATCGGCTTGCCCAGCGAGGCGAAATAGGTCGGATGCTTGGTCTCGGGGTAAATGCCGACCGGGCGCTTGCTGGCCTGGACCAGGGCCAGTGCCTCATCGAATGTCGCGATCGGCTCGTCGACCCATAATGTGTTGGCGGGGCGCAACTGCGGCAGCCTTTCCCGCGCCCGCAGCGTCTTCAGCTCGGCGAGGGTGAAATCCTCGGTGAACCAACCCGTGACGAGACGGCCATCGATTGCCTTGCTCGTCCGTCTATCGGCGAACTCCGCATGATCGGCGACATCCGTCGTCGTCGATATCTCGTTCTCATGGCGGATGACGAGGACGTCGTCCTTCGTCATCACCAGATCGGGCTCGATGAAATCCGCGCCCTGCTCGATCGCGAGGCGGTAGGCGGCGAGCGTATGCTCCGGCCGCAGGCCCGAGGCGCCGCGATGGGCGATGATGATCGGCCGGGCGGAGCCGGCCGCAGCCATCGACTCAGGCGTGGGCGATGCCCTTCTCCTCAAGCAGGTCGGCCAGTTCGCCCGCTTCGTACATCTCCATCATGATGTCCGATCCGCCGATGAATTCACCCTTCACATAGAGCTGCGGAACCGTAGGCCAGTCCGAATATTCCTTGATGCCCTGGCGAATGCTCTGATCCTGCAGCACGTCGATCGTCGCATATTCGACACCGAGATGCTCGAGGATGGCAATTGCCCGGCTGGAGAAGCCGCACTGCGGGAAGAGCGGCGTGCCCTTCATGAACAGGAGAATGTCGGCCGAATTGACCGCCGTTGCGATACGGGCCTGAACGTCGTCACTCATGATCTGCTCCTAGTCGGGGATAGCCGTGGTGAGCTGAAGCGCGTGGAGCACCCCGCCCATCCGGCCACCCAAAGCTTCGTAGACACGCTGATGCTGCCGCACGCGCGGCAGGCCGCGAAAGCTCTCGCTCACCACCCGCGCCGCATAGTGATCGCCGTCGCCAGCCAGATCCGTGATCTCGATCAGCGCGTCAGGCAGCGCCGCCTTGATCATCGCCTCGATCTCGCCTGCAGCCATTGGCATCGTCTATTTGCCTTCCATCAGCTGGCGGCGCGCCTCGACGGTCTTGTTCTCCAGCGCGGCGCGGATGCGCGCATCGTCGATATCGACGCCGGCCGAGGTGATGTCGCCGAGCAGCTTGCGGATGACGTCCTCGTCGCCGGCTTCCTCGAAATCCGCCTGGACCACCGATTTTGCATAGCTGTCGGTTTCCTCGGCGGTGAGCTTCATCAAGCTTGCCGCCCAGTGGCCGAGCAGCCGGTTGCGCCGCGCGGTGATGCGGAACGCCATTTCCTGGTCATGGGCGAATTTGCTCTCGAAAGCCTGCTCGCGGTCATCGAAGGTTGTCATCACGTCCCCTGCTCACCGGTGGTTCGAATTCAGATAGGCACGGCACGACCCGCGCGCAACTGCGCAATCCTTGGAAAGCGGCTGTACTAGAGCCAAGGGCGATCGGCCGTCATCCGCGCCTCGAAGGCCGAGATCGCTACATCCCGGGCCAGGGTCATGCCCACCTCGTCAAGACCGTTGAGCAGGCAATGCTTGCGGAAAGGGTCTATCTCGAAGGAGAAGCGATCCTGGAACGGCGTCGTTACCGTCTGATGTTCGAGGTCGACGCTGATCGGATGGGTCCTGGCGACCTCCATCAGGCGATCCACCGCGGCCTGCGGCAGCACGACGGTGAGTATGCCGTTCTTGAAGGCATTGCTGGAGAAGATGTCCGAGAAACTTGGCGCAATGACCGCATCGACGCCCATGTCGTTGAGCGCCCAGGCGGCGTGCTCTCGGCTTGACCCGCAGCCGAAATTATCCCCTGCGACCAGGATGTTCGCACCCGCATATTCGGGATCGTCAAAAATGTTGCCGGGCTGCGCGCGGATCGTCTCGAACGCGCCGCGGCCGAGGCCCTGGCGCGTGATCGTCTTGAGATAATGCGCCGGAATGATCACGTCCGTGTCGCAGTTTTTGAGACCAAGCGGAAAGGCGCGGCCCACAATTTCACGGATCGGCTTCATCATTCGGCTCCCTGCGGAAAGGCTGGCAGCTTGGCCACGTCACGCGGATCATGCTGGATGATCGCCACCGCCTTCAAGTCCTTGGCCATCGTGCGAAAGCGTGCCATCGCCGCGACGGATGCCGCGCGGTCGGTGTTGAATGGCGGCACGCCATTGCTGTCCAGATTTTCGTGGAAATGCGCAACATCGCCCGACAGCAACACGGTCCCGGTCTTCGGCAGCTTCACCAGCAATCCATGATGGCCGGGGGTATGCCCCGGCAGACTTATCATGATGACGCTGCCATCGCCGAAAAGATCCTTGTCGCCCTCGACGCCTTCGACCTTGGCGCCCGGCGCCAACCAGGGCGCCAACGGCTTGCCGACGCTGTCCTTCTCACGCGCGATGGCGAGATCGCCTGCCCCGATCACCAGCTTGGCCTTGGGAAAATCCGCCGCCTGTCCGGTATGATCGAAATGATAGTGGCTGATCCCGATCAACCCGATCTGCTCGGGCTTGAGGCCGAGTTGCGCCAGCTGCTCGACGATCGTCTTTCCCAGAGTCGGGCTCATCGGCTGCGACGAGTCGTTCGGCTTGTCGCCTGTGCTGGCCGGCAAACCGGTGTCCCACAGCATGTAGGCGTCGCCGTCCTTGATCAGATAGCAACTCGAAACCAGGTCGCGATGCTGCCCCGGATAAGCGTTGCTGTCCGAAAAGACGTTGAGCTGATTGACATGCACCGTCCCGCAATCGAGCCGCCATAGCTTGTCGACCGTACCCTGGACCTTGCCCGCCTCTGCAGCACCCGCCATCAGCAGCGCAGCCAGCAGCAGCCGCTTCATTCGACCAGCTCCAGCGTGCGAACATCGGCGAGATGGCCGGCCACAGCAGCAGCAGCAGCCATTGCCGGCGAGACGAGATGCGTGCGCGATCCCGGGCCCTGCCGGCCGACAAAGTTGCGATTGGACGTGGACGCGCAGCGTTCGCCCGGCGGCACCTTGTCGGGATTCATCGCCAGGCACATCGAACAACCCGGCTCGCGCCATTCAAAACCTGCGTCGAGGAATATGCGATCCAGCCCCTCCGCCTCGGCTTGGCGCTTGACCAGGCCGGAGCCCGGCACGACCAGCGCCTGACGGACATTCGGCGCGACATGCCGGCCGCGCAACACCGCTGCTGCGTCCCGCAGATCCTCGATCCGGCTGTTGGTGCAACTGCCGATGAAGATATGCTCGACCGGCACATCCTCCATCCGCGTGCCCGGCGTCAGCCCCATATAGTCCAGCGACTTCTGCGCCGCGACCTGCTTGGACGGGTCGGCGAAGCTGGCAGGATCGGGCACCACCCCGGTGATCGCCACGACATCCTCGGGGCTGGTGCCCCATGTCAGGCAGGGGGCGATATCGGCGGCGTCGATCACCACCGTCTTGTCGTATGTCGCGCCCGCATCGGTGGGAAGGCTGCGCCACCAGGCGACCGCCTTGTCCCAATCCGCGCCCTTCGGCGCCATCGGACGGTCCCTGAGATAGGCGAAGGTGGTCTCGTCCGGGGCGATCAGGCCGGCGCGCGCGCCGCCCTCGATCGCCATGTTGCAGACGGTGATCCGCCCCTCGATCGACATCTCACGGAACACGTTGCCGGTATATTCGATGACGTGGCCGGTTCCCCCGGCGGCGCCGATCGTGCCGGTGATGTGGAGGATCACGTCCTTCGGGGTGACGCCCCGGCCCAGGACGCCCTCGACGCGGACTTCCATCGATTTGGAGCGGGCGAGCAGCAGCGTCTGCGTGGCCATGACATGCTCGATCTCCGACGTGCCGATCCCGAAGGCCAGCGCACCGAGCCCGCCATGCGCCGCGGTGTGGCTGTCCCCGCAAACGATCGTCGTGCCTGGCAGCGAGAAGCCCTGCTCGGGGCCGACGACGTGGACGATGCCCTGCTCCGCGGCAACCGCGTCGATATAGGGCACGGCGAAATCGGCGACGTTGCGCTCCAGCGCGGCAAGTTGTCCCGCCGATTCGACGTCGGCGATGGGCAGCCGATGCCCGGCAGCATCGAGGCGCGCAGTGGTCGGCAGATTATGATCCGGCACCGCCAGGGTAAGATCCGGCCGGCGCAGCTTGCGGCCGGCGACGCGCAGCGCCTCGAACGCCTGCGGGCTGGTGACCTCATGGACGAGGTGGCGGTCGATATAGATCAGGCAGGTGCCATCGTCGCGACGCTCGACGACGTGCGCGTCCCAGATCTTTTCGTAAAGGGTGCGGGGCTTGCTGGACATGGCCGCCGATCTAGCCATCGCCGCGACAATGTCAAAGCAGAGAGGCAATGGGCGATGGAAGTTGGACTATCGCCTGGGCCCGAAACGCCGCTGCCCGGCATAGGCCGGAGCCCGCGCCTTGGTACGCGGCCGCATGCCGCGGGCGATACCGAAGCCCTCCGACAGGCAGTCCATTGGATAGACGATCGCCCCGGGTCGCACCAGCGGCAGGCCAACAAACTTGGCGAGTGCTGATTGGAACGTGACGCGGCCTTAGCTGAACACGACCGTCGTTGTGCCGTTCATCAGCACGCGATCCTCCAGGAAGGCGCGCACCGCGCTGGCAAGCACGCGGCGCTCGATATCACGTCCTTTCCGGACAAGGTCGTCCGGGGTGTCGCGGTGACTCACCCGCTCGGTGTCCTGCTCGATAATCGGACCCTCGTCGAGATCCGTCGTCACGAAATGGGCGGTGGCGCCGATCAGCTTCACGCCGCGGGCATGGGCCTGGTGATAGGGCTTTGCGCCCTTGAAGCCGGGCAGGAAGCTATGGTGGATGTTGATGCAACGGCCGCTCAGGAAGCGCGCAAGGTCATCGGACAAGATCTGCATATAGCGGGCCAGCACCACCAGGTCGGCGCGGCTTTCGATGGCGATCGCCTTGATCCCTGCTTCCTGTGCCGGTTTGTCGGCCTTGCCGACGGGCAGGAAGTGGAAGGGAATATCGCCAAAATCGAGGTGCGCGTAGGTTTCGCGCGGATGATTGGAGATAATGCCGACCGGCTCCATCGCCAGCTCGCCGATCTTCCAGCGATAGAGCAGGTCGGCGAGGCAGTGATCGAACTTGCTGGCCAGCAGCAGGACTCTTTTGCGCGCCGCCGATGCGCGGAAGCGGTGATCGAGACCGTGATCGGCCGCGACGGGCGCAAAGCCCGCCTCGAGCTGGGCGATCGTCGCCCCTCCAACAAGCGAGAACTCGACCCGCATGAAGAAGCGGCCGGTGAGCAGGTCGTCGAACTGCTGCGCCTCCAGGATATTCGCACCGTGCCGCGCCAGCGACGTCGACACCGCAGCGACAATGCCCGGATGATCGACGCAGGACAGCGTCAGGATATAAGTCTCGGCCACAACAGTTCCCCTTGCGGCCCCTTGGTCGCGCCGAGCCGATTGGCGGTGCGCATCGACAGCGTCAAGCGACATGCTATTCCCGCTGCGCGGCAAGTGCCTCCATGGTCAGCTCGCGCACGATGGACCAGGCCGCATAATCCCCCTCCTGGAGCGTCAGCCATGCGGCGCTGAGCACCGGCAGGCCTAGCGAGCCGGCGAGCCCGCCCAGACGATGGCCATAGATCCGCGCCTCGGCGCCGGCGTCGATCATCCGGACGGCCTCGGACAGGCCGGCATACAGCCGTGCGATCATCGCCTCTGCCTCATACATGCCAAGCAGCCCCGCCAGACCGGCCTGCGGCGGGATCGCAGCGGTGCGCTCGGCACCAAGCCAGCGGCGGACGAGGCCAGCAAGCTCGGCCGCCCGAAAGTCGCGGCACAGCATGCCATCAAAGCCTCTCCGGGCCAGGGCGGGCGGAAGATCGGGCAGGCGCTCGCGCGTTAACGCGATGATCGGTACGTGCGACTCGCATCCGGCCGCCGCTGCGCGGAGCTCCGCGACGGGCCGCTCATCATCGCGGTCCGTCTGCTCGTCGAGCAGGACCATGTCGTAGCATCGCGCCCGCACAGCCTCGATCGCGGCGTCCTGTGTCGAGGCGCGGTCTACCTTGCCATCGGGTGCGATAACGGCGGCGATGATCCGCTGATGGGCGGTCGAGCCGTCGGTCAGGAGGATACTGTAGTTTTGCATGATGTACCGTCGGCCTAAGACAATAGTAGAAGGAGCAGCAACATAGATCGTTAAAACATTAGCCCCCGCGCATTGCGAAAGGAAATGGGCAACAGGAAAGTCCGGAAAGTTCCGGGGGGAGAGGATCACCGGAGGTGTCGGGAGAATGATCGGGAGGATCTTGATTGCGGACGATCATCCGCTCATTCAGGAAGCGGTTCAACTTGCGTTAGGCGCACGCCATCCGGGCCTGTCCTTCGATGCGGTCGGGACGATCGCGGAAGCTGTTGCGGTTATCGCGCAGCACTCCGATTACCGGCTGCTGCTGCTCGACTATGAATTGCCCGATTCGAACGGGTTTGGCGGTTTCTTCCAACTCCAGCATCTGCTCGGCAGAACGCCGATAGCAATCCTCTCGGCTCATGACGGCGCTCAGATGGTGTCGACCGCCCAAGCGGTCGGGGCTGTCGGCTTCCTTTCGAAGCGTCAGCCGCTCCAGGCTACCGTCGCTGGAATCGAGCTCATCCTGAATGGCGGCAGGATATTCCCTCCCTCGCCTGGCCCGGACGCGCATACAGACATGCTGCGTAAGCGCCTCGAAAGCTTGTCGGTCGCGCAGCGGCGTGTCCTGCTCGCTCTCGCGGGCGGCGATCTCAACAAGCAGATCGCGGGCGATCTCGGCATATCCGAAGCCACCATCAAGGCGCACCTGTCCGCCATCTTCCGGAAACTGGGCGTGACCAACCGCACCCAGGCAATCCTTTTGATGCGCCCCCTGCTGCAGCCTTCATGACCACAGCGCGGCCCGGGCATCCACGGATACAACCCACTTGGTGGCAGGTTGCGATCCTGACAGCGCTGGGGCCGATGCTGCTCGCATCCGTGGCGCTGTGGCTCGGGGCCGAAATCCGGCGCGGCGAGCAGTCCGCACGCGCAACCCAGGAGTCGTTCGAATATCACCGCGAGCTGGAACTGCTTTTCTCGCTGCTCAAGGATGGAGAAACCGGACAGCGCGGCTATCTGATCAGCGGCGATCAAGCATTTCGCGAGCCTTATGAGCGAGCGCGGCGCAATCTGGAGGGGCAATGGGCCCGGGTGGCTCGCCTGACGCCCCGCCAGGGCGCCGACGCCGCCGACTTGCGGCGCCTGAGATCCCTGATCGACGCCAAGTTCCGTGAGATGCAACTGCTGATCGAGCTACGCGACCGTGCCGGGCTGGAGCCGGCAGCCGCACAATTCAGGCAAGGGACCGGCAAACGGCTGATGGATTCGATCCGCACCGTGGTTGCGGGAATGGAGCAACGCGGAAGCCGGCAGCTGGCCACCTTGCAGCAACACGAGGCGAACCGCGCGGCCCGCAATCACCATGTGCTGTGGGCGAGTATCGCCGCGGTCGCACTGCTCGCAGCGATACTCGGCTTCCTGATCGGCCGGGGCATGCGGCTTCATCATGTCCTTTCGCTCCAGAACGCAGAGGCCGCCACCCGCCGGCGCGCGATCTTCGAAAGCGCCACCGATGCGATCATCACCATCAATCCGAGCGGCAGCATCGAGAAGATGAATCCTGCAGCGGAGCGCATGTTCGGCTATCGTGCCGAAGAACTGCTGAGCCGCGACATATCGGTCCTGGTGGATATTGCACCTGGCGAAGGGCCGTTCCTGGACCGGATCGGCTTCGACCAGGGCGTCTTGCGCCGGACCGAGCTCATCGACGTTTCGGGGCATGACAGCCAGGGCGAACTGGTGTCCGCCGACATAACCCTCGGCGTGATGCAGCTTGCCGATGGCGTCCACATAGTAGCGGTGCTGCGCGATGCCGCGAGCCGAAAGGAAATCGACCGGCTCAAGGACGACTTCATCTCGACCGTTAGTCACGAACTGCGCACGCCGCTAACTTCCGTGGTCGGTTCGCTCGGGCTGCTACGCAGCGGCGCCGTCGGCAAGCTTCCCGCGCAGGCGCAGCGGCTCGCCGAGATCGCCGAGACCAACAGCCAGCGGCTGATCCGCCTGATCAATGACATCCTCGACATCGACCAGATCCGCAAAGGCCGAATGGCGTTCGACTATACGGTCATGGATCTTCGCGAGGTCATGACCAAGACGGTGCAGGCGATGCAAGGCCTGGCCGATCGCCGCGACATCCGGATCGACCTGCGCATGCCCGATGCATCGGTGAAGGCTTGTGCGGATACCGACCGCCTCGTGCAGGTGGCGAGCAATCTCCTGTCGAACGCGATCAAATTCTCCAGCGTGGGATCGACGGTCATCTTCGAACTGCTCAGGGGCGTCGACGATCACATCGTCCAGGTGACCGACAGCGGCCCCGGCATCGACCCCGACTTCGCCAAACATATCTTCAACCGTTTCGCGCAAGGGGCGCGTCCCGACAAGCAGATGATTGCCGGCACCGGCCTTGGCCTCGCCATCTCGCGGGAGATCATCCGCAACCATGGCGGCGAGATATCCTTCGAGAACCGCAGGGAAGGCGGTGCCCGCTTCGCCTTCAGCGTGCCGCGCGACAGCGCCCATGTGGCCGATGGCGACCGCTCCACGCGATTGCTGATCTGCGAGGACGATGCCGATGCCGGCTATACGATCCAGTCGATCCTGAGCGCGCACGGCTATGCCAGCGATCTCGTGACGACCGTGCGGGACGCCATCGCCCACGCGCGATCCCAACCTTATAGCGCCGTGCTGCTCGATCTGACGCTGGCCGATTCCGACGGCATGGAAGTCATGCGGGCGCTGGGCGCCGACAAGGAAACACGGCGCCTGCCGGTCATCATCATCTCCGGCATGCCCGCGCAGCACGACATCGACGCGGAAGCCTATGTCGGCTGGCTTCAGAAGCCCTTCGACCCGCCGCGCCTGATCCAGCTTATCCAACGCGCCGTCCGTCGTTCGGGCGAGCGCAAGGCGGTGATCCTGCATGTCGATGACGATGATGATACCCGCGAGCTCTTCTCGGCTGCGCTCGCCGGGCGCGGCGCGCTGCTTGGTGCCGCCACGCTCGCCGCTGCCCGCTCTATCGTCACGACTCGCCGGCCCGACGCGATCATACTCGACCTCGGCCTGCCCGATGGTTCGGGCCGGGAGCTTCTGGAGCAGATCAGGAAAACCGATCCGGCGCTTTCGATCATCGTCTATTCGGCGCAGGAGGTCGATGCCACGACTCGATCACTCGCCGATGCCGTTGTCGTCAAGTCGCGCCGCGCCCTACCCCGGCTGGCATCGACAGTGCTCGAGATGATCGACCGACAGGCGCCAACCGGATGAAAGACTCACTCTCCATCCTCTATATCGATGACGAGCCCGACATCCGCCTGATCGTCGAGATGTCGCTGAAACTGAGGCCCGACATCGAGGTGCGCGCCGTCGCGTCGGGCGAGGAGGCGATGGCGATGCTGCAAGGCGGCGGCTGGCGCCCGGATCTGGTCATGGTCGACGTGATGATGCCGGGGATGACCGGGCCGGACCTGCTGGTTGCGTTGCGCAACCAGCCCGATACCGCAGCTCTGCCCGTGATCTTCGTGACGGCCCGCGCGCGTCAGCAGGATATCACCCAATATGTCGCGCTAGGTGCCAAGGGCGTGATCACGAAGCCGTTCGACCCCATCCGGCTGGCGGATCAGGTGATCGCACTCGCGCAGTAAGGGTCGTTGCGGCGGGATTACGGCCCTGCCAGCGCCGCCAGCGCCGCCGTGATATGCGCGCGGCTGTCGCTGTCGCGGGTGATCTCGAGCATCGCGCTCAGGCTGCCGCGCGCGTCCTCGATCCGCCTTTCCGATAGCTGTAGCCGGGCAAGATCCCACCAGCCCTGTCCGTTCGACGGGGCTACCTCGACCATCCGGCCATAGATGACGAGCGCCCGTCGGGTGTCGCCGTCGCGCTCGGCGCGGGTCGCCTGGTTGAGCAGCAGTCGCACGAGCACGCCGCGGTTCGTCATCGACGCCAGATGCGTCTGACCCACGGGCGCCTCCGGGCCGAGCATCCGGCGGATCATGTTCATCAGCGCGATCGGCGTTACCGTCGCGCCTCGATGAAATGGGTCGATGACCACCGAATCTTCCGGAGCGCCGATCCGCACCAGGACATGCCCCGGCGTGTTCAGCGCGTCCGCATCCCATCCCAGCCGCCGCGCCATTGCAACGTAGAGGATCGACAAGCTGACAGGCAGGCCCTTCCTGCGGTCGAGCACGCGGATCATGTCTGCATTGAGCGGCGCGTCATAGGTCTGGATGTCGCCGCAGAGGTCATGCCGTCCGCCGAGAATGGCGGCCAGGATCTCCGCCTGCTTGACACCCGTATCGCAATTTTCGCGTGCGGCCGCCTCCCGCACGTCCGCTTCGATGGCAGCGAGCATCGTGACATAGGCATCGAGATCGACGCCGGCATGGTCGAGCGCGCTCAATTCGAGCGCAGCGATGTCGAGCGCGATATCCTCGTCGTCGAGCAGGCCGAGATGGGCGATGGAAGCAATCATATCGTGAGATTAGCCCTCTGCGCGGTGAATGAACAGGAATTGACGTGGTCCGATCGCCTAACGGCCGACTCCACATCGCGCTCCGTCGTCTCCGCGCAACCTGGTCGCGAGGAGTGCTCCACCGAAAAATCGTACGATTATGAGCCTCTAGGTAGAAAAGCCGGTTTGAGGCTTAACGCGGCTGCGTTAAGCTCTGCTATCGGGCGCGCCTGCCCGACCGTTGACGAACCTGTCTGCTCAATGGGCCGCTTGGCTCCCTTGGCAACGAACGGCTCCAGAAACGTGGGGCTTAGGAACGTAGTCGAGGAGCGGGAGTTTTATTTTGATGAGTCGTAACGAGGAACAGCCGGCGCTGCCGAAGCTGATTGTCGGTATTGGCGCCTCCGCGGGCGGTCTCGAGGCCTTCAGGACATTTTTCGCGCACCTGCCGCCAGATAGCGGGATGGCGTTCGTCCTGGTGCAGCACCTCTCTCCCGATCATGAAAGCATGCTGGCGGAAATATTGGCGAGGGCCGCACCGATTCCGGTAGTCGAAGCCGAGCACGGCCTGCCGTTGGAGCCCAACCGGGTTCATGTCATTCCGCCGGATGCCACCCTGACCATCGAAAACGGCCACCTTGTCGTCGTCAAACCCGCGCCGCCCAGGGCGACCCGTCGACCGATCGACAGCTTCTTCGCCTCGCTGGCGCAGGATCAGGGCGATAACGCCGTCTCGATCGTCTTGTCGGGCGTGGGCAGCGACGGATCGGTCGGCCTTGCCGCCGTCAAGGAGTCCGGCGGCCTGACCATCGCGCAGGCCGGGTTCGATCATCACGCCATGGCGGGCATGCCGCACAGCGCGACAGCGACCGGCCTGGTCGATTATGTGCTGCCGGTCGAAGAGATGCCGGCCAAGCTGATCGAGTATCGCGATCATCTGGCGCTCGTGGCCGACCGCAAGGACGACGACGGCACGCGAACCGATGCCGCAGAGCACCGCGCGACCGTATTATCCATCCTGCGCGCCAAGACGGGGCATGACTTCGCAAATTACAAGACCAAGACGGTCACCCGACGCATTCAGCGCCGCATGCAGGTGCTGCAGGCAGACACCGTTCCCGCTTATATCAAGCACCTGCGGGACGACCCGGCGGAGCCGGAGATGCTTTTCCGGGATCTCCTCATCGGCGTCACCGAATTCTTCCGTGACCCCGAGGCATTCCAGGGCCTTGCCGCCGCGATCGAAGCCATGCTGCAACGCGGCGGAGCGAGGCAGTCCCTCCGAATCTGGGTACCGGCCTGTTCGACCGGAGAGGAAGTTTACAGCCTCGCCATTACCATCAGAGAACTGATCGATGCGCACGGCGCCAATCCGGACGTGCAGATTTTCGGCACGGACATCGACGACCACGCGATCGAGTTCGCGCGGGCGGCGCGCTACCAGCGCATTACCGGGATTTCACCCGAGCGGCTGAAGCGCTGGTTCTTGGAGGAGGAGGGCGCATATTTCCCGATACGGCAGATCCGCGGGATGTGTGTCTTCTCGGTCCACAACGTGACGAAGGATCCGCCTTTCTCCAGGCTCGATCTCATTTCCTGCCGCAACCTGATGATCTACATGGACAGCGAGCTCCAGGATCGCGTGTTACGGACATTCCACTATGCCCTGAAGGCCGACGGTCTCCTGTTCCTCGGATTGTCCGAGGGTGTCAGCGGGCACGCCAAGCTGTTCGCGCACCAGGACAAAGCCGCGCATATTTACCAGAAGCGCAACGGAGACGCGGCGTTCCCCGCGATGCCCATACCCACACTCGACCCGGCCGCGCCTGATCGCCTTGCGGGTAAGTCGGGCCGCACAGGCGGCGACCGCATCGATCGCGGCGTCCGTGCCGCGCTGGCCAAATACTCGCCCGTTTTCCTGGTGGTCGATCGCAACCACAATATCGTGCGCTACTCCGGCGGGGAGGCCGCTCGGTATCTGGAGCCAGCCGCCGGCGCCGCGAGCCTCAGTCTCCAGTCCAATTTGAGGAAAAGCCTGCGGCTCGTTGTCCGCACGGCACTCCAGACCGTGGTCAAGACCGGGGAGGGAGTGGTCGTCGACAATGTGCCCGTCCTGATTGACGGCCAGCAACGCCTGCTGAGCGTCATCGTCGAGCCGGTGGAGGACGCGGGCAGCGATGGCCTGCACGTCATAGCCTTCCAGGACATGCGCACGAGCGCCCAGGAGCCGCCGCCGCCGGGGGACGGAGGCATCCGCAGTCCGGCAGCCCTCGCCGCCGAGCAGGAGCTTCGAACGACTCGAGCGCAGTTGCAGGCGACGATCGCCGATCTCGAAACCGCGAACGAGGAGATGAAATCCAGCGCGGAGGAATATCAGTCGGTCAACGAGGAGCTGCAATCGACCAATGAGGAGCTGCAAACCTCGAAGGAGGAGATGCAGTCGATCAATGAGGAGCTGCAGACGGTCAACGCCGAGATGATGGCGAAGAACGACCTGCTCTCCAACCTCAACAGCGACCTGCAGAACCTGCTCAACAGCACCCAGATCGCGACGATATTTCTCGACGAAGACCTGCGAATCAGGAATTTCACGCCCGGCATGTCGGAGATCTTCAGCCTCAGGGAAAGCGACCGGGGCCGGCCGCTGACGGATATCGTCAGCCTCCTCGCCTATGACGACTTGCGGCGCGACACCGCCAGGGTGTTGCGCGAACTGACCGTGCTCGAACGCGAGCTCGAACTGCACGATCGCGGCGCGTCGTTCGTCATGCGCATCCGCCCCTATCGCAGCGTCGAACGGGTGATCGACGGCGTCGTCATCACCTTTGTCGACGTGACCGACCGCAGGAAGGCCGAGCGCGCCCGGAGCGTCAGCGAGCGCCGCTTTGCCGCGATCGTCAACCAGGCGGCGGTGGGCATCACCGAGACAGACCTTTCCGGCAGGTTCCTGATGACCAACGCCGCTTATCAGCGAACGGTCGACCGTACCGGCGAAGAGTTGCTGCGGCTGCGTCGGCGTGAGATCGTTCATCCAGACGATGTCGATGCCCTCATGGCCAAGTTCGACCAGGCGGCGAGCGATGGAGAGATTTTCGAGGCGGAGTACCGCCTCGTGCGGCCGGACGACACGCCCATATGGGTGCAAGCCAGCGTTGCGATAATCGCAGACGACGAGGGGCGCACCAGCGGCTTCATCACCGTCACATTGGAGATCGAAGAACGCAAACGCGCCGAGGCGCAGGCCGAACTGCTGTTGGGCGAGCTCGACCACCGGGTGAAGAATATCCTGGCGATCGTGTCCTCGATCGTAGCCCAGACACTTCGCGCGGATCTTTCTCCGGAAGAGTTTGCGACAACGATCGAAGGCCGGATCGCGGCGATCACCCGCGCGCACAGTAGCCTAACAAGTCACGGTGCAGGGGGCCCCGGCACCCTGCGCAACCTCATCAATACCGAACTCGCGCCCTATCGCGGTCGAGACCTGCAGATCGAGGGTCCTGAGCTGGTGCTCACCCCCAAGGCGGGGCTGTCCGTGGCGATGGCGATCCACGAGCTGGCCAGCAACGCGGTGAAATATGGATCGTTGTCCGACCCCAATGGCCAACTCGCGGTCAAATGGGTGGTGACGGACGGTTCCGATCGCCGGCTGAAATTGAGCTGGACAGAGACAGGCGGCCCGCCCGTGGCCGGCATACCTTCGAAGAGGGGTTTCGGCTCGACGGTGATCGAGCGTTCACTGAGCTACGAATTCGACGCCGACGTTGCTCGCGATTTTGCGCCGAGCGGTGTGATCTGCACGATCGACCTGGCGTTCACGCCGGAGGTGGGCGAACTCCGCCCCTCATCGCAAAGGGCGGTTGATGGCTAGGCGCATCGCCGAAGGCTGCCGGGTCCTCGTCGTCGAAGACGAGATGTTCATCGTGCTGGCGATCGAAGACGCGCTGTTCGACCTCGGCGTAGAGGTGATCGGCCCGGCGGCCCGCCTCGACGCCGCAGTACGGCTTGCCCGGGAACCATATATCGACGCCGCCATCCTGGACGTCAACATCCGGGGCGGAACCTCCTATCCCATCGCGGACATCCTGGCGGAGCGCGGAATCCCGTTCCTGTTTTGCAGCGGCTATAGCGAATGGGCGCTCGAAGAACGGCATCGCGATCGCCCCCGCCTGACCAAGCCCTACAGCGCGAAGGAACTGGAAACCGGGGTATTGGATTTGTTAGGCGCGCCTCCCCGCTGATCTCCCGAAAACCCACTGGGAGTTGCGCCGTGCGCAAGGACGGCATCACACGCGCAACCGGAGAAACGTCATGTCCACGCGGGAGATCATCGCAATCGGCGGCTCGGCGGGATCGATCGAAGTTATCCGCCGGATCTGCCGCGAACTGCCCGCGGACCTGCAGGCCTCGCTCTTTATCGCGGTTCACGTCGGTGCCCTCGGCCAGAATCACCTGGCCACCATATTGGACAGCGGCGGCCCACTTCCGGCAAGCACGGCGACCGATGGCGAAGCCGTCGAGCGCGGCCACATCTATGTGGCGCCGGCCGACCATCATCTGGTGATCGATGACCGCACCGTGCGCCTGGGTCGCGGGCCGCGCGAAAACATGTCGCGACCGGCGATCGATCCGCTGTTTCGGTCGGCTGGCATGAGTGCCGGACCCCGGGCGGTCGGCATACTCCTCTCCGGGATGCTGAACGATGGCGCCTCAGGACTGGCGGACCTCAAGCGCTGCGGTGGGGTGACCGTCGTCCAGAGCCCGCTCGATGCCGCCGAAAGCGAGATGCCGAGAACGGCGCTCCTCGCAAGCGACATCGACTATCGGGCACCTGCCAGCGGCCTCGCCGATCTCATCGGACGACTGATGCGGGAAGAACCCGGACCAGACATCATCCCACCGCCCAGCGTGGCGATCGAGGTTGCGATCGCGCTGGGGCGGCCTTCCGATAGCAAGACCATAGCCGAGATAGCTGATCCGGCTCCGCTGGCATGTCCCGGCTGCGGGGGCACATTGTCGCAGATCAGACGCGCTCCGTTACGCTTTCGCTGCCAGGTCGGGCACGCCTATACTGCCGAGGCGCTGGCTCATGAGCAGGAAAGCTCGGTCGACGAGTCCTTTCGCATCGCCCTCCGCGTCATCGGCGAACGCGTGGTTCTGATGGAAAAATTGGGGCTGGACGCGCTGCGGGCAGGACGAACCGCCGCAGCCGCATCCTTCGAGGAGCGTGCTGAAGAATATCGTCGTTCCGCCGCAGTGCTGATGGAAGCCGCGCTTAAAAGATAGCGAACTCGTCGGCCAGCATGTGCGCCGACGGGGTTGCCTCACCAAGCTTCGGGTGTGAGAAAACGGCTTCGAATGCTTACGCGCGAAACTGGCTGGGGCGGCAGGAGCCTACACCCAGATTTTCTGCCCCAGCGACATCAGCGGCTTAGCCAATCAAGCGTAGCCTGTGATGAGGTCCATTGTAGCAACCTGACGTAGCACAACTCAAGCGGTAGCATCGCACGATCGGGTCGGACGGTCTCGCCGTGCTCGCCATCAATCTCTGCGTGGGCACTGCTGCATGCGAAGTTCGAGAAACGGTGCGCACAGACTATGAGCGCAGGTCCAGCTCGAGTTTGACCCCGAACCGACTTGCCCTCCAAAAGGACCAATCTGGCCACAAATCGTGACACTTATGCAACAGACAGTAGAGATTCGACGCCCAAATGCCCTCGGGACGCCGCCGAGGGCCCCACCCTGCTGCACGAAATGCCGCGAAAACGCTATATGTGTAGGCGACGGCCTCAGCCGTTGCGCCCTCTAACCTGGAGAAGCGCAAATGCCTTCCAACACTACGATCACCTTGCCCGAGCCGGCTATGGCCGACACGGTCACCACTGCGGCCTATTTCAGCGATTATGCCTCGTCGACCTCGATACGCTCGGTAATGACTGCTGCGGCTCAGATTGGCCGCGTCGCACCAGCGCTCACGGCGGAGGAAAAGCTCCTTCGCCTTATGCTTGGGCACGGATCCCCACTGATGGAAGTTCGGACAGTTGCTGAAAGCTTGCTAAACAGCCCGGTGCCGACGAGCCCGCTCGCCTTGAAACTTGAAAAGCTCACCCGCCTCGCAGCAGGAAAGCGTCATAGCTCCCAGCACCCGATGATCCCGGCATTTTTGGCAGCCCTCAACAAGATGAATGTGGCCTGCGAGGCCTGCGCGGATCCTTATTGGGCCGATGATGTTCCGAGCCGATGCCTTGCGGCTGCCAAACGCCTAACGCGCGCGATCGAGTTTATCCAAACCCTCCGACCGCACAGCATCCGACATCCGTTTACAAAGAAGGTGCTGCTCATCCAGCGACAGAGTGCAATCGGAGCAGTCGTAAATGTCGCTGCGTTCCGCTCGGCCCTCAGAGACCTTCGAAAGGCGGCACATCACACGCCCTATTTCGAGGCGAACGATCCAAGGTATCAGGTCCGTTCAGCCTATCTTGAACTGATCCGGTCCTATCTCCGCCACGGCCCTGATCGGGAAACGTGGCGCAACACCAGTCTCCTGATGTGCTTCAGTTCGCCGGAGAGGCCCGCGCACACCATCTTCAAGGCGGTCCCAGCTGATGAGGTAGAATCTCTCAAAGCGGCGCTGAAGGAGTCGTGGTCGGCAGAGGCCGCCTAGCGCGAGTCTGTAGCCGCGTGAGTACCGGGGTGCGGATCGAGTGCCGGTCCGCACCATCCATCCGCCCTCGCCGCACAGCGCCCCCTCATCTCCCGGGATAGCCGCCGAAAGATGCAATGCTTTGGTGGCGCAATCGATAAGGATTATTATGTCTGAATGGTACCGTTTCCCTGCCTATGACCCCGGCGACGAGATCTACACCGGATTTACAGAACAGGACGCACGCCCTCATGTCTTCATTCTAAAGCATTGCAGGCGGCGTGGCTCGGGCGATACCATGCCCACTTACGGAGCCTCGCATGCTGGCGTCGCCGATTTCGAAAAGGTCCACGCCGCAGCGGAATTCGCCGTAGCCAATGGGCTGAGTCTCGACACCCATGTGACGATCAAGTTCGACCTGTTGGGTCTGTTCGATGCTGCGGAAATTCAGCAGGAACTGACTCGCTTTTTAAAATGCTATCACGCTTGGGGTCAGGAACGAAATTACCCCACGGCCTGGATATATGGAATCGAGGCAAGTGAAGACGGAGAGCGTCACCACGCGCATATTGCACTCCATGTGCCTGGTAATCTCAAATGGGCAGGCTCTTTCCCGCCTCACGAGCATCCTCGAAAGCTCTTTGCGGAGTGGGCGCAAGGATATGTGAAGCGACATTTCGGGATAGCGGTACCGCGCGCCATCCGCGTTAGATTTGGGCGCGACCAATCGATCATCAACCACTGGCGCGTGGTCAGCTATCTCCTCAAAGGGTATGAACGAATGGAGCTTGTGCAGTCGGCGCGAACGACGCCCGATCGCAAGCCCGTTTACCTCCGAGATCTAATGCCGTGGCCATACGCAAATCCGGGAAAAGTTGCGCTAAAATGTCGGTTTAAAGTGTCTCATAATCTCGGCCCGAAGCAACGGGCCATGGGCTTGGTGCCCGAACAGTACCACCGCCTACCGCAGCGGTTTAACCCGGCAGCCATTCAAGTTTCGCTGTCAGACGACAAACCGACTGCGCCGTCTTTTCTGCCGGTGCCGCGCCCCTTCAGGTCAACGTTCGAAGACGGGGTGCGCGACGTCCGATATCTCTATCCTCCAGAGTTTTACCGGATCATTGCGCGTCAAGAGGCATTTCCCCCACCCGTGGCACCCCCGCCGCCCGCGCAATGCCTAACCTGCCAGCTTCGCGCTATGGCGACCTAGCTAGGCAGCTTGAACTAACTGAGGTCCGCATCGATCAATCGCTGGCTGGGCTAGTAGTTGGGGGTTGGCCGCTCGACGACGCTCTGCCAGCGGTCAAGCCCGCTGCGAAAAGCGGCATTGCCTGACATTCGGCACAATGGGCTCGGAACTCGCACATGAAGGGACGCTCGCAATGCAGGCCTATGTCCCGAATGATCTCAGGCCCGCGAATTGCCGCGCGGGCCGCGGCGGTTATGTGAGGGCGGCTGGCAATGTACCGTCGCAACGACCGCGTCACGTCGGCGTCTTGAAACTTGACGCTCGCGATGTCCGGCCTGCGCCAGGAGAACGGGCCGGCGATGTGCCGGATGATCCCGCGCGAGATGGTGATGCCGCATCCCTGCATCACCCAGACCTGGGTGGCGAGGTCGGTCAGCTGATAGGCCTTAACCCTCGCGGCGGCCTTGACTTCAATCGCTCGCCAGCCGCCATCCCCGTCCGGTTCGAGAACGTCGACACGAACCAGAACGTCTTCGTGCTGAAAGGTTGCCTCGAAAATCGGCTGGGCTGGCCCCTTCGCTATCAGCTCGGTTGTACGATCAAGCGCTGCCTGGATGTCTGGGATGGCGTCGACCATAATGCCATTGCGTACAGCGAACCGAGCCTTGTCGCCCACGTCGTGCCCGAAGCGGAAGCGGTCTAGCGTCGCGGGATCAAACCGGCCGGCATGCCGACGATGGATCTGGAGCCATAAGCGCCGGGGGCAGTGCTCGAAAGCGGCGATCTTCGACTTCGACAGCCGGAAGCGCGAGGAGGCGGTGGTCATGCTGCGACGGCCACGCCGGCTGGGAGTTCCGCAGAGGAGCGGAATTTGGTCGCGTCATCTCCGTACTTCTCGTCAGTCGAATCCGAATTCATGATGATCCCCGCTAAAATTGGCGAGGGACTATTCATTTAGGGGATACGCGATGTTGCCGCCGCGATACGGAATGTCACCTTGGCTGTGGAGTTGTGACCGGGATTGGGCCGTGAGCTGACCGGCAGTACGTCTGGCTTTCGAGACTTTGCCGTCGCTCTTTCGTATCGGGCCGGCCTGATATAGACACGCGTTAAGGGGGGCCGGGTCGACGGCGCCGATCAACGGTGGGCCCGGAGTGATGTGATGCGCGGCAATGAGCCAACCGTAGCCAGCTTGTTCGCCGGATGCGGCGGATTCGATCTGGGATTCAAGTCGGAAGGCTTCCGGCCCGTTGCCGCCTTCGACATCGATCCCGTCGCGGTGGGCGCGTTCAACGCCAATGTCGCCAATGTCGCGACGGTTTGCGATCTCTCGATAATCACCCCGCAAATATCGGCGGATGTCCTCCTCGCTGGATCGCCCTGCCAGGGATTTTCGACGGCCGGGAAGCGAGCGCTGGAGGATCCTCGCAACAATCTACTTGTTCGCGCGGGAGAAATCGCCCTCACCATCCGCCCGAAGATTTTCGTGCTGGAAAATGTGCCGGCCGCCATTTCGGGCCGTCATGGCAGCCGCTGGGAACAGGTCGAGGCGATGCTTCGCACGGGCGGATATCAGGTGGAGCGGGTTGTCGCCGAGGGACAAACCAGCGGCGTTCCCCAATTGCGAAAGCGACTGTTCCTGTTGGCTTGGCGGGGCGATAGTCCCGTGCGGTGCGATGTGCCACCGCGGGCCGGTCCCGCGCTGATGGAGACGATCGGCATGATCGGTGACGCATCGGGACATGATCCGCTGCCGTTTAAGCAAGGGTCGCGTGAAGCCCATATCGCGGCGCGGATCGGACCTGGGCAAAAATTGTGCAACGTCCGCGTCAGTCCGGCGGCTGTTCATACCTGGGAGATCCCCGAGGTGTTCGGCGTCACGACGTCGAGCGAAAAGATCGTGCTCGAGGCGATCGTGCGATTGCGGCGGCGCGAACGACGGCGCGATTTCGGCGATGCCGACCCAGTCGAAATCGAGCGCGTTTGCGCGTATCTGAACCGCTGTTGCCACGACGAAATAGAACACCTCATTTCGCTCGACTATCTCAGGCACGTCGGCAAGTTCATCGATCTGAAGCATACCTATAATGGCAAGTTTCGGCGCTTGCCGATTGATGGGCCGTCGCCAACCGTCGACACCCATTTCGGTGATCCGGCGCTCTTTCTGCATCCGCTCGAACATCGCGGTTTGACGCCCCGCGAAGCGGCGCGGATTCAGGGATTTCAGGACGGGTTCGATTTCGGCAATGTCAAAGCACGTGCCTTCCGCATGATCGGTAATGCCGTACCCCCGCCCATGGCAGGACGGCTCGCGCATTTCGTGCGGAACGCGCTGTTGCCGGTGGCGGCATGACCGACCGCCTCCGCACGCTACTCGCCCGCTGGGGCCTCCATGACTGGGCGGAGGGTGAAGAGGCGCTGCTCGATCTCGAATCGGTTCTATATCTGGGCCGTCGGGTTTGGGACGATTATGAACCCGCCCAGTTCGACCGGTTCGAAAATCGTCTGGACCGCTGGCTGCATAATGTCGACGACGAGCATGATCAGCTCACGCTGTTCCGCCTGCTCGAAAGACTGTTCTTCATCGGCCGCCCGGAATTCGAATCGCTGTGCCGAGCAGCCTTTCATGGACCGGTGACGCGCTGGCTCGTCGACGAGTGCAATATCGATATCGCGGACGCCGCGGCCGGAAGTCAGATCGATGCGGCGGTTCGGCAGACATGGTTTTGTCCGGCGACCGATTCCATGCGAATAAACGCATTTCTGAAGGTCAATGGGCTGACGGGCAAGTCGCACCGGCCCGAATGGCGATCGTTGCGCAAGTTCGGCGACGTTGAAAAGATAAAGACATATCTGGCGACGGAAAATGTGAAGCGCCTCGTCCTGCTTGAGGATTTCGTCGGCAGCGGTACCCAATTGGGCAGCGTGCTGCGCTTCGTGGCCAGCGAATTTCCCGATTTGCGCGTCCTCGCCTGCCCGCTGGTGGTCTGCCCCACCGGCGACGCGGTATGCCGCGAGCTCGCGACCGCGAATGCGACGATTTGCTATGAACCCGCGCTCAAGATCGCCGCCGATACGCTTGTCGCGACAGATCCCGTCGCCGAGGAAGCGCCTCTGCATGCTAGGGTGCGGGATCTGACACAGAAGGTCTCGGCGCGTCTCAGCCCGACCGAAAACGATGCCGCATCCAAACGCTACCATGGCTATAAAGGGACGGGCGCCGTCGTGGCCCTATATTCCAACTGCCCGAACAACTCGCTGCCGATCCTCTGGGATGCTACCGACGCGTGGAGACCGCTCTTTCCCCGGCTGAAGCGCGCATGACGATGCAGATCAACCCCTTCTTCGAGGTCTATGTCGGCGATCGCCTGACGAGCGCCGAGTTCGTGGGAATTTTCAGCCCCTTTCTGGTCGAACATGCGCAGGCGCTATTTCTACCCGGCAACGTCGTCGTGAAAGGCATTCAAGGGAGCGGCAAGAGCATGCTCCTGACGTTGCTCAAGGCTGACGTCCGTCGCGAATATGGACGGGCGATGGCGCCCTTCCCCGTACAGGGTGCAACGGGAGATTTCATCGGCGCCGGGATCAATCTTGCGCATTGCAACGCCATGGATTTCGGCTACCGGCGGCTCACCAACGATCCCGAAGAGAATGCGCTGCTGTTCGCGGATTTCGTCAATCACCAGATTTTGCTCGATCTCTTCGAGTCCTTGCGCAAGCTGGCCAATCCGGACCGCGCCGAAAAACATTATCCGACCGTGCTTCTTGACCCGGTTCGCACCGAAGACTTCGCCCGGCACATCCAGGCCCATCCGGTCTTCCAAGGCGCGCTCGCCGGCTGCCAGACGATGGAGGAGATCGAGGCGCGGATGCGGCAGCGGCTCAATTCCTTTGTTCGATACCTGCACCGGAACGATCAACAGCTCGACGAAGGCATCCGGGCGACCAAGACCGACATGGGCACGCCGATTTCGACGATTGTCGCCGAACTCAAGCGGGCTGGTATCATCTCCGAGAAAGTGCCGGTCTTCGTTCATCTCGACCAGTATGAAGAACTCGCCAACATTGCATCTCCGGACGAAAGAACGCCCGATTATCGAGCGGTCATCAATCGCGCCTTGGCACGCCGCGACCCGGCCATCTCCTATCGAATCGGGACGCGCGGTCACGCCTGGCGGGACCATGGCCGAATTCTGGGGACAACCGCGCGGCTCGAAGAGGAGCGGGATTACAAATTCGTTGACCTCGACCTGTTGCTGAGGCGGTCCGAAAATCCCAAGACCTATATTTTCCCGCGGTTCGTCGCCGATGTCTTCGCGCGGCGGCTGCGGCATGTCGGCTTGGCATCGGACGACGCCCAAGGCGACAAGCTTCTGGCCAGCATTTTCGGCGATGGCATCGCGCCACAGGACAAAGCGCGTCGCTACGGTGGCCGCAACCCGGCGCGCGCCGTACGTGTCAACGAAGACTGGCCCGAGCCCTTCTCCGCGGCGCTGAAGGCCTTGGGGGAAACCGATCCGCTCGACGCCCGCCTCCTGGAGGCAAGAGCGCTGCAAAGGATCGATCGGGCGGCGCCGCGGGCCACGAGGCTGCTGCCCGCCGAGCTGACAATGGACATCCGCGATGATGTGGAGCGCGAATGGTGGCGCAAGGAACGGGTCGAACTCGCGCTCGTCCAGATCGCCGGGCGTTGTCAGGAGCGGCCGATCTGGTCCGGCAAATCGGAGGTCATCGAGCTGAGCGGTGGCAATATCCTGACCTTCCTCAACATCTGTCAGAATATCTGGGATACGAACGGCCAGCTGGGCCGCCGTGCCCGCGACACCGGGATGTCGGGGATCGAAGATGACCTGCAAGCGCTCGGGATATTGAAGGCCAGCGAATATTGGCTGCGCAAGATCTTGCGCGAGACAGGACGGAGCGGCGACCGCAGCCGGTTCGTTCAGCTTTTGGGGACCTTCCTCGCCCGACGACTTCATGGCGACCGCCAGATGAGCAATCCCGGCCATAATGGTTTTTCGGTCCCGGACGATGAACTCGCGTCGCCGGCCTTCGCTTTCGTCCGCGACCTGTTGCTGGAGATGGTGGACTATGGGACCTTGGTGGCCTCAAGCCACACCACCAAGGAGAAGGACCGGCAACAGCGGACGAAATTTTATTTGAACCCCGTGCTCTGCCCTCATTTCCGCATCCATTATAAGAGGTTGAAAGAACCGATCTACGTCCATGTCGCCGAGGTGGCCGGCTGGATGGCCGATGCGAAACTGCCGGTGCCTGACGACGTTCGACGGAGCAGATCGAGCAGCGACCCGCTGCCGCTCCCGCTGCCGCTGTTCGAGACCGAGTGATGCAGCCCTTTCGACCCTGGGGACAAATCGATTGGCTGCTTGGCCGGCTCGACGGCAAAGCCTGGTCGATGATTGGCTGTTGCGGCACGGAAAAGCGCAGCATCTGCCTTGCTAGACATTTAGGGCGGGCTACCCTCCATCATGTCAGGATGGTCGAGATCCGCGATCCTCAGCCCCTCGACGCTGCCGCGGTCGAGCAGCGGCTGGCCGAAAATCGAGCCTTGCTGACCGCAGCCGGCTATGCCGCGGACGAGATCGTCGCATGCCCGCTCGTCGCCGACCTAGACACGATCACGGGTATCGTCACGAGCCTCGTCGCGGCTGGCAGTACGAGCCTGCTCATAGACTTGACGTCTATGCCGAAACATTGGTTTTTTCCGCTGATCCGCGCGGCGCTCGCCGAGACGGCCATCGAGGATGTCATCACCTGTTATACAGCGGGGGTCGGCTATGCGACGACCTTGTCGGAGAATATCTCGCCCCTTCGCGTTCTGCCGAGCTTCGCCGGCGAAGCCGCGCGCAACCGGCATGGATCGCTGATCATCGGCATAGGATTCGAACCGACCGGGCTCGATGCCTTGCTCGCCGATCAGCAGTCCGATGCTATCCGCCTCATCTTCCCCTTCCCGCCCGGTCCTCCCGGACATCAGCTGAACTGGATGTTCGTGAAGCATATCGAGGAGCTCACCTCCAAGAACCAGATCGTTCCGCCGGACCGGGTTCACATCCACATGTATGATTGCCCCCAGATATTCGATGCATTGTGCGAGATGACCGACGGGGGGAGGATCAGTTCGGCGATCGCGCCCTATGGCCCGAAGACCGTATCCCTGGCCATGTGCCTGTTCGCACTCGCGGCGGAGGCGGCGGGGAGGCCGGCGGTTCCCGTCTATTATGCTCAACCGCTCCGCTATGCGCTGGATTATACGTCTGACGCGTCGATGCGCGGCGACAAGCCCGATGCCGTGGGCTATTGCCTGCGTCTAGCCGGTCGCGATTTATATCGCGTTGCATGAACCCATACGTTTCCGTTATGTTCTAACCATTGGCGCGCTCTGCCCCTGCTTCTCATAGGAGGTCATGCGCTAAAGCATCGTTTGAAGGATCCCCAATGACCAGCGGAACGGCCGGAGCGGAGATATCGGCAGCGCGGGCGATCATGGGCGAAACGCGGCGCCCGACGGTTGCCGCGCTCGAGGATATCCTCCACATCGAGCACCCGGTCCTCGATCATGGCTTCGTGCGGGTGATCGATTATATGGGAGACGACGCCGCCATCGTGCAGGCTGCCAGGGTCTCCTACGGGCGCGGCACGAAAAAGGTGAACGAGGACCGGGCACTGATCCGCTATCTCATGCGCCATTGGCACTCGACGCCATTCGAGATGTGCGAGATCAAGCTGCATGTGAAATTGCCGATTTTCGTCGCGCGACAATGGGTCCGGCACCGCACGGCCAACATCAACGAATATTCGGCGCGCTATTCGATCCTCGACCGCGAATTTTATACCCCTTCGCGCGAACAGCTGGCGGCGCAGACGACGACGAACCGCCAGGGACGTGACACTGCACTCAACGAGAATGAAGCGGCTCACGTGCTCCATTTGCTGCGGGACGATGCCGAACGCTCCTATGCCGCCTATCGCCAGCTGCTCAATGATCCCGACGACCCCGATTATCGAACCGACCGGACGGGGCTGACGCGCGAACTCGCCCGTATTGGCCTCAGCCTGTCGACCTACACCCAATGGTATTGGAAGACCGACCTTCACAATCTCTTCGGATTTTTGAGGTTGCGCGCGGACCTACATGCCCAGTTTGAGATCCGCGCCTATGCCGAGCTCATACGGGACGTCGTGCGGCGGTGGGTGCCAGTGAGTTGCGAAGCATTTGAGGATTATCGAATGAACGCGGTCTCCCTTTCTGCGGCTGAGGTGGATATCGTGCGTCAGGCGTTGGAGGGCACCATTTTGACCCGACCGCGCAATATCTCGGCGCGGGAGTGGTCGGAATTTACCGCTCGATTTGGCATAAGCAGCTGAAGAGTGTCCACAATCGATACTAGGATGTAATAAGTCGCACGGACAAACACGCGTGGCAGCTTTCAGGCGCTCACAGCTCGCCTCTGAACGGACCGAATACGGGGCGCGGAGAAGACGCATTGGAAGTAGATAGACCGGCCTGCCATGCTCGAGGCATGGCAGGAGCGGCTCAAGATCGTCGAAAATTAATCATATTTTACAGAATCTTATGAGACATAGGCGATCAGGAAAGCTGCTATGGAGTCGCGATTTTCGGTCGCACCTTGAACGGCATATCGCGCGGAGCCGTCGGGCAGCTAACTTCACTGACCCGCCTCGAGCGCCGCTAGTCGCCGCCACTCCTGGGGGTGCCATCAATGTTAGCAGCACCCTCCTCGGCTCCACGGCCATAGGTGTCGCCACCATTCATGGTCGCCGGGGCGGCAGGAGATTGGCCTATCGGGGCACTGGGAATTGGCGCGCGGCGGGTAGGTATGGGAATGATATCCTTGTCGCCTATATCTCCGATCCACTCGTTGAGAGCGTAGACGGCCTGCTGCGGAGGAACCTCGAGGCCATCGATTGCAACTCGATCTATCGCAACGTACCCGCGACTGCCTACGCACAGTTGCGCCGGCATTTCGGTACGATCAAACGCAATGCTTAACGTACGGTCCGCCTTGGTCAGGTTGTCGTACCAAGCAGCATCCAGCACCCAACCCTCCCCGTTGCGCGTCCAGCTCACCTGCTTGCCAGCCGCTTCGAGCGTGTCAGGCAGCCGAAAAAGCTTCGCTTGATAGCCAACGATGCAGAGATTCAGGTAATCTTGGGGCGGCTGGATCGCGATCTGAGAAACATACCCTGCCGGCGCCACCATGTTGCCATCTTCGGCGATGGCGTCTGCTTGCGTGCGCTGATCGTCATAGCCGTTGACGCGGCCGAGGAAGTAGACGGCCACACCGATAATGGCCACGAACTGGATAGCGCAGAACCATCGGAAATAGCGGCGAAAGCGCGTCGCGGCCGTCTGGTCAGTCATAATTGTCCCCCGGATTGAAATTGAAAGCTTATCTGGCCCGGCACGCCCCGCTGCCGGTCCCGACCCCCATGCGGACGTTTGACAAGACGGGGCGAAGGAGCCGTTCTTGCCCGCCCAGGTTTTCCGTCACAGCCGATCAGCCTCGATTGATTCAGCCGACGGTCGCGGATGTTGTCACCGTCGCCCAACCAGCCTGATCGTTGCCAACGCCCCCGTGACCGCTCGCACGAAGCAGGGATGAGGTGGCGCCCGTCGATCGCAACAGGGAGCGTATGCGAACCAGGGGCTGAACGACCTCGATAGGCTCGACCGGCCAGCTGGCGATTGGCAGCGGTCATTTGCGTGGTGGCTGAATGAGGATCCAGCCGTGAGTTTTGCGGACAAGCATGTAGCCACAGAACCGGCACGGCGCCTCGACGGTCGACCCCATGTGACGAGCGGCACCGGCATCTCTCTCGTGCTTGCCCGCTGCGCATGGCCGCCCATCCGTCGCGGTCAATCGCCGTTTGCGGTCTCGCCGTGCCTGGAGCGGATGGAGGAGATTTTTCAGCATGTGCCGCTGTAACCTGCGCACGGGTGCTGTTTCGCGCGGCGGCCGATCGCAGCCCGCTTCCATTGCAGAGCCGGTTCCTCGATCGATTTCCAACTGACCCAACCCAGCGCCCAGCTCATCAGAAGGGCAAGGCTGACCTGCGCCAGCCAGCTATAGTGGGGATGTGTTGTCGAGATAACCAGCTGGACCGGGTAACCGTAGAGGTATGTCCCGTAGCTGATGTCGGCACGCGCGTTGATCCTCTGGAAGGTGCCGATGTCGGCCTTGAAGGCGAGCCAGTAGAGGCCGATCCCGCCGAACGTGATCAGGGCCGGCTCCGCCAAGGGCTGGAAGGTGAGACACGCAAGGCTGATCATCACGCAGGCCAGGGCGGCACAGCCGGTAACCCGCTCTTCGAGCATGTTGCGATTGAGGAACGCGAGAGCGCCTATACTGAAACAGGCGAGGAACCGGACCGATTGCCAAGGGTGCCCGAGAATGATGTTCGACTTGAATGGAAGCTCTACCACCGGCAGCTGGCCCCGCCAGGTCAGCGCCACAATCATGCTGAAGCCGGCAATGGCTATGAGCGCGACCGCCAGGATCAAGCGCCCTGCCAAACGCGCCGGAACGAAGGTGAGCAGCATGACCAGCAGATAGCAGCGAAACTCGTAGGCAATGGTCCACATCGAGCCGTTGGTTGCCGTTCCATCCGCCATGTGGGGTGGCGTGGCGAAGAAGAACAATCCCCAGACCGGCGTATCCGTCGACATCTCGCCGAGCGCGCCGCCAACCATGGCCGACAGCATCCAGGCGATCACGAAGGCGGGAGCGATACGGAGCAGCCGCTTGGTCACGTAGGCTCTGTTGGATTCCGAGCTGAGCCATGATTCAGTAATCAACCAGCCGGAGAGCAGGAAGAACATATCGACTGCCGCTGATCCGGCGGTAACGGTGCGGAAGACCCGCAATGGGTCCATGCGTCCGTCGCCGTACACGAAGCTAGAGGCGTGGCTGACGATCACTAGGCTCGCAAGGGCGAGGCGGATAGCGCTGATGTTGTTTACACTGCGCGAGCGAGCGTCTGCACTCGCCGATAGTATCTCAGCGGCCGAAGCCGCGCCACGGCCTATTGCTGTATCCCAACCCGCCATCGTTGCCCCCCATGTCCTTAGGGGCAACGGCCAAAGCCGGATGTTCGAAACTCTGGCAAAGCACAGAGCGCATGCGCCTTTACCGTTGCCGGCTGGACATGCGCGCATGCCACCCGGCCGATGAAATCGACCGAGTTGCTTTGCGAGAGGTTTCGAAGCCCCGCTCCCGAGTGTCGCGGGAGCAGGGAGACCTTAGATGGATATGGCGGACGAGCGCAAGTTGTCGATCACCTCAGCAAACCATCGGAGATCAGCGGCGATGTTGCGCGTGAAAGTAGCGGCGGCCGCGCGCTTCGTTGCTGCCGTTACGACCTAATTCCGGCGATCCCGAGATCGGTCATTCGGCCATCTCGATCATTCACAACGTTAAACGGCTGCCCGCGCGGCATAGAGAGCAATCCCGGTAGCACAAACAATCTGCTACTCAGTTCGGCGAACGGCCAAGATGCCGGCACCGTCCTATTTATATACAAAACATACGAGATCCGACGGCAATGCGTCTCGCATTTCAACGCCGGTACGGCCTACTTGCCCATCCTCTCGTGCGATTGTCGCGCCTTTCGGTTGCGGCCACCCACGTCGTCGAAAGGATCATCATGCTGAACTTCGTTGTTCACCGCCATTCGGCGAGCGTCCCGCCCGCCGACCCAATTGCAGGGAGGCGTTGATGGAGGACCTTGTCTGGATCGCCGCGATGCTCGGGCTGCTCGCCGCAACGTTCGCTTATGTCCGCCTCTGCGAATACGCGTGAGGGCCCGGCCATGACCATCGACCTCTGGCTTGCCGCGATCACTGCTGGCGGGCTTCTCCTTTACCTCGTGGCCGTGCTCGTCCGGCCCGAACGCTTCTGATCGGACCAACGCCATGACCATCCAGGGCTGGATCCTCATCATCGCCTTCGTCGCCATTCTCGTCGCGCTCGCCAAGCCGGTCGGGATGTGGTTGTTCGCCCTCTACGAAGGCCGCCGTACGCCGCTTCACGTCGTGCTGGGACCGGTCGAGACGGGCTTCTACAAACTTGCCGGCATCGATCCCAACGCCGAGCAAAGCTGGCGCCGTTACGCGGTCCATATGCTCATCTTCAATGCAGTGCTGATGCTGTTCACCTATGTGATCCTGCGGCTGCAGGGCGTGCTGCCGCTCAACCCGCTCGGCTATGCTGGCAATAGCGGCCATCTCGCCTTCAACACGGCGGTGAGCTTCACCACCAACACCAACTGGCAGAGCTACGGCGGGGAATCGACGATGTCGAACCTCAGTCAGATGCTCGGCCTGACGATCCATAATTTCATGAGCGCGGCGACCGGCATCGCGCTCGCCTTCGCACTATTCCGCGGTTTCGCGCGGCGCCAGGCCAACAGTATCGGCAACTTCTGGGCAGATGCCACCCGCATCACCCTCTATATGCTGCTGCCGATCTGCATCGTCTATGCGCTCGTCCTCATCGCCAACGGCGTGCCGCAGACGCTTGCCGGTTCGGTCGACGTCTCGACACTCGAAGGCGTCAAGCAGACGCTCGCACTCGGGCCGGTTGCCTCTCAGGAAGCGATCAAGATGCTCGGCACCAATGGTGGCGGCTTCTTCAACGCCAATTCGGCGCATCCATTCGAGAACCCCAACGCCTTCACCAACCTGCTCCAGATGCTGTCGATCTTCACCATCGGCTTCGGCCTGACCTGGTGCTTCGGCAAGGCGGTGGGCAATACCCGCCACGGCTGGGCGATCTTGTCAGCGATGCTGATCCTGTTCCTCGCTGGCACGACGATCGTCTACTGGCAGGAAGCGGCCGGCAATCCCGTGCTCCATGGTCTCGGCATTCCCGGCGGCAATATGGAGGGCAAGGAAGTCCGCTTCGGCATCGCCGCCTCGTCACTCTTTTCGGTGATCACCACGGCAGCCTCATGCGGTGCCGTCAATGCGATGCATGACAGCTTCACAGCGCTCGGCGGCATGATCCCGCTATTCAACATCCAGCTCGGCGAGATCGTCGTCGGCGGCGTGGGTGCGGGTATCTACGGCTTCCTGCTGTTCGCGATCCTCGCGGTGTTTGTCGCCGGGCTGATGGTCGGGCGGACCCCCGAATATGTCGGCAAGAAGATCGAGGGGCGGGAGGTCAAGCTCGCAGTGCTCGCCATCGCGGTTCTGCCGCTGATCATCCTCGGTTTCACCGCGATCAGCTCGGTGTTGCCGGCGGGTCTGGCGGGGCCGCTCAACAAGGGACCGCATGGCTTCTCGGAGATCCTCTACGCCTTCACCAGCGCGGTCGGGAACAATGGTTCGGCCTTCGGCGGTCTTACCGCCAACACGCCCTATTATAACGCGATGCTGGGCGTCGCGATGTGGATCGGCCGCTTTTTCATCATCGTGCCGATGCTGGCGATCGCCGGTTCGCTCGCCGCGAAGAAGCATATTCCGGAATCGACGGGATCCTTTCCGACGACCGGTGGCCTCTGGGTTGGCCTGCTCGTCGGGATTATCCTGGTCCTGGGCGGCCTAACCTTCCTGCCGAGCCTCGCGCTCGGTCCCATCGCCGATCATCTGATGATGACCGGCGGCACCCTGTTCTGATCGAGGCTGTTGATATGAGCCGCACCGCAACCAAATCCCTGTTCACGACCGAGCTGATCGGCCCGGCGGTTGGCGACGCCTTCCGCAAGCTCGATCCGCGCGACCTCATCCGCAACCCCGTCATGTTCACGACCGCGGTCGTGGCGATGCTGCTGACCGTCCTGATGTTCGTCGGCCATGACGGTCTCACCACGGGCTTCAAGCTGCAACTCGTCATCTGGCTGTGGCTGACCGTGCTTTTCGGCACCTTCGCCGAGGCGCTCGCAGAGGGGCGTGGCAAGGCGCAGGCCGCTTCATTGCGTGCCACGAAGGCCGAACTCACCGCGACACGCGCCACCGGCGAGAAGGTTTCCGCGAGCCAGCTCAAGTCGGGCGACCTGGTGCTTGTCCAGACGGGCGAGCTAATCCCGGCCGACGGCGAAGTCGTCGAGGGCGTTGCGTCGGTCAACGAGGCCGCCATCACCGGCGAAAGCGCCCCAGTCATTCGCGAAGCCGGCGGCGACCGCTCCGCCGTCACTGCGGGAACACGGGTCATATCCGACCATATCAAGGTCAAAGTGACCGCCGATCCCGGCCAGGGATTCCTCGATCGGATGATCGCTTTGGTCGAGGGCGCCGAGCGTCAGAAGACGCCGAACGAGATTGCGCTGACGATCCTGCTCGTAGGTCTAACAATCATCTTCCTGATTGCCGTCGGCACGATCCCGGGCTTCGCCTCCTATGCCGGCGGCTCGATCCCGGTTGCGATCCTCGCGGCTTTGCTGATCACGCTCATCCCGACGACGATCGCGGCGTTACTGTCGGCGATCGGCATAGCCGGCATGGACCGCCTCGTCCGGTTCAATGTGCTCGCCAAGTCGGGTCGCGCGGTCGAGGCTGCCGGCGACATCGACGTGCTGCTGCTAGACAAGACTGGGACGATCACGATCGGCGATCGTCAGGCAACCGAATTCAAGCCCGTTGCCGGCACGAGGGTTGGCGAACTCGCCGAAGCAGCGCTGCTCGCCAGCCTTGCCGACGAGACGCCAGAAGGCCGCTCGATCGTCGCGCTCGCCAATCAGTTGTTCGGGGTAGAGCTGACCGCTCTCCCCGGCGATGCCGAGGTCATCCCGTTTACTGCACAGACCCGGATCTCCGGGGTGAAAATGGAAGGCTCCGTAATCCAGAAGGGCGCTGTGGATTCGGTCTTCAAGGCCAATCCTGGATCGGGCGAAGGCGTTGCGGCGGCCGAATTGCGCCGGGTGACCGATGAAATTTCGCGCGCGGGAATGACTCCGCTCGCGGTCGCCAAGGATGGCCGCATCCTTGGTGCCGTGGCGCTCAAGGATATTGTCAAAGCCGGTATCCGCGAACGCTTCGGTGAACTGAGGAAGATGGGCATCCGCACGGTGATGATCACCGGCGACAATCCGCTGACCGCAGCCGCGATCGCCGCCGAAGCGGGGGTGGACGATTTCCTCGCCCAGGCGACCCCGGAAGACAAACTCGAGCTGATCCGCAAGGAACAGCAGGGCGGGCGTCTCGTCGCGATGTGTGGCGACGGCACCAATGATGCGCCGGCGCTGGCCCAGGCCGATGTCGGCGTGGCGATGAATACCGGCACCCAAGCCGCGCGCGAGGCCGGCAACATGGTCGATCTCGATAGCGATCCGACCAAGCTGATCGAGGTCGTCGGTCTGGGCAAGCAACTGCTCATGACGCGCGGCGCGCTGACCACCTTCTCGGTCGCCAATGACGTCGCCAAATATTTCGCGATTATCCCCGCGATGTTCATCGTGCTCTATCCGGGCCTGGGCATTCTTAACGTGATGGGGCTGGCAACGCCGCAATCGGCGATCCTTTCGGCGATCATCTTCAACGCGCTGATCATCCCGCTGCTCGTTCCGCTGGCGCTCAAGGGCGTCAAATATAGGCCGATCGGCGCCGGACCGCTGCTGGCGCGCAATCTGGCCGTCTACGGTCTTGGCGGTCTGGTCGCGCCGTTCATCGGCATCAAGCTGATCGACATCGCCGTCAACGGCCTCGGTCTGGCCTAGGAGTATCTATCATGGGTTCCGATTTCACATCCGCCCTGCGCCCGGCGATCGTTCTCACGATCCTGTTCGCACTGCTCCTCGGCTTCGCCTATCCGCTGCTGATCCTCGGTGTCGGCCAGACGGTCTTCCCGAGCCAGGCCAACGGCAGCCTCGTGCGCGAGGGCGACAAGGTTATCGGCTCGACCGTGATCGGGCAGGCTTTCACCAGCGAGCGTTATTTCCAGACCCGCCCCTCGGCGGCGGGCAAGGGCTATGACGGCCTGGCCTCCTCGGGCTCCAACTATGGTCCGACGAGCCAGGCGCTCATCGATCGCGTGAAAGGCGATGTCGACAAGGCGCGCGCCGCCGGCGTGGGCGGCGCGATTCCCGCCGATCTGGTCACCGCGTCGGGTTCCGGGCTCGACCCCGATCTGTCGCCGGCCGCCGCTCTCGTACAGGTGTCGCGCGTCGCAAAGGTACGGAAGCTGCCTGAGCCCAAGGTTCGCGCACTGGTTGAAAGGGCGATCGAACGGCCAATCCTCGGGGTGTTGGGCGAGGAGCATGTCAACGTCTTCGCGCTCAATCGACAGCTCGATGCCATCGGCGCTAAACCGGCGCGGTGAACGAACGATCGCCCGATAGCGACCGGCCCAAGCCAGAGGCCTTCCTGCGTCAGGCGGCGCAGGAAGGCCGTGGCCGTCTGAAGGTGTTCCTCGGGGCGGCCCCCGGTGTCGGCAAGACCTATGAGATGCTGACTGACGGCATGCAGCGCAAGCGCGCCGGCATCGACGTCGTGGTCGGGGTGGTCGAGACCCATGGCCGCATCGAAACCGAGGCGCTGACCCGCGGGCACGAGATCATCCCGCGGCGTGACGTCGAAAATCAGGGCCGGACGCTGGCTGAGATGGATATCGACGCGATTCTCGCGCGCCATCCCGGCCTCGTGCTTGTCGATGAACTGGCGCACAGCAACGCGCCGGGATCACGGCACCCCAAGCGCTACCAGGATGTCGAGGAACTGCTCGTCGCCGGCATCGACGTCTATTCGACGATCAACATCCAGCATATCGAGAGCCTCAACGACGTTGTCGCCTCCTTCACCAAGGTCCGCGTTCGCGAGACCGTGCCCGACCGGGTGCTTGAAATGGCCGAGATCGAGGTCGTCGACATACCCCCCGACGAGCTGATCGAGCGCCTCAAAGAGGGCAAGGTCTACATCCCCGACGAGGCGAGCCGGGCACTCAACCATTTCTTCTCCAAGTCCAACCTGTCGGCGCTGCGCGAACTGGCCTTGCGCCGCGCGGCCCAATCGGTCGATGCGCAGATGCTCGACTATGTCCGCGCACATGCGCTGGCCGGCAGTTTCGCCGCGGGCGAACGCGTGATCGTCGCGGTCAGCGAGCTACCTGACGCACCTGGGCTGATCCGGGCCGCCAAACGCCTCGCCGATGCCTTGCGGGCGCCCTGGACCGCACTCCATGTCGAAACCCCCCGCACCAGCGGGCTCGCCGACACCGACCGTCAGCGGCTCAATCAGTCGATAGCGCTCGCGGCGCAACTCGGCGCCGCGACCGCCACGATCCCGGCGCAGAACGTGGTCGAAGGCCTATCGGCATTTGCGCGCGAAGCACGCGCGACCCAGATCGTCGTCGGCAAATCGTCGCGGCCCTGGTGGTTCGAGATCCGCCACGGCTCAGTGGTCGATCAGCTCGTTCGCGAGCTCACCGATGTCGCGGTCCATGTCCTCCCCGCCGATCGGGAGGGCACGCCAGCGCCGCGCACCCGAGCACACGCGAAAGGACACCGCACCAAGCCCGGCGATTATGCGCTTTCGCTGCTGATGGTGGCCGGAGTGACGGCGATCGGCCTCGCGCTTGGCGCGGTCCTCGATATCGCGAATATCGCGCTCCTCTATCTGCTGCCGGTGATGATGGCAGCGAGCCTCTATGGGCTGCGCGCCGGGCTGTTCGCCAGTTTTGCATCTTCGCTCGCCTATAATTTCTTCTTCCTGCCGCCAACGGGCACTCTCACGATCAACAACCCCGAGAATGTGATCACCATCGTCGTGCTGCTATCGGTCGCACTGGTGACCAGCCAGTTCGCCGCCCGCATCCGCGCGCAGGCGGATCTTGCCACATCGAGCGCCCGGCTCAACGCGGCGCTCGCAGGCTTCTCCCGGCAGCTGACGATGATCGCCAGCGACGAAGAGTTGATGCAGGCTATCTGCGCCGAACTGGCACGCCTGTTCGATGCGCGGGCTTGCGTGCTGACGCCATCGGACGACGGTCCACAGCTACGCGCCGCTTGGCCGCCAGAAGACAAGCTCGCCCATATGGAGCGGGCAGCTGCCCAATGGGCGATCGACAAGAGCACGCCCACGGGGCGAGGCTCGGATACGCTCACCGGCTCGGACTGGCTGTTCTATCCGATGAAGACGGCCCGCGGCGTAAGGGGCGTCATCGGACTCGCACGCGACGATGGCTCCGATCCGGTGCCGTCGGACAAGGTTTCATTGCTCGTAAGCCTGACCGATCAGGCAGCACTGGTGCTCGAACGCATGCAATTGGCCGACGAAATGCGCGACGTCGCCGAACTCAAGGAACGCGACCGGCTACGCGCTGCGCTGCTGTCTTCGGTGGGCCACGACCTGCGCACGCCGCTCACGGCGATCATCGCGGCAGCCAGTGAGATGCGCCGCGGTAATTCCGAGAGCTTGATCGACACGGTAGAGGTTGAGGCTCAACGCCTGAAACGCTTCGTCGCCAACCTCCTCGATATGGCGCGGGTCGAGGCGGGCGTCATGCGGCTCAATATTGAGCCGGCCGATCTGACGGACGCCATCGCCAGCGCGGTGCATGATACGCGAGGGGTGCTGGCCGGGCATGAGATCGAGCTGAGCGTTTCGCCCGGCCTGCCCTTGGTCCGGGTCGACGCGCAGCTGTTCCATCACATCCTGATCAACCTGCTCGACAATGCCGGTCGCTATGCCGATCCGGGAACGTCGATCCGCATAGAGGCGGTCCGCCAGCCGGGTGAGCTCGTCCTGTCGCTGCTCGACTCCGGCCCCGGCCTGCCACCGGGGCGCGAGGAGGAGGTATTCCAGACCTTCGCCCGGTTCGAAGGTTCCGATCGGTCGAAGGGGGGGACCGGCCTCGGCCTCGCCATCGTCAAGGGCTTCGCCGACGCGATGGGCCTCGGCGTGACTGCCGCCAACCGCGCCGATGCGGCTGGGGCATGTTTCAGCATCCGTTTCCCTGAGGACAGCCTTGTCCGGGAGTTCGACCAGGAGAAGATCCTTTGATCCGCGCCAAAGTGCTCGTCGTTGATGACGAGCCGCATATCCGCAGGCTCCTGCGCTCGACGCTCGAGCGCAACAATTACGAGATCGTCGAGGCGGCCAATGGGCGTGAGGCACTGGCTGCGCTTTCCGATGCCCCCGATATCGTTCTGCTCGACCTGGGCTTGCCCGATCGCGACGGGATGGAGCTCGTGCCGCTAATCCGCAAGAACTCGAAGGCGACCTTGCTGGTGGTCTCGGCGCGCGATGCTACCGACCAGAAGGTGACCGCGCTCGATCTCGGCGCCGACGACTATGTCACCAAACCGTTCGACACCGAGGAGCTGCTCGCGCGGATGCGCGCAGCGCTGCGCAACCGGATGAGTGCCGGCGGCGCCCAACTGGCGGTCAAGGTCGCCGACCTGGAGATCGATCTCGTCAATCGGCGCATCCACAAGAATGCGACCGAAGTTCACCTGACGCCGAAGGAATATGGGGTGCTGGCCGAGCTTGCCCGCTTTCCCGGTCGCGTCATCACCCATGACCATCTGCTGAAGAGCGTCTGGGCGAACGAATATGAGCGGCATGTCGAATATCTGCGGGTCGTCATCCGCAATCTGCGCCAGAAGATCGAGGATGACGTCAGCCGGCCCGCGATCGTCGTCAACGAGTTGGGGGTGGGTTACCGTCTGATGGGGGCCGACATCTAAATTTCGACCTGGCTGCCAAGTTCGACGACGCGGTTCGTCGGTAGCTTGAAAAACTCCATCGCGCTCTGCGAATTGCGCATCATCCAGGCGAACAGCTTCTCGCGCCAGATCGCCATGCCGGGATGCTTGGTGGCAATGAGGGTCTGGCGTCCCAGGAAGAAGCTGGTGTCCATGCCGTGGAACGGTTGGCCGCAGACCGTGATCTCGGCCAGGTCGCGCGGCACGTCGGCCTCCTGCATGAAGCCGTAATGAAGCGTCAGGCGATAGAAGGAAGGGCCAAGTTCAGCAACTTCGACCCGATCGGTCGCGTCGACATGCGGCACGTCGGCGATTGCTATCGTCAACAGCATGTTGCGTTCGTGCAGCACGCGGTTGTGTTTCACATTGTGCAGCAGGGCGGGCGGCACGCCCTCGGCCGAGGCCGACATGAAGACTGCCGTGCCGCTGACTCGCTGCAGCGCGTGGGTGGACTTGATGAAGATATTGACCGGCATCGCCCCTTCCTGCAGACGCGCCCGCATCAGCCGGCGTCCGGTGGCCCAGGTTGTCAGCAGGGTGAAGGCGATGGCAGCGACCACCAGCGGGAACCAGCCACCGTCGGGAATCTTGGTCATGTTCGAGGCGAAGTAGGCGCCGTCGATCAGCAGGAAAGTGCCGGTCAGGCCGCCGGCGAGCCACTTGTTCCAGCGCCACACGGAGAAGGCGAGGACGCCGATCATGCAGGCGGTGATGAACATCGTGCCAGTCACCGCGATGCCATAGGCGGCCGCGAGGTTGCTTGAGCTGCGGAAACCGAGCGTCAGCAACACGACAAGCACGAGCAGGATCCAGTTGACGATGGGTACATAGATCTGGCCCGCGGCTTTCGCGCTGGTGTGACTGATCTTCACGCGCGGCAGGAAACCCAGCTGGACCGCCTGCTGGGTGACAGAATAGGCTCCGGAGATCACCGCCTGGCTGGCGATGATCGTCGCCATGGTCGCCAGCACGACCAGCGGCAAACGCCAGCTTTCAGCGACGAGCATGAAGAAGGGGTTCTCGACCGCGGAGGGCCGATCGAGCAGCAGCGCGCCCTGGCCGAGATAGTTGAGCATCAGGCAGGGGAAGACGAGATAGAGCCAGGAAGCGGATATCGGCTTTCGCCCGAAATGCCCCATGTCGGCATAAAGCGCTTCGGCACCCGTCACCGCCAACACCACCGATCCGAGTGCGAGGAAGGCGAGCTGGGGATCGAGTGTGAAGAAATTGAGCGCCCACCAGGGGTTGAGCGCAGCGAGTATCTGCGGATTCTGCACCAGCGACAATCCGCCGATGCCGGCGATCACCGCGAAGTAGAGCAGCATGATCGGGCCGAAGATGATGCCGACCCGGGTCGTGCCGTGCGACTGGATTGCGAATAGCCCGATCAGGATCGCGATCGCGATTGGCAGGACGAACTTGGTGAAGCCGTCATTGACGATGGTGAGACCCTCGACCGCCGACAATACCGAGATCGCGGGCGTGATGATCGCATCTCCGTAGAACAAAGCGGTTGCGATCACGCCCATCGCGATTAGCGCCGAACCCCAGCGCGTGCCATCGGTCCTCCGCGAAATAAGGGCGAGCAGCGCGAGGCTTCCGCCTTCTCCGCGATTGTCGGCGCGCAGCACGATGAAGACATATTTGACTGTGACGACCAGCATCATCGTCCAGAAGATCAGGCTGAGCACCCCGTAGATGTGAGGCGGGTCGACCACCAGCGGGTGATGGCCGATGAAGCTCTCCTTGAGCGCGTAGAGCGGCGAAGTGCCGATATCGCCGAACACGACGCCGATCGCACCGAGGGACAGGGCGCCGAACGAGTCGTTGGGACCATGATGGCCACCGGCATCGCCTGCTTTTGAAATGGCCATGGATACGCAAATCCTCGAACGCGGTGCGCTGAAGCGCGAGCCGTCCGCTTGAGCGTCAATGGCATATGATTACGAGATGGGGGCGAGCCGATTCGCATATGTTTGGTATATGTTTGCCGCTATTGGCGACGGCGGTAGCGCTCCGCGATTTCGATGCGGTCATGAATATGCCCGCCAAGGATCAGTAGCCCCGATCCGATGCTAGCGCCCAGGAAGGTGACTGTGGCCAAAGCATATTGGCCGAGTGACGGGGCGGACGGCGTACCGGAGTGAAGAAGGCGATACAGCCCCAGGCAGGCGCCTGCGGATAGGCCGATGCCGAGAAGTCCGAGACCCCGGATAATCAGATCTCCGACAAGGCTTTCCCTGGGTTGATCGTTTGGTCGCCGACCGCGATCTCGCGCCGCGTCCCCCGCGTCGGACTGATCGCGGGACAACTTTTCCGGGAATACGTGCCCGGACGGGCTTCGCCGACCTTCTGCAGGATCAGCCTGCACCAGAGTGAGACCTGACTGTGTACCCGTCGTCATTTCGAACCCTTTCGGGTCGGAATCTACGGAGCCTCACATATGGATTCGAGACGACGCCAGGATGGCAAGCATTGGTTTTGCATATGCTGCGATAGGGCGCGCAGGCGCCGCGCAGTGAACGAACCTATACCTTACGAGCTTCTTGAAGAACGGCTTATATGCGGCTGTTAGATCTCGGTCGCGCGATGAGCACCTTCATCGACCGGCTCGGTTTCAACGATACGCCCCGGATCGGCGAATGCCTCGGGAGGCTCCATGATGGGCGCGCCGTTCACGAATTCTGGGCAGAGGTCCAACGGCAGCTGGATGACGGGCGGCAGATGTCAACGCCACGGTGCAAGCGCGGATAAGAGATGAAGTTGTCGCAGCCTCGCGTGATTGCACCAAAATGGTCCTAGCCTCCCTCTTTAATCCCGTTGACGGTCAGCGGAGGCGCACAGCATAAATAGCGTGCGCAAAATACCGGAATGATGAGGGCGGTACATGGACGCGACCAAGGGCAACACAGCCTATCCGGGAACTTTTGCCACGCCATCTGAGGTCCTTCGGCTTGCCAACGAGTACCGTCAAGCCGCCCTTGTCATGGCTGGCCTCGGGCGTCGTGGTGACTCAGTCTCCAGAGCACCGTACCGGCTGACCGCTATCCACTCTGTAGAACTTTATCTAAACGCGCACCTGCTCCACGTGGGGCACGAACCAAGCCGCATTCGTGGATTTCAGCACGACATGGCAGCGCGGACAGACCTATGCCTCGCGAGCGGATTGATTTTGCGCCAACGGACCGCGGCCCACTTGCGAGCAATGACAGCGAATCGCGAGTATCTGATTACGCGGTATGGCCCAGAGCTCACATCAACACTCTCTCAAATTAACCGTCTAGCCGCGACTTTGGCCGAGGTAGCGACGAAGGTAGGAGCTGTGATGCGAACAGCCGATCACAGCGATGCACAACAAGCCTGTAAATCCAACGGCGAACCTGACATTCGCATCGTTTGATGACACACGATGTCCGCTTCCGGACTGCGCTAACCATGTCTGATGCGAGATCGACAGTGTCTCTGCAACCACGGCTGGCAGAACAAGGAAGCGGGAGCATCGAGCGTGACGGTACTAGCCGCCGATATAGGCCCCCTTCTCAGCCTCCGCATCAGCGGCGAAGAAAGAGCAATCATGGGCGGCTGAGCCTGCAGGCTCGCCGCCGACCCGCTTTTACGCGAGATTCCTATCGCCTCAAGTCGCGGGTTTGGGCGAGTGCACCGGCCGGCTTCGTGAATAGTGCAGGTCGCCGAGCACAGTGTAGCTGCCCTTCCCGATGCCGAAGCGTTGAAGAATGGCCACGATGAAGGCCCGCTTGTGGAGACGGCGATCGGCGTAGATCGTGTAGTGCTGCCGGGCGGGGTCGAATACGATCCGGCCGCGAGGGTAGATTTCATATTCGACCGTCGCGATCAGCTGTGGCAGGCGCTGTTGACGCAATCTCGCAGCCCCTTGGCGAGCTAGCCGGGACCAGTATTCGGAATGTCCGCGGTCGTGGGTTTTGAACCCCGCATAATCAGGCGCCTCAGCGATTGGCGTCATATCGGCGACCAAGGTGGACGTGCCAGGTTCGTCGGAGGGTACGAACCAGAAGATGCCGACATGGCTCATGTGACGATCCTCCCGGCAATCCGCGCGCTGGCGGCGTAAGAGGATAGGTCGCTCTGCGCAACGAACCACTCGTCACGCTCGATGGGCAGACGAAGCTTCCCTCGCAATGCTTCGAGCTCGGACAAGCTGACATAGCCGAGCTCCGGATAGCCGAGGCCGAGGTCGCACAGTCCAAACGCGCGATCCTCGTCGTCGGGGTCTATTTCGGTGAGCAGCCAGGTGGCACCAGCGTCGGGGGTGAACAGCTTGACGACGGGCGCGGGATCGATGCTCACGCCCCCCGCCGTGGCATGCCCGTTGAGGAGCAGTTGCATGAACTGCTCCTCGGTGAGAAAACTCGGGCGACCCACGGCTATGCCGCCTGCGCGATGAGGGCGACCGGCTGGCTGGACTGGGCCGGAGCGATCATCCAGTCGCACCCTTTGGCGCGCAGTGCTTCCTCGACGACGGCATCGATCCGCGTCCAGTCGCAATAGCGCTGATGAAGGGCCACGGCTTCGTCCCGCGCGCCGGCCCAGCCGAGCGCCTCGATGAACTGTTCGAGCTCGATGGCGCGGAACGGCACCTGCCCCTCGCCGGGTGTAGCCAGGAAGGAGGCATAGCGGGTGCAGCCCTGCTGAACGAGATGGTTGCCGCGCGGTGCGATGACGACGAAATGGGCCTCGGCCCAATCGCCGCGCATCAATGCGGCCTGGGCCAACAGATGCTCGCGGAAGAGCTGCTGCAACGGGTTCACCCGGAGAAAGGCGTGCATCGGCTCGTGATAGAGGCCTGACGCGGGTGCCAACTCGTCATAGCGCGTGTTCATCTCGGCCGGCATCTGCTCGGTAAGCGTCTCGGAATATTTGACCTCGAAACCGATGAACCCTGTTTTGCCGTCGCGGCGATCGTACAGCATGGCCGCATCGAACGCCGAGCGGTCGCCGGTCAGTGCGCCCTCGCGTCGGCCTGGCGAGTGCTCGAAGAGGATATGGCGCACAGCCTTGAGGTCGATGCCGGGGATGAGCGCACGCACGACCTTGGCCGCGAACTTCAGATCGAACCGCATTAACCCGAACAGGTTGAAGGCGAGCGGCATGCTGCTGAGCAGGTTGCCGTAGAGCCGGGCCTGATCGATCAGCGCGCCAGGCTCCTGATAGGCGGTTTCGCGCCGCGCCACATAGGCGATGCCGGGCGACATGAAGTTGCGGCCTGCATCGGCGGCGGCCGGGTTGATGAGCGAACCGATCTTCCGTTTTCTCCCGGCACGGTCGGTGAAGGTACCGATCGGCAGGCCTTGATCTTCGCGCCAGAGCGACTGCAGCAGGCGCGCACACGAACGGAAACGGTTGTCGAACTTCTCGTAAACATGGTGCTGCTTGAGCACCTCGACGGGGACGATGGGCAGATGGCCGGGGGCCTGTTTGCGTAAGGAAGCCATGGATGAACCTCGATGAACGCCCGCCCCAATGCGGGTCGTTGAGAATTCACCAAGGGGCTCGAGAAACGTACGAACCTGGCGCACCTGCACTGCATGAGATTGCTCTGACAGACGCTCGAGGTGGAGGTCGGCGCCAGACCCGAAGTCCACCTGAGCTCATTAGAGGATGCTTCGAGAGCTCTGTTTTCAAAGGCTTGCGGAGGCCACGATGGCGCCTCTTGCAGCGATGGGCGCACTCAGGAACCGTCAACCGATCTGCCAAACTCTTAACGTGGCAGATGCATTGACGGAAAGGCAGAATTAGATATGTAAACTCAATATCTTACCAAGCCGAGCCTAGCAGGTGAGTGGCTATATAGAGCGGCCTGATTTCGAAGGCCGAAAACACGTGCCTCGGTGGTGATGACCCCGCGTAGCGCATCAACCGTCGATCACCCCGTGCGATCGGAGGATGACGATAAGCTCCGGCAAATCTTCAACGGTCCTCCCTGCCATTTCACCATCGATCAGGATCGTGCGGGTGGTGGGGTAGTAGCTGATGCGAGGAGCTACCTTAAGCTGGAATTCGTTTCCGGCTGGACGACGAACATCCGCACCTTCGGTCGTCAGCACGTTGATGGCAGCCCGCATTGCGGCACTATCGCCAGGTCTGATCTCCGCTTCCGGAAGCTTTTCAAATCTCACTCTGTTTCTCCATCAAAAATCCCCTCCGGGTGAAGAGGTAGATAGAAGGAGAGATAGTTAGATAAGAGAAAGTGTGTATGTATAGAGAAGGTTATGGAGAGAGATAGGTAAGAGATAAGGTAGAAGTAGTAAGGTAGAGGTAGCGCTGGAGCGCCAGAAATTCATAATCTCCGAGCCGCCCCTGTGCAAGGCCATTGAGCCACAACTCCCCCAGCGTTTGATCGCATTTTGCGCGGCAGGTCAGGAAGGACTAGCATATAAGACCGACAGGTCGACGCCGATGTCCAGGCGATCGATCGCCTCCTTCAAATTGGCAACGGTCAGCCCCTTGCTGTACCGCGCTGTCTCGCCGACCGTTGCATGGCCGGTTAGTTCATCGATCACGGAGTCAGCCACTCCTCCGCGTTTTAGGAAGGTCGTGGCACTGTGCCTGAGGGAATGGAAATCCCGCCCAGGCGCGTAAACACCGACATCACGGCGATAGCGGGTGAACCATTTCGAATAATTGTGTCCGAGCCGATCGTCAGCGCCTCCCGGTCTGAGATTGGGGAACACGTTCAGCTGACCTGCCTTTCGCTGCGTCTCCACATATTCCAACCAGCCGAGCTTGATCAGCTCCGGGTGGACCGGCACCAGCCGAACGGCATTGTTGTTTTTCAGTTGCTGGCCATCGCGGTCATTGACATCGAATACCCATACCCCCTCCACCTCGCGGACATCGGCAGGTCGAAGTTGGCATATTTCCTCCTGCCGCATGCCCGAAAAGACTGCGATCAGGGGGAGCCAGAAGCGCTCATCACGAATGATCCGCTCGCCTCGAGTTGACCGCCTCGCTTCCGATTTGGATCCAGTCCAGACAGGGCTTTCGAACAGCTTCTCAAGCTCCGCGCGCTCCCACATCGCACGCTGATCGCGCGCGCGCTTGGCCGAACCGAATTTCCAGTTGTGAAAGATGTTGTCGGTCGCGAGCCCCTCCCCCACCGCCTGGTCCCAAAGGGTAGCGAGCGCGTGGAAATGTCGTTGCACCGTGCGAGCGGAAAGCCGCGGCAGATCCGCCTCCTTGGTGGCGGCAACAATATCGGCGGCAGACATTCCTCGAAATTTGGCGGCCTTGCCATAATCAGCGGGCAAGTCCTGCAGCAACGCCTTGAATTGATGGGCATCCGTGCGCAGGTAGCCGCCCAATGGGCGATCACCAGCGTGTGCTGAAAACAACGCGAACGTTTTGCGGGCCTGAAGACTAGTTTGCTCTTCCCATTTTCCCCGTCGTGTCTGCGCGGTCCGAAACTCAGCCGCATAGGCGTTGAACAGAGGCCCGGCCGGAGACGGCGACGCAGCAGCGAACGACTGGATTGGCCTGGTCGTTTGGGCCTCCGCCTCACTTGAACAGGCGTCTTCGAGGGCAGCTACCAACAGTTTGTCGGCTGGCTCATAGTTGAAGTCGCCTTCCAGGCGAGCGACGAACGTCTCCGCAACCTCGATGGACGCGCGGAGCAGTGCCTGTTGGAGTTTCCGCTGATCCACCTTGCCCAGTGTTGCGCCGCGGCCGAGATGCTCCTCGATCAGAGCTGCGGAGGTCATGTGAATATGGCTGAAGTTGTTGGTGGCCAGCGCCATGCGGCTCCTGCTCGATAGGTCGCGATAAAGCGCGATGCTCGAGCTTCGATCGGCTTCCGTAACCGGGACATCGCGATACAGCCGGACGACATCATCCCCCGTGAGTAGGGTCTGATAGAAGTCCCGGATCATCGTTTTGATGTCGCGATCGGTCAGGACGGGCATGGACATGATGCGATCGAACAGTTCCCCCGAGCAGACGTAGCAAAGGCGCGAGAGCATGCGCGCCACGGCCGGATCGCTCGTCCGCAAACTGCACGTAATCTCCGCGCGTTTGAAGAGGGTTCGTAGCGCAGCCGGGATACCCAGCCGAAAGTGATAGGTGCCACTCCGGCGTACCGTATTCGGTACCGATCCCATGTGTACAACGCCCCGTTTTGTAGCAGGTCATTGTAGCAATGCCCCACCAAGGTTTGGGTCACGTCAGAAAAAGCAAAGCGCTTCAGCTGCTTAAGCAGAAGTTGGCTGGGGCGGCAGGATTCGAACCTGCGGATGGCGGCACCAAAAGCCGCTGCCTTACCACTTGGCGACGCCCCAGCATCGCGGTGAGGGCGCTCTTATAGGGATCGCGGCGGGGATGGGAAGCCTCGAAGATCGGTTTTCCAAAGGCTGCTTACCCTCTAAGGTAGGACCATGACGATCCTGGTCACCGGCGCTGCCGGCTTCATCGGCATGCACTGCACCCTCCGCCTGCTCGCGCGCGGCGAGGCGGTGGTCGGCATCGATAATCTCAATGATTATTATCCGGTCCAGCTCAAGCGGGACCGGATCGCCCAGGCCGAGGCAGCGGGTGGCGACTATCGGTTCATACGCTGCGATTTCGCCGATCATGAGGCGCTGGAGGCAGCGCTGGACGGCGTGGCGTTCGACCGAATCATCCATCTCGGCGCGCAGGCCGGGGTGCGCTATTCGCTCGAAAATCCGCGTGCCTATGCGCAGAGCAATCTCGTCGGCCATCTCAACATGCTCGAACTGGCGCGCAGCCGCGGGCTGGCCCATCTCGTCTATGCATCCTCCTCGTCGGTCTATGGCGGCAATGACAGCCTGCCCTTCCGGGTCGAAGACCGGGTCGATCATCCACTATCGCTCTATGCCGCCACGAAGAAGGCGGACGAGCTGATGAGCGAGACCTATGCCCATCTTTATCGCCTGCCGCAGACTGGCCTGCGCTTCTTCACCGTCTATGGGCCGTGGGGCCGACCGGACATGGCGTTGTGGCTGTTCACCGACGCGATCTTGCGGGATCGGCCGATCGCCGTGTTCAATGGCGGCGAGATGCGGCGCGACTTCACCTATATCGACGACATCGTCAGCGGCGTGATCGCCGCGCTCGATCATCCGCCCGCCGATGACGGCCGTGAAAAGGCAGGCGGCAGCCGCTCGCCGCATGCGGTCTATAACATCGGCAATCATCGCTCCGAGGAGCTGACCCAGCTAATCGCGCTGATCGAGGAAGCTTGCGGCAAAACCGCGGTCAAGCAGATGAAGCCGATGCAGCCGGGCGACGTGCGCGAGACCTTCGCGGATATCAGCGCGATCGAACGCGACCTTGGCTTCCACCCCACGACGAGCATAGCCGAAGGCGTCCCGCGCTTTGTCAGCTGGTTCCGTGGCTATCATGGGATTTAGCGCCGTGGGATCGGATAGGACGCGTCGGTGGCTGATCCCGGGCATTGCGCTGCTGGCACTGGCCGCTTGCAGCAAGCCGGAGCCGAAGCCGGCCGAGCAGGACGTGAGCGGCGGTCCGCAGATCGCCACTAGCATCGACGATTACGCCTTGCCGGTGGACCGTTCGGCAGAGATAACCGCGATCGATGCCGCGACCGGTGATGCGGCGGGAATGCCCAAAGATGGTGGCCCAGTCATCGTCATGCCGAAACCGGAAGCGCAATCATCCGTTGGAGCCGCAGCCGCGCCGATCATCGCGGCCCCCGCACCCACGACGGCCGCACCTCTGGTAACGCCACCTGCGCCGCCACCGGCCGCACCTGCTGCGGGCGACTGATCCGACGAGAAAAGGCCGAGCATCATGGATGACGACGATCTGAAGGCCCGCGCGATCGCGCTCCACGATCGTTTCACCCATGGAACGCAGGATCGCCGCAGCTTCATGGCCGATATGACGAGGCTGGCGGGGAGCGCCGCGGCGGCACAGCTGCTTGCCGCCTCGATTGCCGCCGATCCGGCCGCCGCTACGATGATCGCGGAAGACGACAAGCGGGTGACCGCCAGGATGGTGCACTGGAAGGGCGCAAACGGGCACCAGCTGTTCGGCTATATGGCCATTCCGAGGAAGCACGCGAAGAAGCCGGCGGCGGTGCTGGTAATCCACGAAAACCGCGGGCTGCAGCCTTATACGCGGGATGTCGCACGGCGCTTGGCGATTGCTGGATTCGTCGGCCTGGCGATCGACTTCCTTGCGCCGCATGGCGGCACACCCGCCGACGAGGACAAGGCCCGCCAGATGATCGGCGCGCTGGACCTCGGCGCAGCCACCGCCGATGGCGTCGCCACGCTCGATTGGCTGTCGACGCAAAAGCTGCTGAGCGGCAAGGTCGGCGTGGTCGGCTTCTGCTGGGGCGGCGCAATGGCGGACCGGCTCGCCGTGAATGCGGGCACGGCGCTGACGGCGGCCTGCGCCTTCTACGGCCCTCCCCCTCCGCCGGCCGACGCTGCCAGGGTGAAGGCGGCCATGCTGCTGCATTATGCGGGCACCGACGACCGGGTGAATGCTGGCGCAGGCCCGTGGGTCGATGCCCTCAGGGCGGCGCAGGTCGATGTCCGTCGGTTCGACTATCCGGGTACCCAGCACGCCTTTCACAATGACAGCTCCGCCGCACGCTATGATGCCCAGGCGGCGAACCTCTCCTGGGACCGGACGATCGCATTTTTCAAGGAGAAGCTGACATGAGCGACGAGGTCATCTTTTATCACAACCGCCGCTCACGGGCACAGATGGCGCACTGGATGCTGGAGGAGGTCGGCGCGCCCTATCGCATCGTCCCGATCGATTTCGAGAAGGGTGAGAACCGCACCCCCGAGTTCCTGGCGATCAACCCGATGGGCAAGCTGCCGACGATCGTCCACCGTGGCGTCACCGTCACCGAAACAGCGGCGATCATTGGCTATCTTGCCGATGCCTTTCCAGCCGCGGGGCTCGCACCGGCGCTCGACGATCCGGCGAGGGGCACCTGGTTCCGCTGGCTGGTGTTCGGTGCCAGCGCGTTCGAGCCGGCGCTGCTCGACACCATGATGAAACGGCCGGAGGCACAACGGGCTAGCGTAGGCTATGGCAGCTATGACGATGTGCTGGGGGCGCTCGAAACGATGCTGGAGCCGGGGCCGTGGATCCTCGGCGAAAGGTTCAGCGCCGCCGACGTCTATGTGGGGGCCGAACTGGCCTGGGCGGCCTCCTTCGGCGCGCCCGGCATCGCCGAGCGTCCCAAGCTGACCGGCTATATCGAGCGTGCCAAGGCTCGCCCCGCCTATCAGCGGACGATCAGCGCCTGAATTTCCAGGCGAGCCGGAAGATGCGCGGCCCGTCGATCAGGTAGCGGCGCCAAAGCCGCCTTGGATTGCCGAGCAGCCGGTGCAGCCATTCGAGCGACAGCCGTTGCATCCAGCGCGGCGCGCGTGTTGTCCGCCCGGTCAGGAAGTCGATTGCGGCGCCGATGCACAATGCGGTGCCGCGTGCGTCCGGCAATGCCTTGATAGCGGCGGCGATCAGTTCCTGCTGGGGCGAGCCGACGGCGATCAGGATGAAGCGGGCACCGCTGTCGACCGCGATGCGCGCCGCAGCATCGCGGGCGGCCGCATCGCTGCGCAAGCCCATCGGAGGCACATGCTGCACGACCTCGACACCCCGCCTGAGCGCCGCCAATGTTTCGGCGTCGCCGGGATGGCCTCCGATCACGCAGACCCGGTCGCCGGGCGCTGCGACATCGGCGAACAGTCGCCGGGTCAGGTCGCTACCTGGCACAACCGACAGCCTTATGCCCTGGAGCGAAGCTAGCAGCGACAGCACCCTGCTGTCGCATAGCCGCCACGCCGCGTGGCGATATGCACGCCGCTCCTCGCTGTCGCGGCCGAGCTTGGAAAGCCGCACCACATGATCGACATTGGGGGTGACGAGGTAGGCGAAGCCATCGGCAGCGGTACGTTCGCGCAGCAATTCCACCACCGCCGCTTCGTCGAGCTGTTCGAAGCTCAGGCCCAGATAGTCCATGCGCACCCCACCCCGATCACCTTAGCGGACACCGGGCAAAGAAAAAGGCCCGGCGTTTCCACCGGGCCCCGAAAGGTTGCGATCAGGCTTCGCTCAGCGGCGATCACCCATGAAGCGCAGCAGGAACATGAACATGTTGATGAAGTCGAGATATAGCGTCAGCGCGCCCATCACCACCGACTTGCCGACGAAGTCGGTTCCCGACACATAGTTGTACATGCTCTTGATTTTCTGCGTGTCGTAGGCGGTAAGACCCGCGAACAGCAGAACGCCGACGCCGCTGATGACCAGATCCATGATCGGCGAGCGCAGGAATAGGTTGATCAGCATTGCGACGAGCAGGCCGACAACGCCCATGATCAGGAACGTGCCGAATGCCGACAGATCCTTCTTGGTCGTGTAGCCGAACAGGCTCAGACCGGCGAAGGCCGCTGCCGATGCGAAGAAGGTCTGGGCAATCGACGTTCCGGTATAGACCAGGAAGATCGACGCCATCGACAGGCCCATAGCGACCGCGAAGCCCCAAAACAGCGCCTGCGTAGCGAAGGTCGACAGCCGGTTGATGCCGAAGTTGAGCACCAGCACGAAGCCGAGCGGTGCCAGCATGACGACATATTTCAGCAGCCCCGGGCCGCCGAGGATCTGTAGAGCCAGTCCGGAACTGGCGAAGAGCAGCGCAACCACGCCGGTCAGCAGCACGCCCGATGCCATATAATTGTAGATCGAGAGCATGTAGGACCGCAGCCCAGCATCGAAAGCCGCCTCGGCCACACCGGCCCTTGTCGCGGCGGGCGCGGCAGTCGCTCGGGGGTCAGACCAGTTTGCCATGATGTAAAACTCTCCACTGAAAGCGGCGGGATGCCGCTCACGGAACAATATCGGCCCAACCCAAAGCTTTTTCAAGCGGATCACACGTTAAACAGCGGCGAAGGCCCTTGCGTTACCGTCTCACCTGGGGCGACAAGAGGCGATGCATCGGCTTTTCGTTGCCCTGCGCCCGCCGCGGTCGATCCGTGATGCGCTGCTTGCCGCAATGGGCGGAATTCCGGGCGCTCGCTGGCAGAGCGACGACCAGCTCCACCTGACGCTGCGTTTCATCGGCGATGTCGATCGCCATGTTGCCGAGGATATAGCCGCAGTGCTCGGCTCGGTTGCCCATCCTGCGATCACCGCCCGGCTGGACGGCATAGGCTGCTTCGATCGGCGCGGGCGTATCGATACGATCTGGGCTGGCATGACGCCGCGGGATCCGTTCCGCTCGCTCAACGTCGCGGTGACAGGTGCGCTGATCCGCGCCGGCGTAGCGCCGGAAAACCGGGCCTATATCCCTCACATCACCATCGCGCGCTTCTCGCGCGGTTCGGAACCGCCACTGCCGCTGCCGATGGACGACCTATGGCCTGCGCCGGTGGAAGCGCGGTTCGACCATTTCGTGCTGTACGAAAGCGAACTGGGCGCCGCTGGTGCGACCTATTCGGCCATAGCGCGCTACCCGCTAGGCTGAGCCGCCCGCTGCGCGCAGCCTTCTTGCCGGTCACTCAGCCGAAATCAGGGCGCCTTGACGATACCACAGGCCAGGCGCCCGCCTGCATTGCCGGTCGGATCCGTCTTGTAGTCGTCCTGGCCGGAATGGATGACGATCGCCGCTCCGTCGGTATCGAACAGCGGCTCGCTGCCGCCTTCCAGCGTCGCGCCCTTGATCACGGTGTCGAGCATGCCGGTGCCATCCGCGCCGACCGTCATGTTCGGCATGTCACCCATATGGGCCCCTGCCGGATTGTCATGGCCGTGCTGCTTCTTCCCCGGGTTCCAGTGGCCGCCAGCGCTGGTGAAGTCCGGACCGGTGCAGGTGCCGGTGGTGTGGACATGGACGGCATGGACGCCGGACGGCAGGCCGACACCCCTCACCTGCACATGAACGCCGTCCTTGGCCTGCATCAACATGGCTTGGCCCCGCGTCTGGCCCTGGGCATCGACGATGTCCGCCATGGCGTGTCCGACGGCAGCATATGCGTTGGCGGCAGCGAACAACACGGCTCCGGCTGCGATCAGGGACGCGCAAAAGGTGGATTTCGTCCGAGACATTTTCATCTCCTCTCAGGCTATTCGGCCGACGCAATCATGCCGCATCACCGGATGCGAATAAAGGCTCGAGCACAAAGAAAAGGGGCCGACCCGAAGGCCGGCCCCCATTCTGCCAGTCATCGAAAGATCGATGACCGAGCGGCTTACATGCCGGTGCCGAAAGTGATTTCGACGCGGCGGTTCTGCGGCTCGCGGACACCATCGGCGGTGTCGACCAGCGGACGGCTCTCGCCGAAGGCTTCGGTCGCAATCGCGCTGTCCGGAACACCCTTGCCAGCCAGGTAAGCCTTCACCGCGTCAGCACGACGCTGCGAGAGGCCGACATTGTACTGGTCGCTGCCCGACTTGTCGGCGTGACCAGCAAGCTGGACCCGCGCCTGGCCGGTCGTGGCATAGGCATTGGCTGCATTGTCGAGGATCGACGCTGCTTCCGCCGTGATGTCCGACTTATCCCAGTCGAAGAACACGATGAACGGACCCGGAGCTTCAGCCACCGGCGGGGGCGGAGGAGGCGGAGGGGGCGGAGGCGGCGGCGGGGGCGGCGGGGGCGGCGGGGGCGGCGGTGCAGCCGGTTCGCGCAGGTTGTAGACGAGGCTCAGCAGCAGGCTGTGCGAACGCCACCTGCCCTCATATTCCGCGCCGACGCGGTCAAAGGTCTTGACGTTGTTGACGTTGAAGAAGCGATACTTCAGGCCGACATCGATATTGGTCGTAACCGGATAACGGACACCGGCGATCGCCTGCCAGGCGAACTTGGAGTCGCTGTCGTTCAGGAAGTCGTTGCCCGAGACGTTGTAGCCCGAGAACTTGACGCGAGCGATACCGGCACCGCCGCCGACATAACCCGAGAAGCCTTCCTCGCCACCGAAGTCGAGCAGGCCGTTGGCCATGAAGCTGAGTGCGGTGTTCTTGCCCGACGCTTCCGGATAAACCCCGGGAGGTGCACCGACGCCGCCGATATCGGCAGGCGTACGCGAAGACGTCGTCGAGATGCTGCTAACGCGACTGCGCTTGTAGCCGACTTCGCCTTCCAGACGGAACATGCCGAAGTCATAGCCGACGATGCCGTCTACGTCCCAGCCGGTCTTGCTGTCGACCGTGGCCTGGCCGCCAGGCGACAGGGTCGATGGTCCGACGTCGAACTTCAGATCCTCAAGGATCATTCCGCCGCCTTCAACACCGATGTACCAGGCATTATCACGAGCAAAGGCCGGCGCTGCGAGCGCGGTCGAAGCGAGCGCTGCCAGGATGGCTAGCTTGCGCATATCATTCCCCTTTCCAACAAGTTCCGATACGGAACGTGTGTTTAACTAACCCATTCTTCCGGAGGCGCGCAAGCGGCTCCGTTTCTGGTGCGTACCGATGTGCATTGGAATTCCATTCCGGTAGTGCATCGGATTACCCAGACAGCCGCTAAACGACCGTTTCGGCAAAGGGTTGCCTGACGCTTGAAAAATATCACGACCGTTGGTGTATGTTGCACATATGCAACAGTTTACGCATCATTATTTCGCAAGGGGAACAAGAATTTCGTTGGGGTGCATCGTCCCCGGTTCGAGAGGCGAATTATAATAAGCGTGCTCCGCCACCCCGGCCGCTGATCTGCGTTGTGCCTTGATCCAGCGCTGGAGCTCCGCCGTTTTCGCGGCGAACAAGCGATCGGTGGGCTTGCCGGGGACCGCAATCACGGCCATTTCGCGCGGCGGGAGTTCATCGAGCAGAATGTCCGAACCGGGCGGTTCCATCTCGGCGCAATCCCGGCCCTCCGGCAACAGGAAGCGGATGCGCCAGGCGCCGCCTTCGATCGGCAGCGCCAGCACTGGCATCGTGATCGGGATCTCTTCGCCTTCACGCCCTTCGCCGAACATGTAGCTGGCCAGCAGGCCGAAACCGTTGCCGAGTGCCCGGTCGCGCGAGCCTTGCTGCACGGTTTCGATTACCGGAAGCGCCGGATATCGGCGGATCTCAAAAGCGCCGTCGGTCAGCACGCGTTCGTAAGGCGGCGATTTGGCGGCCCGTTGCCTGAGATAGATATAGGCCGCACCGGCGGCGGCGGCCGTCGCCACGCCCGCCAGTATCTTGCCCCAACCGATCTTCGCCATGCGCGCGCACCTCCGCGCCGGCGGATAGCCCGCGCCCCGCCGAATTGCCAGTTATTCGCGGTCATCCGCGATCGAAGCGGGCCGGCTTACATGATTGCCAGCATCCGCAAGCGGGCGCATCATCCTGCCATTCCATAATTTTCGCGGGATCATCATGTCCAAAACCACCGAAGCAGACCTCAGCGGCACCACGCCGCGCCGTCGCCCGAAGCCGGAGATTCTTGAGGTCGGCGGCCGCCGCCTGAAACCATCCACGCTCATGATGGGACATGGCTATGATCCGGCGCTGTCCGAGGGCGCTCTGAAGCCGCCGATCTTCCTCACCTCCACCTTCGTGTTCGAGAGCGCCGCGGCCGGCAAGCGCCATTTCGAAGGTGTCACGGGCAAGCGGCCCGGCGGCGCGGAGGGCCTCGTCTACTCGCGATTCAACGGGCCCGACCAGGAAATATTGGAGGATCGCCTGGGCATCTGGGAAGATGCCGAAGATGCGCTCAGCTTCTCCAGCGGCATGTCGGCGATCGCAACGCTGATGCTGGCGCTGGTCCGACCCGGCGACGTGATCGTCCACTCGTCGCCGCTCTACGCTGCGACCGAAACGCTGATCGCGCGGATACTCGGACGCTTCGGGGTGTCCTGGCTCGATTTCCCGGCCGGCGCCGCCGTCGAGGAAATCGGGGCTGTGCTCGCAGCAGCCAAGGCCAAGGGGCGGGTCGCGTTCGTCTATCTCGAAAGTCCGGCGAACCCCACCAACGCGCTTGTGGATGTGGAGGGTGTCCGGGACGCTCGAGATGCACTGTTCACGGATGACGGCGAACGGCCGCCGATCGTCATCGACAATACTTTTCTGGGGCCGATCTGGTCGAAACCGCTCAAGCATGGCGCGGACCTGGTGGTCTATTCGCTCACCAAATATGCAGGCGGGCATAGCGATCTGGTCGCCGGCGGCGTGGTCGGCGCCAAGGCGCTGCTCGATCCGGTGCGCGCGATGCGCAACACGATCGGCACGATCACCGATCCGAATACCGCATGGATGCTGCTGCGCTCACTGGAGACGCTGGAACTCAGGATGAGCCGCGCAGGCGAAAATGCCGCCAAGGTGTGCGAATGGCTTCGCCACCAGCCGCAGGTCGAGCGAGTCGGCTATCTCGGCTTCCTCGATCCCGGCTCGCGACAGGCCGACATTTTCGACCGCCACTGCGACGGCGCCGGATCGACCTTCTCACTCTACCTGAAGGGCGGTGAAAGCCAGGCCTTTGCATTTCTCGACGCCCTCAAGGTCGCCAAGCTCGCTGTCAGCCTGGGCGGCACCGAAACGCTGGCGAGCCATCCGGCGGGAATGACCCATTTGTCGGTGTCGGACGAGCGCAAGAAGGCGCTCGACATTGGCGACAATCTCGTCCGCATCTCGATCGGGATCGAGGATCCCGATGACCTGATCGCAGATTTCGGCCAGGCGCTGAAGGCGATTGGCTGACCGGCTGCTCCACCGGCCGGGCACGCCTGGCCCGCCGGTGGAGCAGTGTCGGAACGAAGCTCAGCCGCGCATTCCGTTCGACGTAGCGGCGAAATAGGACATCATTCCGGCGGCAGCCGCGCCGGTCAGTTCGATGAACACGCGACGACCGTCGACCGGATCGGCAACGCGCCGTAGCAATCCGGCCTCGGTGAGTTGCTTGATCCAGCGCAGGGCGGTGGTCGCCGGAACTGCCGCGGCGATGCAGAGGCTGGACACTGCGACGGACCGGCCTTCGATCTTCGCCGCGCTCAGGTCCAGCAGAATATCCCACGCAGGGTCGGCGAAGAGCCCGGCACCGAAGAGATCGTCACGCAGGCGCCGCGCCCTTATCATCTCACGGATTGCTCCCGCGGCGCATGTATCGCCATCGCTCGCCTGCTCGGGCATTGCGCTGCGCGCACTGGCGGCTTCCGCCGCCAGCGATGACAGGACGCGCCCGATCCGCGCATTCTCCTTGCCGCGAAGCCCCGATCCGATGGGATCGGCCGCATCATTGGTCTCGCGCAGTTCCAAAGGTGCCTTGAACAGCCGTTCTTGCATCGCCTTGGCGAGGGCCTCCGGATCCCGGCCCACAAGCACGTCGACGTCCTCATGCCCGATCCGTGCCGCGACGATGTCCAGCAATGCCGGGGTCACCACCACCACGCTCGCAAACCCGCCGGCAGCGGCGCCATCATCGACGATCCTACACAATTCATCGAGCACAGGACCGTGGTCCCGGCTGACATCAACAATGACGAGATCAACGCCGATCTGGCTGTCGAGCCTCTGCCTGGCCTCTCCGATCGGCAATGCCGCAGCAAGCCGCCCGCCAGTCTCCGCCACGCTTGCCGATGCCATGGCGATACCCACGTCGGTATCCCCGAACACCAGCACAACCGGAGCCTCGCTCCATTCCGACATCAGCCACCTCCAGCACGTCCCACAACATGCTCCGCCCCCGCGTGCGATGCCTGACACGAAAACTAGCGCACCGGTCCGGCATGTCAGCCGATATTTGGTCCGTTATGGATCAAGTCCCAGATCGGGAACATCGGCTGCACGCACTTGTTCAGGCTCGAACCCGCGCTTTGAGGCCCACGCTTTTCGGAAGGACTGCTGATGTCAGGGAAATATGGTGCGCGCAACGATGAGGGTCATCATGTGATCGCCGAGGATGATCCGTTGGCAATCAGCCTGCTCAAGCAGGAACATCATCTATTCCGCACGTTGTTCGACGAAGCCGAAGAGGCAGACGAACAGCGGCTTGCCGCGATCGCCCGCGAACTGTGCATGCGGCTGACCGTCCACATGGCGATCGAGGAGGAAATCCTCTATCCGGCGCTCAAGCCGATCCTCGGCGATGACGAGATCAACGAAGGCATCGTCGAACATCAGTCGGGCAAGCGAATAATCGCCGAGCTCGAACAGCTCGACGGCAGCGAGGAGCTTTTCGGCGCCAAGGTCCATGTGCTGGGCGAAGAAACCATCCACCATGTCGACGAAGAGGATGAGGATCTGTTCGAAGACGGCAAGGCGGCGCATGTCGATCGCAGGATCGATCTGAACGCCCTGGGCGAGCGGCTGAGGGCGCGGCAGGCGCAGCTTTATGACGAGATCGCAGCGACCGGGGAGACCGGCAAGACCTGCGAAGCGCAGCCGGACGAGGTCGCCCGGGCATGATGCGGTCGACGCCGGCTATAGGGTGACGGCCGCCAGCGATCGCGCCTCGGCAGCTTCATACAGGGCGAATTCGTCGAATAACGGGGTGCCGAGTGCAGCTTCGAATTCCTCGCGGCTCGACCTGGCAGCATAGGCGCCGCGCGCCGCATCGCCGAGATTGGACTGGAAGATACCGGCCGCGCTGACCGGCAGGAAGTCTTCATACAGGATCGGATCGGCGACGATGTCGCCTGAGTCTATGGCCGCTTCGAGGTCGGCCCGACGCACAGCCCTGCCGCTGTAGCGGAAGAAGGCGAGGCCCTGACGGCGAAGATCCGTCCAGTCGTCGGGCAACTCGGCAAATCGATCCCGTTCCGGCTGCGCGGCCAGGATCTCGTCGTAGAGCGCCCTGCCCTTCCGCGTGAGCGCGACGCCGCGCTGCTCGACCTCGCCAAAGCGCGCGCTGTGGCGGCCGGGCACGGAGTGGCCGGAGAGGGAGAGGAAGACGATCCGTTCGTCGAGGGCCTTGAAGCTGGTCTGGCGCAGCAGGACCGGACAGGCGCGGCGCGGCGGCCCCTCGATTTTGTCCTTGGGCGTGATGCCATGCGCGGGCATCGCCGCCTGCACTGCGTCGATGTCGAGCGTGCGCGGTGTCAGGTGATTGATGTGCGGACCGCGGAAGCTCACGACATCGGCGATCAGGCGGTGCGCGTCGAGCAGGCGGTCATAGCTCTCGGCGCTGACCGTGGCGGTATCGTGCCAGCGAAAAGTCTCCAGAAGCTCATCCACGAAGTCGATGGCAGCCGCGACATCGAGTCCGCCTTCCCGTTCGGCACGCTCGATCAGTTCGAGCGCGCCCGGCGTAAGGATGCGCCGCGCGTCGAGGATAGCAGCGGCCTCGGCGCGCAGGCGCGCGTCTTCGATCAGTTCGAGCCGCAGCAACGAGGTAAATATGCGGAAGGGGTTGGCGGTCAGCGCAGCCTGCTCGATCGGCCGGAAGGCTGTCGAGTGAACCGGCACGCCAGCTGCGGCGAGATCATAATAGCCGACCGGGTGCATCCCCATCACGGCGAAGGCCCGACGGATGAGCGCGAGCTCGGCGTCCGTGCCGAGCCGGATCGCGCCATGGCGCTCGCCGGCGAGTCGCTCCACCTCGCCGTTGCGGCGCAACGTGTCGGCCAGTGCCGGATCGCGCGCCAGCACTGCCGAATTGCCGTCCGCGACGAGCTTCAGCAAAGTGCCATATTGAGGGACTTCGGCCCGATACATCTCCGACATCGCCGCGGAGAAGCGGCCCCGGATCGCATCGGTTGCAACGAAGGCCATCGACGTCAGCCGTCGCTCTGACGCTCGATATCGGCTCCAACGGCCGAGAGTTTTTCCTCGAGCCGTTCATAGCCGCGATCGAGGTGATACACGCGATGAACCTGTGTTTCGCCATCGGCAGCGAGACCGGCGAGGATCAGGCTCATCGACGCCCGCAGATCGGTTGCCATCACTTCGGCACCAATCAGCCGGTCGACGCCCTTCACCACCGCAGTGCGGCCGTGCACCTGTATGTCGGCTCCCATCCGCGCGAGTTCCGGTACGTGCATATAGCGATTTTCGAAGATCGTTTCGGTAAGGACGCTAGCGCCGCCGGCCAGCGCGAGCATCGCCATGAACTGCGCCTGCATATCGGTGGGGAATGCCGGGAACGGTGCCGTCGACAATGTCAGCGCCTCCATCTTTCCATCGCCGCGGACATGGATGCCGCCGGGTACCTCTTCGATGCCGACGCCGGCGCTGCGCAGGCCGGCGAGGATCGCTTCCATGTCCTCGGCACGCGCGCCGGCAAGCAGCAGGTCGCCTCCGGTGATCGCAGCCGCACAGGCATAGCTTCCCGCTTCGATCCGGTCTGGCATCACTTCATAGTCTGCGCCGTGCAGGCTGGTCTTGCCCTGGATCGTCAGCCGGTCGGTGCCGATACCGTCGATCTCGGCGCCCATCGCGACGAGACAGCGGGCTAGGTCGACAATTTCCGGTTCGCGCGCGGCATTTTCCATCACCGTCTCGCCACGCGCGAGCACCGCGGCCATCAGCGCATTTTCGGTCGCGCCCACCGATACCACTGGAAATCTGATCCGGCCGCCGCTCAACCCGCCGGAAGGCGCCGTCGCCTTGACATAGCCCGCAGCCAACTCGATTTCCGCGCCGAGCGCCTCGAGCGCCTTCAGGTGCAGATCGATCGGCCGATTGCCGATGGCGCAGCCGCCCGGCAGCGACACTTTCGCCTCTCCGGCGCGGGCGAGCAGCGGCCCCAGCACGAGAATTGACGCACGCATCTTCCGGACGATGTCATAGGGGGCGACCGTCGATGCGATTGCCTTTGCGGACATCCGCATCCGGCGGCCGATGGTGTCGCCATTGCTGCGGCTGACGGTCGTCGACACACCGAGTTCATTGAGCAGATGGCCGAAACTGTCGACATCGGCCAGACGCGGCAGATTCGTGAGCGTCAGCGGCTCGTCGCTGAGCAGCGAGCAGGGCAGCAGCGTGAGTGCGGCGTTCTTGGCGCCCGATATCGGCAGGCGGCCGTGGAGGCGATTGCCGCCCCTTATTGTGATGCGATCCATTGCCTGCGTTTATCGTTTCGCAAGAAAGGCGCAATTGTTTGTTGGCGCGCCGGACCACGGGTGCAGCGCACAGGCCCAACTCTCGCATGCTATTGGCGCGACGCCGGGATCAGCGAATGTCGATCGCCGGGCGTTAGAGGGCAATCGGACAAGCTCGAAGGGTTATGCCTTTTCAAGCGTACATTGGAGCGGGTGCTGATTCTGGCGGGCGAAGTCGACCACCTGGCTCACCTTGGTCTCGGCCACTTCATAGCTGAACACCCCGCACACCCCGACGCCCTTCTGGTGAACGTGCAGCATGACGCGGGTGGCGTCCTCGATGTTCATCCGGAAGAAGCGCTGCAGGCACAGCACGACGAACTCCATCGGCGTATAGTCGTCGTTCAGCATCAGGACCTTGTAGGGCGAAGGCTTCTTCGTGCGCGTGCGCGTCCGGGTGGCGAGGCCGAGGCCGGTGCCATTCTCGTCGCTATCCTTGCGGATCGCCATGCTGATCGGGGCCGTAGAGGTGCTAAAATGACTCATCGTCGCGACAGGACTCACACATGGGCGGGGCATGCCACAGAATATGGCACCGCTGAGGCCTTCGGCAAGGCCTTCGGTGAGTCATATCGCGCAGGGGTTCCCGGAAAAACAAACCGGCCGCCCCGCGAGGGACGGCCGGTCGATGTTCGAATGTTAAATCGCGACGGCGATCAGAGCGACGCGGTCTTGATCTTCTCGGCCGCGAGCGCATAGCGGCTCGAAATCGGCTGGAAGACATCTCCGGCCAGCTTCAGCCATGCTTCGCTGAGCTTGGAGGCCTCGGCCACCGCGCTGTCGAAGGCCGACTTCGCATAGTCGCTCTGGATCTGGAACAGCTCGGTCGGAGTCTTCACACCGGCGAGGCTCTTCATCGTCGCCGAAGCGGTCTCGAAGCTCTTCTTTCCATATTCAGCCATTTCCTGGCCGAGCGTTTCAGCGCCCTTGGCGGCGGTCTTGGCCGAGGCGGCGAATGCCTCCATGTTGCCCTTGGTGAACTCGGAGAACTCTTCGCCGGCCTTGGTGGTCTTTTCGAGAGCAGCCTTCGCGCGATCGTTGAAATCAGCAATCATCATTGTAACCTTTTCAGCAGCAGCCTTCGGCTTAGGGGGAATGGTGGTGGCCATGACGGTCATTTCCTTCGTTTCCGGCGGTAACGCTGCCGGGGCGGCTTCAACCGGCGGTGCCGAAACCTTGGCGACCGGCGACGAACTGGTTTGCGGGGCGGGAGCCGCCGCTATCGGAGCAGGAGCAGCGGCGGGGGTCGCCGGGGCAGGAGCGGCCGCGGCCGGAATGGGCTTCGACGTCTCCGCCACCGGAAGCGGCTTCGCCTCAACGGTTGTCGGGCGCGGCTCAGCTTGAGCAACCGCAGGAATCGGCTTCGGCGCGACTGCTTCGGCCTTTACGACCTCGGCCGGCGCCTTCTCCACTGCAGCAGTTGGAGCGGGCTTGCTGGAGACCGGAGGCGTGGCCACGGCTGCAGGCTTGGACTCAACGGCGGCCTTGGGCTCAACCGCGGCCTTTGCATCGGAAGCCTTGTTCGAAACCGCTTTCGCACCCACCGTTGCCGCACGAGCAACATTCGGCGTGCGCACGGGCCTGCCCTTCGTTGGTCTCTTGTCAGTCATCGACTCGCTTCCAGCTAGGATGTTGCGACGCACAAATACTGGATTTGCAAAGCAGATGCAACATCTATGTTGCAGTGCAACATAGATTAGTGAGGCGAAGATTTACGGCAGATATCCGCGCTTTCTTACTATCTCGGGCCAACCCGCAGCGGTAAGGAAAGTTCCGTAGGACAAATTGTTTTGCGCTTGCACTCAATCAGGCAATCTAGCGGGTACGGACATAGCGCCCCGGTGCGTCCTCGATCGCTGGCAGCGCACCCTGCCCGGGAATACGTGCGCCCTCGGCGGCAATCTGATCCGCGCCGAACGCCTCGATCCAGCGTCGCCAGTCCGGCCACCAGCTGCCCTTCGTCTCGACGGCCGCAGCCTCGAACGCCGAAAGGTCCGGCGCCGGCGTATCGCTCGTCCAATATTGATATTTGTTGGCGTCGGGCGGATTGACCACACCGGCGATATGCCCCGACCCCGCCAGCACGAAGCGGACAGGACCGGAAAGCTGTTCGGTCAGCTTCCACACGCTCCGGCATGGCGCGATATGGTCCTCCCGGCCGGCCTGAACATAGGCCGGCGTCTCGATCCTGCGCAGATCGATGGGCACGCCGTCGACCGAGATCGCGTTCGGCTGCACCAGCAGGTTGTCGCGGTAGAAATTTTCCAGATAGGCGTGATGCCATTTCGCCGGAAGATTGGTTGTATCGCCATTCCAGTGCAGCAGATCGAAAGCGGGATAATCCTCGCCCAGCAGATAGTTCTGCACGACGTAATTCCAGATCAGGTCCCGCCCGCGCAACAGGTTGAAGGTCAGCGCCATGTAGCGGCCATCAAGCACGCCCGATCCCTGGGTCAGCGTGTCGATCAGCTTGAGTTGCTCATCATCGACGAAGAGATTCAGGTCGCCCGCCTCGGCAAAATCGACCTGCGCGGTGAAGAAGGTCGCGCTCCTCACTTTTGACGCCTCGCCCCTGGCCGCCAGATAGGCGAGAGTCATCGACAAGGCCGTTCCCGCAACGCAATAGCCGATGGTGTGGACCTGATCGACACCGAGCAGGTTGCGCACCGTGTCGATCGCATCGACCTGCCCGCGCACGACATAGTCGTCCATCGTCACGTCGACCATCGTCTCGTCGGCCGACTTCCAGGAAACGACGAACACCGACAACCCCTGCTCGACCGCCCAGCGGATAAAGCTGTTCCGAGGATTCAGATCGAGAATGTAGAAGCGATTGATCCAGGGCGGAAAGATAAGGAGCGGTGTCTCGAGCAGCTTGTCGGTGGTCGGCGTATAATGGATGAGCTGATAGAGCGGCGTTTCGTGGATGACCTTCCCAGGCGTGGCCGCGATGTTGACGCCGACCTCAAAGGCTTCGGTGTTGCTATGGGTAAGTTGGCCCTTGCCGAGATCGGCAAGCATATGCTCAAGGCCGCGCAGCAGATTCTCGCCTCGCGTCTCGAAAGTGCGTTCGAGCACCAGTGGATTGGTCAGCGGGAAGTTCGACGGCGACATCGCGTCCGAGAAGGTTCGCATCGCGAACCTCAGCTGCTCGCGCTGACGCGGATCCAATCCCTCCAGCGCGTCGACACCCGAGAGCCAGGCGTCGCACATCAGCAGATAAGCATCCGCTATGAGTCCGAAGATCGGCGTCTCGCGCCATTGCGCCGCCTTGAAGCGACGATCCTGCGCCGCACTGGCTCCCGGCTGACCCTCGATCATCTTGCCGAAAAGGCCCAGGCTCGATTTGATCAGCTCGCTCTGCTGGTCGGCGAGCTTCTCCGGATCCGCGAACATCGGCACGGTCAGCGGCGGCAGCGTCATCTCGGCGGAGCCGTTTGCCATCGTTTCGGCAACATGCTCCATCATCATCTGCTGCGCCTGGCCGATCAGGCCGGTCCAATGCTGGACGTCCTCCAGCGAGGGCATCGCAAGGCCCCGATCATCCGATGATGCCTGCGCTGTGTCGCCAATCTCAGCCATGTCCATTTCCCGACCAAGCTTTTTTCACCAAGCGCCCTGCAAAGGGGGCACAGAATCTGTATAGGTGGCGATGGCGATCATGGGCGATTGAAGCCCGTCCGCCAAGTCCGAAACCCAAAGGAATCACAATGTCCGAGGAATTCTACCGCATCAAACGCCTGCCTCCCTATGTCATCGCCGAAGTGAACGCGATGCGGGCAGCGGCGCGAGCGCGGGGCGAGGACATCATCGATCTGGGCATGGGCAATCCCGATCTGCCGCCGCCTCAGCATGTCATCGACAAGCTCTGCGAGGTCGCGCGCAAGCCCGATGCGCATGGCTATTCTGCATCGAAGGGCATCGCCGGGCTGCGCAAGGCACAGGCCGGCTATTATGCGCGCCGCTTCGGCGTCGATCTCGATCCCGACAGCGAGGTCGTGGTCACCCTGGGCTCGAAGGAAGGTCTCGCGAACCTGGCGCAGGCGATCACCGCGCCGGGCGACGTCGTGCTGGCGCCCAATCCCAGCTATCCGATCCACACCTTCGGCTTCATCATCGCCGGCGCGACGATCCGGTCTGTACCGACGACGCCCGACGAACATTATTGGGAAGCGCTCGACCGCGCGGTAAAGTTCACCGTGCCCAAACCATCGGTGCTGGTGGTCGGCTATCCGTCGAATCCAACCGCCGAGGTCGTGGATCTCGCCTTCTATGAACGGCTTGTCACTTGGGCGAAGGAGCACAAAATCTGGGTTCTGTCCGACCTTGCCTATTCGGAACTCTATTATGATGGCCAGCCGACGCCCTCGATCCTGCAGGTGCCGGGCGGCAAGGATGTCGCCGTCGAATTCACCTCGATGTCGAAGACCTACAGCATGGCCGGCTGGCGCATGGGCTTCGCGGTCGGCAACAAGCGGCTGATCGAGGCACTGACCCGGGTAAAGTCCTATCTCGATTACGGCGCCTTCACGCCGATCCAGGCGGCTGCGGTAGCGGCGATCAACGGTCCGCAGGACATCGTCGAGAAAAACCGCGAACTCTACAAACGGCGCCGTGACGTGCTGGTCGAGAGCTTCGCCCGCGCCGGATGGGATGTTCCGCCCTCGCGAGCATCGATGTTCTGCTGGGCGCCGCTGCCACCGGCAGTCGCGCATCTCGGCAGCCTGGAATTCTCCAAGCAGTTGCTGACCCATGCCGGCGTCGCGGTCGCGCCCGGCGTCGGCTATGGCGAGGATGGCGAAGGCTTCGTCCGCATCGCGATGGTCGAAAACGAGCAGCGCATCCGCCAGGCTGCCCGCAACGTCAAACGCTACCTCCAGTCGATGGGCGTCAACGTCGGCTCCCAGACGGCCAGCTGATTTTGATGGGAGGCGCGCTGCGCCTCCCATCTGAACGGCCATAGGCAATCATCCGGGGGATCTGAATATGATGTCGGCCATGCCCTTTGCGCCGGACGGGATCGCTCACAGCATACAGCTGGCGCTGGCGCCCTCCTTTCTGCTGACCGCCATTGGCGCTATCCTTGCACTATTGTCGGGGCGGCTTGGTCGCGTGGTCGATCGCTCGCGCTGGATCGAGCAGAACTATGCCCCCAAGGGCGATCCGCGCCATGATTGGCATGTTCAGCAATTGCGGTTGATCGATCAACGCATGCGCTACGCGAACAGGGCGCTCATCCTCTGCACGGTCAGTGCGGTGCTGATCTGTATCGTGATCGCCGGGCTTTTCAGCGCCGCCCTGTTCAATCTGGCGCTCGGGCAGGCGATGGCGATGGCTTTCATCGTGGCGATGCTGCTGCTGATGATCGGTCTCGGCCATTTTCTCCAAGAGGTCCGGCTGTCGGTTCACGCCACCCGCATCCAGGACGAATTGCTCGAGCGCGAATGAAGCCTGAGCGCAGCCTCCTCCAGGCGGCGGTTGGCATAGCCTGCCTCGTTCCGATCCTGACGGGGCTGGACGGCGTGCTTCGTGGCGCGGCGATGTTCGAGCTCGCCACGGTTCCACCCGATCTGGACAGCCATTTCCGCTATCTGTCCGGCATCTTCCTGATGCTCGGCTTCGCCTTCGCCTCGACCATTCCGATGATCGAGGCCAAGGGGCCACGCTTCCGGCTGCTCGGAACGATGGTGATCATGGGCGGTCTCGCACGCGCGCTGAGTTGGGCCATCGTCGGCACGCCCGGCTTGGGCCATCGGCTGGGGCTCGCCATGGAACTGATCGTCGTGCCGCTGCTGATGCTGTGGCAGGCACGGGTGGAGCGCCAGTCCCGGGAGTAGTTCGCCCCTCAAATGAAAAGAGTTGCCGAGGCCTGAACCTCGGCAACCCTGAACATGGTCAGCGGCCGGAGTGCCGGCCCGGAGAACCCGTGGCGCGTTAGTCGCGCGTTCCCCGAACGGACAGAACCGACCTCCATGCTGAACCATGAGACATCGGATCACCTCCTTTCGCAATGTTAACGAGACGTGCAGCATCAGCCATCGGCGCCATGCGAACAAGGCTTGTTTTACATTTTATTTTCGGCAATCTTCGATCGCTCGCGCCGGCTCCGCCCATGCCGGAATGGCAAGGCTCGGCAGACCCGGCGAAGCCACCGCGATCCTGCCGCGGCTGAACACCATCTGATCCAGAAATGCGTCTGTCGCGGCCAGGATGATGCCTGTCATCGGCAAGCCAGCCTCTTCCAGGTGCCCCGCAGGAAAGCGCGCGGCGCCGCCCGAGGTGGTGATGACGAGTTCGGTCGACACGCCCGCCCTCATGATCGTTACGCGCCGTACTGACGCATCGCACCGGACGATGAACTGGGGCGCCGCCCGCTCGCCATAGACAGCGGAGGAGGTCGGGCTGCCAGGAACATAACGCCAGCTACCTGCCGTCAGCGGCCAGTCGCGCCAGTCACCGCTATGAGGCGGTGGAGCGGGTAGCGGCACAGGCGGGGGAACCGGCGCGGGCGGCGGTGGCGGGGCCTGGACGCACGCGCTCAGGGCCAGCGGCAGCAGCAACAGGGTCAACTGCCGGATGTCGATCGATCGGGATGCCATCAGCGATCCATGGCGGATCGTTTTGGCGATGGGAACCCCCGGCATTCCTCAGGCGCGACCGCGACAGGCCCTGACGAGACGAACGACGTCGGGATCGACCGGAACGATCGTCTTGCGCGTCGGCAGCAGTTGGACTTCCATCGGCATGCGCCCATCGAGAGCGTTGAGGAAGGGATGCGCAGCCGGCAGCTTCATGCTGATCGTCCCGCCACTGTCCCTGGCATATGTCGCGTCCATCAACAGCTTGATCTTGCCGACACTGAGCGCCTGCTGGTCGAAGTCTCCGGGCGAACCCGTGCCAACCGCAATGAACTCGATCATCCGCCTCCGGGCATCGCAGGCGAAGGCGAAGTTCCATTGCCCGCCATCGCGGCTGTAGATCGCCCCCGGACCGTCGCCGAGCCTGTTGACATAATACCACCGGTTGGGCTTCCGCGCGTCGATCGACGGCTGCGCCGCGACAATGGCTTCGGCCGGGGCTTCGACGGTCATAGCGGGTGCAGCTATTTGGTGAGCGGCGCTGGGCTGTTTCCTGCCCAGATCTGGCGCCGCGGCACGAAGCGGCTCGCGCTCGATCGACCGGCCAAGCGTGCACGTGCCCAGCACCAGCGCGAGGAGCAGCAGCGCGGCGATGGTCGGCAGCCGGCTGAACCGCTGGCGCCGCCGGATCAGGGTCGGCGGAGGATAGCCTGCGGGCGTTTCCATATCACTCGGCGTTGAAGGCCGCCGCATCGATGGCAACGGGCTTCACATTGGCGCTCTCCGATACGGAAAGCTGGTAGGAGACGCTGGTTCGCTTCACTTCGGTATGTTCGTCGTCATCGATGGTCTGCGTGCGCAGGTCGTCGGTTTCGGGAAGCTGATTGGCCTTGATGATGCGGGTGAACGACTTGCAGTCCGGCGCGAGCTGGGGACCGAAGGCATATTGGATACGGTAGGTCCCGTCGGGCACGCCCTCTATCGTCATCGTCTCCATTTTGCGCAGGAAGAAGCTCGCCGCGAGCTTGCCGGTATCGGCGTGACGGATCTTGACCAGCGCGTCACCGCCACCGCCATTGTCGATCTGGATGCTGTGGCCTTCCGCGGCAAGCTCCATATCGCCCGCCAGCTTTTCGCCGGAGGGCGGTGGGTCGATACACACCGGAACACCCGGCTCGGTCGCCGCCGGCAGGCCCGCTGCGGCATCGGCCGCCGCGATCGCCGCCGCGCGCGATGGAGGATCGGCGGCGTGGGCGGCCCACGGCAAGACGCTCGACGACATGATGACGGCCGCGCCGAGCCCTCTGCCCAGCCTGCCCAGATATCCAGCCATGTTTCCCAACCCCGTCCAGACGCCTGTCGGCGTCCCCCTTCGGCACTCTGCTCGATAAGCATGCGCCAGGAAAGGGGTGAAAGGTAAATTCTGCCACGATCCCGCGCCGTTTGGGCTTGACTTGATGCCACCGCGCGCCAGCATCCGACGATGGAGCCGGATCCTCGTATCGATGCCTATATCGCGCGGGCTGCCCCTTTCGCCCAACCGATCCTCGGCCATGTGCGGGCGATCGTCGCCCAAGCCTGTCCCGAAGGCGAGGAAACCCTCAAATGGGGCCTGCCCACCGTCGTCTATCGCGGCAAGATCCTGTGCAACATGGCGGCCTTCAAGGCCCATGCGACGTTCGGCTTCTGGCAGGGCAAGCTGGTGACCGGCCAGGCCACGGGCGAGCGCGAGGCGACAGCGATGGGCCAGTTCGGCCGCCTCACCAGCCTGGCCGATCTGCCTGGCGATGCATCGCTGGCGGCCATGGTGGCAAAGGCGATGGCGCTGATCGACAGCCACATCCCGACACTGCGGCCGCTCAAGCATGCCAAGCCGCCGGCCGACACACCCGAAGACCTCGCCGCGGCGCTTGCCGCAGCGCCGAAGGCTGCCGCCACCTTCAACAGCTTCCCACCCGGCCAACGCCGCGAATATATCGAGTGGATCACCGGGGCGAAGCGCTCGGAAACCCGCAAGAAGCGCATCGAAACGACGATCGCCCAGCTGGAGGAGGGCAAGCGGCTCAACTGGAAATATGAACGCTGCTGAGATCGCGCACCTGGGCATCGATCGGCGGTGTGGCGGCGCTGGCGTTGGCGCTGACAGGCTGTATTCCGTCTGTGCAGGCCCCGCACGGCGGCCGGCGGCCACCGCCCGCCGAGACTCCGGAGCGCCTCCGGCAGTGCGTCGCGATGATGCGCGCGGAAGGCGCTAAGGTGCAGCCCCTGCCCGACCGGACGTTCGCCAGCGGGTGCTCGGCCACATCTTCGGTGAAGCTGGTCGCGATCGGCATCCCGGTAACCAATCTCGGTGCGGTCAAATGCACACTGGCCGCGCCTTTCGCGCGCTGGGTCCGGCAAGACGTGCCGCAGCTCGCCACGCGCTGGCTCGGCGGCTATGTCACCAAGATCGAGAGCTTCGGCTCGTTCGCCTGCCGTCCGATCAACAATCAGGCAGGCAACGGCCTGTCCGAACATGCCCGCGCCAACGCGATCGACATCGCGGCGTTCCAGCTGGACGATGGCCGTCGGATCACCGTCCAGGACGGCTGGAACAGCGCCGATCCGCAGGTGCGCGGCTTTCTTCGCGCTCTGCACAAGGCGGCCTGCGCCCGTTTCTCGGTCGTACTGGGACCGGAGGCCAATGCGCTGCACCACGACCATTTCCATTTCGACATGGGCAGCGGACCCTATTGCCGATAGAAAGGTTGGCGTCTTTCGCCCGCTGTAACCGAATCCAAACCAACACAAATATACCAGTGAGATGATGGCAAACAGAAAAGTACCCCAGCGGGTGTTCGCCCGCGCCAAGGAAGACGCCGCCGTTGCCGAAACCGCAACGGAAACGCCGCAGACCACCAACAACAGCTACAAGCTCGCTTTCCAGGACAGTGATTTCCTGCTGCGCGACGATCTGCGGCCGGTCCGCTTCCAGCTCGAGCTGCTCAAGCCCGAGCTGCTGCTCGACGAGGCCAATATCGGATCGACGCTGGTGATGTACGGTTCCGCCCGCATCCCCGCCCCGGACAGGGCGGACGCGCTGGTGCAGGCGGCGGCCACCGACCGCCAGCGGCTTATCGCCGAGCGGCTCCGTGCGAAGAGCAAATATTATGACGAGGCCCGCAAGCTCGCGCAGATCGCCAGCCAGTGCCCGGTCGATGCCGACGGCAAGCGCCAGTTCGTGGTCTGCTCGGGCGGAGGTCCCTCCATCATGGAAGCGGCCAATCGCGGCGCCGACGATGTCGGGGCGGAGTCGATCGGACTCAATATCGTGTTACCGTTCGAGCAGACCCCGAACGCCTATGTCAGCCCGAAGCTGAGCTTCCAGTTCCATTATTTCGCGCTGCGCAAGATGCATTTCCTGCTGCGCGCGCGCGCGGTCGCAGCCTTCCCCGGCGGGTTCGGTACCTTCGACGAACTGTTCGAGCTGCTGACCCTCGTGCAGACCGGCAAGATGGCGCAGCTGCCGATCTTCCTGTTCGGCGAGGAGTTCTGGCGCAAGGTCGTCAACTTCGAGGGGCTGGTCGACGAAGGCGTGATCAGCGAAAGCGACCTCAACCTGTTCCGCTTCGTGGAAACGGCCGAGCAGGCATGGGACAAGCTGAGCCTCTATTACGCAACCCGCGAGCGCGTCCATCTCCACCGGGATCCGCCGCCAAAAGCTGCCTAGGCCTGGCCTCGCGCTTTATCGGAAAGACTGCGGAAAGTGACGGACCAGCGCGTCGCCGCCATCGCGGCAATGCCATGCTCCCATTGGTGGCGCGCCTCGCCGCTGAGATGATAGATCGAGCGCGGCGCCAGATCGATCGATGCCCGGTCGAAGCCCCATTCCCGGCGCCAGCGGAAGCGGAGCTTCGCGGGCTGGCCGAGCGAAATACCCAGCACATGCTCGAACACGGAGCGATCGCGATGCCAGCCGATACCGGCCCCGGGATCATAGCGGATCAGCAGGACGTGGGCGAGCTGGTCGGCGGCAAGCCCGGCGAACGCAGCCGCGCGCTGGCGCAGTGGTAGCAGCCATGCCGGGATCGGTTCGGTCGGCGCGAAGCTCGCATCGTCGAAATCATAGCGCCAGCCGAACGAGGCTGTCAGCCGCTTGCCAAGCCAGCCGTGAAAGCGAAAGGGCGACAGCTTGACTCGATCGATGGCCGCAATCAACGCGTCTTCCTCGGCCCGGCTGACGATCTTCTCGCGATAGCCCAGCCCCGGCAGCAGCGGCGCACCGAACAGATCGTCGACCATGGCTCAGGCGGGGGCGACGCCCGGGATCGGCTTGGTCGCGATCGGCGCATCCTCGCCGCGCGAATAGGTGCCGACCAACATGCCGGCGGCGAGCACCCGGCCGGTGAGCGCGCGGACGAGGCCCGACCTGCCCGGATTGGCACCGATGTCCAGCGTCTCGCTCAGCGCGAACAGCTGGAACACATAGTCGTGCGAGCCATGCCCGGTCGGCGGGTCCGGCGGTAGCCACCCCTCGGCGAAATAGCTGTTGCGGCCGACGTCGCGGCCGTCCGTCGTCCCGCCAACGTCGCGGACGATCGCGCCCTCGGCGAGGCGCCGTTCGTCGGCCGGCAGGTTCCACACCAGCGCGTGGACCAGGGGGTGCAACGCAGGGGCATCGGGGTCCTCGACGATCAGCGCCAGGCTCGATGTTCCGGCGGGCACGTTGTTCCACAGCAACGGCGGCGACACGCCGTCGCCATCAGCGGTGAAGCGCATCGGCAGGCGTGCGCCATTGGCGAAGGCGGGGCTGGTCAGGTCGATAACGCTTTCGCCCAGGACGAGCTCGGGCTGGGCTATGACGAGCTTTGAATGTCCAGCGCGGAAGTTCCGCAGCATGCCGCCTATCCAGCCGGGAAGATGTTCGAGCATCGCCTTGCCTCCTTCGCGAGATGACAATGTTTTAGCAGGGATAAATGTCCGCTCAAGGAACGCTACGCATCGCCGCTCATTTGCACGGCGATGAAGATCGCGACCTATAATGTGAATGGGGTCAATGGCCGCCTGCCGGTGCTGCTGCGCTGGCTGGACGAAGCGAAGCCGGATATCGTCTGCCTGCAGGAGCTGAAGGCGCCGCAGGAGAAATTTCCCGCCGCCGCGATCGAGGCCGCCGGCTATCGGGCGATCTGGCATGGCCAGAAAAGCTGGAACGGCGTGGCGATCCTGAGCCGCTGCGGCGCGCCGGTCGAGACGCGGCGCGGCCTGCCCGGCGATCCCGACGATTTTCACAGCCGCTATATCGAGGCGGCGGTGAACGGCATACTCATCGGCGGCCTCTATCTGCCGAATGGCAATCCGCGGCCAGGGCCCAAGTTCGATTATAAGCTCGGCTGGTTCGAACGCCTCATCGAGCATGGGGCCGGCCTGATTGAGAGTGGCGTTCCGGCCATTCTCGCCGGCGATTTCAACGTGATGCCGACCGATCTCGATGTCTATAAGCCGGAGCGCTGGCTGGACGACGCGCTGTTTGCGCCCGAAGTGCGTGCGGCCTATTTCCGGCTGGTCGAGCAAGGCTGGACCGACGCGCTGCGGACGATGCATCCGCACGAGACTATCTACACCTTCTGGGACTATTTCCGGAACGCCTTCGCCCGCGATGCCGGCCTGCGCATCGATCATATCCTGCTCAGCCCCGCAGTGGCCGGGCGGCTGGCGGCGGCGGCGGTGGACAGCCATGTTCGAGGCTGGGAAAAGACCAGCGACCATGCCCCTGTGTGGATCGAGCTTGCGCCGGAGAAGAAGCGCCGCCAACGATGACGCCATGGACCTCGACGCGCTGCTGCACCATTATTTCGGAACCGACGATCTCGATACGCTCGACGACCAGGCGATTGACGCCGGCCGGGAGCGCGTTGCCATCGCCTTCGGCACCGAGCGCGACACGGGCCGGCGCTTCGCGCTGTGGATCGTACTCCACGCGCTCGGCGCCGCGCCCGATCCATCGATCGCCTTCAAGAACGAGACCGACCGCAAGGCCGCCGAGGACTATGCCTGGGCCGCGACGCGCATAGGGCGGCGTTGACGGAGACCATCGCGCTCCCCCTCGCCCGCCGGATCGCGCTTGCCGCGCAAGGCTTCGGCACCGCACGCCCCAGCATCGTGGGTCAGGCGCAGCTTCGGCGCACGATCGACCGGCTCGCGCTTCACCAGATCGACAGCGTCAATGTTCTCGTCCGCGCACATTATATGCCCGCCTATTCGCGGCTCGGCGTCTACGACCGCGAACTGCTCGATCGCGCCGCATGGGGGCCAAGGCGTTCGCGCCGGATGTTCGAATATTGGGCGCATGAAGCCTCCCTGCTGCCACTGGACCTCCATCCGCTGTTGCGCTGGCGCATGGCGGAGGCCGATCGCGGCGAACGCGGCTGGTCATCGCTGCGGGTCTTCGCAACCGAACGCCGGCCCGAGATCGATGCCGTGCTCGCTCGCATCCGCGCGGAAGGACCGCTTGCCGCATCCGATTTCGACGAGGGCAAGAGCCGCAGCGGCTGGTGGGAATGGGGCGACAGCAAGCGCAAGCTCGAATGGCTGTTCTGGGCGGGGCACATCACCACCGCCACCCGCCGTAACAGCTTCGAGCGGGTCTATGATCTTACCGAACGGGTCATCCCGGCCGACATCCTGGCCTTGCCAACGCCGGACAAGCCTGCGGCGCACCGCGCCCTGCTCGAACGCGCCAGCCGCGCACTCGGCATCGCGACAGAGGCCGATCTGCGGGACTATTTCAGGACGGGCGTCGCGGACACCAGGGAGGCGATCATCGGCCTCGCGGACGAAGGGCTGCTGGTGCCGGTCCGCGTCTTGGGGTGGCGGCAGCCGGCGTGGCTGCATCGCGACGCAAGGCGCCCGCGCCGGATCACCGCCCGCGCTCTGCTGGCGCCGTTCGATCCGCTGATCTGGGAGCGTGCGCGGACGGAGCGGCTGTTCGGCTTCCGCTATCGCATAGAGATCTACACGCCCGCCGATCGTCGCCAGCACGGCTATTATGTCCTGCCCTTCCTGCTCGGCGACCGGCTGGTCGCGCGGATCGATCTCAAGGCCGACCGCCAGGCGTCGCGTCTGCGGGTCCAGTCGGTTCATCTCGAACCCGATGCGCCAGCGGAGACCATGATCGAACTGTCGGAAGAATTATCGACGATGTCCGAATGGCTCGGCCTAGATGTTTAGTCCCGGCCTCTGATGGTGCCGAGTATAAACCGATCCGGCCCGACCGCCATCCGATCGGACGACGAGTGCCGGCACGCCTATGTCTATCATCTGGGCATGCGGCCGGGACGCTGGCCCGGCGCATCCTGTACCGGCGCGGACGTCGACCATCGGGGGGCGCGATGAACAGAAACATTGTCGATCTGGCCGGTTTCAACGACGATGGCTCGCAGATCGCCGGCAGGGCCGTGAAATCCGCCCTGCGCTGCATCCAGATATTGGAGATATTGCACAGCACGCGGATCGGTCTGCGGCTCCGCGACATCTCGAAGCTGATGCACTCCCCCAACTCCAGCGTGGACTATATCCTGAAGACATTGGTCGAGACCGGCCACGTGCATTACTCGATGGAGGATCGGACATACCGGCTGAGCCCGCGGGTCGGACTGCTGGGCAATTGGGTCGATCCGATGCTGATCGCGGACGGCCCCATCCTGCGGGCGATGCGCGAGCTGCACGATGCCACGGGCCATTATGTGTCGCTCGCCACCCCGAACGGGATGATGGCCGAGTTCATCCATGTCGAGATCGGCGATCACCCGCGCGAGACGATCGCGCTGGTCGGGCGCTCCGTCAGCCTGCTGCGTTCGCCGGTCGGCATCGCCCTGCTCACATTGGTGCCCGATTGCGAGATCGCGAACCTCGTCCGTCGCCACAACGCCGCGCCCGATCATCAGGCCGAGCCCGTCCAGCTGGATAGGCTGAAGGCCGATATCGAAGCCATCCGGCAGCAGGGCCATGCGGTCAAGCTGGACCAGCGGGGTTGGGTGCTGGCCATTCCCCTGCATCGACGGGGAGGTAGCCCGCTGGCGATTCTGCTGGGGACTCCGACATCCGCCATGGATATCGATGTGACGTCCTTGCTGAGCCGCCACCAGGAAATCTTCTCGAAATTGCCCGTAGCTTGACTCGAAGAGCCGGGCGAAATGCGAATTTCCCAGTAGTCCGCCTTCAGACATCGATCGCCCCCATGTCGTCGCGGCGTTCCGCCACTCGAGCCCAACCATTGGATGCGCTTGGCGCGATGGCGCCAAGACGACAGCGCCGGATCAAACTTTGAACAGAAAAATCCGTGTATGTGGATTTTTGCCCGGCGAGTGGATTTCGATTCCAGCCCTATGCATATTCGCCGCCAAACGGCTCGACGAAGCCGGCCGATATAATGTTGGGGAGGAAACATCATGCTGAAGTCATCGTTGCGCCTTGGCTGCGCCACCATCGCCCTCTGCATCGTCACGCCCGCCGTCGCGCAAGAAGCCGTTCCGGCGGATAACGGCCTGGAAGAGATCATCGTCACGGCGCGCCGCATCGAGGAGAACCAGCAGAAGGTACCGGTGGCGGTCACCACGCTGACGGCCGCGACGCTCGAACGTCGAAACGTCACGACGGTCAACGACATCCAGTTCAGCGTGCCCAACCTGCAGATCAGGCCGAGCAGCATCAATCCTTCGCGTCCCGAGATCATCCTGCGCGGCCAGCGCCAGGTGAACCAGACGGACGAGAATGTCGTGACCTACGTCAACGGCGTCCCGCAGGGCACGCGCGGCCTGACCCTCTATGATCTGGACAGCGTCCAGGCGCTGAAGGGGCCGCAGGGAACGCTGTTCGGCAAGAACTCCATGGGCGGTGCGCTCGTCGTCACCACCAAACGCCCGGTGTTCGACACCGAGGGCCAGATTTCCGCCGAATATGGCAATTACGACCGCAGGCTGGTCAACGGCATGCTGAACATCCCGCTCGTCACGGACAAGGTGGCCCTCCGCGCCGCCGGCCAGATCGAGCGGCAGGACGGCTTCTTCCGGAACGTCAATCCGGGGCAGAAGGATCTTAACAACCGCCACAATGAGAGCGGCCGCGTCAGCCTGCTCATCAAGCCCGACGACCGCTTCGAGAATCTGACCACGGTCGACTATATCCATCGCAACGAGATCCCAACGCCGGCGGTGATCGACGCCGCGCCGCTGAACGGCAATTTCTTCCGGAGCGTCACCCAACAGGCCGTAATGCAGCAGAGCGCCCTGGGCGGCGGCACCGCCGTGATAGACACCGCCAGGGGACTGCTCGTCCGCAGCGGCAATCCGTTCCGCTCGACCGCCTTCACCGGAGTCGGCAACACGCTGCCGGGCTTCTACTTCGTCAACGGCGTGCAGACCAATGGATCGCCACAGGTCATCAGCACCTTCGGCGCGCGTTCGGAGGTCTATGGACTGTCGAACGCCACGACCTACGAGCTGAACGACACGATCACCCTCAAGAACATCCTCGGCTACCGCCATGAGAAGGCGATAGACCATCAGGATCCCTCGGGCATTTCGGGCATGATCCTCAATTTCGCGGGCGTGCTGGGTAGCCCCGTGTCGGGCTACGCAACCAACAACGACACATATTATCGTAATAATTACAAAACCTTCTCCAACGAATTTCAGATCATTGGAACGATGGACAATCTTCGGTTCATCGCGGGCGGCTTCTACGCGCACACCAAGCATCTCTACGCGGTGAACTCGTCTTTCGTGGTCGGGCCGGCCTCCTTCTACGGCCCGCGCCCTACCCGTCATTCGCAGATGAACGACTCCACCGATTCCAAGGCGCTTTTCGCACAGGCCACCTATGATTTCAGCGGCGCGGGCCTCGACGGAGTGCGGGTGACGGCAGGCCTGCGCTACACCAATGACAAAAAGAAGAACGTCAACGAGAATTTCTTCACGAGCACCGTCGATCAGTTGCAGAGCTGGGACGCCAGCCGGCCGCAAGCGGCCTGCAACGAGCTCAATACGACGCTTGGCAACGTGGTCGCCGTCAACAATGGCGCCCAATGCCAGATCAGCGGCCAGCGCACCTACAAAGCGCTGACGTGGACCGCCTCGGTGGAATATCAGGCGACGCCCGATACGCTGCTTTATTTCGCCAATCGCCGCGGGTTCAAGGCGGGCGGCCCGAACCCCACGACCCGGCTGCTGCAGTATAATCTGTTCGGGCCAGAGCGGATCACCGACTTCGAGCTCGGCCTCAAGCATCAGGGCCGGCTGGGAACGGTCCCCTATCGCCTGAACGTCGCGGGCTTCATCGGCAAGTACAAGCAGATACAGACGACCGACATCCTGCAATTCTGCGCCAACCAGGCAGCTGATCCGGCCAATGGCCCGGCCTGCGGCACCTTTACCGACGCGATCATTCTCAATCTCGGCAAGGCGACGATCAAGGGCGTCGAGATCGACGCGTCGATCAAGCCGATCCCGCAGCTGGAGCTGAACGCCGGCTATTCCTACCAGGTCGGCCGTTATGGCGCGGGTTCGATCGTGCCGCAGCCTACCAATCCGGCGCTGCCGATCGCCAATTCCAACCCGATCAACTTCGCCGGCGGCGTCAATCTGCAGGGCTCCGAGTTCGCGGGCGTGCCCCGTACCACGCTCACCGCCTCGGCCACCCTGGATCTCGATTTCGTGCCCGAAAGCTTCGCCAAGACCCGGCTGAGCGCGAACTATTTCTATCGCGATAGCACCAAGGGCCTGGCCGTGCAGGGCATCTACCAGACGCCCAGCTTCAGCACGATCGGCGGCCGGATCTCGTTCGACAATCTGTTTGGGTCAGACGTTTCGTTGGCCATCTGGGGCTCGAACCTGGCGGACAAGCACTACAAGCTGTTCTGCTCGAACAACCTCAACAGCATCGGCTATGCCACCTGCAAATGGGGCGATCCGCGCACCTATGGCGTGACGGGTACGGTGAAGTTCTAGGACGGGCTCGGGATCCGATCGCGTCGGATCACCGGCTCCGTCTGCCTTGCTGCGATTTCCGGGCCGGCACCTGAGCCCCGGCCTGGAATCGCTTTGAACCGGTGCGGCCGTCGGTCCCGCCGGATGGAGGAGCGATTATGAACAAGGCTGCTGCCGGTCTCGGCGGAGCGATCATCGCGATCGCTTTGATGGCCTCAACAGGGGCGCTCGCCCAAGGCGTCGCGCACCCCGACGACAGCCTGCGAAGCGCCCCGATCAAACGGCCGGTGCTCGGTACGCCCCAGCAGATCGAAACCGAAACGCTGCTCATCCGCCTGCTCGGCGAGCCGCAGATCAGCACGATCCGTCGCAAGCTCGCGGCCGAGCTGGAAGAGACCGCGACCGGCCGGACGATCGACGGCGCGGCGATGCTCGATCGCGCCGTGTGGCAGTGGACGTCGTCGTTCATCGCGGGCGAGATCACCGCGCTGCAGCCCGTGCCCGGATTCTTCTGGTGGGAGGATGCGCCGCATACGCTGGGCGGTCACACGCTGTGGGGCACCGGCATCGGCAGCGACCTTCCCGACAATATCTACCGGCGGGTCCCGGTCGACGGCAGCGGACAATATGAGATCACTGGCCGGTTCGACATGTCGAGCCGACCGTCGATGATGATCTTCGAATTGATGCGCGGCCGGATTGGGCCGGTCCCGCTCAACGATCAGATCAAGAAGGCGGACATGGGCAATCATGTCAGCTCGATCACCGACGAGCAGATGACGATCGCGCCGGACGGCAGCTTCCGGATCACATTGGGCGGGTCGGCCGGCGCGGGCGACCACATGGACAGCGCGCCCGGCGATGTGACGCTCATGGTCCGCGAGACGCTCACCGACTGGAACCAGCGGCCCGCAGAACTGCATGTCCGCCGCATCGCCGGCGCCGCGCCCGCCGCCCTGTCCTATGACGAGCTCAAGCGCCGCGTGATGACGGGCCTGCCCGCCTATGTCCGCTTCTGGAGCAACTGGCACAACATCAACATGGGCGGCCTCGAGCCCAACAGCTACAGGGCGCCCGTCGCCCGCGCCGGAGGTTTCGGCTACGCCGGCAAGCTGCGCTTCCAGCTGGGCAAGGACGAGGCGATCCTGCTCACCCTGGCCTCGGGTGGCGCGAAGTATTTCTCGGTCCACGTCAGCGATCCGTGGGAGATCACGGCCGATTCACGGCGTTACCAGATCAGCCTGAACCCTTCGCAGTCGCGATCGAATGACGACGGCACCTACACCTATCTCATCAGCCCGACCGACCCCGGCGTCGCCAACTGGGTCGACACGGCCGGCCTGCACGACGGCTACGCGATCCTGCGCTGGCAGCGCACGCCGAAGGATTTCGACACCGCGACGGCCGTCCGCGATTTCCGGGTGGTCAAGCTGGCCGACCTGGCGACGATGCCGGGCCTCGTCCATGTCTCGCCGCTGCAACGCAGGCTGGAGCAAGCGGTCAACTTCGCCGCCTATGAACGTCGCCAGCGCGACTGAGCCGATAGGAAAGCCGGCCGGTGCTGTCGCCATGTCGCCCCCTCGGCCGGTCGGTCGTAAGCTGAGCGCGTGGAAAGGCGATAATCTTCCGACAGCGGGTGAAAACGCGCAGCGTCTCTTCAATTACGAAGGTCCGACGTTTAGAGCACCGATATTCCCTCCTTCCCGCCGGTGCCGCTATGACAAACATCTCCATTGATCCCGCCAGGCTGGCCGAGGAACTGGCCGCCGATGAGGATGTCGTCCGTGCCCTGCGCGAAAATGGCGATGTCGCGGAGAAGGTGCGACCCGTCGACGTGCATTTCGAGGGTGACGCCGAAGCCATTTCGCAGATCGAGGACGATGCGGAGCAACTCGGCTGGCGCGTCGTCGACATTACCGAGGAAGACGACGGCCAGGCGACGCTGTGGCTGCAGCGCGACCAGACGACCACGGATAGCGCGCTGTGCGGCCTGACCGAAGATGCGCTACGCATCGAGGCTACCTATGGCGTGGGTTATGACGGCTGGGGCACAGTCGCCGAAACGGAGACGGACCACCATCCTTAGCTGAGGTCACCGTGCGGACCTTCATGCCCGCTTGCGCCTTACCGGCCGTCGCTAAGAACGGCACCCGGCGCTTCGAAGCGGCCGCCCACCTGGTCAGAAGATTTGGTGGTATAGCGGTAATGCGCTATACGAGGCTCGTTCGCGTGACTGGCGAGAAAGGTGGAGCACCACCGTGGAGCGCGAATGAAGCCGCCGCTCGCCTGGGCACCCTGTAAATAAAGGTGCTGATATGTCCGATCCCACCGATATCTATAACTGGCGACGCCTCGACAGCCGCGTCACCACCTCAGGCCAACCCACCGAGGAGCAGCTTGGCGAACTGCCAATGCTCGGGATCGAGCACGTCATAAATCTGGGCCTGCATACGCATGAAAAGGCTTTACCTGATGAGGCAGCCAGCCTCGCAAGGCTTGGCCTTGTCTATAAGCACATTCCTGTGGAGTTCGAGCGGCCGACCGAAGAAGACTTCGTCAAATTTTGCGAAGCAATGAGCGAGATAGGCGACAAGAGTGTGCACGTTCATTGTATAGCCAATATGAGGGTATCAGCCTTTCTTTACCGCTGGCAGAAAGAGGTCTGCGGGCTCGACGACGCAGAAGCGCGGGCGTTGATGGACACGGTGTGGCAGCCCGGTGGCGTATGGGCCTCGTTCATCGGAGATGATGTCGGCAGCTCAATGCCCCATCGTCCACCGAAAACGCTCATCTCATGAGATCAGCGATGGGCACGTCCACACTAACGCTGGCGGCGGCAAGACCTCGCCATACCAACATTGCAGTAATCGCACCCGCGTCCTAGAGCCCCCGCATGGATCATCAGGTGCATGTGATCGGCGGCGGGCTCGCCGGATCGGAAGCGGCGTGGCAGCTGGCGGAGGCGGGTATCCGCGTCCGCCTGTCGGAAATGCGCGGCATCGAAGCCACCCCTGCCCATCAGACCGACAGCCTGGCGGAGCTGGTCTGCTCGAACAGCTTCCGGTCGGACGATCCGAACAACGCCGTCGGCCTGCTCCACGCGGAGATGCGCGCGCTTGGATCGGTGATCCTGAGAACCGCCGACGCGCATCGCGTGCCGGCCGGCTCCGCGCTCGCTGTCGATCGCGAGGGCTATGCCGAGGCCGTGACGCAGGCGATCAGCAGCCACCCCAACATCCAGCTTCTGCGCGAACGGATCGACACCCTGCCGATGGACGGGCCGGTCATCGTCGCCACCGGGCCACTCACCGCCGCCGCGCTGGCCGGATCGATCGGAGATGCGACCGGCGCCGATTCGCTGGCGTTCTTCGATGCCATCGCGCCGATCGTCCACAGGGACTCGATCGACATGGACATCGCCTGGATGGCGTCGCGCTGGGACAAGGGCGAGACGAAGGACTATATCAACTGTCCGATGGACAGGGAGCAATATCTCGCCTTCCATCAGGCGCTGCTCGACGGCGAGAAGACCGAGTTCAAGGACTGGGAGAAGGACACGCCCTATTTCGATGGCTGCATGCCGATCGAGGTGATGGCGGAGCGCGGCGTCGACACGATGCGCTATGGACCGATGAAGCCGGTGGGGCTCGACAATCCCCGCACAGGCCGCTGGCCCTATGCCGTGGTCCAGCTGCGCCAGGACAACGCGCTCGGCACCTTGTGGAACATCGTCGGCTTCCAGACCAAGCTCAAGCATGGCGAACAGGTGCGACTGTTCCGGACCATTCCCGGCCTGGAAAATGCCGAGTTCGCAAGGCTTGGCGGGCTGCACCGCAACACCTTCATCCAGAGCCCGAAACTGCTCGACGAGCGGCTCCGGCTCAGGGCGCGGCCGCATATCCGCTTCGCCGGTCAGATCACCGGCTGCGAAGGCTATGTCGAGTCTGCGGCAATCGGGCTGCTGGCGGGCCGCTTCGCCGCGGCGGAACTGCTGGGCAAGGCCATCGCGCCGCCGCCGCTGACCACCGCGCTCGGCGCGCTGCTTGGCCACATCACCGGCGGCGCCGACGCCGACAGCTACCAGCCGATGAACATCAATTTCGGGCTATTTCCTCCCGTCGAAGGCGCCCGCGGCGGCCGCAAGCGCAAGGCCGATCGCAAGGCCATGTACGCCGAGCGCGCCCTCGAAGACATGAAGGCTTGGATCATGTCGAGCCAGGAGGCTATCGCCGCCTGATGAGGTGATTGAGGCTGGCGGCCTGGCCGGTACGGATGTCCTGGCCCTGGTCGCACTCCTGCTCCAGGTCGGTGCGGATCTTCTCCAGTTCCTTCTCGGTGAGGTGCTCGATCCCGATATATTCGTTGCGCGCCTCCCTGTGCGACCGGATCAGTTCGTCCAGCTTCGACTGCATCGACGCGGCGTCACGGTTCTGGGCATTCTGGATCAGAAACACCATGAGGAAGGTGATGATCGTGGTGGTCGTGTTGACGATCAGCTGCCACGTATCGGAAAAACCGAAGATCGGTCCACTCGCCGCCCACAGGATGATCGCCGTCAGCGCTACTACAAAGGCGAGCGGCTGGCCGACGGCGGAAGCCAGTTTGCCGGCGATATGGGTAAACCAGCGATCCATTGCATGAAGTCCTTCATTCCCCGCGGTGAGTTCCGAGCCGCATTTCAGCGCGACCTTACCGTCGTCGGAGCGGACCAGATAGGCCGGATTGCCGGGCGTGCCGCGCGGGCGACCGTGTGCGCTCGATGGTGCGCTGGACGCGGCGCTCGAAACGCTCGGTGATCTCGCCCTGCACCTCATGCCTCCCCGCTTCCAGAGGATCTTTTGGCCTTTGCGAAAGCTGTTCGCCATTGCGGGACTCTTTCGCCGGATTAACTCATGATAAGGGGCGCTGTTCCGGTTGCCTTTGATGCCCGACGCGCTAGAGGCGTGCCGATGGACGCTTCCCAGCTTCGCGTTGCCCTGTTCACCGGCAATTACAACTATGTTCGCGACGGCGCCAACCAGGCGCTGAACCGGCTTGTCGGCTATCTGCTCGGCCAGGGCGCGGCGGTCCGCATCTATTCGCCGACGGTGAAGCAGCCCGCCTTCCCCCCGACCGGAGACCTCGTCAGCATCCCGTCGCTGCCGGTGCCGGGTCGCGCGGAATATCGCTTCCCGTTGATGATCCCTCCCAGCATCAAGCGCGACATCAAGCGCTTCGATCCCAACATCCTGCACGTCGCGAGCCCCGAGATCCTCGGACACCGCGCGGTGAGCCTCGCGCTGCGCCGCAAATTACCGGTGGTGGCGTCGGTCCACACCCGCTTCGAGACATATTTCCGCTATTATGGCCTCGCTTTCCTCGAACCCGTGGTCGAAGCCCTGCTGCGCCGGTTCTACCGCCGCTGCGACGCGATCTTTGCGCCGTCGGAATCGATGGCGCAGCTGCTGCGCGAACAGCGGATGAGCTATGATGTCGGCATCTGGTCGCGCGGCATCGATCGGACGATATTCCAGCCTGGACGGCGTTGCCAGGATTGGCGGCAGTCGCTGGGGATCGCCCCGGACGACGTGGCGATCGGCTTCGTCGGCCGCCTGGTCATGGAGAAGGGCCTGGACGTCTTCGCCGACGCGATCGACCAGCTGATGCGGCGACAGGTAAAGCACAAGGTGCTGGTCGTAGGCGAGGGACCGGCCCGCGACTGGTTCGAGAAACGGCTGCCCGGAGCGATCTTCGTCGGCTTCCAGAAGGGCGAGGAGCTCGGCCGCGCGGTCGCCTCGATGGACATGCTGTTCAATCCGTCGGTCACCGAGACCTTCGGCAATGTCACGCTTGAAGCCATGGCGGCCCGGCTACCGGTGGTCGCCGCACGCGCGACCGGCAGCGAGAGCCTCATCGAGGATGGGGTCACGGGCCGGCTGATCCAGGCGGGCCGCACCCAGGCCTTTGCCGATGCGCTCCAGCATTTTTGCGAGGACGAAGCGCTGCGCCGCACCGTCGGCGAGGCCGGCCTCAAATCGAGCGAGCGCTATGGCTGGGACAAGGTCAACCAGGAGTTGGTCGACGCCTATCTGCGCATCATCCGCCAGCATGGCGCAGGCGTGCGGCTGGCGCGGCAAAGCCCGGTGCCTTAAGGCTCACGCATTCCGCCAGTCGAACGCCAGCGGCGCTTCCCGAAAGGCGAAACGGTCGAGGTGGCGCGCGACGGCACCCTTCAGTCCTTCGAGTTGGGCGTCGCAGGTCGCGTCGATCCGCACCGCCAGCGACTCCGGGTCCGCATCGAATGTCACCAGCGCGTCGCCCGGGTGATTCGCGCCGCGCGCGTCCTTTGGTAGCACCGCGTTGCCATGGGTGGGCGTGAACTCAACCGCCAGATTATGCGACCAATGCTTGCAAAGCTGCTGTAGATATTTGCTGCCGCTCGTCGTCGGCACTATCGCGATCGCGACCACCATCACAGCCTCTCAATCTTGCGCGCCGTCTCGTCGAGCAGGGCGGCTATGTCATGGGCGAGGTCGGGCGAGCGGTCGCCGTGCCGCATCCGGGTCCGCAGCGCCATCGCGAGGTTGACCATCGCGCGCTTGACCGGCGAGCGATCGTCGTCGCTGCGCTGCTCGCCAAGCGCTTCGAGCCGCGCGAACAGCGCCTCGATCATCTCGGCCTGCTGGCCGACCTCGAGCTTGCCCGCATCGGTGATCGCAAATAGCCGCTTCGAGCCTTCGGCCGCCTGCTCGGCGATGTGGCCCATGTCCTCGAGCAAGGTGAGCGTAGGATAGACGACGCCGGGGCTGGGTGCATAGGCGCCGCCCGATCGTTCTTCGATCGCCTTGATCAGGTCATAGCCGTGGCGCGGCTGCGCGCCGATCAGGCTAAGCAGGATCAGCCGAAGCTCGGCGCCATCGAAGACGCGACGCCGCCCACCGCCCCTGCCGCTTCGGCCTTCGCCGAAACCCTCACCAAAGGCTTCGCCGAATCCACCGCCGAAGAAACCGCCATGGCGGCCGCGCATCGCATGTCTGGTGCCGTGGCCAGCGGCGCGATGCTGTCTGTGAAAACCGAACATCATTACTCCCTACTCGTCAAACGGAGTCACTTTCGATATGTCTAAGATATATCTTGAGTGGATTTTTGCAAGACCCTTCTTCTGCCCCCTGTGCGCGTGCCGATCGCGCGCCTATATCCACTGCGATGGCCGATCTCTTTGCGCCCGAACCCTCTGCCGCCTTGCCCGTCGATGCCGCGCCGCTGGCCGAACGGCTGCGACCCCGCAGCCTCGACGAGGTGATCGGCCAGGAACATCTAACCGGCCCGGATGGCGCGATCGGCCGGATGGTGGCCGCAGGCCGGCTGTCGTCACTGGTGCTGTGGGGGCCGCCCGGCACCGGCAAGACGACGATCGCGCGGCTGCTCGCCGACGCCGTTGGCCTGCGCTTCGCGCCGGTGTCGGCGGTGTTCTCCGGCGTCGCCGATCTCAAGAAGATCTTTGCCGAGGCGCGCGAGCACGCCCGGCTGGGCACCCGAACATTGTTGTTCGTCGACGAGATCCACCGTTTCAATCGTGCCCAGCAGGACAGCTTCCTGCCCTATGTCGAGGACGGCACCGTCGTCCTGGTCGGCGCCACCACCGAAAACCCGTCCTTCGAACTCAATGCCGCCCTGCTCAGCCGTGCGCAGGTGCTGATCCTCAACCGGCTCGACGCCGCGGCGCTGGGCCGGCTGATCGCTCGCGCGGAGGATATCGAAGGCCGCGAACTGCCGCTCACCGACAATGCTCGCGCAGCGCTGGTGGCCTCGGCGGATGGCGATGGCCGCTTCCTGCTCAACCAGGTCGAGACGCTGTTCTCGATCGCGATCGATCACCCCCTCGAGCCCGGCGAGCTGGCGGCGCTGCTCCACCGCCGCATGCCGGTCTATGACAAGGACCGCGAGGGCCACTACAACCTCATCTCCGCGCTTCACAAATCATTGCGCGGCTCGGACCCGCAGGCTTCGCTCTATTATCTCGCGCGGATGCTGACCGCGGGCGAGGAGCCGCTCTACGTCCTGCGCCGGCTGGTCCGCTTTGCCAGCGAGGATGTCGGCCTCGCCGATCCGCAGGCGCTGGTGCAGTGCCTTGCCGCCAAGGATGCCTATGATTTCCTGGGCTCGCCCGAAGGCGAGCTGGCGATCGTGCAGGCCTGCCTCTATCTCGCTACGGCGCCCAAATCCAACGCAGCCTATGCGGCACAGAAGGCGGCGTTCCGCTCGGCGCGGGACACCGGCTCGCTGAGCCCGCCCAAGACGATCCTCAACGCCCCCACCAAGCTGATGAAGGACATCGGCTACGGCAAGGGCTACGCCTATGACCATGATGCCGAGGACGCTTTCTCGGGCGACGATTACTGGCCCGAGGAAATGGGCGCCCAGACCTTTTACATGCCCTCCCCGCGGGGCTTCGAGGCCAAGATCGCCGAGCGCCTCGCTTATTGGGAAAAGCTGCGCCAGGAGCGGCGGGAAGGATGAGCCCCGACCGCGCCAGGGCCCTCGACTGGGAAGGCGTCACCGCCTTTGCCGCCAGCCTGCCCGGTGCCGAGCGCTCGACCTATTATGGCGGGCCCGCCGTCAAAGCCAATGGCAACGCCTTCATTGCCCCGGGGCGCGAAGACGGCAGCTTCTGCCTCATGATCGACCGCGACACGGTCGACATGCTTAAGGAAACCGACCCCGAGACCTATTGGCAGACGCGGCATTATGAAGGTTGGCCGTCGGTGCTGGTCCGCTTCGACAGCCCTGATCCCGAGCGCGTACATGCGATGATCGAGCGCGCCCACCAGCAGGCGCTCGCCAAGAAGCGGCCGAAGAAGACATAATGCACCGCCGCTTCAGGCGCTTCGCCTGCATCGACTGGTCTGGCGCCAAGGGTGAGCGGCAGAAGGGGATTGCGGTAGCGATCAGCGACGGGCCCGGACGGACGCCGCGCCTCATCGAGCGGCCCTGGTCGCGGGAGGCCGTCCTCGAATGGCTGCTCGACCATGCCACCCGCAAGACCGACCTTCTGGTCGGCATCGACTTCTCAGCTGCCTTGCCCTTTCTCGATGCCAGCGCCTATTTTCCCGGCTGGACGGAAAGCCCCGCCGACGCGCGCGCGCTGTGGCGGCTGGTCGACGAGACGTGCCGGGCCGAACCGCATATGGGGGCGGGAACACTGGTCGATCATCCCGAGGCCAGCCGCCACTTCCGCCGTCATGGCGGCCGGCAGGGTGACTTGTTCGGGCCGGGAAATGGCCGGCACCGGCTAGTCGAACGGATCTGTCGCGATCAACGCCACGCGCCCGCGACGAGCAGCTTCAATCTGGTCGGCGCGGCGCAGGTCGGCAAATCGAGCCTGACCGGCATGCGCCTACTCCACCGGCTCGACGGGCGCGTGCCGGTCTGGCCGTTCGATCCGATCCCCGCGCGGGGGCCGGTGATCGTCGAGCTCTACACCACGATCGCCGCGCGACAGGCGGGCCTGCGCGGCGGCAGCAAGATGCGGGACGCCGACCGCCTGCAAGCGGGCCTCGCGGGTTATGGCATCCATCGGGTGCCGGTGCTGGCCAGCTATGACGACCACAGCACCGACGCGATCCTCGCTGCCGCCTGGCTCGCCCAGGCCGCGCCGCGCGACGAACTTTGGCACCCGCCCCTGCTTACAGCCGACATTGCCGCAGTCGAGGGCTGGACGTTCGGCATTCCCTGACGCAATAGGGACAGCGTGTGCCGGCTTAGCTCAGTTGGTAGAGCACCTGATTTGTAATCAGGGGGCCGCGGGTTCGAATCCTGCAGCCGGCACCAGCACCACCCTTGTGCATACCGGAGACATGGGTGACAGGTTGTACCTAAGACATGGGCAACAAGCTCGAGCCGAACGGGTTGCCGGGTGTTGCAAGGTGCGCTGCTCCAGATCGATGTAGCCGACACCCTCGCGCATCGACCGCCATGGATCAGTGTGCGGGCACTTCTTCGGCCCCCTTCCCCCTGACGTTGACGCCAAAGCCGGTCATCACGGGCATGGCATTGATGGGATCGCGCCCGAGGAGACGGTGGGTCAGCCGGTTCACGTTGACACCGATGCCGCCGCCCCAGCCATGGGTCATCGCCACGACCCCGCGGCGCATCGTCGGATCGGCTGCAATCGGCGTCTCCAGCACGCCATGCGCCGATCGGATCTCCGCGACATCGCCGTCAGCGATCCCCAACTCCGCCAGGTCGGCGGGGTGCATCCAGGCAGGATTGCGAGGCACCCGCTTCCGGATCGAAGCGAGGGCATGGTATTGCGTATTCTGAACCTCGCGCATCCTGCGCACCGAAAAACGGAACCTCCAGAGTGTGTCATCGCCACCGCCTTCAGCGGCCAGCTCGCCCATTTCCTGCAACACATCGACGGGTGCCACGGCAAAGCGCGCATCCGACGAGCCAGGCTGGACCTCCATCGGCGCCACGTCGAACACCCTGCCACCCTCGGCTGCCCTGATAGTCTCGAATGGCACAGCGCTCCCCTCGAGCATCATGGCGATCAATGACTCGCTGTCCGGTCGCGCGCCATAGTCGAGCACATGACCAGCGACGCTCAGTTCGAGCTGCAGGCGCCGGCCAAGCTCCCAGAACACCAGCCAGTCATCGACGAGTTCAGCACCAGAGGGCGGAGCGATCACAGGCTGCACATATTGAGCATAAGGCTCCTGCAGGATGAACGCTTCATAATCCCCGCCCGAGATGTCGTGGCGTTCCAGCATCATTGGCGGCGGCAGGATATAATGGGCCAGCCGTCCCGTCTCCGTCAGGAAGGGGTCGATCGACACCAGCAACTCCAGCTGCGCGAAGGCGGCGGCGGCGTCACTGCCCGGAATGGCATTCACCGGGTTCCCCCCGTCGACGATCAGCGCAGCGATACGATCCTCACCCCGCGCTTGGATCATATCGGGCAGGGTCGCGGTCATTCGCTGGCCGAAGATCATGCCGAAGCCATGGCCATCGCGCCATCCGCTCTCCCAGCTGCGCTGCGGCGGGATAACCTGCTCGAGCCGTAGCGTCCTGGTGCCGACCACTCCTGGATTTGGCACGGCGTCGCCGGCTCGCGGATAGCGCCCGCAGACGATGTTGAGGCATTCGAGAAGATGCTCCGCCAGGTTCGAATGCGGCCCCATGTTCGGGCCGGTCCCCGAGGCGGCGGTCCCCCGCTTGGCGCGGTCGGGCAACGGCTCGGCAAACATCGCCGCGGCGGCTTCGATCTCCGCCGCGGTCACGCCGGTCCGCGCCGCCACAGCCGCGGGCGTGAAGGGCTCCAGGGCCAGGCGCAACATGTCTATGCCATCGACAAAGCGCGCGCAGAACACCTTGTCCTGCCAGCCGCAGGCCAGCACGACATGCAGCAGGCCCGCCATCAGCGTGGCATCCTCGCCGGGCAAGGGGCGCAGGTGCAGATCGGCGAACCGTGCCGTTTCCGTCTCGCGGGGATCGATGACGATCAACTTCAATCCGCGCGCGCGCGCCTCCTTGAGCCCTTTCATCGGGTTCTGGAGCGTGAAGTTGAAGGTCGAGAGCGAAATCAGCGGGTTGGTGCCGACAGCCATGAGGACATCGGACTCGCGCACGGGCGTGCGTCCTCCGGCCCAGGCCCCCAACCGCTCGACGTTGATCCACTTGGCGGACTGGTCGATCGTCATCGTCGAAAAGAAAGAGCGCGAGCCCAGCGCGCGCAGGAATTCCGGCAGCAAGGCATTGGCCAGGAAGTTGGTGTAGTTCATCGTGCCGCGAAACCCCGCCACGGCATGCGGTCCGAGCCGCTCGATAATCGCACGCATCCGCTCAGCGATCTCGTCGAGCGCCTGTTCGAGCGGGATACGCTGAAACGTGCCGTCTTCCATCCGCTTCAGCGGGTGAAGGATGCGATCGGGGCTGGCATGCGCCTCGTCCAACGTCAGCCCCTTGATGCACGCATAGCCGCGCGTCACGGGATTGGCGTGATCGCCACGGATCGAGACCAGGCGGCCGGCATCGTCGAGCGACAGGCGCAAACCGCATTGTCCCGCGCACATCCTGCAGGAGCTGATCACCTCGCGCATCGGCATCTCCCTTTCACGCGGCCAGCGCACCGCCGACCCAGCAGCCAGCCCGCTCTTTTTCCATGAGGGTTCCTCACCCTCTCCGGCGCGCATTGCCTGCAACTAAGGCATCGACGACTTGCTTGTACCTCTGGCTCGAACGGTGGCAGCCCGCGATGCCGCCGCAGTCGGCGGCTGGCAAGGGCGGCGCAATCCCATCACAATCATGGAATATTCAGTCCCGTGAGGCAGCTCATCCAGCGAGCGCGCGGGTCATGACGCCCGCCCGCTAGTTCAGCCGCTTTTCCAGATGGCGGAGCTTGTCCGGGTTACGCATGACATAGATCGCCTTGATGCTGCCGCGCTCGATCAGGAGCGCGGTGGTCTGAAGCATTCCGTCCGCCTCGCGCGTGAGGAAGCCGGGAAGGCCGTTGACATAGGCATAGCGGATCAGCTCCCCTGTCCGTCCCATCGCCAGCCGCGCAATCGCGGCGAAGGTTCGCCTCACTTCGCTCGCGCCACGCATGACGCGCGCGGCCGCGGGCCTCTTGCCGCCCCCGTCGGAATAGAGACTGACATCCTCGGCCAGCATCTCGCTCAACCGCCCGATCTCACCCCCGCGGGATGCGGCGAAGAAGGCCTGCGCGATCTCCAGCCCGTGCGCGCGCTCGACCGGGAAGCGCGGTTTCTCGGCCTGGACATGCTCACGGGCGCGGCTGGCAAGCTGCCGGCAGGCCGCGGAATCGCGCCCAATGCTCTCGGCGATGTCATCGAAGCTCTCGCCGAAGACGTCGTGAAGCAGGAAAGCTGCACGTTCGAGCGGAGAGAGCCGTTCCAGTGCCAACATCAGGGGAAGTGTGACATCTTCGACCGCTTCGGGTTCGATCACCGGATCCGGCAGCCAAGGACCGATATATTCCTCGCGCAGCACCCGCGCCGACCTGAGCTGGTCCAGGCATAATCTGGTGACGATTCGCCGCAGGAACGCCTCCGGGACTCGTACCCTGTCCCGATCGACCGCGCCCCAGCGCAGCCAGGCGTCCTGCACGACGTCCTCGGCATCTGCCATCGATCCGAGCATCCGATAGGCGACGCGCAGCAGCCGGGGCCTCAGCGCGTCGAAGGCCGCGGCATCGCTCATTATTTCCAGCCCAGCTCAGGCGCAAACAGGTCGAAGCCCACCGCCAGCCGGTTCCAGCCGTTGATGACGTTGATCATCATGGTCAGCTGCACCTGCTCCTCCTTGCTGAACTGGCTGTTCAATGCTTCATAGACATGAAGCGGCGCGCGCTTGTCGGCAACCAGCGTCAGATGCTCGGTCCAGGCCAGCGCGGCGCGCTCACGATCGCTATAGAACGGAGCGTCGTGCCATGCGGCGAGAACCGCGATGCGCTGCTCGGTCTCGCCGGCCTGGCGCGCTTCATAGCTGTGCATGTTGAGGCAGTTGGCGCAGCCGTTGATCTGCGACGCCCGGATCTTCACCAGTTCGAGCAGCGGTTTCTCGAGGCCGCTCGCGGCGACCTGATTGGAAAAGTTAAACCACGCCTTCAGCAATTCAGGCGCCGCTGCATAGGGATTGGTACGGCCAGTCATGTTCGAAGTCCTCTTGCCAGCTGTTTCACGAACCTGACGAGGCAGCGGGCGGAGATGTGACATGCAGATGAAAAAAACTCTTGAACGAGCCCAATCGCATCCTAAATTTTCCTCCACCGGACGCTGCGAACCGGGTCCGGTTGGGACATATGAGAGCGTCGGCTCTCTCCGGCGCTTCTCATGCCCAAATTGCTCAATGTGGAGGATTTGGAAATGAGAACCACTTTCGACTTTGCGCCCTTCAGGCGTTCGACGGTCGGCTTCGATCGTCTGTTCGATCTGCTCGAAACCGGCATGCGCAGCGACGGTGCCGACGGCTATCCGCCGTTCGACATCGAGCGGCAGGGTGAGGACAGCTACCGCATCACGCTCGCGGTTGCCGGCTTCCGCCCCGACGACATCGAGATCGTGGCGCAGCAGAACCAGCTCACAGTCACAGCCCGGCAAGCCGAGGACAAGGCTGACGGCCAGTATCTGCACCGCGGCATCGCCACGCGCCCCTTCGAGCGGCGATTTGAACTTGCGGACTTCGTGGAGGTTCGCGCGGCCAGCTTCGACAATGGCCTGTTGAGGATCGACCTTCAGCGGGTTGTCCCTGACGCGATGAAACCTCGCAAGATCGAGATCGGCGGCAGCAATGCTTCCGCCAATGACCGCCTCGAAGCGCCCAAGGACGAGGGCCGCCACGCCGCCTGATCGAACCACCGGCCCGCCGTCCGCTGGGCGGCGGGCCCCATCATTCTCTAGCCACTAGAGGAGACGACATCATGGCAATTCGTGATCTGATCCCCTGGAGCCGGCAGGAGAACCGGCTCTCCGCACCCTTTGGTGCCGAGCGCGACCGTGGCGATAATCCGCTGCTGTCTCTCCACCGCGAGGTGAACCGGCTGTTCGACGATGTGTTCCGCGGGTTCGGCCTGCCCTCCCTCGGAGGCGCCGAACGCAGCATGGCATGGCCAAACCTCGAATTCGGCGAAACCGATACGGATCTCCGCATCACCGCCGAACTGCCGGGCCTTGAGGAGAAGGATGTCGACATCACGCTCGAAGAGGGCGCGCTCACCTTGCGCGGCGAGAAGAAGTCGGAGGTCGAAGACAAGGCCCGTGGCTATACCGAGCGCAGCTACGGGCGGTTCGAGCGGCGGATCGGCCTCCCCCGCGGGATCGAGCGGGAACAGGCGAGTGCGACCTTCAAAAATGGCGTGCTCACCATCACCCTTCCGAAATCCGAGGCGGCGAACGAAAATCTCCGCCGCATCCCGATCAATTCGCAGGCCGCATGACAGGCTGGCCCGGGATTTCGATCCCGGGCCACGCCGCACTCATCATGCCGCCCGGCTTGCAAGGGCGATGAGCCCATCGATGTCGACATGCTCCTCCAGCTTCGCTGCAATCTCGTCGAGCGCCCGATCGACCGAGGTGCGATAATCGCGCCCTCCACCGTCTATCCCGAGGTGGGAAAGAAGCGCCCGGCGCTGGTGGGGATCGGATAACAGGCCGTGCACATAGCTGCCCAGCACGGCGCCATCCGCACTGATCGCCCCATCGCTGCGGCCGTCGTCGAAGGTGGCAAGCGGCCGGGCGGTGCCCGGGCCGCTCGTCTCGCCCATATGCATCTCATATCCGTCGAAGCGAGCGCCCAGTGCCTCGCCCTTGACCGCCCGGAGCGCCTTGACCGGCGTGAGGACGGTCTCAACGTCGAGCAAGCCAAGCCCAGCGACCTCCGCGGGCGCCCCTTCAAGGCCATCCGGATCGTGGATCCGCCGGCCCAGCATCTGATAGCCACCGCACAGGCCGAGAATCATGCCGCCACGACGATGGTGCGCCATAATGTCGATATCCCAACCCTCGACGCGCATCGCGGTCATGTCGGCAAGCGTCGCCTTCGAACCGGCCAAGATGACCAGCGCTGTGTCCGCGGGTATCGGGCGGCCAGGCGGTATCATGCGAAGTTCGACATCCGGCTCGAGCTTGAGCGGATCGAGATCGTCGAAGTTAGAGATGCGCGGCAGGATCGGACAGGCGATCAGCTTCCGCCCCTCGCCGCCAGCCATCGGCTTCTCCAGGATGACGGCATCCTCGCTGGGCAGGCGCGCGGTCGCTGTCAGCCAGGGCACCACGCCGAAGCCCCGCCAGCCGGATATCGCTTCGATCTGGTGATATCCGTCCTCGAACAACGTCGGATCGCCGCGGAATTTGTTGATGATGAAGCCGCGGATCATCGCCACGTCGGCGGGCTCCATGACCGCCCTGGTGCCGGCGATGGCGGCGATGACCCCGCCCCTGTCGATGTCGCCGACGAGCAGCACGGGCACATCGGCCGCGCGGGCGAAACCCATATTGGCGATGTCGCCCGCGCGCAGGTTGATCTCGGCCGGCGAGCCTGCCCCCTCGACGACGACGATATCGCACTGCGCCTGCAGCCGCCGATAGCTGGCCATCACCTCGCCGAGCAGCGCGCCGCGCGCCTCGCGGAAATTGCTGCTGCCGAGCGTGCCGCTGACCTTGCCATTGACGATGAGTTGCGAGGTCCGGTCGGCCTGCGGCTTGAGCAGGACCGGGTTCATGTCGCTGTGCGGTTCGACCCGCGCGGCGATCGCCTGGAGCGCCTGCGCCCGGCCGATCTCGCCGCCATCGACGGTGACGGCTGCGTTGTTCGACATGTTTTGCGGCTTGAATGGACGCACCCGCAGGCCGCGATTGGCAAGCGCGCGGCAAATGCCGGCGACGAGCACCGACTTGCCGACATCGGAGCCGGTTCCCTGCAGCATCACAGCAGCCATGCGACTCCTCCTGCGATGAGCCGGAGGCACAGGCAAGCCCGCACATCAACGAGAAGATCTTTGGCATCGCATTCTGTCGCAAAGCTTCTGCCAGGCTCTCGATAGCGGCGCGAGCGACGCGGCCTCATCGAGGCTCCTGGTGCCGCGGCGACAATCATGCTTGCGGTCTGGCGCGCTGCTCGGCTTGCTCGGGAAGTCCTCGCAGGAAATCACAACAATTCTGCCGGTCCCGACCTCTAACCAATTCGGCGAGCCACTCTAGCAATCCATCATTTTCGGTTTATGAGAGCCAAGTCGCACGATCGAGCGATGTGTTCGGGAATTAGCTTTGGCGGGTGAATCATCAGGAGTGCCGGCAAAACCCGCGCTAATACTCGTGGTCGAAGATGAAGAGCCCATCCGCTTCATGGTCACGGAAGGTCTGACATCCGCCGGCTATTCGATATTGGAAGCCGCAAATGCCATCGAGGCAATCAAAGTTTTGGACGAACATCCCATAGATCTGGTTTTCACCGACGTCAGGATGCCAGGCACTATGGACGGAGCCCATCTCGCGTTCCTAATCGAAACGAGATGGCCTGCCGTTAAGATTATCGTCGGATCTGGAAACTTCGATCCCAAGGCACGGCGCCTCCCGCGGGGATCGAGCTTTCTCTCCAAGCCTTATCGACTGAGCGCGCTGACCGACCTGATCGAGCAGTGTTTAGAGGCGTGACCCGGATCCGGCGCACGAAGCATCGATGAAGAGGCGAGTTGAAGCTGGCGTCTTTTCAGACTGCATTTCTCCTACATTTCGCGGCGGCTTGAGCGAAAACGAGACTAATCGCGTCGAGCGGCATTTCTCATTCATGAACCCTCTCCTATCATGCCTTCATGTCGGGGGAGGTCGGAGCGTTGGGTTATAAGCTAACCGTTGAGGAAGTTTCCCGTGAAATGCTTGCGATTCAAGAACATGTGCTCAGCTCAGGTCTGGACATCGACCGGCTGATGAGAGGTGTTGCGGAAGGCACGTTGCGCATTATCCCCGGAGCCGATGGGGTTCACATCGAACTGCGGGATGCAAATGAGCGCGTATGCCGCGCGGCAGGTGGTATCGCTGCCCCGCATCTGGGCACCAGGAGGAGAATTAGCGGCAGCCTTTTCGAACAATGCGTGATTTCTCGCCAAGCGCATCTCTGCACCGATGTCGAGAATGATCCGTCCGTTAATCTGACCGCCTGTCGCGAGGGTGGCATCAAGGCAATTATTCTGGCACCGATCATGCTGCAAGGAGCGGTGTCGGGCGTCTTCAAGGCCTTTTCCAAGCAGCCGGGCGCGCTCGGTGAGGCCGATCTTCTCATCGCACAGTTGCTGGCCGGGGTCATTTCATCCGGGCTGACACGTTTGGCGCGCGACGAGGCTTATCGTGCCCGCGATCTGATGTCTCAACGCTTTCAAGCTACGTTCGACCAGGCTGCGGTGGGAATCGCGCACGTCGCGATGAACGGCGACTTCCTGCTGGTGAACGAGCGATTTTGCACGATTGCCGGACATGATAGAGAAACCCTGCTTCACCAAGGCTTCCAGCAGATTACCCATCCCGCAGACCTCGATGTTGATGTCGAAAATTCGCGGCGCCTGGTGGCGGGGGAAATCCCCTATTATGCCATGGAGAAGCGCTATATTCGCGCCGACATGGCTCTTGTCTGGGTCAATCTCACGGTATCGCTCGTTCGGCAACAAGACGGGACGCCGGACTTTTTTGTCGCAGTTGTCGAAGATATTTCCGATCGGAAATCCGCCCTGCACCGTGCTTACCACGACGTTCTTACCGGCTTGCCCAACCGGCTTTGGCTTGCTGACAATTTCAATCGGGAAATTCTCAACGGATCGGCCCTGCCGACTGTCCTGGCTTATATCGATCTCGACGGGTTCAAGGCGGTAAACGACCAACTTGGCCATGCCGAAGGCGACCGATGCCTGATCGCAACGGCCGCCTGGCTCCAGTTTTTTCTGCGAGATGGCGACACAGTATGCCGGATGGCGGGTGACGAGTTCGTGATATTGATGCCACGAACCGATCGCGCGGAGGCCGTCCGATTGATTCACGATCTTCGGAGCGGCATCGAAAAGCTCAGCAGGCAACAACGGTGGGGCATTGGAGTCAGCGTTGGCGCGGTTGTCATCGATCCCGCAGATACTACCGAGCTCGACGTCATACTGAGTGCTGCTGATCGAATGATGTACGAATCCAAGCGCGGTTCATGTGGATCGCCTGTGATTCACGATCTGGGTACTATTCTGGCCAACTGAAAGGCATCGTTGCTTTCTGCCGTTCCTCCCGGCGGTACGCATGCGTTGAACAAGGGTTCAGCGCGCCTGCCCGGCGGCTCGCCGGGCCAGTAGCAGCGCCCCGATCAGGCCCGCTTCCTGGCCCAGCGCGGATCCTTGAATGATCTCGGCGACGTCGGCATTCTCTGCGAAATAGCCGGCGTTGAACCGCGCCGCCTGGGCTCTGACCCGCGGCAGAAGCCCGGGCGTGTTCATAACGCCGCCGCCAAGGACGATCCATTTCGGTGAAAGCATGCCGATCACCGCAACCGCGAGATGGGCAAGATACCAGGCGACAATCCCATGTGCCGGGTGGTCCGCTGCCAGGCCCGAAAGCTTTTGCCCCCACCGCGCCAGGATTGCCGGACCACTGGCCAGGCCTTCCGTGCAGGCGCCATGATGGGGACAGACGCCGGGAAAATCCTGGTCGAGCGGATGACGGGGTGGGATGATGTGCCCCATTTCCGGGTGGCGAAAACCATGCAAGGGCAGCCCGTTGATGACGGCGCCCCCTCCGATGCCGGTCCCGACGGTGATGTAGACGAGCGTGGAGTGATCGCCCTTTTCCATCTCGGCGGCTTCGGCCATGGCCGCGGCGTTGACGTCGGTGTCCAGTCCGACTGGAATGGCGAATATCGCTCGAAGGATGGCCGCCGGCGACACGCCGCTCCATCCCTTTTTCGGTGTCCTCTGAAGCGCGCCCCAATCCGGTGCGCCGGGATCCAGTTGCAGCGGACCGAAGCTGGCAATGCCGATTGCGGCCATCGGCCCGTGGCGCGCCTGTGCCGCCTTGAAGAAGGCTATCGTGGCATCCATGGTTGGGTCAGGGGCCCCGGTGGCTATCCGGATCCGGTCGAGCCAGGGCTGGCCGGGCCTGCCCACCGCGCACAGGAACTTGGTACCCCCCGCCTCCACGCAGCCGTACAGCAGCTTCCCGTCCTTCTCCTGGATCCCTGGGCGCTGCTCGTCAAAGGGCACGGGCGGTTCCTGTCCTTAAAGCCTTGATCGACACGCCTGCTTTCACCGCGCGCCCCGATGGTGAATGCCGGCCATCAAGGGCCGGAGGCAAGCGATGATACAGGAGCCCTACTTCTCGAGCTCGAGCCAGTCCTTGGTGGGCTGGTGATAGAGCATGTCGAACACTTCGAGCTGCATCCCGGTCGGTTCGACCGCGTTCGAGTTCCACAGCATGCCCACGCCGGCCTTGAGAACCGGATCGAACAGGATCAGCGAACGATATCCGTCGACCGCGCCGCGGTGGCCGATCACCTCGCGGCCGGCATAATGCCAGATCCTCCAGCCTAGCCCGTAGGACGCATCCTTGAGCACCTGATCGAGTTCGCGCTGGCGGTGAATGGAGAAGGTGCGAATCCGCGGTGAATGCAGCTGGCGCAGGACCTTCGGCGACAGCACGCGCGGCGCCTCGCCCATCTGGGCGCGCATCCAGATGCCCAGGTCGATGATCGAGGAGTTCACCCCCCCCGCTGCCGGCGTCCGGTAATAGGCGTCCGCCACCTTCAGTTCGCGCCGGCCCTCGTGGGGGCGCGCCCAGCTTGGCGACGACTCCAGGCCCTCGCGGGTCGTGGTCGCCGACTGCATGCCCAGCGGGCCGAATATCTCTTCCTGAACCAGCTGGGAATAGCTCTTGCGGCCGGCATGCTCGGCTGCTTCGCTCGCAGCATCATAGGCGATATTCTGATAGCTGTAGCATTTGCCCGGCGGGCACAGCAGCGGGATCTGATTCAGCCGGCTGCGGATCTCCTTCGGATCCTTGCCGTCCTCCAGATCACGATCATAGGCGTTCTTCCAGATGCCCAGGCTCTGCGACAGCAGGTTGTCGATGGTCGCGACATTCTGCGCATTCTTTGGCAGCTTTAGCGATGGCGCCCAGCGCGACACCGGATCGTTCAGCGACAATTTCTTCTCTGCCGCCATCTTGGCGAGCAGGGTCGCCGCCACCCCCTTCGAAACCGAGGCCCAGCGGAATACGGTATGCGCATCGACAGGCTTGCCCTCGGCTCCGTCGGTGGTGACGCCATAGCCCTTTGCGAAACTGATCTCGCCATTTTCGATGGTGACGATCGCGACACCCACCACCGAGCGTTCGGCGGCAAGCTGGCGCATCCGCTGATCGAGTCGGCGGTAGTCGATCCGCGTGGGTCCGTTCTTGCTGATGCCAATGCGGCTGAGATCGATCGACAGCCGCGCGAGGGGCGGCTTCGCGCTTTCCTGCGTCCTGCGCAGATAGATCCCGCCCGCCGCGAGAAAGGCGATCAGGAGCGCGATGAGGACCGCGCCGGCCACCACCAGGCCGCGCTCGATCTGAACAACAGCCGGCACATCGTCTTCTGGCGGAGCCGGCTGATCGACCTTGATATCTTTATCGGACATGAGCGCGAGGATGGACCCAGCAGGCAGGAGGGACAGCAGGCATAGCAGGTCGGGAGACGAACGCCCGCCCGGCCGACTGCCGCTCAACCCACCACATGCACCATCCGACGCGGCATCGAAAGGCCGTCAGCTGAGATATTTGGCAGTGGTTTTCGAGGCGACCTCCTCCGCGGTCACGCCAGGCGCCAGCTCGATCAGCCTGAACGGCGACTGGTGGTCGGGCCGCTGGAATACGGCGAGGTCGGTCACGATCATATCGACCACATTCTTGCCGGTGAGTGGCAGCGTGCAGGCCGGAATAAACTTCGGGTCGCCGTTCTTGGAACTATGCTCCATCACCACGATGATCCTCTTGACGCCGGCGACGAGGTCCATCGCGCCGCCCATGCCTTTCACCATCTTGCCCGGGATCATCCAGTTGGCGATGTCGCCGCCTTCGGAGACCTCCATCGCGCCGAGCACCGTCAGGTCGATATGGCCGCCGCGGATCATCGCAAAGCTGTCGGAGCTGGAGAAGAAGCTCGACGAGGGCAATTGGCTGATCGTCTGCTTGCCGGCATTGATCAGGTCGGCGTCGACCTCCTCCTCATAGGGAAAGGGCCCGATGCCGAGCATTCCGTTCTCGGACTGCAAGGTCACCGTCATTCCGGCCGGGATATTGTTCGCCACCAGCGTCGGGATGCCGATGCCGAGGTTGACGTAATAACCGTCCTGAAGCTCGCGCGCGGCACGCGCTGCCATCTGGTTGCGGTCCCAGCCCCTTACTGCCGTGGCCATCATGCCGTCTCCCTCTGCCGCACGGTGCGGAACTCGATCTTCTTGTCATATGGCGCGCCGAGAACGAGCCGTTTCACATAGATGCTCGGTAGATGGACATGGTCGGGATCGATGCTGCCGACAGGCACGATTTCCTCCACCTCGGCGACGCAGATCTTGCCCGCGGTCGCCGCCGGCTGGTTGAAGTTGCGCGCGGTCTTGCGGAACATCAGGTTGCCGCTTTCATCCGCTTTCCAACCCTTGATGATCGACAGATCGGCACGGATGCCGCGTTCGAGCACATAGGTGTCGCCGTCGAACTCCTTGATTTCCTTGCCTTCGGCAACAAGCGTGCCCACCCCTGTCTTGGTATAGAAGCCGGGAATACCCGCACCGCCAGCGCGCATCCGTTCGGCCAGCGTACCTTGCGGGCAGAACTCGACCTCCAGTTCACCCGCCAGAAATTGCCGCTCGAACTCCTTGTTCTCGCCGACATAGGACGCGATCATTTTCCGGATCTGGCGGGTGCGCAGCAGCTTGCCCAGACCTTCGCCATCGATACCGGCATTGTTCCCTGCCACGGTCAGATCCTTCACGCCCGACGCGACGATCGCATCGATCAATCGTTCGGGAATGCCGCATAGACCGAACCCCCCTGCGCAGATCGTCATCCCGTCGAACAACAATCCTTCCAGCGCAGCTTCGGCAGATGCATAAATCTTGGTCATGAACGTCTCCGGATCATCGCCGCTGCTCTGCCCCGGCGGGAAAGCACGGTCAACGCGGCGATATGGAATATCGCCTGTTTCAGCCAGGCCGTGGCGCATCGCAACAAAGATTCTGCTCTGCGCGTCAATATTTCAGCGGAACTGCGCCACAAACACGCAGTCAGGCGTTGACCGCGGCAGGCTGTTTGATCATCACAAAGGTGCAGGAGGCGACGATGATCAAGGAACTGGCGGAAATCGACATCAAGCCCGGCCATGAAGACGCTTTCGAGGCCGCCGCAGCTCACGCCAGGGACCTGTTCCTCGCATCCAAGGGCTGCCTTGCCTTCCGGCTCTATCGATCGATGGAGCAACCCAGCCGCTACAGGATGTTCGTCGAGTGGGAGACTATCGAGGATCACATGATCGAATTCCGGAACTCCGATGCGTTCACCGCCTGGCGGCGGCTATGCGGTCCTTACTTCCTCCAGCCGCCCCGGGTGGAGCATTTGATCGTTATCGTCGAGGGGCGGAACGAGAACGATGAAATAGTCGAGGCGATGGTCCTGGGTTAGAGTCTCAGCTCCCTTTTCGAATAGATCATCTTCCTAGCCCAGCACCTTCCCCACGAACCAGCCCCAAGCCTCCACGGCGACGTAACCCAATCCTCCCACGATCGCGCCGCTCGCAATCGTCGCCACGACACCCGCCAGCACGGCAATCCCGTCGCGAGCCAGCAACCCGAGCGCGAACAGGGAGATCGCCGCGGCAGGTACCGCATTGCCGAGCGGAACCGGCAATCCCAGCAGCACCGCAAGCGCGAGACAGAGCAGGCCGAGCAGCCGGCGGCCCGCCAGCCCGGTGAGCGCGTCGAGCCGGCGGCTCAGCAATATCTCCATTCGTCGCGTCATTGGGCTGAGCCGCTCGACCAGCTTGGCGAATCTTTCGGTCGTTATCTCACGGCTGCGGATCCAGGCTGGCAGCCAGGGTCTGCGGACGCCGAGGACGAGTTGCGCAGACAGGATCGCCAGCGGCACCGACAAGGCGATATCGCAACCCGGGGGCAAGGGCAGCATGTTCGGCGCGGCCAGCAGGAAGATCAGGCCGGCAAAACATTTCTCGCCAAGGGTCGAGCTGAGGTCGTCGAGCGAAATACGCTCCCCGGCACAACCCGATGCCAGCACGTCGAGAGTGTCGGTCAGTCGCGTAACGGAGCCCGGTGAGACGGAGCAGGCCTTCGCCTCCTCGGCGCGGGTGGCATCGGGAATAGTGGACACCCATGCTCAACCACGCACGGCTTCGCGATGTTCCCGGCGTCGTTGCTCGCGCACCGCCTATGAGGTACAATTTCATCCGTATCTCAAGCGGGAATCCCGTGGCCAGTTTCGCTGATCTTCCGCATACGGAGCCCGCCCGAGCCGCCCGCTTCTTCCTGCCTGCCGCAATCGCGATCGTCATCGTCGCTGGATTCTCGGTTCAGCTGGCGATGGGACGATCCAGCTTTTCCTCGCCACTACTGGTCCATGCTCACGCGGTGGTCTTCATGGGCTGGGTCGCCCTCTACCTGCTGCAGAACATCTTCGCGACGACCGGCAGCATGACGCTCCACCGTCGGCTCGGCTGGATCGGCGCTGTCTGGATCGCTCCGATGGTAATGCTGGGATGCATGGTGACGGTGGCGATGGTTCGGCGCGGCCATGTGCCGTTCTTCTTCCAACCGGCGCATTTCCTGATCTTCGACCCTCTCGCCGTCTTCACCTTCGCCGGCCTGGCAGCTTCGGCCATCCTGCTGCGGCGACAGACCGAGTGGCACCGCCGCCCTGACAGGCACTTCTGCAGCGCCAAGAGTCTAATATCCCTGGAAATTGCTCCTACAGGAGAGTATTTTCCAGATGACGGGGGACTCGGAAAAGGAGGCTTTCATGCTTGTCGAAGCCAATCTCGATGAGCTCACCGACCGATCTCATCAACTCATCTCGTCCGCCCGGGTCGAGGGTACCCCGATCTACAACAAGCAGGGCGAGAAGCTGGGCACCGTACATTCGGTGATGATCCACAAGACCACCGGCCAGATCGCCTACGCCCTGCTTGCCTTCGGCGGATTTTTCGGCCTCGGCTCTCATGTCCACCCGATTCCATGGCAGATGCTCACCTACGACCCCGCGCGCCACGGCTATGTGGTCGATGTCACGCGCGAGATGCTCGAAGACGCGCCCAGCCTGGAACTGGACAAGAGCGACCGGCCGACCGAGAGCGAACGGCCGATGTACGACTATTGGAAGTTCGACGCCTATTGGTGAGCTGGATCAACCCTGACGGTGCAGACTGGCGCCTGGAGCAGGCGGGAGCTGCCTTAGATCAGCCCCGCCAGCGGGCTCGACGGGTCGGCGTACATGCGCCGACCCATCCGCCCGGCGCGATAGGCCAGCCGCCCCGACTCCACCCCCAGCTTCATCGCCGTCGCCATCATCACCGGATTCTTCGCCTCGGCGATCGCGGTGTTCATCAGCACGCCCGCGCAGCCGAGTTCCATCGCCGCCGCCGCTTCGGACGCGGTGCCGACGCCGGCGTCCACCAGCACCGGCAGCTTGGTGCCCTCAACGATCAGGCGGATCGTCACCTTGTTCTGGATGCCGAGCCCGGATCCGATTGGCGCACCCAGCGGCATGATCGCCACCGCGCCCGCATCCTCCAGCCGCTTCGCCGCGATCGGATCGTCGACGCAATAGACCATCGGCTTGAAGCCTTCCTTCGCCAGGATCTCGGTTGCACGCAGCGTCTCGACCATGTCGGGATAGAGCGTCTTGGCCTCGCCCAGCACCTCGAGCTTGACGAGATCCCATCCCCCCGCCTCGCGCGCCAGCCGCAATGTGCGGATTGCGTCCTCGCCGGTGAAGCAGCCGGCCGTGTTGGGCAGGTAGGTGATCTTCTTCGGGTCGATGAAGTCGGTCAGCATCGGCGCCTTGGGGTCGGCGATGTTGACGCGGCGCACGGCGACCGTGACGATCTCGGCGCCCGACGCCTCTACCGCGGCGGCGTTCTGCGCGAAATCCTTGTACTTGCCGGTACCCACGATCAGCCGCGAGCGGAAAGTCCGGCCCGCCACCGTCCAGCTGTCGTCGTCCACCGTCACGCCATGATCTCCGCCGCCAACAAAATGAACGATCTCGAGATCGTCGCCATCCTCGACCTGCACTTGCCCCAGCGTCGAGCGCGGCACAACCTCGAGGTTGCGCTCGACCGCGACCTTGGCCGGTTCAAGCCCGAGTTCGTTCGCCAGTTCGGCGATGGTCATGCCGGCGAGGATGCGGCGATGCTCGCCATTGATGCGGACCGAAATGGTGCCGTCGGGATTCATGTCGCCTCCAATGCGCTTTCGCTTTGCGTCTGCGCGCCATATAGGGGTGCGCGTCGCACCATCGCAACGGAAAGGCTTGCCGCGTGGCGGATCGCCCGGTCATCTTCGTCCTCAACGGGCCCAATCTCAACATGCTGGGTACGCGCGAGCCTGAAATCTACGGATCGGATACGCTCGACGACATCGCCGGGATGCTCGAGGATCGCGCGCTCGAACTCGGCCTGTCGATCGACATGCGCCAGTCGAACCATGAAGGACATCTGGTCGACTGGATACAGGAAGCCAATGCCAGCGGCGCGAAGGCGGTGCTGATCAACCCGGGCGCCTATACCCATACGTCGATCGCACTGCACGACGCGATCAAGGGCGTTTCCGTTCCGGTTATTGAGGTGCATCTGTCGAACCCGCATGCCCGCGAGGCATTTCGCCATGTCAGCTATGTCGGCCAGGCGGCGAAAGGCTCGATCATGGGGTTCGGCGTGCAATCCTACATGCTTGCGCTGGACGCCGCCGCCCGCATCTGACAATGGCGTCCGCCACGGATCAACTACCGAAGAGCAACTGATGGCCGATCAATCTCAGGGGAAAGCAATGCAGGTCGACCCGGAACTGGTGCGCCAGCTCGCGGTGCTCCTGGACGACACCAACCTGACCGAGATCGAGATCCAGGACGGGGAGCGGCGGATCAGGGTCGCTCGCAACATAACAGTGAGCGCAGCACCGACCTATGCGGCGCCGGCCGCGGCGCCAGTCGCAGCACCGGCCGCAGCGCCTGCTCCAGAGGCCGCTGCCGCGGATCATCCCGGTACTGTGAAGTCGCCGATGGTCGGCACGGTCTATCTGGCCGCCGAACCCGGCGCCAAGCAGTTCGCCTCTGTGGGCGACAAGGTGAGCGCGGGCCAGACCCTCGTCATTGTCGAGGCGATGAAGGTGATGAACTCGATTGCCGCGCCGCGCGCCGGCACGGTCAAGGCGGTGCTGGTCGAGAACGGCCAGCCCGTGGAGTACGACCAGCCTCTTATCGTCGTCGAGTAAACGACGATGGCCATCAGCAAGGTCCTGATCGCGAACCGGGGCGAGATCGCGCTCCGCATCCACCGTGCCTGCCACGAGATGGGCATTCAGACGGTGGCGGTCCACTCGACCGCCGACGCCGACGCGATGCACGTCCGCCTTGCCGACCAGTCGGTCTGCATCGGGCCGGCCCCGGCGTCGGAAAGCTATCTTAACATCCCGAGCATCATCGCCGCCGCAGAGATCTCGGGCGCCGACGCGGTCCATCCCGGCTACGGCTTCCTCTCCGAGAACGCGATGTTCGCCGAGATCGTCGAATCGCATAACCTGATCTGGATCGGCCCCAAGCCCGAGCATATCCGGACGATGGGCGACAAGATCGAAGCCAAGACCACCGCCGCCAAGCTCGGCCTGCCGCTGGTCCCCGGATCGCCCGGCCCGCTGACCTCGATCCATGAGGCGCGGGAGATCGCGGCCAAGATCGGCTATCCGGTGCTGATCAAGGCGGCTTCGGGCGGCGGCGGACGCGGCATGAAGGTCGTCACCGAAGAGAGCCAGCTCGAGACCCTGATGGCGCAGGCCGGTTCCGAGGCGAAGTCGGCATTTGGCGATGCGACCGTCTACATGGAGAAATATCTCGGCGATCCGCGCCACATCGAGTTCCAGGTGTTCGGCGACGGCAAGGGTAATGCGATCCATGTCGGCGAGCGCGACTGTTCGCTCCAGCGCCGCCATCAGAAGGTGCTCGAAGAGGCCCCCTCCCCGGTCATCACCCATGCCCAGCGCAACGAGATGGGCGCGATCGTCGCCCGCGCCATGGCGGACATGGGCTATCGCGGCGCCGGCACGATCGAGTTCCTCTACGAGAATGGCGAGTTCTACTTCATCGAGATGAACACCCGCCTGCAGGTCGAGCATCCGGTGACCGAGGCGATCACCGGCCTCGATCTGGTCCGCGAGCAGATCCGCATCGCCGAGGGCAAGCCGCTGTCGGTGACGCAGGAGGACCTGGAGTTCCGCGGCCATGCGATCGAATGCCGGATCAACGCCGAAGACTGGAAGAGCTTCGCGCCGAGCCCCGGCACGGTGAAGGCCTTCCATGCGCCGGGCGGCATGCACGTTCGCGTCGATAGCGGCATTTATGCCGGCTATCGCATTCCGCCTTATTATGATTCGATGATCGCCAAGCTGATCGTCTACGGCCGCGATCGTGCCGGCTGCATCCGTCGGCTGCGCCGCGCGCTCGAGGAGTTCGTCGTCGATGGCGTCAAGACGACGATCCCGATGCACCGCGCCTTGCTCGACGAGCCGGATTTCCAGAGCGGCAATTACACAATCAAGTGGCTCGAGGAGTGGCTGGCGACACAGCAGGATCCCGCCGAATGAAGGCGACGATCTGGCACAATCCGCGCTGCTCCAAATCGCGCGAGGCGCTCGCTATCCTGCAGGCGGCTCCAGGCGTCGAGATCGAGGTCCTGGACTATCTGAAGCAGCCGCCGAGCCGCGAGGCCATCGCCGCGATCTACGCCAGGGCGGGCATGACGCCGTCGGAAGGCCTCCGCAAGGCCGAGGACGGCGCCAAGGCGCTGAAGGGCGCCAGTGACGACGCGATCCTTGATGCGATGGCTGCCGATCCCATCCTGATAGAACGCCCGCTGGTGGAAACCGCCAAGGGCGCAAGATTGGGCCGGCCGCCGGAGAGGGTGCGCGAGATACTCTGAGCAGGCGCTAATGCGCCACCCGCTCGCCGCCCGCAATCTGGGGCGGCACCGGCGGCATCATCTCCAGATAGGCATCGACGAGCAGGTTCCACACCGCATAGCCGTCCGCATTCAGGTGGATCCGATCCTCCAGGAAATAGCGGTCGTCGGGCCGGCCGTCCGCGGCCAGCAAAGCTGTGCCGACATCGAGATAATCGAAATCGCCTGCCGCCTCGGCCTGCGCCTTCACCGCCGCGTTCACCTGTTGCATCTTCGCCCATAATCCCCACCGGGCGTTGCCGGGCTTGAGCGAGAGGAAGACGATGCGCGCCTGGGGCAGATCGGATCGCAGGCGAGTGAGCAGGGTCAGCACGTCGGCGATCACGCGCTCAGGCGCCGCGCCATGCGCGATATCGTTCTCCCCGATATAGACGACCACGGCGGCGGGCCGATAGACCGACAATATCTGCGGATAATAATATAGCACATCAGGCGTTTCCGAGCCGCCGAAGCCGTGGTTGACCGGAGCGAATGCGGGAAAGCCGGCCGCGACGTCCCAGCGCCTGATGCTGGAGCTGCCCACGAAAAGCGTGCCGCCATTGACGATCCCGAGATCCTTGTCGTGGCGCTGAAATGCCGCGATCTCAGGCGCAAAGCGCAGCGATGCGTTCGCAGCCGGCGCCGGCGCGAGCTGGTCCCCGGCCGCGGCGGGGACCAGCTCGGCGGCCCATGCGGGCATGGCAGGCATGACAGGCGCGAGGAGCAGCGCGAGCAGTCGATTGAGCATTCGATTCATCTGGCGTGAGGTCTCCGACGTGTCGCACCTGTTGGTAGATTGGAGCAGATTAACTCCCGATTGCGGTTACTCCGCGGCGAGGAGTTGCTCCGCCGCGCCCAGATCGACCGAGACGAGCCGGCTGACGCCCCGCTCGATCATCGTGACGCCGAACAGGCGGTGCATGCGACTCATCGTGACGGCATTGTGCGTGACGATCAGGTAGCGCGTGTCGGTTTCGTTGGTCATCGCCACGAGCAGGTCGCAGAAGCGCTCGATATTGGCGTCGTCGAGCGGGGCATCTACCTCGTCCAACACGCAGATCGGCGCGGGGTTGGTGAGAAACAGCGCGAAGATCAGCGCCACCGCGGTCAGCGCTTGCTCGCCGCCCGACAAAAGGGTGAGCGAGCTGAGGTTCTTGCCCGGCGGCTGAGCCATGATCTCGAGCCCCGCCTCCAGCGGATCATCGCTGTCGATCAGCGCGAGATGCGCCTCGCCGCCCGCAAAGAGCGTCGTGAACAGCCGTCGGAAATGCCCGTCCACCGCCTGGAACGCCGCGAGCAGCCGCGCCCGCCCTTCGCGATTGAGGCTGCCGATCGAGCCGCGCAGCCGGTTGATCGCCTGATAGAGTTCGTCCCGCTCGGCGATGCTGGTGCCGTGCTGGCTCTCGATCTCGGCCAGTTCGCTCTCGGCGACCAGATTGACCGGCCCGAGCCGCTCGCGGTCGACGGTCAGCCGTTCGAGCCGGGCGGACTCGGCCGCACCGTCGGCGACTTCGCTGCTCGCGAAGCCGATCTTTTCGGGCAACACCGGCGCCGGGCATTCGAAACGCTCGCCCGACAGGCGGCTCATCTCGACGCGGCGCTGTTCCTGGTTCTCATGCCGTGCCTGCGCGCCTGCGCGCGCCTCGCGGGCAGCGGCTAACGCCTCGCCGGCCTGCGCGACATCGGTCTCGATCGCACGCAACTCCGCCTCCGCCAGGCGCTCCGCTTCGCGCGCGGCATCGGCAGCCTGATCGGCCGCGCGCGCATCGGCGCCCACTGTTTCGATCAACGCCTGCAATTCCTCGGGACGGCCTTCGAGAGCCTTGGTCTCGGTTTCGATGGCGCGCGCGCGCGAATCCATCTCGGCAATGCGGCTTGCGGCATCGCCTGCCCGACTTCGCCAGCTCTTCGCCTCGGCGCGTGCCGCTTGCTGGCGCTGCGCGTCAGCCGAAGCTGCCTGCGCAAGGGTCATCGCTTGCCCCCGCGCCTCGAACAGCCGCGCGCGCACCATCTCGCTGGCCTTGCGCAGCCGCTCGACTTCGCTGCGGGTCGCCTCTCCGTCGGGCAGGGCCAGCATCACCGCCAGTTGGGCTTGCACCGCCTCACCGGCCTCGTCCGCTTCGCCGGCGGCGCGCTGCTGCCGCTCGGACATCGCACCGCGCTGGCCGGCCAACCGCTCGATCGCGGTGGTGGCCTGATCCTCGTCGCGGATCGCACCCCGCTGCGCGACCTCGGCCCGGCCGAGTTCGCCGCGCGCCGCATCGATCGCTGCCTTGGCCGCCTGCACGGCCCCATTGGCATCGGCCAGCGAAGACTGGGCCGCATCCACATCGGAGCGTGCCTTCGGCAAAGCTGCGTTGAGCTCCGCGAGGCGATTTGCGCGCACCAGCCGTTCCGCCGCGGCCGCACCGACATTGGCGGCGACGAAACCATCCCAGCGCCGCATCCGACCATCACGCGTGACGAGCCGCTGCCCGACGCCCAGCGGGATCGAGCCGTCATCGCCATCGACAACGCCGACCTGGGCCAGTCGCCGAGCCAGTTCCGCAGGGGCGCCGACATGATCGGCAAGATTCTCCACTCCGGCGGGAAGCCGCGGGTCGTCGGCCTTGTCCGCGCCCGACCAGCGCAGCGGCCCGTCACCGCCGACGGCGGCATCGAGGTCGTCGCCCAAGGCTGCCGCCAACGCCCGTTCATAGCCGGGCGTCGCCTGGATCCGGTCGATCGCGCGATTGCCCTGCCCTGCCGCGCCGGCCGTCTTCGCCAGCGAGCGCGCTTCGGACTCGAGCGCGGCCAGTGCCGCGCGCGCCGCGCCGCTCGCGGTCTCCGCCTCCTCGCGCCGCGCGGCGGCGGACGTGCGGGCCTCCTCGGCCGCGCCGATCGACGCCATCGCGTCCGCTATGCCGCGCTCGGCCAGTTCGCGCGCGGCTATCGCCGCCGTCCTGCGCGCGACCAGCGGCGCCTCGTCGCCAAGTGCTGCCAGCTCGCGCGCGATCCGCTGAGCCTCGGCCTGCGCCCGCTCCAGCCGTTGGCGCGCGGCCGTGACATTGGCTTGCGCGACCCGCATGTCGGCCTGCTCCGCGGCATAGGCCGCCTGTGCCTTGGCCACGGCCAGTTCGGCCTCACGCGCTTCATTCTCCGCGTCCCGCACCTGCGAGTCGATCGCCGACTGTCGTATCGTCGCCTCGTCGATCCGGCGGCCGAGTTCCTTTTCCTCCTGGCCGAGCGCCGCTAGCGCTGCCGCCGCGTCGATCGCCAGCCGATCCTCCCGCGCGCGGTCGCGGCTCAGCGTATCGCGCGCCTGCCCGATGTCGGCGAGGCGGCGCCGGACGCCTTCCAGGTCGGCGTTCAAAGTCGCCAGGCGATGGGCCAGCCCGGTCGACCGCTCGCGCGAGCTCTGTGCAGTGGCGCGTGCATCGCCAACCTTGCGGGTAATTTCCGCTTGCCGCGCCACCAGGGCGCGCTGGATATCGGCGGCCTGGTTGACCGTGGCGTCGGCCAGGGCCGCTTCCTTCTGCGCCGCGTCGGCAGCATTGGCCGCGTCGCGCCAGCGCGAGAAGATCAGCCGCGCCTCCGCGATCCTGATCTGCTCGCTGAGCGCCTTGTAGCGTTCGGCGGTGCGCGCCTGCCGCCGCAGCGATCCTGTGCGCGCTTCCATGTCGGCGATAAGGTCGTCGAGCCGTGCGAGGTTCGTCTCGGTTGCCCGCAGCTTCTGCTCGGCATCCTTGCGGCGGACATGCAGGCCGGCGATTCCCGCTGCCTCTTCGAGCATCTGGCGCCGCTCGGCGGGCTTGGCGGCGATCACGGCGGCAATACGACCTTGGCTGACCAGCGCCGGCGAGTGCGCGCCCGTGGCGGCGTCGGCGAACATCAGGCCGACGTCCTTCTGGCGAACGTCGCGGCCGTTCATCCGGTAGGCGGAACCGGCGCCCCGCTCGATCCGGCGGGTGACCTCGACCTCCCGGTCCTGATCGCCCTCCGCATCGGGCCGTTCGGTGAACAGGGTGACCTCGGCGAAGTCGCGGGCTGGCCGGGTGGTCGTGCCCGCGAAGATGACGTCCTCCATGCCGCCGCCGCGCATCGACTTGGCGCTGGATTCGCCCATCACCCAGCGGATCGCTTCGAGCAGGTTGGATTTGCCGCAGCCATTGGGACCGACAATCCCCGTCAGGCCGCGCTCGATCATCAGCTCGGCCGGCTCGACGAAGCTCTTGAACCCGGAGAGGCGCAGCTTGCGGATGCGCATCGGCGGCTCAGCCGGTCCCCGCCGATGCGCCCCTGAAGCTCATCTCAGCGGGCGCGTTCGCGCAGCTTGGCTTCGAGGCCGGGCCAGTCATAGACGCCTTCCTGGCGTTCGCCATTCAGGAAGAAGTTGGGCGTGCCGTCGACCTTGTCCTCGTTGGCGCCGTGGTCGCGGATCTTGAGCAGTTCCGCCAGCGCGCCCTTGTCGGAAAGGCAGGCCTGGATGCGATCGCCCGGCACACCATGAGCCTTGAAGAAATCTTCGAGCCCCGACAGCTGCACCAGCTGGGCGAACTGCTCCTGCTGCGGCAGCGCGCCGAGCGACTGGAGCCTCTTCTCGTCGATCGAGTTGAACTTGCCGACCCAATCGGCCTGCGTTGCATAGAGCTGCTCGACGAACGGGAAGAAGGTGTCCGCCCCCTGGCAGCGCGCGACCAGCGTTGCCGCGACGTCGAGCGGATTGAGCACGAAATTACGATATTCCCAGCTCACCTTGCCGGTTCTGACATAATCATTCTTAAGCGGCTCGGCACCGGCCTTGGTGAAGTCGCGGCAATGCGGGCAGGTGATCGAGGCATATTCAACCAGTTTCACCGGCGCGTCGGGATTGCCCATCCGGAAGCCGCCCTCGGGCGTCTTGACGACCGTCTCGGTCCAGTCCTGTCCGGTATAGGGTGCCTGGGGCGCAGCGGTCGCAACATTGGCGGCAGCGCCTTCGTTCGCATCCTTCTTGCCGCAGCCGGTCAGCACCAGCGCCAAACCGATCGCCGCGAGGGCCAGCGTCTTCGTCATATTCTCATAGTCTCCGAGCAGCGCATGGGGGCTGTGGTGCACAGTGATAGCCGCGACGGCGGATGGCGCAAGAGAAGCTTGCGCCATAGCATCCGAGGCCTCGCATCCCAGCCCGTCATCCGTCCCGGCGGCGCTATTTCACGCCGGACGTCTCCGGCGGCTCATTCGCACTGCCCCTGAAACCATAGATCCGCCACGGTCCTTCGATCTTCGGCTCCATGCCGGGCGCCAGGAACTGCACGCGGTTCAACCCACGTGGGTCATAGGCGATCCTCAGGTCGAAAAGCCTCGCCAGACGCGCCCGCGGATGTTCGGCCATGATATCCCCCGATCGATTTGCCCCGCTGGATATTCGCCGCGAACCACCTCCGAAATCAAGCTTGTCCGAATAGCGGGCGCGACGACCAGGCACCTCGGCCCAGCTCACCGCGCTTTTGCATGCTCCTGTCAAAACTATTGAGATCCATGACCCTCAACAGGAACAGGTCTTCCATCTATTTGTTTATCAAAAGTTCCAGCCTGAACGGCATGGAACACTTCTGGAAAATATCAACATGACAAATAACGATCGAGTAGAAGTCATTCCGCTGGTGGAAGAGCATATCTCTACTTCCAAGGAACGCTTCGAAACCGGAACGGTTCGGGTGAGGACTTTCACCACTGAAACAATGGCGCGTGTTACCGAAGATCTCCAGCAAGACGAAGTAGACATCCGACATGTTTCAATAGACCGGCCAGTCGAAAGCGTGCCCGATATCCGAGAGGAAGACGGTGCGCTGATCATACCCGTCGTCGAGGAAATTCTGGTCGTGGAAAAGCGGCTCGTGCTGAAGGAAGAGATCCACATTCGACGACGCCAGACGGTGGAACGCTTTGAAAAGTCGATCCCCCTCAAGTCGCAGCAGGCCATCATCGAGCGGCACCGCGCGGACGGGGCCGCATCACCACCAAGCAAGGAGTAGGATAATGTCGCGAACAGTCACCGCCCTTTTCGACAACCGCCAGGAAGCCGAGGCTGCGGCTGACCGGCTGCGGCAGTCGAGAATCGATGCCGACCGGATCAGGATCATGGACCAGCACAGCCAGGGCTTCAGCGCCGATCGCTATTCGAACCGCGAGGATCGCGGCATTTGGGCCTCGATCAAGGAGATGTTCCTGCCCGACGAGGATCGCTACACCTATGAAGAAGGCGTTCGGCGCGGCGGTGTGGTGGTCAGTGCGCAGGTCGACGAAGACGAAGCCGACGAAGCGATCCGCATACTCGAGGAAGCGAGCAGCGTGGATCTCGACCGCCGCACGCAGGATTGGCGCAGCAGCGGCTGGACCGGGGGCGTCGCCAGTGGCAGCACCGGCATGTCCGCGACCGACACCTTGCGGGGCGACAGGGCGCGCGAGCCCGGCGTCTCCGATCGATCGGGTTCCGTGGTCGACGAGGAGCGCATCCCGGTGATCGAGGAGCAGCTTCGCGTCGGCAAGCGCGAGATCGAGCGCGGCGGTGCGCGCGTCCGTTCCTATATCGTCGAGGAACCGGTCCATGAGCAGGTTACCCTGCGCGAGGAACATGTCAGCGTCGAGCGGCGCCCGGCGGAGCAAACCACCCGCGCGGGAGATGTCGGCGACGCCGACCTGCTGCGCGATCGCGATATCGAGATGACCGAGACGGCGGAAGAAGCCGTGGTGGCAAAGGAAGCCGTCGTCCGCGAGGAGATCGTCGTCCGCAAGACCGCCGAGGAACGGGTCGAGGACATCGACGATACCGTGCGCCGAACCGAAGTCGAGGTCGATGAGGGCGATCGCGGGATGGTCAGCCATGGCGTTGACCGGGACCGCGACCGGGGCCGCGACCGCGATCGCGACCGCGACGGTCTGCCGGGCAGCGGCAGGACCGATCGCGACACTTCGTTCTGATCGGATGGCGACGTCGAGGGAGCGGGCCCCGCTCCCTCGGCATCCTCCACCTGTGGACGCGCAGAGGTCGCGATGTGGAGAGCGGTGTGGCGCATGATGATCGTCGCGATCGTGGCGGTCAGCGCCGCGATCCTCGTCATGTTCGTCGCCGAACGGTTGAACCCGAAAAGACCGGTGCCGCCAGAGGATGCGGTGCCGATCGCTCCGGTCGTCAAACCACAGCCCGACAAGCTTAAACTGCGTTGATAGTGCGTGGAGCGGAACCACAGCAGCTCGGCTGCACAGGCTCGGGGTGCAGAACTGGCAAGAGCGCAATCGCCGCTACGGTTGGTAGGCGCGCCTCGTATGACTCAGGCTGACCGCATCCGCCTGGAAGAAGATGAAGTTCATCGGAACCGAGTAGGCCATGGTCACTTCGACGAATTTGACGCCCTTCGCGGTTCCATGGCTCACCGAAGGGCCGGTGATCCGGCTGTTGTCGAGCCCGAACTTGCTGCTGCCCACCTTTGCAAGGATCTGGGCGTCGGACGGGTTCGGATAAATGGTCGCGTAGCGCGCGCCGGTTTCGACCGCCTGCTGCAGTCCTGCATCCGCGTAGAACATGATCCCGATCTGCATGATGCCGATGATCATGGTCAGCAAGACCGGTATCACAAGCGCGAACTCGACCGCGGACGCGCCGCGCTCATCGTCAACGACATTGCCGCGCTGCGCGCTCACTGCACCCGCACCGAGGCATAGCCCGCCACCGGGATGTCGCCGCTGGCGGACAGCTGCAACATCGGGAACATGGGCCGATAGCTTGCGCTGATCGAGATCGACACGAAGCGTCCGACCTGCTGGCCGGTAAAGCAGCTGCCGTCGAACGAGACCTGCCTTACGCCCGCACATTCGAGCCATTTGTCGAGCGTGACCTGCTCCGCGGGCACCGACGCCGCATCGGCGGCCTCGGCCTGCAAGGCCTGGAAGGCTGCACTGTTCAAGCCGCCCGCGGTCGCCATCTCGACGCTGCGCGCTGCCGCCTGCTGCACCCTCAGCTTCGCGGCGAAACCCATCGCGAGATCCGACATCCCGGCAATCAGCATCGCCAGGGCCGGAATCACGATCGCAGTCTCGATCACGCTGATGCCGCGATCGTCGGATGGCAGGTCCCGAAGCCGTCGCAAGCCCATCGTCAGCTCACCAGCTGGACGCGCGCGCCGGTGAAGGACGACGCGCCCGAACCGCTCGGGCAATTATTCGCGATCATGGTGTTGCCGGTGAAGGTGACGCGCCGGCTCACGATCTGGATGCATTCGGTTGTCATGCCCGAATCTCCCGAGAAGCTCACGGCCTGCGACGCCATGTAGATTGCCCCCTGCAGCTTCGAACCGGCATTGCCGTTGACCGTGTTGCTTCCCGAATCCTGGGCGCGGCGATCCTGGTAGAACAGCACCCCCTTGTAGGTCCCGCTGGTCGGCGCGGTGAGCTGCAGGCTGGCGCCTCCGTTGATGTCCACCGTCGCGATCGTGCTCGGATTGGACGTGGCGTTGCTGCTGGTGAGGATGAAGGTCACCCCGGTACCGGTGATCACCGTCTGCGATCCCGCGCTGAACGAGCTGCCGTCGATCAGATACACGCCGGGATCGAAGCTAACCGTGCCCTTCAGGTCCATGCCGCGGTAGCAGGACACGCCCGAGGCATTGGTCACGTGCTGGGTTGCATTCGGCGCCACCGAAAGCTTTCCACTGCACGTCGTTACCGATGGCGTCGGCAACCCGGCGAAAGGGTCTGGCTGGGCTATCGAATAGGGCTGCAGCGTGGTGCCCGCCGCATAATTCGCGCTCGCCTGCAGCCCTCCGACCGCCGCAACCGGCGTCGCGAAGATGCTGCTGCTTCCGCCAGCGGTCACGGCATTGCTGGCGATCGAATTGGTGGCGATGCCGCAACCCATCGTCACGCTCGCATTGCCCTGCATCGTCACCCCGGTGGCGCTCGTCGGCTCCAGCGAGATCACGCAGTAATTGCCGTTGCTGATGACGGCGGCGGTTGCATCGGCGGTCAGCACCGGTGCCGAACTCAGGAACAGGCTCGAGAAGGGCAGCGCCTTCTGCATCTTGAGCACCACCCGCACAGCATTGGCGTTTCCGGCAAAGCTGCCGGCCGTCGGCGCGCTTTCGATCGTGGGCGATCCCAGCAATGCCACGAAGCTGTGCCGGTTGATATCGGTCGTGGCGCTCGCCATCGGGTCGCCCCCCTGAGCCTTGGCATATGCACCGGCAAGCGCGGCCGAGTCTGCCTGGCGCTGGATCTCTCTTTTCCACACCGTCCACTGGACCGTGTCGGTAGCAAGCCCGCCGGTCCCGATCAGGACGGGAAACGACAATGCGACCAGGAACAGGGCGTTGCCCGCTTCATTGCGGATCAGATCGATAAGCTTGTCGAACATCAGGCGCCAATCCGTCCATCCAGCACGCGAGGACGGCAACACAAGCAGGCAGCAGCCTTGAAATCAGGATAAGCGAATTGGTTAGCGGGACAGGAAGGAAGGCCGCTTGCCTAGACCTTGATCGGATCAGGCACAATCAGCCTGATCCGTGAATCAGGGTCTAAACCTTTGACAGAGCATGATTCACGCTTTCGGCGGAAGCGCAACGCGCTTCCACCTCAAACGAGCATACTCTAGCGCAAGGCAGCCTTGATCAAGGGTTCCAGATCCGCCCATTCGTGGACATTCTCCTGCCGTTTCCCATTGACCAGGATCAGCGGCGTTCCGGGAATTGCGTCGCGTTGCCAGCTGTTCCCGGCCATTTTCGTGAGCTGGTCCTTGCCGGCCGCATCGGCCATGCAGCTGGCATAGACCTTCGGTGTCATGCCGCGCTTCATGAAGAAGGCATCGAAGCCGGCCGCCTTGGCGACAAGCGCCATCTTTTCGTCGTCCGACCTGCTTTCGAAGTCTGGCGCACTCGCAGCACTCGCGCCCTTCGTCATCCAGTCCTGCTGGGTGGCGAACAGCGCTTCGATCGAATCGAGATAGAGCGCGCGCGGTTCACAGCGCAGCAGCAGAGATGCGACGAAGTCGTAGCCGTCGCGCACGGCATGCCGCACTTCGAGGCTCGCAATCCCCCTAGCGAGATAGTCCCGCTTGAGCGGAGACATCGCGTCTCGTGCCAATGCGGCGCAGTGCGGGCAGGTGAGCGACAGATATTCGACGAGCTTCACCTTGGCCGCAGGGTTGCCGACGACGATCGCGCCTTCGGCGGTGCGGCTGGTCGTCAGCAGCCAGTTCCGAGCGGCAGGAGCTGCCTTTGCCAACGGTTTTGCAGCGTACACGCCGGATGACAGCGACAGGGCGAGCAGCGCAGCCGCTGCAACCGGTAGTATCTTCACTGGTCGGCGTCTCCGGGCGTGATGACCGGCGGCCCGCTCGTGGCGGCAAGGGCCCCCGCCAGCGATTCCAGGCAGGCACGAAGTTCGGGATCGCCAACTGTCCGCAGACTGTCGCCGAGATCGACCGGCAGCATCTTGAGCGAGGGCGGAGCGACTCGCGGCGCCGGCGCGGGCGGCGCGGCACAGGAACCCTGCTTGATCGCGATGCGCGCCACCGCGGGATAGCCGAAGAAGCGGTTGACCCGCTCGATGATCGTGGGCGCGACATGCTGGAGCATCGTGCCATGCGCGCCGTCGACCAGCAGCGCCAGAACGCCTTCCGAGCGACGGCCCTGGGGGAAGCGAATCGATTCGGGAACCGAGACCCTGGCGTAGCGCTCGCCGACGATCTCCGCCCAGCGGCTGACCACCGAACTCTGCACGAAGCCGAAGCGGCGAAAGGCAGCGCGGCCGACATCGGGCAGCATATCCGCGACCGAACGGGCCTGGCCGCCGCGCGGTCGGGGCTCGATCGGCTTCGCTGCTTTCGCCGCCTTGGGCCGCGCCGTTTTCACTGTCTTGCCGGTTTCGCTCATACCCGCTTCATGCCATAGGCGCCCCATGCGCGTCGATGCCGTAGCTGAAAATTTGCTGGCCTGGTATGACGTCCATCGTCGCCGGCTGCCGTGGCGTGCCGAAGCCGAAGCGGCAGCACCCGATCCCTATCGGGTGTGGCTGTCCGAAGTGATGCTGCAGCAGACCACGGTGGCAGCGGTGAAGCCCTATTTCGAACGCTTCACCACCCGCTGGCCGACGGTGAACGATCTCGCCGCCGCCGACGAGTCCGAGGTGATGACCGCCTGGGCAGGCCTCGGCTATTACGCCCGCGCCCGCAACCTGATCGCCTGCGCCCGTGCGGTGGCACGCGACCATCGCGGCCGTTTTCCCGACAGCGAGGCCGGGCTGCGCACCCTGCCGGGCATCGGCGACTATAGCGCTGCCGCGATCGCGGCGATCGCCTTTGGACAGCGCGCGGTGGTGATCGACGCCAATGTCGAGCGTGTCTGCAGCCGGTTTTTCGCGTTCGGCCAGCCCCTGCCGCAGGCGCGCGCCGCGCTGCGAACCGCGGTCGACCGGATCACACCGGACGCGCGGGCCGGCGATTTCGCGCAGGCGATGATGGATCTGGGGTCGGGCATCTGCACCGCCCGCGCGCCGCAATGCCTGCTTTGCCCGTTGAGCGGGGGCTGTGCTGCCCGGTCGGCTGGCAATCCGGAGGCCTATCCGGTCAAGGCCGCAAAGCGCACCAAGCCGCAGCGCCGCGGCACCGCATTCTGGATCGAACGCGGCAACCATGTCTGGCTGGTGCGGCGGCCGGCCAAGGGCCTGCTCGGCGGCATGCGCGCGCTGCCCAGCGGTCCCTGGATCGACATCGATCCCGGGCTTGCCGGTGCACCGATGGGCGGCGCATGGCGCGATGCGGGAACCGTTGCCCACGTCTTCACCCATTTCGCGCTGGACCTGCGGGTGATGGCCGCCAGTTGCCGGGAGGAGATCGGCGACGGCGAATGGTGGCCGATCGAGCGGATAGAGGAGGCCGGCCTCCCCACCCTCTTCGCACGCGCCGCTGCCTGCGCTATCGCCACGCGCCGACCCATGGAGAGATGATGGCCGACTTTCCCGCCCCCGGCTTCACTGGATCACCGCTCGTCCGCATCGATATAGAGCGCGATAACCAGGCCTATTTCGACGAGCAGCGCGCCAGCCTCTCGGCCCGGCTGTTACGACTGGGGGGGCTCAGTCCGGTGCTCGATCCCGACGGCCGGCTGAGCTGGGGTTCGCTGGCCGAAGCGGATCCCGATGCGCCGCTGGCTTTACTCGGCCTGATCGACGGGAAGCCGCGCTTCGTTTCCTTGAAGAGGATAGATCCGGCGAGCGACCAGCGCGCCGGTATCATGACCGTGGGATCGATGACCGAACCTGGCGACGCCGGCACCTATGCCGCCGCCCGGGCGTTGGTCGACTGGCACAGCCGCCACGGCTGGTGCGCCAATTGCGGCCATGTCACCACGGTAGGACGCTCGGGCTGGGCACGCTTCTGCCGCAAGGAGGATGGAGGCTGCGGCACCGAGCATTTCCCGCGCACCGATCCCGTGGTGATCATGCTCGCGGAATATGGGGATCGGGTGCTGGTCGGCCACAATGTCCGCATGCCGCCGCGCTTCTATTCGGCACTCGCCGGCTTTCTCGAAGTCGGCGAATCGATCGAGGACGCCGTTGCGCGCGAGCTTCATGAAGAGGCAGGCGTCGTCGTCACCGAGGTCCGCTACATCGCCAGCCAACCTTGGCCGATGCAATCCCAGCTGATGATCGGCTGCATTGCCAAGGTCGAGAGCGACGTGCTTCAGCTCGACACCAAGGAGATCGACCATGCGCTATGGGTGAATCGCGAGGAGGTCCGCGCCGCGCTGTCCGGCAATCCCGACGCGCTGTTCGAGATGAGCTTCCCGATGGCGATCGCCTATACGCTGCTCACCGCCTGGTCGAATGGAGCGTAGCCCGACCCACAGCCATGGCGATCCAGATTAGCCCAGCACCCGCGCGCGGGCCTGCGGATACGTCCCGAGCAAACGTACCCACTTGGTGTGGAAAGCGAGCTCCTCCAGGGCGCGGCGGACATGCGGCTGGTCGGGATGGCCCTCGATATCGGCGTAGAATTCGGTTGCCGCGAAGGTCGCGCCACGCTGATAGCTTTCAAGCTTGGTCATGTTGACGCCGTTCGTGGCGAAACCACCCATCGCCTTGTAGAGCGCTGCCGGGATGTTCTTCACCTCGAAAATGAAGGTGGTCATCACTGGCGTGCTATCCAGCGGCACGTCCGGTGCCGCGCGGGCCAGCACGACGAAGCGCGTAGTGTTGTCGTCCGAGTCCTGCAGATCGTCCTTCACCACCTTCAGACCGTAGATCGGCGCGGCGAGCGCCGGCGCGAGCGCGCCGACGTGAAGGTCGCCCGCTTCCGCCACCGCGGCTGCTGCACCGGCGGTATCGGGATAGGAGATGGGCGTGATGCCATTGGCGCGCAGCCAGTGGCGGCACTGCCCAAGTGCCTGCGGGTGGCTCATTACCTCGGTGATCTTGCCGTGGTTCGGCAGCGCCATCATCGTATGGCTGATCCGCATGAAATGCTCGCCGGTGATCACCAGTCCCGATTCGGGGAGCAGGAAGTGGATGTCGGCGACACGGCCGTGCAGCGAATTCTCGATCGGAATGACGGCACAGTCGGCGCGGAAGTCGCTCACGGCGTCCAGCGCATCCTCGAAACTGAAGCATGGCAGCGGCAGGCAGTTCGGAAATGCCGCGAGCGCGGCGATATGCGAATTGGCCCCGGGAGCGCCCTGAAACGCCACGGCGCGGCCCGGGTCGGCGGCACAGGCAGCGGACATTTCGGCGACGAGCACCTGAGCGGGAGCGGGATAGTTCTGCATGTTGCGCAGCCGATTAGGCGGACCTCGGGTCGATCGCAAGTCGCAGCGCAGCATATTCGGGTGTCGGGACGCTTGCGGAGCCCTCCAACCGATTATAAAGGGAGCGCGATTTTCGCGTGGGTTCCATCTCCCACGTTACCAGGGAGCTTGTGGGGCAAATGGACGATCGCGCTAACACGATTGCCGGCTGGGCGCTGGCTGGCGGCATTGCCGCACTGGGCCTTTCGATCCTCAGCGGCGAATATTTCAAAGCTGAGCGGCCCGAGAAGATGGGCTATGTCGTCGAGGGCGTCGAAGCAGAGGGTGACGCGGGCGGCGGCGCTGTCGCCGACAAGCCGATCGCTTTCTATCTGGCGAGCGCCGATCCCGCCAAGGGCGCCGACGTGTTCAAGAAGTGCGGCGCCTGCCATAATGCGGAAAAGGGCGGCCCGAACGCGCTTGGTCCGAACCTGTGGGGCGTACTGGGCGAGACGATCGGTGCCGGCGCGCATGGGTTCGCCTTCTCGGATGCTCTCAAGGCAAAGGGCGGAACCTGGGATTGGGACGGCCTGAACGCATGGCTGAAGAGCCCCAAGGCGTTCGCTCCTGGCACCAAGATGACCTTCGCCGGTCTGTCCAAGCCCGAAGATCGCGCCAACGTCATCGCCTATCTCAACCAGCAGAGCGATGCGCCTAAGCCGATGCCGGCGGTTCCCGCCGAAGCGGCCCCGGCTGCCGGCGCCCCAGCCGACAATGCTGCGGCTCCGGCCGAAGGCAACGAGGCCGCACCGGCGAAATAGTCCTGCTGCGATCGATTTGAAGAGGCCTCGGAGCGACGCTCCGGGGCCTTTCTCTTGGGCATCATTCAGGCGGAGGCCGGAATCTCGATAGTGGTTCGCGACCTCAACCCGTCCTTGACGGCCGAGACCCCGGCATCCGCCGGGTTGACGTCATCTATTCAAATGTCACCCGATCGCCATCCCGCATTGACTTGCAGTCACGCATCTCTAGAAGCGCCGGCGGGCCACGCTGTCCCAACGCAGCGCGTGCTCTCTGTGAGGAGAGTCTTAAATGACTGATTTTGAATATCCGGCCTCGAAGCCGGCACGTCCCCATTTCTCTTCCGGTCCCTGCGCCAAGCCGCCGGGCTGGGCCCCCGAAAAGCTCGCCACCGGATCGCTCGGCCGCTCGCATCGTTCGAAGCTGGGCAAGGCGCGGATCAATTATGCGGTCGATCTGACCCGTGACATCCTCGGCATTCCCGCCACGCACCGCATCGGCATCGTGCCCGGATCAGACACCGGCGCCGTCGAGATGGCGCTGTGGAGCCTGCTCGGTGCCCGCAAGGCGACGATGGTTGCCTGGGAGAGCTTCGGTGAGGGTTGGGTCACCGACGTCGTCAAGCAGCTCAAGATCGAGGCCGACGTGGTCAAGGCACCCTATGGCGCTCTGCCCGATCTCGCCGCGCTCGACCAGTCGACCGACATCGTGTTCACCTGGAACGGCACCACTTCGGGCGTGCGCGTACCGAATGGCGACTGGATCCGCGACGATCGCGAAGGGTTGACCATCGCCGATGCCACCTCGGCCTGCTTCGCGCAGGATATTCCGTGGGACAAGCTCGATGTCGTGACCTTCTCCTGGCAGAAGGTGCTCGGCGGCGAAGGCGCGCATGGCATCCTGGTGCTTGGCCCGCGTGCCGTCGAACGACTCGAAAGCTACACCCCCGCCTGGCCCCTGCCGAAGATCTTCCGCATGACCAAGGGCGGCAAGCTGATCGAGGGCATCTTCAAGGGCGAGACGATCAACACGCCGTCGATGCTGGCGATCGAGGATTATATCCACAGCCTGGAATGGGCGAAGTCGATCGGCGGCCTGTCCGAGTTGATCGCGCGCGCCGATGCCAATGCCGCGGCGCTTGACGCCTGGGTGCAGAAGACCGACTGGATCGACCACCTCGCCCCCGATGCGGCGACGCGGTCCAACACCTCGGTATGCCTCAAATTCGCCGAGCACGCGGTCGAAGGGCTCGATGAGGATGCACAGCTCGCCCTCGTCAAGAAGATAGCCGGTGCGCTGGAACTCGAAGAGGCCGCCTATGATGTGGCGGGCTATCGCGACGCACCTCCGGGTCTGCGGATCTGGTGTGGCGGCACGGTCGACACGGCCGACGTCGAGGCACTCGGACCCTGGCTCGACTGGGCCTGGAACCAGGCCCGCATCCCGGCCTGACAGGCCTCCACCTATGCAACGTCATTCCAGCGAAAGCTGGAATCTCCTTGTCTTCCTTCGCTCACGAAGAGAAGTGAGATCCCAGCTTCCGCTGGGATGACGGCCTGAGATCAAAGGATAAAATCCATGCCCAAGGTACTGATTTCCGACCAGATGGACCCTCTCGCCGCGCAGATTTTTCGCAACCGCGGCATCGAGGTCGACGAGATTACCGGCAAGACCAAGGAAGAGCTGATCGCGATCATCGGCCAATATGACGGCCTGGCGATCCGCTCCGCCACCAAGGTCACCAAGGAGGTTCTCGAAGCCGCCACCAAGCTGAAGGTTGTCGGCCGCGCCGGCATCGGCGTCGACAATGTCGACATTCCCACCGCATCGGCCAAGGGCGTGGTCGTGATGAACACGCCGTTCGGCAATTCGATCACCACTGCCGAGCACGCGATCGCGCTGATGTTCGCGCTCGCCCGCGATCTGCCCGAAGCCGACAAGTCGACCCAGGCCGGCAAGTGGGAAAAGAACCGCTTCATGGGCGTCGAGGTGACCAACAAGACCCTCGGCCTGATCGGCGCCGGCAATATCGGCTCGATCGTCGCCGATCGCGCTCTGGGCCTCAAGATGAAGGTTGTCGCCTATGATCCCTTCCTGACGCCCGAGCGCGCGATCGAGATGGGCGTCGAAAAGGTTGCGCTCGACGAACTGCTTACGCGCGCCGACTTCATCACCCTGCACACGCCGCTGACCGATTCGACCCGGAACATCCTGTCGAAGGAAAGTCTCGCCAAGACCAAGAAGGGCGTGCGCATCGTCAATTGCGCGCGCGGCGGCCTGGTCGACGAGGCGGCGCTCAAGGAAGCGCTCGACAGCGGCCATGTCGGCGGCGCGGCGATGGACGTGTTCGTTACCGAACCGGCCAAGGAATCGCCGCTGTTCGGCACGCCCAACTTCATCGCCACCCCGCATCTTGGCGCGTCGACCAACGAAGCCCAGGTCAACGTCGCGATCCAGGTCGCAGAGCAGATCTCGGACTTCCTGCTGTCCGGCGGCGTCACCAACGCGCTCAACATGCCGTCGCTGTCGGCCGAGGAAGCCCCCAAGCTGCGCCCCTACATGGCGCTGGCCGAGCATCTCGGCGCGCTGGTCGGCCAGCTCGAGGGCGACGCGATCAAGGCGGTCGCGATCGAAGTCGAGGGCGCTGCCGCCGAGCTCAACCAGAAGCCGATCACCGGCGCTGTGCTCGCCGGGCTGATGCGCGTCTATTCGGACACGGTGAACATGGTCAACGCGCCCTTCCTCGCGAAGGAGCGCGGCCTCGACGTGCGCGAAGTCCGCCACGACCGCGAGGGCGACTATTCGACGCTGGTACGCGTCACCGTCACCACGTCGGAGGGCGCCAAGTCGGTCGCGGGCACGCTGTTCGCCAATGCCGAGCCGCGCCTTGTCGAAATCTATGGGGTGAAGGTCGAGGCCGATCTCAGCGGCGACATGCTATACATCGTCAACGTCGACGCGCCGGGCTTCATCGGCCGGCTGGGTTCGACGCTGGGCGAAGCAGAGATCAACATCGGCACCTTCCATCTCGGCCGCCGCACGGCGGGCGGCGAAGCGGTGCTGCTGCTATCGGTCGACACCAAGGTGGATAACAGGGTGAAGGCAAAGATCGCCCAGCTGCCCGGCGTGAAGTCCGCCAAGACGCTGAGCTTCTAGGCCGTGACACGTCGCCCCAGCGAAGGCTGGGGCTCATATCTCTCCCGGCTAGGCGATGATCTCGTCATAAAGATCGCGCCGGCCGGGATTGGCAATCTCGATCAGATTGACCTTCCACGTCCGCAGAATGACGAAGGTACGAGTTGAACCGCGTGCAATCGCCGCTATGAGCCTCAGCCGATGACCATTACCCCCGGCCTCCTGCCCGAAGGATTGCGTGATCGCCTGCCGCCGCAGGCGGAAGCCGGGTCGCGCCTGCTGCACAGGGTGATCGTCGCGATCGGTCGGCACGGCTATGCGCGCGTGTCGCCGCCGCTCGCGGAGTTCGAGGAAGGGCTGGTCGCGCAGCTAAAATCGGCGCGCTCGCAGGATCTGCTGCGCTTCGTCGATCCGCTGTCGCAGCGTACACTGGCGCTTCGGCCCGATATCACCGCACAGGTCGGCCGCATCGCCGCCACCCGCATGGGCCACCGCCCGCGCCCGCTGCGGCTCGCTTATGGCGGCCCGGTGCTCAAGCTGCGCGCGACCCAGCTGCGCCCGGAGCGCGAGCTGACCCAGGCCGGGGCGGAACTGATCGGTAGCGACAGTCTCGCCGCGGTGATCGAGGTGCTGCGCGTCGCCGTCGAGGCGCTCGAGGTGGCCGGCGTCACCGGCATCACCGTCGACCTCACCTTGCCCGATCTCGTCGAAACGCTTGCCGCCGGGGCGATGCCGCTGCCGCCCGAGAAGATCGACACCGTGCGCGACATGCTCGACGCCAAGGATGCCGGCGGGCTGGCGGGCCTTGGCGCCGACGCCTATCTGCCCTTCATCGAGGCCGCCGGCCCGGTTGCCCCGGCCCTCGCCCGGCTCCGCGCCATTGCCGGGGCCAAGGCGCTCGACAAGCGGATCGAGGCGATCGAGGCGATCGAGGCCGCGCTCGGCGCCCAGGTCACGCTGACGCTCGACCCGACCGAGCGCCACGGCTTCGAATATCAGAGCTGGATAGGCTTCTCGCTGTTCGGCCGGGGCCTGTCGGGCGAGATCGGCCGCGGTGGAAGCTATACGATCGTCCACCCGGACGGGCGTGAGGAAAAGGCGATCGGCTTCTCGCTCTATATCGATCCGCTGGTCGATGTCGGCCTCGGCGTCGTCGAGCATCGCCGCGTCTTCCTGCCGCTCGGCACCGATCCGGCATTGGCGGCGCGGTTGCGCGCCGAAGACTGGATCACCATCGCCGCGCTGACCGACACCGACGAGGCTGCAGCGCTCGGCTGCACCCATATCCTTCGCGGCTCTGTGCCCGAATCCCTTTGAATCCCGTGATGCGGGAAGTTGAACAGGACTGACTGATGGCCAACGTCACCGTGATCGGCGCCCAGTGGGGCGATGAGGGCAAGGGCAAGATCGTCGATTGGCTCGCCGAGCGCGCCGACGTCGTCGTGCGTTTCCAGGGCGGGCACAATGCCGGCCATACCCTCGTCGTCGGCAACCAGACCTACAAGCTCAGCCTGCTGCCGTCGGGCATCGTGCGCGGTACGCTGTCGGTGATCGGCAATGGCGTCGTGTTCGATCCATGGCATTTCCGCGAAGAGGTCGCCAAGCTGCAGGGCCAGGGCGTCACGATCACCCCGGCCAACCTCCAGCTGGCCGAAACCTGCCCACTGATCCTGCCGATCCACCGCGACCTGGACGGCCTGCGCGAAGACGCCTCGGGGGCCGGCAAGATCGGCACCACGCGGCGCGGCATCGGCCCGGCCTATGAGGACAAGGTCGGCCGCCGCGCGATCCGGGTGTGCGACCTCGCCCATCTCGACGACCTTGAGCTTCAGCTCGACCGGATCTGCGCGCATCACGACGCGCTGCGTGCCGGCTTCGGCGAGCAGCCGGTGGACCGCGACCGGCTCAAGGCCGATCTGGCCGAGATCGCGGATTTCATCCTGCCCTTCGCCAAGCCGGTCTGGCTGACGCTCAACGAGGCGCGCAAGGCAGGCCGCCGCATCCTGTTCGAAGGGGCGCAGGGCGTGCTGCTCGATGTCGATCACGGCACCTATCCGTTCGTCACTTCGTCGAACACGATCGCCGGCACCGCCTCCAGTGGTTCGGGACTCGGCCCGTCCGCCGCCGGCTTCGTGCTGGGTATCGTCAAGGCCTACACCACGCGCGTCGGCTCGGGGCCGTTCCCGTCCGAGCTGGAGAACGAGACCGGCCAGCGCCTCGGCGAGCGCGGCCGCGAGTTCGGCACCGTCACCGGGCGCAAGCGCCGCTGCGGCTGGTTCGATGCGGTGCTGGTGCGCCAATCGGCGGCCGTATCGGGCATCACCGGCGTCGCCCTCACCAAGCTCGACGTGCTCGATGGCTTCGAAGAGATCCGAATCTGCACCGGCTATACGCTCGACGGCAAGACCTATGACTATCTGCCCCCCCACCCGCAGGATCAGGCGCGGGTCGAGCCGGTTTACGAGACCATCGAAGGCTGGAGCGAGTCCACCGCCGGCGCGCGCAGCTGGGCCGAACTTCCCGCCCAGGCGATCAAATATATCCGCCGCGTCGAAGAACTGATCCAGTGTCCGGTCGCACTCGTCTCGACCAGCCCGGAGCGCGAGGACACCATCCTGGTCCGTGATCCGTTCACCGACTGAGCATAAGCCTCGCCGTTACCACCGGGCGCCTCTACACGGTGACCGCAACGGGAACAGGCAGAAACGGGCTGACGACGGCAAGCGCCCGGTCGACCCAAGCCTGCTTCTCGCCGACCGGCGCGACATAATGGAGTGCCGCGGCGGCAGCCTCGATGCCACTGCCCCGGGCGATCAGCCAGGCCGTCAAATATGTCGACGCCAGGCATCCACCCGCGGTCGCGACATTGCCATGCGCCACGAACGGCGCATCGATGACTTCGATCCCGGCTTCCATGACCCAGGGCTTGGTGGTCAGGTCGGTGCAGGCCGGCAGGCTACCGATCAGCCCGAGCTTGGCGAGCAGCAGCGTGCCCGAACATTGCGCCGCGATCAGCTGGCGCGCCGGATCGAGCCCTATGCGTGCCAGCATGCGCGGATCGGCTGCGATCTCACGCGTCCTGACGCCGCTGCCGATCACCACCGCATCGGCCTCCGCAGCAAACTCGAGCGGCTTCTGGCGCTGCACGACGACGCCGTTCATCGACGCGACCGTCTCGCTGGGGGCGGCGATATGCGCCATCCAGCCCCTTGCGCGCATCCGATTGAGAATGCCCGCCGCGACGAAGGAATCGAGCTCGTTGAAGCCGTCGAAGGTGAGCACAGCAATCTGCATGGGGCGTGAGCACAGCATGTCGTGAAGCGTCAGGCAAGGCCAGTCCGGCGGGCTGCGCCCGATCAACAGCCCGTGCTGGCGAGCAATGCCATGGTGGCCTCATCGACCTCGCCATCGAACCAACGCTTCAGCGCCGCCTCGAACAGGGAGCCTCCATCCGCGCGTCCAAACAGGGTCAACGAAGATTGCAGCTTGCGTGCGTCCACCGCCCCGAACACAGCTTCGGCGTCACGCTGGTCGAGGTCCTGTACCGCGGTAACGCATGCCCGCAGGCGTTCGCCGAGGATCGGATGCTGGAGATAGGCGCGCGCTTCGTCGAGGGAGCGGATCGCATAATGTTGCGCCGTCGCGCTGCGGCCGAGCCCGGCGAGCTGCGGGAAGATGAACCACATCCAATGACCGCGCTTCTGCCCGTTTCGGATCTCGGCCAATGCACTGGGGTAAATGCTTTCCTGCGCGGAGACGAACCGCTGCAGATCGAACCGGTCAATCGTCACTTCCGTCGCGGCGCGTACCGCCTCCCGCTGCTGTTGTGGTTCGCCCTGCCTCAGTCAGCGGAGCCGTCGGGCTCTCCACGGTGCGCACTTCGCTTGGCGGGCGCTATTCGCGATGCGAGGACATAGCGGCTGAGTTCATGCCAAGCTTCGGACGTGGGCTGCGTCGAACGGGCACGCGATGTTCCGGACGTGCGACTCGTCTCGTACATGATGCTTCCTCCTGTTACTCCCCTGATTCCACTATAAATACTTATCCGCAGTTCGGCACGAAAATTCGCGTAACGAGTTAAGATTCCGTAGCGGAATGTCTCAGCGCCGCTTGGCGGCCCGCATCTTGCTATATTTGGTGGTGCGCGTTCCGGGTTTGCCGCCGGTGGCATGGGCCTTGACCGGCGCTCGATGCTCCTGGACCGGCAAGCCGAGCTCCTCCTGCTCCAGCCGGCGGATCTCGTCGCGCAGCCGTCCGGCCTCTTCGAACTCGAGATCCGCCGCCGCCGCGCGCATGCGCGCTTCGAGGTCCTCGATATAGCCGCGCAGATTATGGCCGACCATGTGCGAGCGCTCGTCGATGCCGGTGTCGACCGTGACCTGGTCGCGCGACGCGAGATGGCCGACGATGTCGGTGATGTTGCGCCGGATCGTCTCCGGCGTGATCCCGTGCTCCTGATTATAGGCGGCCTGCTTCTCGCGCCGCCGCGCCGTCTCGGCCATCGCACGTTCCATCGATCCGGTTATGCTGTCGGCATAGAGGATCACCCGCCCATCGACATTGCGCGCGGCGCGGCCAATCGTCTGGATGAGCGAGGTTTCGGAACGCAGGAAGCCTTCCTTGTCGGCATCGAGGATCGCGACCAGCCCGCATTCGGGAATATCGAGCCCCTCGCGCAGCAGGTTGATGCCGACCAGCACGTCATAGACGCCGAGCCGCAGGTCGCGGATCAGCTCGATGCGTTCGAGCGTCTCGACATCCGAATGCATGTAGCGGACCTTGATGCCGGCCTCATGCATATATTCGGTCAGGTCCTCCGCCATTCTCTTGGTCAGCGTGGTGACCAGCGAGCGATAGCCCCGTTTGGCGGTCTCGCGAACCTCATGGACGAGGTCGTCGACCTGGCTCTCGATCGGGCGCACCTCGACGGGCGGATCGATCAGCCCGGTCGGGCGGATCACCTGCTCGGTGAAGACGCCGCCGGTCTGGTCCATCTCCCAATTACCCGGCGTCGCCGAGACATAGACTGTCTGGGGCCGCATCACCTCCCACTCCGCAAAGCGCAGCGGCCGGTTGTCGATGCAGGACGGCAGGCGGAAGCCATATTCCGCGAGCGTGATCTTCCGCCGGTGATCTCCCCGCGCCATGCCGTTGATCTGGCCGATCGTCTGATGGCTTTCGTCGACGAACAGCAGTGCGTTTTCCGGCAGATATTCGAACAGCGTCGGCGGCGGCTCGCCCGGCATGCGGCCGGTCAGGAAGCGCGAATAATTCTCGATGCCGGCGCAGCTGCCGGTGGCCGCGATCATCTCCAGGTCGAAATTGGTGCGCTGCTCCAGACGCTGCGCCTCGAGCAGCTTGCCTTCGCCGACCAGTTCCTTGAGCCGTTCGGCAAGTTCGAAACGGATCGCCTCCATCGCCTGCTTCATCGTCGGGCCGGGCGTGACATAGTGCGAGTTGGCGAACACGCGCACCGAGTCGAGGTTCGCCGCCTTCTTGCCCGTCAGCGGATCGAATTCGACGATCTCCTCGATCTCGTCGCCGAAGAAAGCGACCCGCCACGCGCTGTCTTCATAATGCGACGGAAAAATCTCCAGGCTGTCGCCGCGCACCCGGAAATTGCCGCGCGCGAAGGCAGCATCGTTGCGCTTGTACTGGAGCGCGACGAGCTTGCGGATGATCTCGCGCTGGTCGACCGTCTCGCCCTTCCTGAGGTCGAAGATCATCGCCGAATAGGTCTCGACCGAACCGATGCCGTAGAGGCACGATACCGACGCCACGATCAGCACGTCGTCGCGTTCGAGCAGCGACCGGGTCGCCGAATGGCGCATCCGGTCGATCGCCTCGTTCACCGAGCTTTCCTTCTCGATGTAGGTGTCCGAGCGGGGCACATAGGCTTCGGGCTGATAATAATCATAATAGCTGACGAAAAACTCGACCGCATTGTCGGGGAAGAACTGCTTGAATTCGCCGTAAAGCTGCGCCGCCAGGATCTTGTTCGGTGCGAGCACGAGCGCCGGACGCTGCAGCTGCTCCACCACCTTGGCCATGGTGAAGGTCTTGCCCGATCCGGTGACGCCGAGCAGCACCTGATCGCGCTCGCCTGCGTCCGCCTGGGCAGTCAGCTCGGCGATCGCGGCAGGCTGGTCGCCCGACGGCTCATAGTCGGACACGAGCTTGAACGCCTTGCCGCCCTCGGTCTTTTCCGGGCGCTCGGGACGATGGGGTATGAAGGTCTGGCCGAGATCGACATCGTCGAGGCTGGTGCGGATCTGGATGGTCATGGAACAAATATAGTCCGAAAGCCGCGCCTGACAATCTTGCCGAGCCCTGTCCGCGTCGTTAGCGAGGAACGGTGGGGGCGCCGGGACAAATCAGATCGCATAGCGGAATGCGCGGCATAGCGGCGCTGATGGTGCTCTTCTATCACGTTCAGTACGGTGCCGATTATCATCTGCCATTCGAGCAAGCGACCGCCCTTTTCCAGCGCGGCTATCTGATGGTGGACCTGTTTTTCATCCTTAGCGGGTTCATCATCAGCCATGTCAATCGCGCCGATCGCGGCGTGGCATATGACCGGAAGGAAGCCCGCGACTTCCTGTTGCGCCGGCTGGCGCGGATCTATCCGCTGCTGCTGTTCACACTCGTCGCACTGCTGGCATTCCGAATCATGGCGCAAATGCTGGATGTAGGTTCGGCGATGGTGCCGTGGGACCGGCATAGCATCCTAAACTTGGTGGCACAGCTGCTATTGCTCAACGCCTGGCTGCCCTTTGGTGGAGGCTGGAACACGCCAAGCTGGTCGATCAGCGCCGAGATGTTCACTTATCTCCTGTTTCCGCCGATCGTCTCGCTGAACTGCCGGATGCCGATGCTGAACCGGGCCCTGCTGCTGTTCGCCGCCACTCTCTTCTATGCTCTGGTCGCCGTCGATTCGGGATCGCTCGACATCATCGCCGGCATAGCACCGTTCCGCTGCCTCGCGGGCTTCTCCGTTGGCATGCTGATATTCTATGGCCGCGAACGCATCGCGGCCTTGCCGCCGACTATGCTCGCCACGCTGCAGATAGTCGCCGGCGTGGCGAGCATCCTGCTCCTCGCGGTTTCCTCGAACGATGTGCTGATCATCCTGCCTTTTGCGCTGCTGGTGGCAAGCTGCTGGACCGATTGCGGTCCCGTCGGCCGCGCGCTCGGCTGCGCGCTCGGCTGCGCGCCGCTGCTATGGCTTGGGGATCGTTCCTATTCGATCTACCTCAACCATCTGTTCATAAGATCAATATTCATCGTGCCCTGGAGCTATATGACGCGCCATATCGCACTCGACCCGGCCATCGCGCGGACGGCCTATCTGATCGGATATACGGCCATCGTGCTGCTGGTCTCCCATTTCACCTTCCGGTTGATCGAGATTCCCGCTCGCCGCCGGCTGACGCAAGCATGGCTCGGCCATCCGCCAGTCGCGATCGCGGCCGCAGCGCCTGCCCCATGACATCGATCGTGAGATTGTGGATCAAAGCCGCATGAGCATCCTCACCTTCTCCAATCACCGGGGTTGGCTTGGCTTCGACGCAGCCCAATGCCGGAAGATCGGCACCGACTACGCAGCGGCCTATGCGGCCGCGCAGCCCTTTCCGCATATCGTGCTCGATGAGTTGCTTGATCCCGCGCTGCTGCGCGACATGGCCGCCCAATTCCCGTCGGCCGAGGGCAAGAGTTTCTTCGACCGCGATCAGGAGCGGCTCAAATTCCAGTTCGCGCCCGACGAGATCATCGATCCGCGCCTGCGCCATCTGTTGCTCGAACTCAACGGTCCCGCTTTCCTGGGTTTCCTCGAAGCACTCACCGGGATCGCAGGTCTCATCCCGGATCCCTATTATATCGGCGGCGGCCTGCATGAGACGCGGCCGGGCGGGCATCTTTCAATCCACGCCGATTTCAACCTGCACAAGCCGATGCTCGTCGAGCGGCGGCTGAACCTGCTCATATACCTCAATGAAGATTGGCTTCCTGATTATGGCGGCGATCTCGAACTCTGGGATCGAGACATGAAAGCATGCGTCGCAAAGGTGGCGCCGATCCTCGGCCGTGCGGTGATCTTCAACACCGATGCCGACAGCTATCATGGCCATCCCGAGCCGCTCACCTGCCCGCCCGGACGCGCCCGCCGCTCGATTGCGACCTATTATTATACCGCGCCGCAGACCGAAGCCCTACGCAGCCGCACGACCTCCTTCCGCCGCCGGCCGGGCAGTTCGGACCGCCGCGACATGCGGGTAGCGGTCGATCATTTCGTTCGCGACTGGATTCCGCCACGTCTCCAACCCTTCGCACGGCGCTTCAACCGCTTTCGCTGACTGGCGCTTGCCTTCAGGCACGATTGGCGCGATCAATCCCGCGTGGCCTTCAAACCCTGTATCTTGATCGTCGGCGCCATGAAGTGCGGCACCACGTCGCTTTATGATTATCTGGCGCAACATCCCGACATCGCCTCCTCGGCGGAAAAGGAACCCAAGTATTTCTCGTCCGACGAGCGCTTCGCGCGCGGACTCGGTTGGTATGAGGGTCTCTATCCAACCGCAGGCGACCGCCGGTGGATTCTCGACGGCAGTACGGACTGCAGCAAATATCCCTATTGCGGCGATGTGCCAGCGCGGATGGCGGCCTCGGGTGGCGCTTATAAATTGATCTATCTGGTGCGGCATCCGCTGCGCCGCATCGAATCTCATGCGCGGCACGCCCAGTTGATGCGCGACGAGGTCAACCAGATTCGGTCCGATCGACCCGACCATAGCCTCGATCATGGCGTGAGCCCGGTATCGCTAGCCGCGTCCGACTATGCGGCACAGATCGACCGTTTTCGCTACTGGTATGACAGCGGCGACATGCTGCTGCTTACGACCGAAGAGCTTGAGCGCGATCCTGAAGCGCTGGTGGAGCGGGCCCTAGACTTTATCGGCCTGCCGCCACTTGCCTCGCTGCGGCGGCCCCGCTTTCAAAACCGGGCGGGTGAGCGCAAGGAGCCAATAGGCATCACGCGCCTGCTACGGCGTGCACCGGCCATCTACCGCGCACTGGGCGCGTTGCTGCCGCCTGCCGTGCGCGCCAGGGGACATCGGCCGATCAAAATTCCAGGGCGTTTCCGGCTCACGCCGGACGAAGAAACCGCGCTGATCACGAGCCTGACACCATCGCTGGTCCGGCTGCGGGATGTCTACGGCCTCGATGCGGAGCATCACTGGAATATCCCGCTGCCTCAATAGGTGAGGGAGCAGGCTTGAACCGTGACGGCCAGCCGTTAAAAAATCGCGGCGGTAAGGGCAAAAGCCTGATGATCGGAATTGCGCGCTTGGGCGCCACCTTTATTACACCGCGCCCCAGGCCGACGGCCTGCGCAGCCGCACCACCAGCTTCCGCCGCCGCCCCGGCAGCGGCGACCGGCGCGACCCGAAAGTGGCGGTCGACCATTTCATCCGCGACTGGGCGCCGCGCAGGTTGCAGCCCTGGGCCAGACGGTTGAACAGATTCAAATAGAGCGACTGGAAGGCCCGTCACCCAATAGCTTGTGCTCCTCGATCGCGCGCGACCAGATGGTCGAAGCTGGCGCTGCCGGGGACGACGAGGTCCCGCAGATAGCCGATGGTGAAGCTAGTCTATTGACTGATTGACGCTTAGGTCACGTCGGTCGCGCATGCTCCCAGATCGCATCTAGCCTTTCGAGAATGATGCGTTTTCTAGCCAGCAGTGGGTTTTCGACCAGCCTCCAGGACACTGCAGCGAACGCTACGCTTCCGAAGAGACTGATGATAGCGAAGGGCCACCACCATCCCATGAAGCGACCCACCAAGGCCATTAGCATCTGCGTGACGGGGAAGTGGAACAAATATACGCCGTAAGACAGATCACCGAACGGTAGGGCCGGCAATTGCTTCAAACCGAACCAAGCGATGAAATAACCTGTTGGAATCGCAGCCAACCACCATAGAGCCGGATATCTGAGTAGAACAGAAATCAATGCCAGTGAGGCCCATCCCAGTAGATCGGAGTACGGAATCCGACTCCGGTAACGATAGACCAACACCCCCGCCAGAAACATGAGTATAAGAATTCGACCAGTAAAATGACCGGCAACCATCGAACCCGTGGAGTCATCGTTTTTGATAAACGCAATATAGATTGTCCGTGCAATTATCAAAATAATCGTTAATATTAGTAGATAGCTGCGTCTCCATATGAGGCCGAGTAGTGACAGTAGGCTCAGAACGGCGTAGCATTCAAGCTCGAAGGGAATGGTCCAGAGCTGCGGATTCGAGAGGCTGGACAAAGGGTTTTTTGGGAACACCCCAGGCAGCGTAACATGAACCAAACCTACAATATTCAGGAAGTAGGTCGAAAACTCTCTGGAAGTGAAATACTGTCCGAGCGGTAGACTGGTGAACAGGGCGCCGATCACACAAGCGGATATGATGATCTCAAAAGCAAGTGCCGGAATAATCCGCAAGACGCGAAGCGCGAGAAAATGATGGAGCCGATTGCGTTCAAGGCTTCCTGCAACAAGAAACCCGGAAAGCGCGAAAAACATCGGAATGAAGCTCTGTGGTACGAATGCGAGCCAACCGCGCCAAAGGGGCAGATCCCACGCAAGTCTTCCCGTGAATATCCACCACGAATGCCAGATGCATATAGCAGCCGACAAACCGATACGTAAATAGTCAAATCCAGCGGAGTTCGACTTAGAATCGAATCGAGAACCGACGGTTTCTTGCATAATTACTCGTTCACATCGAAGGATGACAAATCATTTTCTAACATAATGCAATCAATGACGAGGCCAAATTTCGCGGCGCGGGCGACGGATGCGATTGCACTGGATTTTTGCGTACTCTCCTCCGTCGCATTAGCAATTATCATCTCCCGCTGGATGACACGCTGCGGTGTGAGCAGCGCGGGCTGTTTTCAAGCCAACAAGAGGTCGTTCCCAAGCCAGTCCAAGCGTCGCCAGCGCGGTGCCGCCATCGATCGGCGCCTCGCCCGGCGGCCAGCCGTAGCTGGAGAGAGCCATCAGCACGAGCACCAGCACGAGCAGCCCCGGCCAGACACGCGAGAAGCGACGCGCGAAGAACGGCCGCAGCGGGAAGCCGTCGACGAACAGGATCTGCGCCATCAGCCGTCCCGACAGCGCGAAGAACAGCTCGACGCCGAGCTGGCCCCAGCGGATCGCCGGAAGGCCGGTGAAGTGGCCGATCAGCACCAGCAGGATCGAGACGCCGCGCCACCCGTCCAGATAGGCGGTGCGGGCATGATCCTCGTGCCGCAGCAGCGGCGGCTGGCTGGACCTAGCGTCCACACAGCCCCGCGACGAAGCGTTCGAGGCTGGGGCCGGCGAGATACTCGACCACCCGCTGCCGTGCGGCTGCAGCTATCTCCGCCAGCCACTCAGGCCTGCGCAGCGCCTCGCGGACCTTCTCATCGAGGTCGGCAAGGTCCCACCGCACCGGAATATAGGTTTCGAACGGCACGAAGATGTCGGGATCGCACTCGATGTGCGACATGTCGGGCTTGACGAGCACCGCACCGCACAGTGCAGCCTCATAGTCGCGCCAGCACAGCTCGCCATAGCCGAACGGGCTGAAACACAGCTTCGACGCCCGCAACTCGTCCAGGAAGGCCCGCCGCGAGATCCTGCCGCTCGCCGCGACCCGCAGATCAGGGAAGCTTGATCCGACCTTGTCGGCCGCCTCCTGCCGCATGGCCTGGTACCAGGGCGTGCCCTCGACGGCGATCCGGGCATGCAGGTCGATCGGGCGATGGGCCGATGCGGCGGCGGGCCGTTCGAAGCCCGGCAGCAGCGCCGGCCCGGTCGCGAAGGCCGGGCCGATCATCAGCCGATCGACGATCGACGGATCGACCCGCCACTCCGGCGCCGGATTGTCGGTGCCGAGCCGGCGGCTGAAATGATCGGTAAGCTGGGTATGGCCATCGGTCGGCATCATATAGGCGCCGCGGTCGCGCAGCAGCGCTTTCTTCACATAATGCGAGACATAGGGCGTCACGCGCTCCGAGAAGCGGATGTCGGTCGGCGCGAACCAGTCCAGAAAACTCAGCGGCGTATCGGGATGCGCGGCCTTCAGTCCGCCGAGCAGCCGCTCGATCTCACCGTCTCCAGCGCCATAGGGCGCCTGCACCGCTATCGCGGCCAGGTCGCTTCCAAGATCCGCGACATCGATATGGTGATAGTCGAACACCCGAAACTCGGTCTGCGACGCTGCGAACCGTGCCCGGTAGCGCAGCAGCGGATAGATTTGCGGCCATGCCAGCACATCGTTCATCGCGATCAGCGCGATCCGCCGCCTCGAGCCCGGCGACCATGGCCTCGCCAGCCACGCCCGTGTCGCGCGCGCCGTGAAGCCGAGACGACGCCTGCCCAGCAGCCGGACGCTAAGTTCGTCTCCATTCCAGACCATCGACACGTGGCGCAGCTACCCCCCGGCAGACCCTATCAGCACAGCCGGCCCGTGGCGACAGATCGCCGCCCGCCCGGCCGAGCAGGCTTGAACCTTAGCAGTCAGCCGTTAATGGATCGAAGTCGTGAGGAGAACAGTCCGATGAGTGCGGGAAACGGCAAGAAAACGCGTCACATGGCGACCGGCTTCATTCTGCTCGCGTTGGCCGCGCCGGCCGCTGCCGACGGCTTCGCGCCGGGCGCGTGGCAGCATCAGACCAAGACGATCAGCGCCGACGTGCCCGGCGTCCCGCAATGGGTCGTGAAGGTCTTCGCCGGAAACAGCAGCCGCAAGAGCTGCTACACCGCGCAGCAGGCGGTGAGCCGCCCGGAAGCCTTGCTGACCCAGGACGACGCCGCAGTCTGCAAGCTGCGCCGCTTTTCGCTCGTCGGCGGCAAGCTCGCCTTCGACACCTTCTGCGTCAACAAGCGCTTTCCCGAAGGGCTGCTGGTCGCATCGAAGGGCAGCTATACCCCCGACAGCTACGAGATTTCGACGATGTCCACCGGCACCAAGGATGGCGCGCCGGTCAGGATCGTGACCACCGGCACCGGCCACCGCACCGGCCCATGCAAATAAGCGCACCGATCGACCTAGACAGCTACCTCGCCCGCATCGGCCTGGGGCTGCAACCGGCCGCCGATGCCGAGGGACTGGCCATCGTGCAGCGCGCGCACCGCCTGTCGATTCCCTTCGAAAATCTCGACGTGCGGCTGGGCCGCGGCATCAGCCTCGATCCGGCCCATGTGTTCGACAAACTCGTCCATCGCCGCCGCGGCGGCTATTGCTTCGAACAGAACCAGCTGTTCCTGCGCGCATTGACCGCGATCGGCTTCGATGCGCGGCCGCTGCTCGCGCGGATCTGGCTGATGGCTGACGGAGTCCCGCCGCGCACCCACACCCTCAACCTGATCCAGATCGAAGGCGAACCCTGGATCGCCGACGCCGGCTTCGGCGGCAGCTACTCGCCGCCAATGAAGCTGTTCGAAGGCTCGACTGCGACCGCGCCCGACGGCGCCCAATTCCGCCTCTCGCTGATTGAAGACCATGGCTGGCTGCTCGAACGGCGCGGCGACCCGGCTGCGACCGATGGTCGCTCCGCCGGCGTAGATTGGCAGCCCCAGTACAGCTTTACGCTGGAGAATGTCGCATCGGCCGATCTCGAGCTGTCCAACCATTGGTCCTCGACCCGGCCGAATATCCGCTTCACCAACCTTTCGGTGGTCAGCATCTGTCTTCCGTCCGGCTTCGCCTCGCTCACCGATCGCCACTATCGCCGGCGCAACGGCGATCAGCATGTCGAGGCCGACATCGAAAGCGCGACGGCATATCGGCTGCGCCTGAACTTCGTGTTCGGGATCGCGCTCGACGATGTTGAAATCGGCGGGCTGGGTCTGTTTTGAGCCGATCCCTCATCTCTCTTCGTCATCCCAGCGAAAGCCGGGATCTCATTTCTTCTTCCTCGCGGCCAGGAAGACAGAGGGATTTCAGCGTTCGCTGGAATGACGAACAGAGGTGAGAGCAGAAACCCGCCGCCCCAACGCCGTCCGTTCGGTCGTCGGCGGTGCGCTCGGCAATCTCGTCGAGTGGTATGACTGGTATATCTACTCCGCCTTCTCGCTCTATTTCGCGAAGAGCTTCTTCCCGAAGGGCGATCCGACCGCGCAATTGCTGAGCACCAGCATCGTGTTCGCGATCGGCTTCCTGATGCGGCCCCTCGGCGGCTGGCTGCTCGGGGTGCTCGCCGACCGCTACGGCCGCAAGAGCGCGCTGACCTGGTCCATCACGCTGATGTGCGCCGGCTCGCTGATCATCACGTGCACCCCCACCTATGCGTCGATCGGCCTCGCCGCGCCGCTGCTGCTGGTCGTCGCGCGGATGGCCCAAGGACTCAGCCTGGGCGGCGAGTTCGGCACCGCTGCCACCTATCTCACCGAGATTGCGCCGCCCGACAGACGCGGTTTCTGGTCGAGCTTCCAATATGTCACGCTGATCGCCGGGCAATTGCTCGCGCTCGCGCTGCTGGTGCTGCTGCAGTTCGTGTTCCTGACCGAAGCCCAGCTCGAATCCTTTGGCTGGCGGATCGCGTTCGCGACCGGCGCCATCCTGGCGGTCACGGTGTTCTGGCTCCGTCGCGGGATCGACGAGACACCCGATTTCCTCGGAGAAGGCACGCGGAAGCGCAAGGGAGGTCTCGTCACGCTGATCCGCGAGCAGCCGAAGCAGGTTGCCCTTGTGTTCGGCCTGTCGATCGGCAGCAATGTCAGCTTCTACGCCTTCACCACCTATATGCAGAAATATCTGGTCGCGAGCGCCGGCTTCGCCAAGGACCAGGCGTCGCTGATCTGCTCGGCGGCGCTGATCTTCTACATCGTCATCCAGCCGTTGCTCGGCGCCCTCTCCGACAGGATCGGCCGCAAGCCGCTGCTCTACTGGACGTGGATTCTGGGCGGGATCGCCACCGTGCCGCTGTTCACCGCGATCGGCGCGGCGCAGAGTATGGTGAGCGCCTTTCTGCTGATCTGCCTCGCCTATCTGATCATCTCCGGATCGAGCGCCACCAGCGCCGTCGTCAAGGCCGAGCTGTTCCCGCCGCACGTCCGCGCGCTGGGCGTCGGCCTGCCTTATGCGGTCAGTCAGGCAATTTTCGGCGGCACCGCGGAATCGATCGCGCTGTCGTTCAAGGCCGCGGGGATCGAGGCCGCGTTCTTCTGGTATGTGGCGGCCTGCATGGCCATCGCCCTCGTCACCACGTTCTTCCTGCCCGAGACACGCTGGCCCGGCGGCAGGCCGAAACGGTAGAGCCGCCGATGTGCGTCCTCGCCATGGCCTGGCAAGCCCATCCGCGCTGGCGGCTCGTCATCGCCGCCAATCGCGACGAGTTCCATGCCCGCCCCGCCGCTCCGCTGGCGCGCTGGCAGGATAGCGGACTGCTCGCGGGCCGCGACCTGCAGTCGGGCGGCACCTGGCTGGGCGTCTCCGAACGAGGTCGCTGCGCTGTCGTCACCAACCTGCGCGGTTTCGGCTCGCCCGGGCAGGACCGGCCTTCGCGCGGCGGACTGGTGACCGGCCTGCTCAAAGGCACCGATCCCGACAGCATGGCGATAGACGCCTATAATCCGGTCAACCTGATCGCGATCGACGGTGATCGCGCCCGCTTCCTGTCCAATCGTCCGGCGGCGTTGCACACCAGCCTCGGTTCCGGCCTCTACGGCCTGTCCAACGGGGCGCTCGACGAACCCTGGCCCAAGACGCTAAGGCTCAAATCCATCCTTCTGGATTGGCTGATGGGCCCGGCCGACACGCCCGAGCTGCTGCTCGAAGGCCTGCGCGAGGAAGCGCTTCCCGATATCGGCCTCGACCCTGTCCAACCCTCCGACGTGCCGCAGGAACCGAACCACAGTCCGATCTTCATCCGAAATCCGGTCTATGGCACGCGGTGCAGTTCGGTGATCGCGGTCGACGGCGAGGGTCGGGGGCTGTTCGTCGAGCGCCGCTTCACGGCGGCCGGCGATGCTAATGGCGATACGACCCTGCCTTTTTGCTGGCCGGTTCATCCGGGAGACAGCGTGGCATCATAGAGACGTGCCGATCGGGTTGCGGCATGTCGTCGCGGTGTTTAGGGGCGATCCTCATGCGTCCGGCCTTCCGAACACTCCTGCCGGCGCGGCGCCCCGAGCTGTTGACGCGGCGCGCCATCGGGCTTTTGCTCGCCGCCGCCGTCCACCTAGTCGCTATCCTCCTGGCCTTCCTCATGGCGCCGCCGCTCGCGGTCAGGAAAGTCGAGCCGGAGTATAAGAGCTTTCCGCTGCTCGCGCTGCGCGAACCCAAGGCCGAGAGGAAGGCCGCAGCACGCAAGGCGACGCCCAGGCCGGTCGAAGCCGTGACCGCGCCGAAGCTGCCAGATCCGCCGCTGCCGGCGGCCGCACCGCTCAGGATGATGCTGGTCAGCAGCGACGTGTTCGCCGCCAGCGATATCGGCAAGATCCCTTCACGCACACAAGGGGCAAGCGGCACCGGCGGCACCGGCTCCGCCGACAGCAGCGGATCCGGCGAAGGGCCGGGCGGCGCGCGCCTCTACAACGCCGAATGGTATCGCGAGCCGACCCAGGCCGAGCTCGCCTATTATCTTCCGAAGGGCACGCCGCGATCGGGATGGGGCGAGATCATCTGCCGGACGATCGCGGACTATCGCGTCGAGGACTGCCGCGAGCTGGACGAGGGGCCGATGGGATCCGGCATGGCCCGGGCCGTCCGACAGGCCGCCTGGCAATTCCGCGTCCGCCCCCCGCGTGCCGACGGCAAGCCGCTGATCGGCGCCTGGGTCCGCATCCATTATTCGCTGACCGTGAACGGAGAAAAGGGCGGCTAGCCCCCTTATCCTCCCACGTCATCCCGGCGGAGGCCGGGATCTCAGGAGTGCCGTGCCACCCCTACTCCGCCCTCGCCGACCGAGGCCCCGGCCTCCGCCGGGGCGACGGCGCCTTACGCGGTCTCGAGCAGCTTCTCCTTGGCGATCCTCTCGCGCCACACCAGCGGGCCGGTGTGGTGGACGCTCTCGCCGGTCGCGTCTACGGCCACCGTGACCGGCATGTCCTTAACATCGAACTCGTAGATCGCCTCCATGCCGAGATCGGCGAAGCCGACGACCTTGGCGCCCTTGATCGCGCGGGCCACCAGATAGGCCGCACCGCCGACCGCCATCAGATAGGCGGCCTTGTGCTTCCGGATCGCCTCGATCGCCGCAGGCCCGCGCTCGGCCTTGCCGACCATGGCGATGAGGCCGGTCTGCTCGAGCATCATGTCGGTGAACTTGTCCATGCGGGTCGCGGTGGTCGGGCCGGCGGGGCCGACGACCTCGTCGCGCACCGGATCGACGGGGCCGACATAGTAGATCACCCGGCCCTTGAAATCGACCGGCAGCGGCTCGCCCTTCGCCAGCATCTCCTGGATGCGCTTGTGCGCGGCATCGCGGCCGGTGAGCATCTTGCCGTTGAGCAGCAGCCGGTCGCCCGGCTTCCAGCTCGCGACGATCTCGGGGGTCAGCGCGTTCAGGTCGACGCGGATCGACTCCTTCGACGGCGCCCATTCCACCTTCGGCCATTCGTCGAGATTCGGCGGATCGAGATAGGCCGGGCCCGAGCCGTCGAGATGGAAATGCGCATGGCGGGTCGCCGCGCAGTTCGGGATCATCGCCACCGGCTTCGATGCCGCATGGGTCGGATAATCGAGGATCTTGACGTCGAGGATGGTCGAAAGGCCGCCAAGCCCCTGCGCGCCGATGCCGAGCGCGTTGACCTTGTCGAAGATCTCGATCCGCAGCTTCTCGATGTCGTTCTGGGGGCCGCGCTGCTTGAGCTGGGCCATGTCGATATCGCCCATCAGCGATTCCTTGGCCATCGTCATCGCCTTTTCGGCGGTGCCGCCGATACCGATGCCGAGCATCCCCGGCGGGCACCAGCCGGCACCCATCTTCGGGACGGTCTCGATCACCCAGTCGACGATCGATTCCGATGGGTTCAGCATCGCGAACTTCGACTTGTTCTCCGAACCGCCGCCCTTGGCCGCAACCGCGACCTCGACATGATGGCCGGGCACCATCTCGACGTTGAGCACAGACGGCGTGTTGTCCTTGGTGTTGACGCGGCTGAACGCCGGGTCCTTGAGGATCGACGCGCGCAGCCGGTTTTCGGGATGGAGGTAAGCGCGGCGAACGCCCTCGTCGACGACCTCCTGCAGACTTCTCTCGGAATCCAGCATGCACTGCTGGCCCCATTTGATGAAGACGGTGACGATGCCGGTATCCTGGCAGATCGGACGGTGGCCCTCCGCGCACATCCGGCTGTTGGTCAGGATCTGCGCGATGGCATCCTTGGCGGCTGGCCCCTGTTCCGCCTCATAGGCCGCGCCAAGCGCCCTGATATAATCCATCGGGTGATAATAGCTGATATATTGGAGCGCGTCGGCGACGCTCTCGATCAGATCGGCTTCCTTGATGATGACGGTCATGGCCCCGGCTCCCGCGATGCTGCTTTATGCATCCACATAGACGCCAAAGGCAGCGCCGGTCAGCCCTAAAATGCGGCCGATGCACCGGTGTAAATGGTATCATCTGTTGCTATATCGCTGTGATGCTCAAGACCGACGAGACCATAGCCGCTGCCCCGCCCCCGGGCGCCGCATCCGACTGGACCATAGCCCAGGCGTGGGACAGCTATAACCTTGCCGAGCATGCGATGTGGGATCGGCTGTTCGCGCGCCAGTCGGCGATGTTGCCGGGCCGGGTCGCGCCGGCCTTCCTCGAAGGGCTCGATATCCTGCGGCTGTCGAAGCGCGGCATCCCCGATTTCGCCGAACTGTCCGAGCGGCTGATGGCAACGACCGGCTGGCAGGTCGTCGCCGTGCCGGGACTGGTGCCGGAGGACGTCTTCTTCGAACATCTCGCCAACCGCCGCTTCGTTGCCGGCCGGTTCATCCGCACGCCCGAGCAGGTGGACTACCTACAGGAGCCGGATATCTTTCACGACGTGTTCGGCCACGTCCCGCTGCTCGCCAACCCGGTGTTCGCCGACTATATGCAGGCCTATGGCCGCGGCGGCCTCCGCGCCCTGGAACAGGGCGCGATCGACCGGCTGGCGCGCCTCTACTGGTATACCGTCGAATTCGGCCTGGTCCGCGACGGCGCCGAGGGTGATGGCGGCCTGAAACTCTACGGCGCGGGCATCGTCTCCTCCTATGGCGAGTCGATCTTCGCGCTCGACAACCCCTCGCCCAACCGGCTCGGCTTCGACCTCAGGCGGGTGATGCGCACCCGCTACCGGATCGACGACTACCAGCAGAATTACTTCGTGATCGACAGCTTCGACGATCTGCTCCGCCAGACGATCGAAACCGACTTCGGCCCGGTCTATGCCGAGATCGCGGAGCAGGACGACATCGAGCCGGGCGAGATCGTCGCGGGCGACATGGTGATTACGCGGGGAACGCAAGCCTATGCACTGGCGCGCGAGGCGGTAGCAGCGCCGGATTGAGGCTGGTCTCGAGCAGGTTACGGACGGCCCGTTTTGCAATGAATATCGCGAAAGCAGACATGACGTGGCTGCCGCCACAGGGCGGCGAGCTGCGATGGAGACTAGGAGTTACATATTATGCGCAAGTGAAATCGCGATCGCCGGGAGGTATCGATTACGATCGAACCACCTCTGGGGATGAGCATCATGCACAAAATCACGCGCCTGACCCTGATTGTCGCGACGCTGGGCTGGTGCTCGCTGTCCATCCCCGCCTTCGCTGCCGGCAATCCCAATAACGGCAACAGCGGGAACGGGAACGCGAACGGCAATGCCGGCCATGGCAACCCGAATAACGGGAACAACGGCAACACGGGCTCGAACGGCAATGCCGGTGGTGGCGGGAATGGCGGTGGCGGCGGTAATGGCGGTGGCGGTGGCGGCGGTGCTCACGGTACTCCGGCGCCGATCGCCGGCATCGGCTTGGGCGCCCTCCTTGTTCTGGGAGCGGGAGGAAAGATGCTGAGCCGGCGATTCCGCAGTGAACGCGATACGAAGAGCTCCTGACCCGACACGGGCGACCGCTGACTGCCCTTGCCAGAGGATCGGGCTAAGGCGTTTGCTGTCATCGACAGATCGCCGCTGTCGATGCGCAGGCGGGAAAGCTAGCGTTCACGCTACTTCGGCAAGTCCTGCTAGCACGCTTTCCGTTGGATGGCGTGATCGGCATCCTCCGTCCGCGACAATGTCGACGGTGATGGCGGCTTGACGCTCGACGGCGCGGTATCGTCTCCTCCTATGACAGCGATCTGCGCTGATCCCTCGACGAACCGGCCCGGCTTCGAGCTCAGGCGGGTGTTGCGCACCCGATATCCGGATCACGATTACCCGCAGACATATATCGGGATCGATGGCATCGACTACCTGCTCCGCCAACCGGCGACAGGGTGATCGCTCACCAGCTTCGGGTAATCACGCTCGGATTCTAGCGCCCTCCTCTAAACAATGAATTTCTCGCTCAGGTTACCAAATTTCGTGTCGTCGCTGGCACATGCTCAATGTTGTTACCAACAAAGGCCTATTTGCTAATCTTATGCGCGCTGCGGAAATCACAGATGAACATGTAGGTCTGGGGTCACGCGGTTGTCGGAGCCCCGAGCCAGCTTCCGCGGGTGCCATCGGAGACGGGCGCATGGCCATTCAGGCAGTTATCGAGTTGGTCTTCAGGCATGGCTGCGTAGCCTTCCAGCCACTGTTGCATCATATCTACCGCAGCAGTGCGCATGGCATGATTGCCTTGGTCCTCAACGATATCAGCCCTGATGCGATCGACCAGTCGCTTGATACTGTGGTTAAAAAGCTACCGCTGACGATTCCGGGCCTCCGATACTTTGTGCCCCTCGATGATGACTTGCCGACTGTAATTTACGAGGCGAGCCTTATCTTTGCATCAACCCGCTCTTTTCGAAAGTGGCTCGTCAGTCTCGGGGTAGACGAGAGCTTCGTGATGCCTTTGCATTCACTCGGTGCACGGCTGCCGCACCGCCGATCGAGCTTCGCCATTTCAGCCTTGCAAGATAGGGAACACGCCCTTGGCTAGTACGATAGTTGCCCAGCAACGCCCATCGTCCAAGCTCCGCAAAATATTCGCCAATGTAGGCTTGTGCATGGCGTCGCTCATTATCGTGCTGTTCGGCTGCGAGATAGGTGCTCGGATCCTGCTCTCCGATATAGGCACGACGGGCAACCGCACTGATTACTTCTCGCAGAGATGGTATACCAGCCACCCGCCCCAAAAAAATCGCCTTGGATTTCGCGACCGCGACTTCACGCCGATGGCTCAGCCCGGCATCTTCCGGATCGCAATTATAGGCGATAGCTTTACCTATGGCGCGGGGATCATGGAACGGGATCGCGTTTCCGATCGCCTAGATGAGCTGCTTAACCGGCGAGAGCATCGCTACGAAGTGCTTAATTTCGGCGTGCCCGGTGCCAACTACGCCGAGCATCGCGCGAACATGGCGGTCGCAATACGTGCTTCGCACCCACATTTCATTTTGTTGCAATGGTATCTGAACGACGTCGACGATCCCCAAACGCGCCGTCCCGATCCAAAGCAGCCTGGATGGATCCTGCATGAACCTCTGTCCCGCTCATCAGCGCTGTACATGTTGCTCTCCCATGCTTTCGCCGATGCCCAGATCCGGCTCGGACTTGTAGATCCGGATGCCTATTATGCGCGCTTCCGCGACCCCCGCGACGAACTCGCGCAGCGCGCCGACGCTCGACTCGCGGAGGTTCTGAATGTCGCCCGTGCCGCGGCGATACCGATCGCGATCTACATCTGGCCGGAGCTTGGTCGTCCGATCGGCCTCAGCCCGAACGATGGCTTGATCGACAAGCTCCTGGAGCGGTGCCATCGGGAACGCATCGCCTGCGTTGATCTGCGTCCGGCTCTGGCTGCTGTGTCGGATCGGAAAAGCCTGATCGTAAATCGCTTCGATGCGCATGCGAGCGCATACGCCAATCAACTTGCTAGCGACGTTCTTCTTCGCCGCTTCGGCCCGGCATGGGAGCAACAGTCACGGGCGGCAACGGCCGGCAATCAGCAACCGAGGAAGGGTAAGCCATGAGCAGCCACGCCCACGAGGAATTCATCGAGTACAAGGATGTTAAGCTTCCATCGGAGCGCAGCTTCGGCTGGACGGTGGGCAGCGTGCTGTTGCTTTTCTGCATAACCAAGCGACTGATCCATGGCGCCTGGACGGTCGACACAATGGCCACTGGTTGTGCCGGCTTGGCTCTGATCACTGTCGCTGTCCTGGCTCCCCAGGCACTGGCGCCCTTGAATCGCCTTTGGATGCAACTCGGAGCACTGCTCGCTCGCATAACGAACCCGGTGATCATGTTTGCAATTTTTGGACTGATCTTCACTCCTTACGCCCTGGTAATGCGGCTTAGCGGACGGGACGCCCTGCGCCTCCGCCGCGATGCCAACGCACCGAGCCACTGGATCGATCGCGATCCCCCGGGGCCGCTTCCGCGTTCAGTCGAGCACCAATTCTGATCGAACCAGAAAGGAACCCATCATGGAGTTTGCACGAGAGATCTGGGCGTTCCTGGGAGCCCGGCGGAAATTCTGGCTTCTTCCGATCCTTTTCGTACTGGCGATATTTGGCGGCCTTATTCTGTTGACCTCGGGCACAGCGCTCGCGCCATTCATTTACACTCTGTTCTGATCGGGTCCCACATGCGAATTCTAGGAATTTCGGCATTTTATCACGACAGCGCTGCGGCTTTGATCGAGGACGGCAGAATTGTCGCTGCCGCGCAGGAGGAGCGCTTCACGCGCAAGAAGCATGATCCTCGATTTCCGGCATCGGCGGCAACCTACTGCCTGGAGGAGGCGGGTTGTGGGCTCGACGGCGTCGACCACGTCGTTTTTTACGAAAAGCCGTTCGCGAAATTTGAGCGGCTATTGGAAACATATCTGGCCACGGCACCTCGAGGTTTCGCATCCTTCCGCCGTGCAATGCCAGTTTGGCTGAAGGAAAAGCTCTTCCAGAAGTCAATGCTGCGCTCTGCGCTCCAGGCGCTCCCCGGCGGCGGCGGACGGAATGACGCCATCCTGTTCGCGGAACATCATGAGTCGCATGCGGCCAGCGCGTTTTTCCCTTCGCCGTTCGAGAGTGCCGCCGTGCTCACCATGGATGGTGTCGGCGAATGGTGCACCACCTCGCTTGGCGTCGGCCAAGGAAACCGCCTCGCCATCCATAGGGAACTACATTTCCCCCATTCGCTTGGTCTGCTCTATTCCGCGTTCACCTTCTACACTGGCTTCCGTGTTAATTCCGGGGAATATAAGGTGATGGGGCTCGCCCCCTATGGGGAGCCGCGCTTCGCCCAGACTATCTTGGACCACCTGATCGATCTAAAACCGGATGGATCGTTCTGGCTCGATCAACGCTACTTCGATTATGCGACCGGCCTCACCATGACATCGCCCGCGTTCGATGCGCTGTTCGGCGGTCCTCCGCGAAAGCCGGAAGACGACCTGACCCAGCGGGAAATGGACCTGGCTGCGTCCATCCAGAAAGTCACGGAAGAAGTGGTGCTCCGGCTTGCACGCCATGCGCGCACCCACTTCGGAGAGCGAAAACTGTGCCTTGCCGGCGGTGTGGCCCTCAACTGCGTCGCAAATGGTCGGCTTCACAGAGAAGGAATCTTCGACGATATATGGATACAACCTGCTGCGGGTGACGCGGGGGGTGCGCTCGGAGCCGCCCTTTCGGTCTGGCACCAATATTGCGGTCAGCCGCGGAGCATCACTCTGGAGCGGGACCAGATGCAAGGTGCCTATCTCGGCCCTGCTTTCGAACAGGTCGCGATCGAAAAGGAGCTACGCAGTTGCGGCGCCCAATATACCGTTCTGGATGAAGCGCAGCTGATTTCTGCCACGGCGGATTCGCTGGTAGAGGGTAAGGCTGTAGGCTGGATGCAGGGCCGAATGGAATTCGGCCCACGCGCGCTCGGTAACCGCTCCATTCTAGGCGATCCGCGCTCGCCGACAATGCAGAAGCTGCTCAACCTGAAGGTGAAATATCGCGAGAGCTTCCGCCCTTTCGCTCCGTCCATTCTTCGGGAGGATGTTGCTGACTGGTTCGATGTGGATACGGACAGTCCGTACATGCTGCTTGTCGGCGACGTGCTCCACGAGCGTCGACGCAAAATGACGAACGCCGAAGAGGCGCTATTCGGGATCGAAAAGCTCAATGTTCCGCGGTCGGAAATCCCGGCCGTCACGCACGTTGACTATTCTGCTCGTATTCAGACGGTTCACCGAGAGACAAACCCTAGATATTGGCAGCTGCTTTCGAACTTCAAGGAGCGCACCGAATGCCCCGTACTGGTGAACACCAGCTTCAATGTCCGGGGCGAACCGATCGTCTGTAACCCTGAAGATGCCTTCCGCTGCTTCATGGGCACGGAAATCGAGCGCCTCGTTGTAGGAAACTGCATCCTGCGGAAAGAGGATCAGGACCCATCATTGGCGGCCGATTACAAGGCGGCTTTTGAACTTGACTAGGTCGTAATCGGGGGTTGAACGATAGCGGCGCAAACTAAACCGTTGCTGTACTGGCGGCGGAAACTGGCCGCAAAGCCGTCGCCACCCGACCCCGCCCTACGCCCCCATCCGCCGCCGCAGATCCTCAACGCAGCGCCCGGCGGTCTTGCCGTCCCAATATTCCGGCCGCTTGCGGTCCTGCTTCGGTTCTGCGAGCGCGGCCAAAAGTCGCTCGAGCAGATTGCCCGCATTCACCAGCTGCGCGGTGCCCTCGCTGATCGTGATCGGCCGTTCGGTATTTTCGCGTAGCGTCAGGCAGGGAATACCGAGATAGGTGGTTTCCTCCTGGATGCCGCCGGAATCGGTGATCACCGCGGCGGCCCCGGCGACCAGGCTCATGAAGCGGACATAGGCGGCCGGCCCGACCAGCTTCATGCCTGCGCCTTCCAGTCTGGCGATGCCGGCGTCGCCCAGCCGCTGGCGGGTGCGGGGGTGAACCGGGAAGATCAGCGGCAGCTGCGCCTGCACCGCGACGAGTGCGTCGACCAGCCGCTCTAGCTGTTCGGGCAGGTCGACGTTCGACGGGCGATGCAGCGTGACCACGCCATAGCCGCCCGGCTTATGTCCAAGTTCGCCCGGATAGTCCGCCGCCAGGATCGCCGGGCGGACCAGCTCATAGCTGTCCATCATGATATTGCCGACGCGGGTGATGCGTTCGCGCGGGATGCCTTCGGCGATCAGATTGTCGTCGGCATCGGGCGACGGCGTCCACAACACGTCCGCGAGCACGTCGGTCACCAGCCGGTTGAGCTCCTCCGGCATGTCGCGGTCGCGGCTGCGCAGGCCGGCTTCGAGATGGACGATGGGAATGCGCAGCTTGCCCGCCGCCATCGATGCCGCCGCGGTCGAATTGACGTCACCGACCACGATCAGCCAGTCCGGCCGCTCGGCGATCGCCAGCGCCTCATAGGCGATCATCACCCTGCCCGTCTGCTCGGCGTGGCTGCCCGAGCCGATGCCGAGATGATGGTCCGGCGCCGGCAGGCCCAGGTCGGCGAAGATGTCGTCCGACATCGCCGCATCGTAATGCTGGCCGGTATGGACGATCACCGGCGCAAAGTCCGCGGTCGCCTTCAGCGCATGCCAGAGCGGCGCGACCTTCATGAAATTGGGGCGCGCGGCCGCGATCAGGTGGACGATGGCAGGACGGATCATGCAGCCCTCAATGCTGGTGCGCGGGCGCGCAATCGCGCCGCTCGTCGGCGCAGGCGCCATGCTCGATCTGGAATGTCGAGTGGCCGATCCGGAACTCGTCGCGCATCAGCTGCGCGGTTTCGGCGAGGAAGGCGTCGTTCTCGCCCTGAGACGGCATCAGCAGGTGCGCGGTCAGCGCCACTTCGGTGGTGCTGGTCGGCCAGATATGGACATGATGGACGGCGCCGACGCCGGGCAGGCCGGCAAGCCGCGCGCTGACCTCGTCGACATCGATGCCGCCCGGAACGCCATGTAGCGACATGCTCAGCGCATCGCGGAACAGGCCCCAGGTGCCGGCGACGATGACCGCGACGATCACCAGGCTCATCGCCGGATCGATCCAGGACATCCCTGTCCGCGCGACGATCAGCCCCGCCACGACCACGCCTGCGGACACCGCGGCATCGGCCGCCATGTGGAGGAACGCCCCGCGGATGTTGAGATCATGTTCGCGGCCGCGCAGGAACAGCAGTGCGGTGCCCAGGTTGATGACGATGCCGACCGCGGCGACCGCCATCATCGCGCCGCTTTCCACCGGCGCGGGGTGCAGCAGGCGCTGGACAGCCCCCAGCGCGATCGCCCCGCAGGCGACCAGCAGCAGGATCGCGTTGAACAGCGCGGCGAGGATCGACGATCCCCGAAGCCCATAGGTGAAGCGCGCGCTCGCGGGCCGCTTCGCCAGGGCATAGGCCGCCCAGGCCATCAGCAACCCGAGCACGTCGGACAGGTTGTGCCCGGCATCGGCGATCAGCGCAATCGATCCGGACAGCCAGCCTGCCGCGCCCTCGACGATCACGAATCCCAGGTTGAGGGCCACGCCTATCGCAAAGGCGCGGCCGAACTCCTTGGGCGCATGCGAATGCCCGTGACCATGGCCGGAATGCTCGTGATGCTGATCTGCCATGCCGCCGGCCTACACCCTGGCTTGGAGGATGAGGAAGGCCGTCGGCAGCGCGCCCCGGGACGCCGGCCCGTCGCTATCGGCGACAGCCGCGGCACGGCATCCTGGGGCAGGTTCGAGCGTCATTACGCAGCCAAGCCATAGCGCCGGGCCAAACGCAAGCGCGGCTCGACCGATTCGCGCCGGAAAAGCGACGAAACCCGTCAACAGCTTTTGATGATTTTATCCTATTTTCCATGGACTTGATCGACAATATGGCCGCTCGACGCGACGAGCTGCAGATCGCAACTTTACATAGCTGTTATCGCACCATATATCCGCGCCTCCGCTGCCCCATGGGACTTCCACCGCAAGGCAGCTTTCTTGCCAACGTTACACCCGGAGGTCCCTTGAGTTGCACAAGCATCATAGCGCGCTGGGGCTAGCTGCGTCCCTGAAGCCGGTTCAGCCGGTTACGCTCCTTCGTCCCCACGCCGCCGCGCGGGCTGCCCGGTTCTTCGTGGAGAAGTTCCAGGGGCGATCCATGTATGCGGTCAAGGCGAATCCATCGCCCGACCTGATCCAGATCCTGTGGGATAATGGCGTGACGCATTATGACGTCGCGTCGATTGCCGAGGTGCGGCTGGTCGCGGGGGTGCTGCCCGATGCAACACTCTGCTTCATGCACCCGGTGAAGGCCGAGGAGGCGATCGCCGAGGCGTATTTCACGCATGGCGTCCGCACCTTCTCGCTCGATTCGATCGAGGAGCTGGAGAAGATCGTCCGCGCCACCCAGGCCGCGACCGACCTGACCCTGTGCGTGCGGCTGCGCGTCTCCTCAGAGATGTCGAAGCTTAGCCTCGCGTCGAAGTTCGGCGTCGAGCTGAGCGAGGCGAAGGAGCTGCTGATCCGCACCCGCCAGGTGGCGGACGCGCTCGGCATCTGCTTCCACGTCGGCAGCCAGGCGATGAGCCCGTCGGCTTATGTGCAGGCGATGGAGAAGGTGCGCGCGGCGATCGTCCTGGCGGCCGTCACGGTCGACGTGATCGATGTCGGCGGCGGTTTCCCGTCGGTTTACCCGGGGATGGAGCCACCCGAACTCGAAGGCTATTTCGACGCGATCCACAAAAGCTTCGAGAGCCTGCCGGTCAGCTATTCGTCGGAACTGTGGTGCGAGCCCGGCCGCGCGCTGTCGGCCGAATATGCCAGCCTGCTGGTGCGGGTCGAACGCCGCCGCGAGCACGAGCTGTACATCAACGATGGCGCTTATGGGGCGCTGTTCGATGCGGCCCATATCGGCTGGCGCTTCCCGGTGAAGCTGCTGCGCGACACGCCGTCGCGGGCGCGGGACCTGGCGTTCAGCTTCTACGGCCCGACCTGCGACGACATGGATCGCATGGCGGGCCCGTTCATGCTGCCCGCCGATATCGGCCCCGGCGATTATATCGAGATCGGCATGCTCGGTGCCTATGGCTGCGCGATGCGCACCGGCTTCAACGGCTTCACCGCCGGCGACCGGGTGGTCATGGACGACGAGCCGATGGCGAGCCTCTATGTAGCCGACGACGAGGTCCGCGAGGCGGTTCCGTCGAACGTCATCAAGCTGTAAGGGCTGACGACCACATTAATCCGTCATCCCAGCGAAAGCTGGGATCTCGTTTCCTTGCCAGAAACAAGGGAGATCCCAGCTTCCGCTGGGATGACGGCGATTGATTTCTGGAGAAGACAATGACCGAAGTGGCCATCAACGACACCCGCAAGGCCGAGCTGCTCTCGACCGTGGTCGAGCATATCGACATCAAGAGCTTCGACGCCCGCCCGATCATCGACGCGATGGGCAAGATGAGCTTCACCAGCCGCGATCTCGCCCGTGCCACCGGCATCTACAACCAGATGCTCGAGGATCCCGACTGCACCATCTTCCTGGTGATCGCGGGTTCGACCTCGGCGGGCGGCTGCATGGACGCCTATGCCGAACTGGTCCGCTCGGGCATGGTAGACGCGGTCGTCGCTACCGGCGCGTCGATCGTCGACATGGATTTCTTCGAGGGCCTCGGCCACAAACATTACCAGGCGCTCGAAGTGCCCGACGACGATACGCTGCGCTCGCTGCTGATCGACCGGATCTACGATACCTATATCGACGAGGAGCAGCTCCAGGATTGCGACCACACGATCTACGAGATCGCGAACTCGCTCGAACCGCGCCCCTATTCGAGCCGCGCTTTCATACGCGAGATGGGGAAATATCTCGTCGAGCACGGCAAGAAGGAGAACAGCCTCGTCAAGCTCGCCTATGAGCATGACGTGCCGATCTTCTGCCCCGCCTTTGTCGACAGCTCGGCGGGCTTCGGCCTCGTCAAGCATCAGGTCGACTGCATGAAGGCAGGCCGCCCCTATATGGTGCTGGACGCGATCGCCGACTTCCGCGAGCTGACAGACATCAAGATCAAGGCGGGCACCAGCGGCCTGCTGATGATTGGCGGCGGCGTGCCGAAGAACTTCATCCAGGACACCGTCGTCTGCGCCGAGATTCTCGGCCATGACGATGTCCAGGTCCACAAATATGCGGTGCAGATCACCGTCGCCGACGTGCGCGACGGCGCCTGCTCTTCGTCGACGCTGCAGGAGGCTGCGAGCTGGGGCAAGGTCAACACCGGCATCGAGCAGATGGTCTTCGCCGAGGCCGGTTCGGTGGTGCCGCTGCTGGCGTCGGACGCCTATCACCGCGGCCATTGGAAAGGCCGTGCGAAGCGGGCGTGGGGCAAGATTTTCGATTGATCGGGCCGGACCGGCGGGAAGTTTGCGCATGACGCTAGGGGCGAAGCGATGAGCGACCTCATCGGCTTCGAGCGGGCAGCCTATGCCCGTTCGCCCGACCGCATGGCGCGGATGATCAGCGCGCTGCGCAACATGACGGTCGGCACCCTGCTCGAGGATGCCGGCCAGCCCGACAAGGCGGTCAACCGCGGCGTGCTGATCCACCGGCTAGCCGCTGCGATCATCGCGGTCTTCGCCGATCCCCAGCTGGAGCTCAGCGCCGCGGACGCCGACCGCCTGATGGTCGTCGCCGGCACGATGCGGCAGGTTTTCGAGCTGTCGGGCTTTGGCGGCCCGGATGTCATCATCCGGCTGCTCGGCGATACGCCGGTCAGCGCGCCGGCCGGGCAGATCGCGAAGCGGCTCGTTCTGCTATCGCTGGAAACGCCATTTGAATGGGATCCGAAGATATTGGGCGCAGCGGGGCCGCGCCTTGCCACCCAGCTGCTGGCTAGCCTGATCGCCACCAAGCCGGTGATGACGCTGCGCGGCCAGCAGCGCCGCAACCAGCTGCTCGATGCCGCCCCGTCGCTGCCGCTGGGCACCTACCCTGCCGGCGTCGATCATCTGGTGCTGATCAGTTCGGCCTGGATGGTCTGCAGCTATGCCGGCACCGCGGGGAAGCACGCGATAAAGCGCGGCTTCAACGGCGTGCTGCGCAATGTGGCGGCGGATCTTGGCCTCCAGGACGCGGAGCTGCCGGCGAGGCGGGCCGACAAGACACGCCCGGTGCTGTTGTTCGCCGCAGAGATCATGCACAGCGTTCATGTCCAGTATCGCTATTTCGGCCAATATCTGCGGCAGCTCCGCACCCGCTTCGAACTGGTGCTGCTGACCGAGAAGCGCGAGGTCGACGAGGCCGTGGCAGCACTGTTCGACCGGGTGCTGACGTTCGAACGCGGCACCGACACCGTCTATCTGCGCGACATCGCCCGGCTGATCGGTGAGACGGCGCCAGACATCATCTTCTATCCCAGCGTCGGCATGCGCCATTGGGGCCCGCTGTTCGCCAATCTGCGGCTGGCGCCGATCCAGCTGACCGGGCTGGGCCATTCGGCATCGACCTTCTGCGACACGATCGACTATTATCTGCTCGAGCAAGGCTATGTCTCCGATCCCGCACTGTTCGGCGAAACCGTCATAACCCTGCCCGACGACAGCCTGATCTTCGAGCGGGCCCCGCATTATGCACCGCTTCCGCCGCAGATCCGCGACAAGCCGCAGCCGCTAAGCATCGTCCTCCCCAGCAACGCGCTGAAGCTCAATCCAGCCTTCCTGTCCGTGATCGCGCGGATCCGCGCCGACGCCGGTCGGCCGCTCGAACTGCATCTGCTTCCCAACGCGACGGGACTGGAGCTCGACGCCATCCGCAAGAGCGTCCAGCAGATCCTGCCCGGCGCCATCGTCCATCCGACGTTGCGCTATGACCGCTACCTCGAGATCGTCTCATCCTGCGACCTGAACCTCAGCCCCTTTCCGTTCGGTGGGCTGCACAGCGTGATCGATTCGCTGCGGCAGGGCATTCCGGTGGTGGCGATGGAGTGCCCCGAACCGCACGGCCGCACCGATGCCATGCTGCTGCGCCGCCTCGGCATGCCTGAATGGCTGGTGGCAAGGACTGAAGCCGAATATGTGGCGGCTGCGCTGCGCATCGTCCGGGATGATGCCCTTCGTGTCGATCTCAGCAGGCAGGCGCTCGCGCTCGACATCGACACCGTGATGTTCGGCGATGCGGCCACCTCGCTGCGCAGCGAGGTGGCCGATGCGCTGTGGTGGCTCTACCGCCATCATGAATTCATCCAGTCGGACGGCCGCAAGCTGTGGAACCAGGCGGATCGGCAGGGCGTCAGTTCAGCTTGACGACGGCCTGCCGATCGGGGCCCGCTGCTTTGTGCTTTCCTGCGCCAGCATCCGCATCAGCTTGTACAGTTCAGCCGTCTTCTCGGCCATCGCCGGGGCCTCCAGCTTGTTCAGCACGGTCGCAATCCGGCGGTCCATGTAGCTGGCGGTACCCCAATAGGCGAGGCCCCAGTTGGGAAAGCGGTAGCAGTCGATCGGCTTGCGCTCGATGATGGTGACGCAGTCGTGCCGTGGATCGTGCGCGATGCTGCTCATCAATTCATCCACCGCCATCTCCGGGCCCTCGAGCAATTGCCCGAAATGCCGCTCGGTGTAAATCAGCGCGCCGCGCACGGCCAATTGGGCGTTGCGCGCCATCGAGCCGCTGACGATGCTGTCGATCTCCTCCTGCTGCGCGCAACGTGCGATCAGGCTGCGACTAACGTAGATTAGCGAAATCATCCTCATGCTGCGGTGATGCCATGATCAAGCGGCCGGCGCACTTCGCAATTATACCAATTTAACCATGATTTACGCGATTCCTATGAGAGCCCCCCACGGCGATTCGGGTGGACAGCCTGGCAGTCAGCCGTCAGCCTGCGTAAATCGGGGAGGATGACGAGATGCATACACAGATATTGGCAGCCGTCATCGCACTGGTGCTGTGGACCGGCGCGATGATGGCCTGGCTTTTCGCCACCCGCATACCGGCCATCGTGAAGGGACGCCTTGTCTACGATCCGCAGCGGCCGGTCAGCGAATTCATGGACAAGATACCGGCGCGAATCCGGTGGAAGGCGGACAATTACAACCACCTTCACGAGCAGCCGACGATCTTCTATGCCACCGCGATCGTTCTCGCCCTGTTGGGCGCAGGCGGCGGCATCAACGCCGCGCTGGCGTGGATATATGTCGGGCTACGCGTGGCGCACAGCCTGGTCCAGGCGCTCTCCAACCATGTCGGCCTGCGCTTCATGCTTTTCCTGGCGGCTTCTCTGGTGCTGTTCACGCTGGCCATCAGGGCCGCGCTGATCCTGTTGTCGGGCCCTGCTGCTTAGCCTGGTGCCCGTATGAACGCGGCGACCAGCTCGACATGGGTCGACCAGCGGAACTGGCCGACCGGGGTGATCCGTTCCAGCTGCCAGCCGCCCTCCACCAGCGTCCGCGCGTCGCGCGCGAAGGTCGAAGGATTGCACGAAACATAGGCGATGCGCGCGACCTTGGCCGAGGCGACGAGTGCTGTGACCTGCTCGCGAGCACCGGCGCGTGGCGGATCGAGCACCACGGCGGCGAAGCGGTCGAGTTCATCCGGCTGTAGCGGGCGACGGAACAGGTCGCGATGCTCGACGGCGATCAGGCGCTGGGCCCGCTCCCCGGCAGACTTCAGCGCCAGCGCCGCATCGCGCGCGCCCTCCGCCGCATAGACGCGGCGCCCGGCGGAAAGCGGCAGGGTGAAGGTCCCCAGCCCGGCGAACAGGTCGGCGACCATGTCGGCGTCGCCGACGATCGCCTCGACCGCCGCCACCAGCGCCGCTTCGCCATCGGCGGTCGCCTGAAGGAAGCCACCGGCCGGGAAGGTCACCGGAAGTCCGCCCAGCGTGACGGTGGCGGGCTCCGGCTCCCAGCGCGGCTGCGAGCCGTAGCCGTCGTCGATCGAGAGCCGCGCCAACCGGTGCAGCTGCGCGAAATCGTTGAGCGCTTCCACCGCCGCCAGTCCCTCGACCTCGACCTTGTCGAGCAGCAGGTCGACGCCCTGGTCGACGAGCGTCATCTGGACGCCCGCCGCGCGCCGGTCGCGCAGCATCGGGTGCAGCAATTTACGCAGCGGATCGATCAGCGCGAACAGCGCCGGATGCATAATCGCGCACATCTTCATGTCGACGATGTGGTGGCTTTGCTCCTCGTTGAAACCGATCAGCATCCGCTTGCCCTGCCGTTCGGCGCGCAGCGAGGTCCGGCGGCGCGTCTCGGGTGCCGACAGGATGGCGGGCGTCAGTTCGGGAGTCGCGATCTTCTGCTGGCCCAGCGCACTGACGATCCGCTGCCCCATGAACTCCACATAGCTGGAGTCGTCGATATGCTGCAGCTGGCAGCCGCCGCATTTCGGAAAATGCCGGCATGGCGGGTCGACATGATGCGGGCCGCGGACCAGCGTGCCGTCCACGGCGAGCAGGTCGCCGGGCGCGGACAGCGGCGAGTGCCGTCCATCCTCGGTAATGCCCTCGCCGCGCGCGGCAATGCGGATGATCGGGACCATGTCGTTCACAGGCACTCCGCCATTGCTGCGGGAAGATGCCCGATCAGGTCGTCGGCGATAAGGGCCGGCCCCGCCAGTTCGGCGGCGCGGCCATGCAGCCAGATGCCCGCGCAAGCCGCTTCGAAGGGCGCGAGGCCGCGCGCGCGATTTGCTGCGATGAGCCCCGCGAGCACGTCGCCTGTCCCGGCGCTGGCGAGCCAGCCCGGCGCCGTCCTGGCGATCGCAGCGGCACCGTCCGGCGAGGCCACCACCGTATCGGCGCCCTTGAGTACGACCACGGCGCGCGACCGCGCCGCCGCGGCACGCGCCCGCTCGATCCGGCTGCCGGGCAGATCGCCGAACAGCGCCGCAAACTCGCCTTCGTGCGGTGTCAGCACCGGTGTTCCGGCAATAGGGCCGGTGCCGGCCAGCAGCATCAGCGCATCGGCATCGAGGACCAGCGGCTTGCCGCTCGCCAGCGCCGCATCGAGCAACGCGCGGCCCGCCGTATCGCGGCCGAGCCCCGGTCCGACCAGCACCGCCCCCACCCGGCGGTTGGCCAGCACATCGCCCAGCGCGGCATCGCGCCGGACGATCGCGGCCGGCCCGCCCGGTCCGCGGCCGACAAGCGTCACATAGCCGGCGCCGCCGCGCTGCGCCGCCATCGCCGCCAGCAGCGCCGCACCCGGCATGGCGCCCTCCGCGACGACGACATGGCCGCGGCTATATTTATGATCGGCGGGGCCAGGTGCGGGAAGATGCGGCCGCCCGATTTCGACGAGCAGCGAAGTCCCCGGGATGCCGATATCCGCCACGACCAGCCGCCCCATCAGCGCCGCGGCCGGCTGTAGCCGGTGCGCCGGCTTGAGCACCGCCAGCGCGACCGTCAGGTCATAGCCGATCGCGGGCCCGAGCAGCGCGCCGTCGTCGGTACCGATCCCGCTCGGCAGGTCGACCGCGATCCTCCGGGTCGCCGCTCCCGCCAGCCGCGCCAAGGGTTCCGCCACCGCCGCATCGAGCGGCCGTGCAAGGCCGGTGCCGAACAGCGCGTCGATCATCACGGATGCAGGCTGCGCCTCCACCAGCGGCTCGACCGGACCACCCCAGCGCGATCGCATGGCGCGCGCGGCATCGCTCCTGGGTTCGCCGCTGGCCGCAACCCGGACGCTGACCCCACGCGCCTTCAGCAGCCGCGCGATCACATAGCCGTCGCCGCCATTATTTCCGGGCCCACACACCACCAGTGTCGACGCGCGCCCCGCATAGCGCCACGCCACCTCGGCGACCGCGCTGCCGGCGAGCTCCATCGCCTGCTCCACGGTAACGCCCTGCGCGAACGCCGCCGCCTCGGCGGCGCGTGTCTCGGCGGCGGTGAGGATCGCTCGCCCGATCATGGCGCGATCCGCGCGGGCAGGCGATAGACGGTGCTGCCGGCCGTCACGTCGATGCTGTCCTTGCCCGGCTTCACCGTCACGGGCTCGGCCCCATCCGCTGCGATCACCCCGCGGCCGTCCTTGACGACGAGCAGTCGGCGAAACCCGCCATCGGGCATCCGCGCCGTCAGGACTATGCCGTCGGGACTGCGCATCCTGTCGATGGTACACAGTTGCTCGAAGCCGCTCTTGCCGGGCAACAGACAGGCGATCGGCTCGCCGGCGATACTGCCGCTGCCGGCCGGACCACAGCCTGCCAGCAGCGCAAGCAGCGGCCCGCCTGCCATCGGGAGCCGGCTCACATCAGCGCTCCGCTGCACTGAAGGCTGAGCGCTGCTCCAAATTCAGATATCCGCAAAGACGTGAGTCTCGGCCTTGCCGCCGGGATGCGTCACCGCACCCGCCCAGGCCGGCCCGACATTCTGCGCATAGCGCCACAGCGCGCCCGACTGATAGTCGTTCATGCGCGGCCGCCACTTGGCCTTGCGGGCCGCCAGCACATCGGCCGGCACCTCCAGGTCGATGGTGCCTGCGACGGCATCGATGCGGATGATGTCGCCATTCTCAATCAGGGCGATCGGGCCGCCGTCGGCGGCTTCGGGTCCGACATGGCCGATGCAGAAGCCCCGGGTCGCCCCCGAGAAGCGGCCGTCGGTGATCAGCGCGACCTTCTCCCCCATGCCCTGGCCATAGAGCGCGGCGGTGGTCGCCAGCATCTCACGCATGCCCGGACCGCCCTTCGGCCCTTCGTAGCGGATCACGATCACCGAGCCCTCGCCGATCTCGCGCGCCTCGACCGCGGCGAAGCAATCCTCTTCGCAGTCGAACACCTGCGCCGGCCCGGTGAACTCGAGCCGCGCCATGCCGGCGACCTTGACGATCGCGCCCTCTGGCGCAAGCGTGCCCTTCAGGCCGACGACGCCGCCGGTCGGGGTGATCGGCGACTTGGCGTCGTAGATCACCTTCTGGTCAGGGTTCCAGGTGACCTCATCTATATTCTCGCCCAGCGTCTTGCCGGTGACGGTCATGCAGTTGCCATGCAGCAGCCCTTCGCCGAGCATCGTCTTCATCAGCATGTACACGCCGCCGGCATTGTACATGTCCTTGGCGACATATTTGCCGCCAGGTTTGAGGTCGGCGAGATATGGTGTGGTCTTGAAGATCTCGGCGACGTCGAACAGCGAGAAGTCGATCCCGGCCTCATGCGCCATTGCCGGCAGGTGCAGCCCGCCATTGGTCGAGCCGCCGGTCGCCGCGACGATGCGGGCGGCATTCTCGAACGCATCGCGGGTGCAGATATCGCGCGGGCGGATATTCTTCGCGATCAGCTCCATGATCTGGCGGCCTGCCGCGCGCGCGATCTCGTCGCGGCCACGATAGGGCGCGGGCATCATGTTCGAATTGGGCAGCGACAGGCCGATCGCTTCGCCGACGCAGGCCATGGTGTTGGCGGTGAACTGTCCGCCACACGCGCCATGGCCGGGGCAGGCTGCCTTCTCGATCGCGGTCACTTCCGACAGCGGGCAAGCATTGGCCGAATAGCGCCCCACCACCTCGAACACGTCCTGCACGGTAAGGTCGCGGCCCTGATAGGTGCCCGGCAGGATCGAACCGCCATAGACGAAGATCGACGGCACGTTCAGGCGCAACATCGCCATCATCATGCCGGGGAGCGACTTGTCGCAGCCGGCGAAGCCGACGACCGCGTCATAGCAATGGCCGCGCACCGACAGCTCGACCGAATCGGCGATGACTTCGCGGCTGACCAGCGAAGACTTCATCCCCTGATGACCCATCGCGATGCCGTCTGTGACCGTGATGGTATTGAACCGCCGCGGCGTGCCGCCCGCTTCCATCACGCCTTCGCGGCAGACGTCGGCCTGCGCGTCGAGCGCGGTGTTGCACGGCGCAGAGTCGTTGCCTGCGGAAGCGACCGCGACGAACGGCGCCGCAATCTGCTCCTCGGTCATCCCCATTGCATAATAATAGCTGCGCTGCGGCGCCCGCTCGGGGCCTACCGAGACATGGCGGCTGGGGAGTTTCGACTTGTCGAATATCTGCGTCATCGGGACTTCCTTGGTTGCGCGGAGCGCTCTAGGCGCTGCGGGGCGGTCGAGGCAAGGCCCTGGCAAGCCGTCCGGAGCGCGCGTGTCGGCATCGAGCAGCGTTGTGCCGGCAGCAAAGGCGCGGTCGCCGCCATGAGAATTGGGCAGCACTTATCGGCAGCGACGATCCCATGGCAGGACCAGGCTGATGCTACTTCGCCTTCATATTCCGATTCGATGAACCGGTGCCGATCGACAGTCCGGCGCTCGGTCGCGCAGCTTACCCTTCACCCACCAGCCGAAAGCGTCCGTCGAAAGGCGCCGCGGCACGACGGCCCCTCCAGATCACATCAGCTGCTCCAGGGTTGCGAGCAGGCTGCGCTGGCTGGTTGGCTTGCCGGCATTAGGCGCACCAGCGAGAGCAGGGCCACCGAACTGCTCCGGCTGGGCATAGGCGGTTGCCAGGGCGAAGGGCACGCCGCGGGCTTTCAGGACCTCTGCTACCGGCGTGACGAGCTCATCTCCCAGGTGGACGTCGAGCAGGGCGACCGAAGGCAGTTCGTCTTCTATGAGGCGGAGTGCGGCATTGACCGTCGCCACAGGGCCGATGGCGCGCCAGCCATGGCCCTCGACCCACAGCCGAAGATCCATCGCGATAAGATACTCATCCTCGACGATCAAAACCGTCTTCTGCATGCCAATCGCCAGTTTGGGAGACGTGTCTCCCACAAGCGGAATGACGTTCTCCACCGCAAAACTGCCAACTGCATAATCCTGTTCCGCCAAACGCAAAAGCCCTGAATCCTACGCCAACGAATCCATGAAATTTTTAAATGCACCAGTGAGCGGGAAGCACTCTAGATACGACTCGCGACATGCCGGATCACCGGCGCCAGCTTCTCTGCCCATGCCGCAACCCCCGCATCGTCGCCGATCATGTCTTGCCGGACCTCCAGCCCGAGATAGGCTATCCCATTCCCCTCGGCGTGCAGGTTCATCGTCGCGTTCAGCACCTTGCCCGAATAAGGCTCGTTGTCGCCAGTCACGATCCCTGCCGAACGCAGCGCCGCGATGCCTGGCCGCGCCCCGCGATCGTCCTGATTATACAGCACCCCGACCTGCCACGGCCGCTGCTCATGCGGCCTGGTGGCGAGCCGGGGCGTGAAGCTGTGAAGGGAGACGATCAGCCGCGGGCGATGCGCATCGATGCGCGCAGCGATGCCGCCATGATAGGGGCGCCAGAACCGCTCGATCCGGGCGCGCCGACCGACATCGTCGAGCAGGGCGTTGCCAGGGACAGCGAAGCCGTCGCTTTCGATCGGAATCAGCCCACGAGCATTTTCCTCGCGGTTGAGGTCGATCACCAGCCGCGACACCGGGCCGAAGATTCCCTCCATGCCGAGTTGCGCGCACAGCAGCCGGCCGAGCGGCTCGACGCCGATGTCGATCGCCATATGTTGGTCCAGCAACGACGGATGGACATCGAGGTCGATGTCGCCAGGTACATGATTGGAGGCATGATCGGCGACCAGCAGCAGGCCGCTCATCCGGCGAACATCGGCCGGCGCCGCGCCTGGAAGGCCGCGACACCTTCGAGAAAATCGCCGCCGCCGAACGCGTCCTCGAACAGTCGGTCGGCATCGCTGTCCCCGGCCAGAATGCGCTTGAGGCCGGTGACGCTGGAGGCCGAGTTGACCGAGATCGTCTCCGCCAGCGCCAGCGCCGCCGTGTCGGCGGCCGGCGCACATTCCTCGACCAGCCTGATCGCCAGCGCCCGATCGGCGTCGATCGTCATGCCCGACACTAGCAGCCGAGCGGCCTGGCCCGGCCCGACCAGCGCTTTGAGCCGCGCGACATCCCCGGCCGGATAGACGATCCCTACCTTCGCCGGAGTGATTCCGAACGCCGCCTTCGCCCCGGCGATGCGGATGTCGCAGGCCAGTGCCAGCGCCACGCCCGCACCATAGCAGCCGCCGTCGACCGCAGCGATCGTCGCGATCGGCAGCGCCGCAAGCGCATCTAAAGCCGCCGCCATGCCGACGCGGAAACGGGTTCGCATCGCCGGGTCGGCGCCGAGCGCCTCAAGATCCCCGATGTCCGCGCCGGAGCAGAAGATGCCCGGCGCGGCGGACCGAAGGATCAACACCCTGGCTCCGGATATGGCGACCTCCGCGATCGCGGCGGACAGCAGCTCCCAATGCGCAATGGCGATGGCGTTGCGGGCTGCGGGCCGGTCGAGGCTGATCCGCGCGACGCGGCCGATCGAATCGATGGTGAACATCCGCCGACTGTTGCCGTTCCCCATCGAAAATGTCACGACATCGCTGGACATATGGAATCTTCGATGGCCCCAGCTGTTTCGCGCCGCCAGTTCGGATATCTGATCGGCAGCGCCGCCATCGTCCCCGCCTTACCTGCCAGTGCCAGCCCCCACCGCCCAGGCCCATGCCCGATCATCACGCCGATCGATGCCATTACCGACGATCTGCTCGATCACACGCCCGAGACCGGCAGCTATGGCGGCGTTCCGCGCTCTGCCGGCGGCGGCCCGCTTGCGCGGCGGATGGACGATTATTCCCCTGAAGGCGAAGCGGCCTGGCGTGCCGCGCTCGGCGCGGCGGGGTTGGCGATCGGGCGCATCGACTGCAGCGGCGATGCGCTCGGGACATTGCGGCTGCGGATCGCCGCCGCGGTCATCGAAAATGGCACGCGCTCGGCGGCGATCGGCTATGGCCGCCCCAATCCCTTCTGGTTTTCCGGGCACGAACCCTACATCGTCAACCAGCTGTCCGGCCCCGCGATCAACACGCCCAATGTGATGATGGCGCAGCAGCCGCTGTCGACGCCAACCGAAGTGGATGCATGGCTGGAGAAGCTCGACGGCTTCGCCCCGGGCTTTGCCGGGGTCGTCGAGAAGACGCGCGCGGACCAGGGACTCGGCTGCATCCCGCCACGCGTGCTGCTCGAAAAGACGCTGCCGGTGCTCGAGAATTTCCTCGCCGGCCCGCCCGACAGCCATCCGCTGATCGTGGCGCTGCGCGAGCGGATGGCGACGGCGGGGCTGGACAGCCGCATTCGCGCCGCCGCAGAACAGCGCGCGATCGTCTCGCTCGAAAATCGCGCCCGCCCCGCATATGCGAAGCTGCGCGCGCGGGTCCGTGACATGCTTCCCGATGGACGCGAGGAGGCCGGGATCTGGGCGCAGCCGGATGGCGAAGCGCTCTATGCCGCCAATATCCGTTCGGTCGGCGACAGCTCCTTGTCGCCCGAACAGATCCACCGCATCGGCATCGACCAGATAAAGCTGGTGAGCTCGCAGCTGGACGTGCGGCTACGGCAGATCGGGCTTCGCAAGGGCACGCTGCGTCAACGGCTCGATGCACTGGCGGCCGATCCGCGGCAGCGTTTTCCCGATACAGCGCAAGGTCGCCGGCAGGTCCTCGATTATCTGCGTGCGCTGGTGGCGGGCATGGAAGCGCGCCAGCCGAGCTTCCTGCCGCACGCGATGATCCCCACCCAGCGCCTCGAGATCCGCGCCGTCCCACCGGCCACACAGGACTCGGCACCGGGCGGCTATTATGACGGGCCCTCGCTCGATGGCTCTCGTCCTGGCATCTACTGGGTGAACCTGCGCGACATGAGCGGAGTCCACCGATATGCACTGCCGACGCTCAGCTTTCATGAAGGCGTGCCCGGCCATCACACCCAGGGCGCGACCCTGTTGTCGCTGCCGCAGGCGCCGCTGCTGCTGCGCATCGCCAGTTTCAACGCGTATCAGGAGGGATGGGCGCTCTATGCCGAACGGCTCGCGGCGGACCTCGGCGCCTATGCCCATGATCCCGCCGGCGATGTCGGACGGCTCGCGGACGACCTGTTCCGCTGCGTGCGGCTGGTCGTCGACACCGGACTGCACCGGCTCAGATGGACCCGCGAACAGGCGATTGCCTATATGCAGTCGCACACCGGCTCGCCGATGAGCGAAGTCGTGGCCGAGGTGGAGCGCTATATGGCCTGGCCAGGCCAGGCGCTCGGCTACAAGCTGGGCCAGCTGCGGATATTGTCGATGCGCGATCGCCTCAGGGCGCGTCTCGGCAGGCGCTTCGATCTCCGGCAATTCCATGCGATGGTGCTGGGCAACGGCGCCATGCCGATGGATCTGCTCGAAACCGTCGTGCTACCGTCGGCAAAGCGGCGAGACTGATCCTGCGACGGATCGCTTTGCGAACGAAGCGTTTGCATTCCCGCCATGGTCTGCACCGGTGCCTGCCGATATCGCGTCTTAAGGTGATGAGCCACCGCCCAATGAGAAATCGCATGACCGATCGCGTGACCGACAGCCAGGTCGATCGCCTGTTTCTCGACCGCTGGTCGCCGCGCGCATCCGACGGGTCGTCGCTTGGCGAAGCCGACCTCCGCACGCTGTTCGACGCGGCGCGAACTGGGACCGTTTTCTGGTCTGCTGGTGCCGGCGAACCAGGTCTGGGCGCAGAACGCCTCGCTGCTGATCGCGACAACGAGAAGCCCAGCGGCCGCAAGCCGATCGACGAGGTGGCCTTTGCAGGAAACTTCGTGGCATAGCCGCCCGATGACGGGCGCAGCACGGCCATGATCGCAGCCTCGGCGATCGACTATCGCGAACTGGCGCGGCGACGGCTGCCGCGGTTCCTGTTCGACTATATCGATGGCGGCTCCTATGCCGAGGTGACGCTGCGGCGCAACGTCGCCGATCTGGAGGACGTCGCGCTGCGCCAGCGGGTGTTGCGCGACGTTTCCCGGCTCGATCTCGATACCACCTTGTTCGGGCAGAAGCTTGCCATGCCCGTGGCCCTCGCGCCGATCGGGCTGGCCGGGTTGACGGCGCGGCGCGGCGAGGTCCAGGCCGCGCGCGCCGCCGAGGCCGCCGGCATCCCCTTCACCCTGTCCACCGTTTCCGCCTGCCCCCTCGACGAAGTGACGCGCAGCGTAGCGCGACCGATCTGGTTCCAGCTCTACATGATCCGCGATCGCGGCTTCATGCGTGACCTGCTCGCGCAGGCGGCATCGGCCGGCTGCTCGGCCTTGCTGTTCACGATCGACATGCCGGTGCCGGGTTCGCGCTACCGCGATTATCATAGCGGCCTTGCCGGCGCGGCCGGGCTTCGCGGGCAGCTCCGCCGGCTGTGCCAGGGGGCGATGCATCCGCGCTGGGCCTGGGATGTCGGCATGATGGGCCGCCCGCACCAGCTCGGCAACGTCGCACCGCTGCTCGGCAGGAAGAGCGGCATCGAGGATTTCTTCGCCTGGCTGCGCGCCAACTTCGATCCGGCGATCCACTGGCGCGATCTCGAGTTCATCCGGTCCGAATGGAAGGGACCGTTAATCCTGAAGGGGATTCTCGATCCGGAGGACGCACGCGAGGCGGTGCGCAGCGGCGCCGACGGGCTCATCGTCTCCAATCATGGCGGGCGGCAGCTCGACGGGGTGCTGTCGTCCGTCCGCGCGCTGCCGCCGATCGTCGATGCGGTGGGCGACGACATCTCCATCCTTGTCGATGGGGGGGTCCGCTCGGGGCTCGATGTGGTGCGGATGCTCGCGCTCGGAGCGCGCGGCGTGCTGCTCGGCCGCGCCTGGGCCTATGCGCTCGCGGGCGGCGGACAGCGCGGCGTTGCGCATCTGCTGGCGCTGATCGAAGCCGAGATGCGGGTGGCGATGGCGCTGACCGGCGCGACGTCGATCGCCGCGATCGATCGCACTATCCTGGCCTGAACCATCGGCCATCCGAGACCACGATTTCATTGCCGCGTCCAGGTCAGCCATCGCGGCGCAGCCGGGCTGTCCACCGGCCCCTGCGGGGGATCCAGCGGATAGCCCAGGCTGCGCAGGTCGCAGGCCATGCGCTGCTCCAGCCAGCGGTTCGATCGCGAAAAGCGTGCTGCGACCCAGCGCCGCAATTCGCCGTCCAGGCCGGCGGCGGGCCGCGGCGCCGGGCCGAACAGAGGAGACCGGTTGAGCTGCCGGAACAGCCATTTCCGCGCCGCATACCAATAGGGAATATGGACCAGCCATCGCTTGTAGAGCAGCGACCGCGCAGTGAATAGGTTGGCCAGGCGCAGCAGCGGCAGCAGGACGACGCGGTAGGCGCTGTTCACCCGCTCGCCGCCGGGATCGGGCAGATCGGTCCCCAGCAAGGCCCCCACCCGCGCCAGCACCGCCGCCCGGTCCCGCGCCAGCGCCTCAAAAGGCAGCACGGTGACATGTTCGCGCCCGTAGAGCTCGTCATATGTCTCGACCAGACCGCGATAGTCGAGTTGCGCGAAATCGAAGCAGGGAATCTTGAACGGCCGGTCCTTGCCCAGGAATCGATAGCGCTGGGGGAGGAGATAGCGGCGCAGCGACGCGGTGCCGCCCTCGCGGACATATTGATGGTACCAGGACAGCGCCGCCGTCGGCTGCGCCCGGACGAAGATCAGGATATTCGCTTCGGGCAGGGTCGCGTGCAGCCGCCTCGCCATTTCCTTGGCGACATAGGTCGACGACAGGCCCTGGTGGAGGATCCCGGACAGATCCTCCTCGCACAGGATGGCGGGCTTGCCCGGCTGGTCGAGAGCCAGCGCAACGCGCGCCGCCGCCGGATCGAAATCGAAGGCGTCGCGGCACATCAAGGCGACGCGGATCGCCCGGCGATCGATCAGCCGGTGCGTCGTCAGCCGTGGATAGATCCGCTTCTGGAACCAACTGGTCCCGGTCTTGTGGACGCCGATATGAACCAGCGGGCGCACGGCATTATCCTCGGTCTCGCCCGTCGTCGGCGGACGCCATCAGCCTCGGCACCTCGCCGGGCAGCTCGCGGGCAAGAAAGCCGATCGGGCCGATCCGCGCCGCCGCCGCCTGCCCCGCCTCGCCGTGCAGCCACACGCCCCAGCCTGCGGCGGTCACCGGATCGGCCCCGCGTGCGGCGAGGCCGGCCATGATGCCGGCCAGCACGTCGCCCGAACCGCCGGTGGCAAGGCCGACGCAGTCGCTGTCGTAGAGCAGCGCTCCGCCATCGGGCGCGGCGATGATCGTTTCGCTCGCCTTCAGCACGATCAGCGCGCCGAACTCTCGTGCCGCAGCAATCGCGCTCCCCACCGGGTCGGCGGCGATCTGCTCGGGCTCGCAGCCGGTCAGCCGGCCCATCTCGCCATGATGCGGAGTCATGATCACGCGTCCGTTGCGCGCAGCGACGATCTCGCGAAGGTCGGCAGCGCAGGCGATGGCTGCCGCATCGAGGATCGCGATCTGGTCGTCGCGCAATTCGGCGAAGAGCCCCTCGATCAGGGCGCGTGCGCTCGACTGGCTGACCATGCCCGGGCCAAGCAGCAGCGTATCGCAATAGCGCGCCGCGTCGACGAGGCTCGCCGCAGCGTCGGGAGCGATCTCACCGTCCTCATCGGTCGGCAGGCCGATCATCGCCGCCTCCGGCACCAGCACGCCCAGCTGCATCGCCGCAACATCCACCGTGGCGATCTGCAGCTTGCCCGCGCCCGCGCGCAACACCGCTTCGCCGGTCAGGCCGAGCGCGCCCGGCACGAACCTGCTGCCGCCCACCAGCAGCACGCGCCCGCGCGCATTCTTGTCGGTGGCCTGGCGATGGCCGGGCAGCGGATGCGCAGCGCGCCAAGCCCCGTCCAGCGATACTATATTGCTCATCCGCGCGCCGCCACTATCTGGTCGGGCGCGCGGGTGACCGGCGCATGTTCGTCCTCCATCGGCGCCGTGGCGTTGTAGCGGACCATCACCAGGTTGCCGTCCTTCCCGGCCTGCGGATCGAAGGCATATTCGGTGACCGAGCAGTTCGCGACATCGGCAGCGCGATCGATCGCCAATATCCCTTCCTCGTCGAGATTCTCGATGATGTAGCGCAGGCATAGCACCACCACCTGGTGCGCGAAGATCATCACCCGCCGCTCGGCATAATGGAGCGAGACGGTATCGAGCAGCGAGCGCAGCCGCAGGATCACGTCGCACCAGCTTTCCCCGCCGGGCGGCCGATGGTAGAATTTCCCGAGCACCGCGCGAAAGCCGGCCTGGTCGGGGAAGCTGTTGGCAATGCCGCTGGTCGTCAGCCCGTCGAGGATGCCGAACTCCTTCTCGCGTAGGCGCTCGTCCATGCAGATCACCTCGTCCGGCGCGGCCCCGCCGGCATCGCGGAAGCGGCGGGCGGTCTGCAGCGAACGGCGATAGGGAGACGACAACAGGATGTCGGGCCTGGCGCCTTCGTCATTCCCGGAAAACCAGTGGCCGAGCGCGTCGGCCTGCTGCTCGCCGAGCGGGCTGAGCGGCACGTCGACGTCCCGGCCGGTGATTGCGATCCGATCGAGCGATGCTTGCTGCGCGGCATCGCGCGCGACATTGCCGGCGCTCTGGCCATGGCGGATGATCCACAGGCGAGCGGGCCAGCGCTGCCGCATCATCGCGCGCCGAACGTGTCGCAGCGTGCCGGATCGCCGGTCGACAGGCCGACCTGGAGCCACTTCTGGCGCTCCGCCGCGCTGCCATGGGTGAAGGACTCGGGCACGACGGAACCCTGGCTCGCCTTCTGCAGCGTATCGTCGCCCACGGCGGCGGCGCCGCGCAGGCCCTCTTCGGCATCGCCGGGCTCGAGCAGGTTCTTGTCGTTCGCCGCCCAGACGCCGGCATAGCAGTCTGCCTGCAGCTCGACCTTGACCTGCAGCGCATTGGCCTGCGCTTCGCTCATCCGCTCCTGCGCGCCGTGCACCTTGTCGAGCGTGCCCTCGATATCCTGGACATGATGGCCGACCTCATGCGCGATCACATAGGCCTGGGCGAAATCGCCGGGTGCGCCGAACCGCGTCGCCAGCTCCTCGAAGAAGCTGGTGTCGAGATAGACCCGCTTGTCGGTCGGGCAATAGAAGGGGCCGGCCGACGACTGCGCGGCGCCGCAGCCGGACTGGGTTCGGCCCGGATAGAAGACCAGTGTGGTCGGCGTGTACTCGCCACCCTGCCGCGCGAACAGATCGCCCCACACCCGCTCGGTCGATCCGAGGATCTTGAGCGACGTGCTCTGGATCGCGGTCTTCTCGCCGGGCGCCGCCCCGGGCTCCCCCTGTTGGACGACCGGCGCGCCGTCCTGCGCCACGCCGATCAGCGACAGAGGATTGATCCCGAATATCAGCGAGATGATCCCGATCAGCAGCAGCGAGCCGCAGCCCAGCCCGCCCCGCCCGAGCGGTATTCCCATCGGCAGCCCGAAGCCACGCCCGCCGCCCGAGCGGATCTCGTAGTTGGAGCTTTCCCTTTCGTCATCGAGCCGCATGTCATTCTCCACTTCGGAGAGAATGCGCCGAGGAGGTTATGGTTGCGCCGCCTCAATCCTCACCCGGAGGGGGAGGGGGACCAGCGCAGCTGGTGGAGGGGTGTTCTCCACGCGCGGCACGGACGATGTGCCGCTCCGCGCTTTCCATGTCGGCAAGGACATCCGCAGCAGATATCCGACAGACATTGACCCCCTGTGATCGCAGCCATTCATCACGGCGCGCATCCCTGCCTGGCCGGTCTCCCCGCCCATGCGCCTCACCATCGATTTCGATCGCGAGGGGCCGTGCAACATGAGGCGACTACCCCTCCACCGGCTTCGCCGGTCCCCCTCCCCTTCCTGGGGAGTATTCTCGACGTTCGCTGTCGACCGTCACGCCAGAAAACTCGCCATCAGCTCGTAGCGTTCGCCCGGATAGATCTGGCGGACATAGGTGATCCGCTCGTCGGTTCGCCAGGTCCAGCGCTCGATCGACAGGCACACGCCGCCGACCGCGATCCCGAGTCTTTCGGCCACCGGGCGCTTCGCGGCGATGGCGCGGAAACGGTGGCGGGCGTCGGTCCAGGGAACATGCGCGAGCAGCCAGGCGCCCGGGCTCTCTTGCGCGAAGTCCACCTCGCGGGCGGCGGGGACCTGTTCGAGGTTGATAAGCCGCTCCTCCAGCGCGAAAGGCCTGTCGTCGGCGCGATGAAGGCATCTCAGCGAAAGCACCCGGCCACCCGCCATGGCCAGCAACTCGCGGTCGCTGCTATCGGCATCGCGCTCGACCCGCGCGATCAGGCCGAGTCTATAGGCCTTGCCCTGCATCCGTATCTCGGCCGAGATTTCCGGGACTTCGAGCGCCGCCCGATGCACCGGCCGCGCCGCCACGAAGGTGCCCGCGCGCTTGCGGCGGTCGAGCAGGCCCTGCTCGACCAGCCCCGCGAGCGCCTTGTTCACGGTCATCCGCGAGCAGCCATATTCGAGCATCAGCTGCTGTTCGACCGGAAGGCGATGGCCCGCCTCCCACACACCCGACATGATCCTGCCCTCGATATCCTGGCGGATGCGGTCGTGCAGCGGCGGCGGCTTCATCCGAGCAGTTCCGCCAGGACGGCGCGGTAGCGCCGGGTGATCGCGTCCCGGTCGATATGCCGCCCGTCCGTCACGCGCCGGCGTCCGCGCCGCCACAGGCCGGCGATGGCAGTGCGTCCGGCGGCGAAGATCAGCGCGTCGAGCAGCGCATCGCCCTTGCGGCCGGCCAGCGAGGGATGGTCCTCGTGGAGGGTCAGGAAATCGGCCGGCGCGCCGACCGTGAGCTCCGCGGGCGCGCCCAGCGCACGCTTCCCGCCCGCCAGCGCGGCCCGGTAGAGCGCCGCCCCGGTGGAGCCGCCCGGCGGCGTCATCATGTTGCGGCCGCGCGCCATGAGCCGCTGGCCATATTCGAGCAGGCGCAGTTCCTCGGTCACGTCAACCAGCACGTTCGAGTCCGATCCGATGCCATAGGCGCCTCCAGCGGCGAGGAAGGGCGCGGCGGGAAAGATGCCGTCGCCCAGATTGGCCTCGGTGATCGGGCACAATCCCGCGACCGCGCCGCTTGCGCCGAGCCGCCGCGCTTCCTGGTCGGTCATGTGCGTCGCGTGGATCAGGCACCAGCTGGCGTCGACACCCATCCGGTCGAGCAGCCACTCGACCGGCCGCGCGCCGCACCATGCGAGGCAATCCTCGACCTCCCTGCTCTGCTCTGCCGCGTGGATATGGATCGGGCCGCTCGACAGTTGGACAACCGCCCCCAACTCATCGGGAGTGACCGCGCGCAGGCTGTGCGGCGCGACGCCGAGCACGCCGTCGGGCAGGCTCGACAGCGGCCCCTTCAGGCCTTCGAGCAGGTCCGCATAGCCGTCGAGATCATGGACGAAACGGCGTTGCGTGTCCCCAGGCGCAGCGCCGCCGAAGCCGGCATGCGCATAAAAGACCGGGAGGTGGGTCAGCGCGATCCCGGTTTCGGCGGCGGCCTCGAAGATGGCGAGGCTCATCGCGCGCGGATCGGCGTAAGGCCGCCCATCGCGGTCGTGATGGAGATAATGGAACTCGCCGACACGCGTGAAGCCGCATTCGAGCATCTCGGCATAGGCCAGCGCGGCGATGGCGCGCAGATGGTCCGGCGTCAGCCGATCGACGAATTGGTACATCGCCTCGCGCCAGGTCCAGAAGCTGTCGGTGGAGCGGCCGCCCTTCTCGGCCAGCCCGGCCATGCCGCGCTGGAAGGCGTGGCTGTGAAGATTGGGCAATCCCGGCAGCGCCACCGCGTGGCGCTCGTCGCCCTCCTCGTGCGCGGTATTTTTGGCGATCGCCACCACGATGCCGTTGGCGACGGATAACCGCACGCCCCGCGCCCAGCCGTCCGGCAGCAGCACCTGTTCGAAGTGGAACGTCCGCATGCCATCTGCGCCCATCATCCAGCCCTTATAATGTCTATACATTATCGGGGCGTCCGTGCAATGATGCGACGCGGAGACTCGGGCATGCGATGCGACAGGCTGTGGACGGACGCGCGGCTGGCGACGATGGCGGAAGACGCTGTCGGGCTCGTGGATCATGGCGTCGTCGCCGCGCGCGAAGGACGCATTCTCTACGCCGGCCCTGCCGCCGACGCGCCGCGCTTCGAGCCTTGCGAAACCAGCTCCTGCGACGGGCGCTGGATCACGCCGGGGCTGATCGACTGCCACACCCACCTCGTCCATGCCGGCGATCGCGCGCACGAGTTCGAGCTGCGGCTTCAAGGCGCCTCCTATGAGGAGATCGCCCGCGCCGGGGGCGGGATAGTGTCGACGATGAAGGCCACTCGCGCGGCCAGCGAAGACGATCTCGTCGCGAGCGCGTTGCCCCGCCTGGACGCGCTGATCGCCGAGGGCGTCACCACGATCGAGATCAAGTCGGGCTATGGTCTCCGCACCGCGGACGAACTCAAGATGCTGCGCGCTGCGCGGCGGCTGGGCCGGCTTCGCCCGGTCCGGGTCTGCACCACCCTGCTCGGCGCGCATGCGCTACCGCCCGAATATGCCGGTGACCGCGACGGCTATGTGCGCCTCGTCTGCGACGAGATGATCCCCGCTGTCGCCGGTGCGGGGCTGGCGGACGCGGTCGACGCCTTTTGCGAAACCATTGGCTTCTCGCCCGCACAGACCTGCCATGTGTTCGACGCGGCCAAGGCAGCGGGGCTGCCGGTCAAGCTGCACGCCGAGCAGCTTTCGAACCTGCGCGGCGCGGCGCTTGCGGCCGAGGCCGGCGCGCTGTCGGCCGATCATCTCGAGCATCTCGATGACGAAGGCGTGGCAGCCATGGCGCAGGCCGGCACGGTCGCGACGCTGCTTCCCGGTGCCTGGTACTTCATGCACGAGACCCGACTCCCGCCGATCGCTGCGTTGCGCGCCGCCGGCGTGCCGATGGCGCTCGCGACCGACAGCAATCCGGGGACCTCGCCGCTGACCTCGCTCCTGCTGGCGATGAACATGGGCGCGACCCTCTTCCGCCTGACCGTCGACGAATGCCTTGCCGGCGTCACCCGCAACGCCGCCCGGGCGCTTGGCCTGGTGCGCGAGACCGGCACGCTGGAGGCGGGCAAGAGCTGCGACCTCGCGATCTGGAACATCGAGCGCCCCGCCGAACTCGTCTATCGCATGGGGCATAATCCGCTGCATGCCCGCATCTGGAAAGGCCAATGACCGGGATCGTCCTCAACCCTGCCGAGGTGCCGCTCGCAGACTGGCGCGCCCTGTATCGCGGCGCAGTCCCGCGCCTCGATCCCGCGTGCGCGCCCGTGATCGCCGCAAGCGCCGCGGCGGTCGGCCGCATCATCACCCGGCACAAGCCGGTCTACGGCCTCAACACCGGCTTCGGAAAACTGGCGAGCGTCAAGATCGGCGACGAGGACCTGGCGACGCTCCAGCGCAACATCGTGCTCAGCCATGCGGCGGGTACCGGCGCCGCGACGCCGGCATCGGTGGTCCGGCTGATGATGGCGCTCAAGCTCGCCAGCCTTGCCCAGGGCGCTTCGGGGGTGAGGCCCGAGACGGTCAAGCTGCTCGAAGCGATGCTGCTCGCAGGGCTGACGCCCATCATCCCCGCCCAGGGCTCGGTGGGCGCCAGCGGCGATCTTGCCCCGCTGGCGCACATGGCCGCGGCCATGATCGGCGTCGGCCATATCGAGGTTGCCGGTCAACGGCTGACGGCGGAGGGCGCCCTGGCAAGAGCCGGCCTGACGCCGCTGACGCTCGGCCCGAAGGAGGGGCTGGCGCTGCTCAACGGCACGCAGTTCTCGACGGCCTATGCGCTGGCCGGGCTGTTCGAAACCGAGCGGCTGTTCCAGTCGGCGCTGATCACCGGCGCGCTCGCCACCGAGGCGGCGAAAGGATCAGACACGCCGTTCGACCCGCGCATCCACCGGCTGCGCCGCCAGCCTGGCCAGATCGAGACCGCCGAGGCGCTGCGCCGGCTGATGACCGGATCGGCAATCCGCGCCAGCCACCTCGTCGACGACGCACGGGTGCAGGATCCCTATTGCCTGCGCTGCCAGCCGCAGGTGATGGGTGCGGTGCTCGACCTGCTACGCCAGGCGGCGGCGACGCTCGGCATCGAGGCCAACGGCGTTTCGGACAATCCGTTGATCTTCCCCGAGAGTGACGAGGCGCTGTCGGGCGGCAACTTCCATGCCGAGCCGGTGGCGTTCGCAGCCGACATGATCGCGCTGGCCATCTGCGAGATCGGCTCGATCAGCGAGCGTCGGGTCGCGATGCTGGTCGATCCGGCGCTATCGGGCCTGCCCGCCTTCCTGACGCCGCAGCCGGGCCTGAACTCGGGCTTCATGATCCCGCAGGTGACGGCTGCGTCGCTCGTCTCGGAGAACAAGCAGCGGGCGACGCCGGCGAGTGTGGACTCGATCCCGACCTCGGCCAACCAGGAGGATCATGTGTCGATGGCGGCGCATGGTGCGCGCCGGCTGCTGGAGATGACGGCGAATTGCGGCGCGATCATCGGCATCGAGCTGCTCGCCGCGGCACAGGGATGCGATTTCCACGCGCCGCTGCGGTCGAGCGAGGCGCTGGAGGCGGCGCGGGCGCGGCTGCGGAGCGAGGTGCCGACGCTCGACCATGACCGGCATTTCCATCCGGACATCGAAGCCGCCAAAGCCATCATCGGATCGGGTTCGCTGGTGGAGGCCATCGGCATGACGCTACCGGGGGTGACGCAATAATGACCGGGTGGCTCGAGATCCGCCGCGGGAATGCGCCGCTCGTCGTCGGCTTCCCCCATAGCGGCACCGAAATCCCGCCCGAGCTGGAAGACCGCTTCGTCTCCCCCTGGCTCGCGCGCAAGGATGCCGACTGGTGGATCGACCAGGTCTACGACTTCGCCGCCGAGCTTGGCGCGACCACCATCCGCACCCGCATGTCGCGCAGCGTGATCGACGTGAACCGCGATCCTTCGGGTGCATCGCTCTATCCGGGCCAGACCACGACCGAACTCTGCCCGAGCACCACCTTCGAAGGAGAACCGCTCTATCGCGGCGATCCGCCCGATGCCGCCGAGATCGAGCGCCGCCGCGCGACCTGGTTCGATCCCTATCATGCGGCCCTCGCGGGCGAACTCGAACGGCTTCGCGCTGCGCATGGCAAGGTCGTGCTCTACGACGCCCATTCCATCCCCAGCCGGGTGCCGCGCCTGTTCGACGGGGTGCTGCCGCTATTCAACATCGGCACCAACCATGGCATCACCTGCGATGCGGCGCTGACCCGCGCGGTAGTGGACCTCGCCGCGGCGAGCGGGCGCAGCCATGTCCTCGACGGACGGTTCCGCGGCGGATGGACGACCCGCCATTACGGCCGGCCGGCAGATGGCATCCATGCGATCCAGATGGAGCTCGCGATGCGCGGCTATCTGGCCGAACCCGCGCGGATAGCCCCTGAAAACTGGCCGGCGCCGCTCGACCGCTCGAGCCCGCTGTTCTCCGACCTCCGCAAGATCCTCGCATCGTGCATCGCCTTCGCCCGCGCCTGAGAAAGGACCGATCGTGACCCGCCTCGACAATAGCCGCGTGATCAGGCCCGCCACCGGCACCATGCTGAGCGCGCGATCCTGGCTGACCGAGGCGCCGCTGCGCATGCTGATGAACAACCTCCACCCAGATGTCGCCGAACGGCCGGAGGAGTTGGTGGTCTATGGCGGCATCGGCCGCGCCGCCCGCGACTGGGAGAGCTATGACAAGATCGTCGAGACCCTGCGGCGGCTCGAAGATGACGAGACCCTGCTGATCCAGTCCGGCAAGCCGGTCGGCGTGTTCCGCACCCATGCGGATGCGCCGCGGGTCCTGATCGCCAATTCCAATCTCGTCCCCAAATGGGCGACCTGGGAACATTTCACCGAACTCGATCGCAAGGGCCTTGCGATGTACGGCCAGATGACCGCCGGCAGCTGGGTCTACATCGGCACGCAGGGGATCGTGCAGGGCACCTACGAGACGTTCGTCGAGATGGGCCGCCAGCATTATGGCGGCGATCTTGCCGGCCGCTGGCTGCTGACTGCCGGGCTCGGCGGCATGGGCGGCGCGCAACCGCTGGCCAGCGTGATGGCCGGCGCATCCTGCCTCGCGATCGAGTGCCAGCCGAGCCGGATCGAGATGCGGCTGCGCACCGGCTATCTCGATCGCGCCGCTGCCACGATCGACGAAGCGATGGCGATGATCGAGCAGAGCTGCGCGGCAAAGACGCCGGTCTCGGTGGGACTGCTCGGCAACGCCGCGGAGCTGCTGCCCGAGATGTACCGGCGCGGCATCCGGCCCGACCTGCTGACCGACCAGACATCGGCGCATGATCCGGTCAACGGTTATCTGCCGATCGGCTGGACGGTGGCGGAATGGGTCGACCAGCGCGAGCGCGAGCCGGGCAAGGTTGCCGCCGCCGCAAGGGCATCGATGGCGGTCCATGTCCGGGCGATGCTCGATTTCCAGGCCGCCGGCGTGCCGACCGTCGACTATGGCAACAACATCCGCCAGGTTGCCAAGGACGAGGGCGTGGCCAATGCGTTCGATTTCCCCGGCTTCGTCCCCGCCTACATCCGACCGCTGTTCTGCCGCGGCGTCGGGCCATTCCGCTGGGCCGCGCTGTCGGGCGATCCCGAGGACATCTACCGCACCGACGCCAAGGTGAAGGAGCTAGTGCCCGACGATATGCACCTCCACCGCTGGCTCGACATGGCTCGCGAGAAGATCCGGTTCCAGGGCTTGCCGGCTCGGATCTGCTGGGTTGGCCTGGGCGACCGCCACCGGCTCGGCCTCGCCTTCAACACGATGGTGGCGAGCGGCGAGCTGAAGGCGCCGGTGGTGATCGGGCGCGATCATCTCGACTCCGGCTCGGTAGCGAGCCCCAATCGGGAGACCGAGGCGATGCGGGACGGGAGCGATGCCGTCTCCGACTGGCCGCTGCTCAATGCGCTGCTCAACACCGCGAGCGGCGCGACCTGGGTATCGCTCCATCATGGCGGCGGCGTCGGCATGGGCTATTCGCAACATGCGGGGATGGTGATCGTGGCCGACGGTACCGATGCCGCGGCCAGACGGATCGAGAGGGTCCTGTGGAACGATCCTGCGAGCGGCGTGATGCGCCACGCCGATGCCGGCTACGATCTCGCGCTTGACTGCGCACGCGGCAAGGGCCTGGATCTTCCCGGCATATTGGGCTGAACCGCACAGCATCCCCGGCGAAGCTAACCGCCCATTAACCTCGATCCGGTACGGCATTCCCGACTGGAGAGAGCAATGGACATGTCTTCCGTGCAGAAAAATGCTGCCGCAAACAATTATCTGCGCGATGCCGAGATTGCGGAGCGCATCGCCGCCTATAACGGCGACGGCATTCTCGGGAAGCAACTCGAATTGATATGGGATCGGGCATCCGAACTCATCCTGGCGACGGTCGAGGAATACTGGACGCCGAAGCTGGACGATATCTACCGCTCCTGCAATTATGATCCGGAGGTCTCAGCCTCGGTGAGCCTCGAGAATGTCACTCGCAACCGCAGCTACATCCATTCCCATCCGATCGATGCCCAATGGATCAACGCGCTCAGCATGGCCGGCATCGTCATCCTGCAGTTCAAAATTCCGTTGGCTCAGGCCGTGGTCGATATGGCCGCCGAGTCTGCGCTGATCGCCGACCGCATCGCCGAACATTTCTCCGATGAGCCCGAGTTCGTAGCGATGGCGCGGAAAACCGGGCATCTTCTCTCCAGCATCCGGGTGGAGCTTGCGCTCTCCCATATCAACGCGTTTCGCAGGCAGCGTTCGCTGGAAGAGCGCGCGGAAGCTGGCACGATCTTCCGCAACGATGTCGGCGGCATATTGGGTACGACGCTCGAAAGTTCCGGGGCGCTCCGCGACCAGATGCTCGATGCCGCGCGCTCCGCACGCGGGATGCTGGGCAAGACCGGCGATGTCGCGTCCGCCGCTCAGCAGTCGGCAGCAGCCATGCGCGATGCGGCGCAGACCTCTGCCGGGCTGATCCGCGCGATCGAGGACGCCCGGCACGAGGTCGATGTTGCCGTTACAGTTGCGAGCCGCGCGGCCGACCAGTCTGCCGAGGCCGTTGCGGTCTCCGACGCACTCACCAACCATGCGCTCGGCATCGAATCGATATTGGGGCTGATCCGCGACATCGCCGGTCAGACCAATCTTCTCGCACTGAATGCGACGATCGAGGCTGCCCGCGCGGGCGATGCGGGCAGAGGGTTCGCCGTGGTTGCCCAGGAGGTGAAGAATCTCGCCAGCCAGACCGCTCGCGCAACCGACGATATCGCCCGCAAGATCGCCTCCATCCAGACCGCGACCCGCCAGGCGGTCGACGCGAATGGCTCGATCCGCGACACGATCAGCGAAGTCGAGGACCTCGCAAGCCGGCTTCTGGGAGCGATGGACATACAGGCGCGCACGGTGACCATGATTACCGCGGCAGTGGACCAGACGGCGATGGCTGCCGACTCCATGTCCTCAACGGTCGCAGAGATCCGCTCGGATACCGAGAATGTCGCGGCCCATTTCGACCGGCTCGAGGCAGGATTCCGCACCATGGACGGCAAGCTCGAGCAGCTGAAGGACACTGCGCATGCATTCGCCGCGCACATCGCAATTTGAGTGATTTAAAGTCAGGTGAAGCCACCTGACGGCTCGCAAATGCTAGAAAACATCCAGAGCAATGACCGATCGATGTAATCGTTCCTTGCTCTCCACCAGCGGCGCTGCGATGTCCCGCCGCCTCCCCGCGGCGTCGTTCAGGGTTTCGGCGTCACGCCTGCCGCGTGAGACCTTCGAGACGACTGGCTATGCTTTCCAACGGCGCTGCGGCGCTGGCGGCCTGGATATCCGGCGCGCGCAGGATATCCGCCACCGATGCGCAGCGCTGGCCGACATGGTCCAGAGCCTGCAGCTTTGCGACGTGCGCCGTCGTTATGGCGACGTCCTGGCAAAGCGCCACGCCGAGCATTTCCAGCTCGGCGCGCGCATCGTCCAGCTCGCTCGCCAGCATCGCCAGCAACGCCTTGTGATCGATCAGCATCTGGTTTCCCGATCTTGAAGGTTCAGGCGGCGTCGGCGATGCGGCGGCACGTTTCGAGCGCGACAACGCCGATCTCGCTGAGCGGCAGCTCGCGTTCGACGCCGCCGGCGGCGCAGGCCGCGGCGGGCGCCTCGTGGACCGCCGAGCTGGCGCTGTCCTGAGCCATGGTGAAGCCGCCAGCAGCGCGGAGCGCCTTCAGCCCGGCAGCGCCGTCGGTGCCCATGCCGGTCAGAACAACGCCAACCGCATTCGCGCCCGCAGTCTTGGCCATCGTCGCAAACAGGAGGCTGGCCGAAGGTCGAGCACCGTTGATCGGATCGGACTTCAGCAGGCGCAGCGTGGGGTTGGGCCATCGGCTCATCGCCGCATGGCTCGACGGATCGGTGACGAGGTAGATCGTCCCCTGGACCAGCGGCTGATCATCCTCGGCGAGCGCCACCTGGGCCGCGCAGGATGCCTTCAGCCGCTTGACGAGCGGATCGACGAAGCCCGGCTCGATCTGCAGCAGCAGGACGGTCGGCGGACAGTTCTTCGGAAAGGTCGGGAGCATGTTCAGCGCCGCATCGACGCCGCCGACGGATGCGCTCATGGCGACAACCTTGCCATTCCAGTCATAGCTGGCTTCGGTCGCATGGCGGATCGGCTTGACCTGCTTCACGCCGCCGTTGGACGCGGCGATGACGAGCGCCGCCAGCTTCGGAGCCAGCGCGTTGAATTCGTCCGGCGTGGCGCTCTTGGGCTTGGGGAAGCAGTCGATGGCGCCGAGTTCCAGCGCGCGGAAGGATGTTTCCGCGCCCTTCTGCGTAAGCGTTGACAGCATCACCACCGGGGTGGGCCGCTCGCGCATGATCTCCTCGAGGAATTCGAGGCCGCTCATCCCCGGCATTTCAACGTCCAGCGTTATCACGCTCGGCCGGAGCCGAATCATCATCTCGCGCGCTTCGTCGGCATTGGCGGCCATTCCGACCACTTCAATGCCGCGTGCGCGCTCGAGCACGCCACTGAACAGGGCGCGCATGGTCAGCGAGTCATCCACGATAAGAACTCGGGCTGTCGTCATCTCGGTAATCCTAGGTACGGGGTCAGGCGGCAGCTGCGAGGTCGGTGCCGGCAAGTTCGAGCGACAGGTGATCGAGCGCGAGGACCATCACCATCCGGTCTTCGACCGAAGCGATACCTTCGAGATAGGATGTGGTCGCACTGTCGCCGACGTTCGGCGGCGGCTGCATGCCGTCATTGTCGATCGAGACGATGTCATTGACCGAGTCGACGATCAGGCCCTGGAGCTGCCCGCCGATGCGAACGACGATGATGACGTGCCGCGCCGTCGGCTCGGTAAGGCCCCAGCCCAGCAGCGATGCCAGATCGATCACCGGCAGAACGGTTCCGCGCAGGTTCACAACGCCGCGAACATGCTCGGGAACGTGGGGCAGAAGCGTGGTGGGCGTCCATGCGCGGATCTCGCGGATCGCCATGATGTCGACGCCCAGATATTGTTCGCCGATCTGGAAGGTTATGAGCTGCCGGAGCATGATTTATCCTTTCGGTGAGGCTATCAGAGGGTGACGCGGCGAATTGCCGAGGCGAGCTTGTCCGGATCGAAGGGCTTCACGATCCAGCCCGTCGCGCCGGCTTCGCGGGCGCGGGTCTTCTTGGCATCGGAGCTTTCCGTCGTGAGCACCAGGATCGGCATCTCGCCGCCGCCGCGCTGGGCGCGAACCGCCTCGACCAGGCCGAAACCGTCCATGCGCGGCATGTTGATATCCGTAATCATGAGGTCGGGCTGATCGTTCGTCGCCAGCCACTCGAGGGCGGCGATGCCATCCACGGCCTCATGCACCATATGCCCCTGCTGGACGAGGGTGTGCCGGAGCAGCATGCGCATGCTCGGCGAGTCATCGACCGTCAAAATCGTCTTGGCCATAGTCTTCATCCTCGTTTCAGGGCGCTGCCCCGGCTATTGCAATCGGCGTCTGGAGTCTGCTTACCCACCTTTAGTTCAGAAAAGCTCAACGGCTCCGCCTCCCCTCGGCAGGACCGGACCGCGCGTTACGTCGGGAACATCCGCCGCGACCAGCCGGCAGCGGGCCTTGCCCGCCGTCGCGCGGAAATCGACGCGGCGCGCCAGCACTCCGCCAAGGTTGCTGTGCGCCAGCGGGATGCCATCGCGGAGGAGGAAGGCGCGCGCGAAGTCGGCATTGCTGGTGCCGATCGCCTGCATCCCCGCATGAAGATTGGCGCCGCCATAGAGATGCGCCCGCAATCGGCTGCGGATCGCGCCCGCCTGGAGCATCTCGTTGATCAGCAGTTCCATCGCATAGAGGCCATAGCGCTCTGCCTCCGCGGTGCTGCACACCGTGCCTTCGCGCGGCTCCGCCAGCAGGAAGTGGTTCATGCCGCCAACCCGCGCGAGCGGATCGAACAGGCAGCAGGCGACGCAGCTTCCCAACACGGTCGACATCACGACGTCGTCATTGTCCGTGACACGGCAGCTGCCCTGGACGATGTTGATCCGTATCTCGCGGGACAGTCCCCCATTTATGTCGTGCCTCAGAGGCTGCACAGGTCGAGCACCTTTCCTGCGATGCGGTCGATCGGCAGAACGTCTTCGACAGCGCCAATCTCATTGGCGACCCGCGGCATGCCGTAGACCACGCAGCTCGCCTCGTTCTGGCCGACAGTCCGAGCTCCTGCCTGGCGCATGGCCAGCAGGCCCTCCGCCCCATCACGTCCCATGCCGGTGAGGATCACGCCGACGGCCCGTGCGCCGATCGTCTGCGCAACCGAACGGAACAGCACGTCCACTGACGGACGGTGGCCACTGACGGTGCCTGCATCGATCAGCGAGCAGTGCGGCATCACCGTGCCGCGCACCATCAAGTGGCGCAGCCCACCCGGGGCGATATAGACATGCCCCTGCTCCAGCGGAGCGTCGGGCTCGGCCTCGCTGACCTTCGGCGCGCAGTTGGCATCGAGCCGCGCAGCGAAGGACGTGGTGAACGTCGCCGGCATGTGTTGGACCACGACCGTGGGCGGGCAATTTTCGGGAAAATGCTGCAGCACCGTCATGAGCGCCTCGACGCCACCGGTGGACGCGCCGATCGCGATGATCTTGTCGCCAGCACGATAATTTTTGCGCGGTGCCGACGTCGGCGTCTCGCGGACGAGCGAACGGCGGCGGACGCGGGCAGCGCCCTTGACCATCGCCGCGAGCACGCCATCATCGGTCGCGATCAGGTCGGCAAGGCCGCCGCTGGGCTTGGCATAGCAATCCACCGCGCCCAGCTCGAGCGCGCGCACCGTCGCCTCGGCCCGCTTGGTTGTGAGCGTCGAGCACATCACCACCGGCGTGGGGCGCAGCCGCATCAGCTTTTCCAGGAAGTCGAGGCCGTTCATTCCCGGCATTTCGACGTCGAGCGTAATGACGTCCGGGTTCAGTTCACGGATCATCTCGCGCGCCGACTGGGCGCTCGCGGCGGACCCGATCACCTCGATCTCGGGATCGTGACGCAGCAATCCGCTCAGGAATGCGCGCATGGTCGGGGAGTCGTCCACGATCAGGCAACGGACGGTCATGCTGCGCCCTTTCTGTAGATGGTCTGCCCCACCGACACGAGGTGCTGGGCGGCGGGGCCGACCAGCCGCTCGGAATGGCCGATATAGAGAATGCCTCCGGGCACGAGCTGGTCGGCCAGGCGCTTCAGCAGCAGTTCCTTGGTCGGTTCGTCGAAATAGATCATGACGTTGCGGCACAGGATCAGGTCGAACTGGCCCTTGATCGGCCAGGCGTTCAGCAGGTTGAGCCTGCGGAAGCGTATCAGGTTGCGAACCGGCTGTGCGATGGTGAAGCGCTGCGCTTCGGATCGCGTCCATGCCTGCGCATAACGCGCGGGAATATCGCCCTTCAGACTGGCCGGGTAAACGCCGGTCTCGGCGGTGCGAAGCACATGCTCGGCGAGGTCCGTGGCCAGCAGGGCCACATCGCCTTGGCAAATGCGCCGCGCTTCGGCCATGTCGGTGCCGAGCAGGCACATCGCCAGCGAATAGATCTCCTCTCCGCTCGATGCCGCGGACGACCAGATCCTGATCCTCTCGCCACGCGCCAGACGATCGACATAGCTGCGACGCAGATGCTGCTCGAAATGATCGAAATGGTGGATTTCGCGAAAGAATTTGGTGTGGTTGGTGGTCAGCGCCTCGATCGCGCGCGCCCGCTCCGCCGAATCGTTGCGGATGATGTTTACATATTCGGCAAAGCTGCGCAGGTCCTTTTCGCGCAGGAATTTGGCCAGTCGGGAATAGATCAGCATCGCCTTGCCTTCAGGCATGCAGATGCCGGCATGGGCATGCACCATCGTAGCGATCGCTTCGAAGTCCTGTTCGGTATACCGATATTCCTGGCCGTCCTCGAAGGTGCGGCTGCTGGTGAGATCGTTCATCCTGTCAGCTCACTTCACGGCGCGAAGCGGCGAGCGCTCGATCTGCGGACGCGAAGCGCTGGTGATCGCCTCGACATCCAGGATGAGGGCGACACGGCCGTCGCCGAGGATCGTCGCACCCGCGACACCTTCGATCTGGCGATAATTGGACTCCAGGCTCTTGATGACGACCTGGCGCTGATCGCGAATCTCATCGACCATCAGCACCGCCTGGCCGGTCGCTTCGGACTCGACGACGATCAGCACCGCATCCGACGGATCGGTCTTGGCGCCCGATATGGAGAGGCCCTCCGCCACCGACTGTACCGGCAACCAGGTACCCCGCACATTCAGCATCGGCTGGCTGTGCCCCATCATCTTCACATGATCCTGTTCGGGGCGAAGGCTTTCGATGATGTGGGTCAGCGGGATCACATAGGTCTCCTCGCCGACCGAGACGATCATGCCGTCAAGGATCGCGAGCGTCAGCGGCAGCGACATGGTGAAGGTCGAGCCTTCGCCAGGCCGCGACGAGATGCTGATGCGTCCGCCGAGCGCCTGGACGTTGCGGCGCACCACATCCATCCCGACGCCCCGCCCGGAGATGTTCGAAACCGACTCGGCGGTCGAGAAGCCCGCGGCGAAGATAAGATTGTCGATCTCCTCGTCGCTCAGCCGCGCGTCAGGCGAAACCAGCCCGCGTTCGATGGCCTTGCCGAGAACGCGCTCACGGTCGATGCCGCGGCCGTCGTCCGACACGGAAATCATGATGCGGCCGGAGCGGTGCTCGGCCGACAATCGCACCCGGCCCTGCGGATCCTTGCCCGCGGCAATGCGATCCTCGGGCCTTTCGAGGCCGTGGTCGATCGCGTTGCGGATCAGGTGGGTCAGCGGTTCGCCGATCCGCTCGACAACGGTCTTGTCGAGTTCGGTGCCCTCGCCCTCCACGTCCAGCTGGACGCGCTTGCCGGTGCTGGCCTGGAGTTCGCGCACGATCCGCGGCACGCGGCTGAACACCGATCGGATCGGCTGCGCGCGGATCGCCATCGCGCTGTCCTGCAGTTCGCGGGTCAAATGATCGAGGTCGCTCAGCTCGGTGATCTGGGCGAGGCCGCAGTTGAGCAGGCGCTGGGCGAGCATCGACTGGGTGATGACAAGTTCGCCGACCAGATTGACCAGCCGGTCGAGTTTCTCGAGATCGACGCGGATCGTCTGGGTCACGCCAACTGGTGCGCTGGCTCCCTTATCCTCGGGGGCCGGCACCGGCTCGGCCGCGGCGACAGGGACGGGCACGGGCACGGGCACGGGCACGGGCACGGGCACGGGCACGGTGGTGGCGACGGACGCGCCAAGGGGCTCCGCCGTCGGGATTGGCACGACGGCAACCGGTGCGGGTTTGACGGGCTCAGCCACCTTCGGCGCCGCGGCGACAGCCGGCTCGACGGGCAATGGGGCCGCTACGGAGCCGAGATCGACGCCGTCGAAGACCAGCAGGCAGTCTTCCGCAACGAATTCGAAGATTTCGTCGATGGTGGCACGCTTGATCGCGTCGGGAAGGTCGACATGCCATCCGAGATAGCATTCCTCGGGATCGAACTGATCGATCGTGGGCAGCGCCGAGCAATCGACGTCGCGCACGCTAGCGCCGAGATCAACCAGCTCGCGGATCAGCAGCAGCGGTTCGCCGCCATGGGCCATTGCGCCGCGCGACGGGCGAATGAACAGCGTCGACTCGGCAGAGGCGGACTCCGGCGCTTCCTCTATCGCGCCCTTCTCCCAATCCGCGGCGGGGGCCGCGCCATCGTCGAGCTCGTCCATCAGGCCGGCGATATCGAAATCGAGGCCGGCATCGTCTTTCGCTTCCTCGACCGGCGAGGCGCCTTCCTCCACTGCCGGCGTACCCGATGACACGTCCTGGAGACGCTTCAGCACATCGGCATCGTCCGGCGTCGGAGCCTCCCCGCCGATCGCCGCGACATGGTCGGAAAGCATATCGAAGCCAGCGAGCAGCACCGAGACCAGGCCCGGCGTCATCGCGTGGTCGCCGCTGCGGACCTGATCGAGCAGCGTTTCGAAATGATGCGTGAAATGCTGAAGCGCGGTGAAGCCGAAGGCGCCAGAACCGCCCTTGATCGAGTGAACCGCCCGGAAGATCGTGTTGATCGTCTCGGAATCGTGCGAGCCCGACTGCAGCGCCAGCAGACCTTCTTCCGCCTGCACCAGCCCTTCGGCGCATTCCTGGAAGAAGATGTCCTGAATCTCTTCGATTTTCATGACGTTGCTCCGTCTGCGGGGAGGAGGATCTGCTTCATGCCGGCCAGCTTCAGGGTCGCGGCGAGCGTGTCGCCGACGCCCGCCAGAACCACGCCGGTGCCGCGTTCCCGGCCGGTGCGGACGGCACTGGCGAGGAGTTGAAGCCCGGCCAGGCCGATCTGCTCGACCGCCTCGCAGGCGATCTCGATGGACCCCGCTTCGGCGAAGGCCGCCTTCAATTCATCGAGATGAGCCTTGACCGCACTGCGATCCATGATCGGGGTAAGGGTAATGCGGGTCATGCGAGACGCTCCATGCACAGGGCTTCTATCGTGTCGGACGGTTCAAACTGGTCCTCAGAACTCGTTCCAGTCGTCTTCCGGCGCGATCGCGAGAGCCGCGTTGCCACGTGAGGCCGGAGCGCTGCGGACGATACGGGCCGCTACCGGGCTCGGAGCCTGGTGGGCTTCGCCGCGCATCGGCTCGATCCTGGCGCCGCTGCCGACGTCGAAGCGCGAAACCTGGGTGACGAGCTGTTCGGCTTCGGTGGCAAGGCTCCGCGCGGCAGCCGCGCATTCCTCGACCATCGCGGCGTTGCGCTGGGTCACGCTGTCCATCTCGGTGATGGCGGTATTGACCTGCTGGAGGCTGGCAGACTGCTCCTGTGCCGCGGTCGCGATGTCGCTGACCAGGCTGCTCACCTCGTTGACGCGCTCGGAGATCCGCTCCAGCGACTTGCCGGTTTCACCGACCAGCCTGACGCCGCTTTCCACTTGACTGGAACTCGCCATGATGCGGGCTTTGACGTCCTTCGCCGCTTCTGCCGCGCGCTGCGCCAGCGCCCGGACCTCGGATGCGACCACCGCGAAGCCCTTGCCGGCATCGCCCGCCCGCGCCGCTTCCACGCCGGCGTTCAGCGCCAGCAAATTCGTCTGGAAAGCAATTCCATCGATGACGGTGATGATGGCAGCGATTTCCTGCGAGCCGCGCTCGATGCCGTTCATGGCCTCGATGGTCTCCTGGACGACGGCTCCGCTCTTGTCGGCGTCGACCTTAGCCAGGGCGACCGCCGCATTGGCCTTGGTTGCGCTCTCTGCAGTTTCCTTCACGGTTGCATTGATCTGGTTCATCGCAGCAGCGGTTTCTTCGAGGCTCGCCGCCTGGCGCTCGGTGCGCCGGGACAGGTCACCCGAGGCCTGGTCGACCTCGCCGGCGCCGGTGCGGATGCCGCCGCTGCTCGACGAAATCGTGAGCATCGCAGTGCGCAACCCCTGGACCGCTGCGTTGAAATCATGCTCGAGCTTCGCATAGCCGTTTGGAAAACCGCTCAGCGAGGTGGTCAGGTCGCCTTCGGAAAGCTTGGCGAGACTATTGGCGAGTTGGTCGACCACCAACTGCTGCTCTGCGTCGGATCGCACCTTGTCCGCATCCGACTTGCTCTTGGCGATCGCCGCATCGCGGAACTGCTGGACGGCCGCCGCCATCCCGCCAAGTTCGTCGCCACGATCGATGCCGGGAATCTCCGACTGGGCATCGCCCTCGGAAAGCGCGGTCATGCGGCTCGCCAAGGCTCCAATCGGCGCCGAAATCCCGCGGCGCGCGATCATCAATCCGGCAACCATGCTGAGGATGACGCCAATGATACCGCTGGAGACGATCAACTTGATCGTGGAAGCAGTATCGGCCGAGAGGGCGGCGGCTTCGTCCGTAGCGGTCTTGCCCAACTGGTCGTTGAGCGCCACCACGGTTTTCGAAAGGGCCTCCATATCGCGATCGACGTTGGACAACGCGATCCGCGCTTCATCCTTGCGATCGGCGAGCCCAAGGCCGATGGCTGCCTCGTTCGCCTGCGCGACTTCCGTCATCGCGGCGCGGATGGGCAGGGCCTCATCCGAGATATCCGGGTTGAACTTAACGGCCTCGTCGAGTGTCGCGACGGCAGACTCTCCACTCTTTCGCGCCTGTTCCGCGGCGCTGCGAGCTTCCTGGCTGGTGCCGGGATAGGCCATCACCCGATAGCCGCCATAAACCATGTCCACCGCTTGCCGAAGCGACCGCGTCATGCGCTGCACCGACGGCTGAACATGGTTGGTCAGCTGGCCGTAGGACGTGTCCATCTTGATGAAGCGGGCTGTCGCGAGGCCAGTGATGCCAAGGGCGAAAGCTGCCAGCAGGCCGACGACCAGAGCGATCTTTTGAGAGATGGAAAAGTTGCTGAGGTTGAACATCGGTATTTCCTCGAATGACGAAAAATCAGGAATAAACTCGATCCAATGGACGTGCGCTGCGACTTCGGAGTGAGACGCGCAAAGGGACCTTGCCCGGTATTCGGGATGGATTGCGGCGTTCTGGCCGGCAGACGAACGAAAACGCGACACCTCGCCTGCCCGCAGCTGCGGGCGATGGCGTTGAAAAGGATGCCGCTTCGCTCGTTTCGATCGAGCCGTTCTGATAATGCATCGTGTGCCGCCTGCGACATGACTATGCGCAGTTTGCTAGGACCTCGAGGTTAACAAGAGGCTAAGTATGGGCCCGGGATTTTTACCACCAATTTTTACCAACTGATATCGCACGGCGATTTCGCCAGCCTCGACCACCCACCCTCCTGTTTTATTTGGGAGAACTTGCTGTCGAGCGCGTGGAACCGACGAGAGCGGACGTGCCAGGCAATCGCAGCACCGCCCCGCCCGAGAGAGGCTGTCGGGTGCCTCCACAATCGCCGCGATCCCGCCCCTCGCTCGGTGAGCCTGCTGATTCGCTTCGGCGAAACTGGCGCAGCGCCTGAACAGAGGCGCAAGCTGGAGCTGCCTAACCGTTGATCAGCTTGGCCGCGAATGCGATCTTCAGGATATCGGCGACACTATCCACCGCCAGCCGGTCCATGAGCGCCGCGCGGTAAAGCTCGACAGTCCGCACGCTCAGGCCGAGCTTGTACGCGATCATCTTGTTGGGATGTCCTTCGACAAGGCCCATCATCACGTCCTGTTCGCGCGGCTTGAGGCGGGCGACCTTGGCTTCGGCCTCTGCCGTCCGGGCACGGCTCTCGGCGCTGCTGCTCAGCCGCTCGATCGCATCAACGATCGCGCTCTCGAGTTGTTCGAACAGCACCGGCTTCTCGATAAAATCGGTCGCCCCATTGCGCATCGCTTCCACGGCCAGGGCGATATTGCCCTCGCCGGTCAGCATCACGACCTGATGGGGCGATTTTCGCCTCTGCATCTCCTGCAAGACCTGCATGCCGGTCATCACCGGCATGCTGAAATCGAGCAGCACGCAACCTGGTGCCGCCGACCGCTCCTCCTCGAGCCACGAAGGGCCGTCGGAATATGCCTTCAGCTTCCACGGCGTCCGGGTCGACAGCAGGTCGACGAGCGACTCGCGAAGATCGTCGTCATCGTCGATGATGTACACACAGGCTGGGTCAGCCATCCCTTCCCTCCTCGTTCACCGCTACTGGAAGGATCAATGCGAACCGGGCGCCCCTCTCCACCGCAGCTGTGTAGAGGAGCTGGCCGCCATGCGCTTCCATGATGCGTTTGCTGATCGACAGGCCGACGCCCATGCCCCCGAGCTTTTCGGTGGAGAAGGGCTTGAAGATCTCGGCAGCTCGCTCCGCTGTGATGCCAGGGCCATTATCTTCGACGGCAATCTCGTTGAATCCGTTGGGCAGCCGCCGCACCGTCAACGAGATCGCCGGCCTCGCCGTTCCCGGCTGCTCGAGCGCTTCGACGGCATTGCGCAGGAGATTGAACAGCACCTGCTGGATCTGCACGCGATCCGCCAGCACCGCGGCTTGCGGCTCGTCGATCTTGATCTTGAGCGATATGCCCTTCTGCCGAACGGCGCTCGACAGGAGCGCCGTCGCTTCGTTCACGATCGCGGCCACGGGCTCGATCCGCTTGTCCGCTTCTCCCTTCTCGACGAAGGAGCGGAGCCGTTTGACGATGGCACCGGCCCGCATGGACTGGTCGCTGGCTTTCTTGATCGCCTCCAGCAGCCGCTGGTGATGTGCGGGGTCCCCCGATTGCACCAGGAATTCCGCGGTCGAAAGCTGGTTCACCACCGCGCTTAGCGGCTGGTTGAGCTCATGAGCCAGCGCCATGCTCAACTCGCCGACGGCGCTCAACCGGGCGACATGGATCAGATCATTCTGCAACAACTGCAGCTTGGCCTCGGTTTCGAACCGCTGCGTGTGATCGCGGATGAATCCGGTGAACAGCCGCTCGCTGTCGGTGGACGCGTCGCCTACCCACAATTCGATCGGGAATTCGGTGCCATCGGCCCGGACCCCGTACATGATCCGCGATTGGCCCATGATCCGCGCTTCGTTGGTCTTGAGGTAGCGCAGAAGATAACCTGCATGTTCCGAGCGATAGGGCTCCGGCATGAGAATCTCGATGGGCTGACCGATCGTTTCCGACTGCACCCGGCCGAACATTCGTTCGGCGGCGGCGCTGAATCCACGGATCTTGCCGAACTCGTCGATCACGATCATCGCGCTGGGGACGGTCGACATCGTCGCGCGAAGCTCGGCTTCGCCGCGTCGTTTGTCGGTCTGGTCGATCAGCGCACCGACAAGCTGTCGTAATTCGCCGCCTTCGAGCAGCGGGCGAAGAGAGGCACGGAGATGCCGGCGATCGCCGTCACGGCGCACGAATATCGAGGAAATGCCGATCTGCGGCTCACCCTCGCGCAGGCAGCGCCGCAGCTTGCGAAGATGCTTCGCCTTGGCGGTCAGTGGCAGGCGGCGGAAAGCGGCGATGTCGAAGCGACTGAGCCCGGCGGGAAGCTCCAGCATGTTCGCAGCACCGGCCGAAAGTCTCACCTCTGCGGCGCACAGATCCCAGGCGAAAAAGCCGATAGTCTCAAGATCGGAAGCGGCCCCCATCTGCAACGCAGTGACCGCGGCTTCCGCCGACTCATACCCCAACATACTCGCTTCGACGTTCAAAGGCCGCCCCCTCGCTGTGCGATGATTGCACAGCGATCTCTTACCGCGTGTCGCGCTACCACTCTTCCAGCTGCAAACAGATACTAGACATTTACTTATATTGCAAAGATTACGTAGTTTCCCCTATAATATGCAAAGAACTTAGGCTCGCACCCTTCGGCCAATTTGTTTTCCGGATTACATTGTCCACGACCATCTTCGCTGCACCGCAGTAAACTTTTCTCCTTCTCCTGTGCAATGATCGCTGTTCTCTATATCTTTTCAGAGGCGATTCGAGCTGCCATTTCCCCATATGCGCCGCTGAGTTTAATCCAATTTGGATAGAAACAATCTCCCCTACACCCTCGACTCAGACAGCGCATGTCGGAGCAAGTGAATCTACGTTGGTATTATTCGATACTTGTCATGACGGGGCGGATCCAACATCACTCAGCCTCGGCATGTTGATGAGCGTCAGTATCGGGGAGTGGGTCAAGTGGGAGCTTACCGGGTTTACATCATGGACTGCATGGGCCTCCATATCGAGGACTGCGCCTCGATCAGCGCAGCGAACGATGCGGACGCGATCCAGGCCGCGGAGCGTCGCCACGACCGTCACCCGTCCGAACTATGGCTAAAAGACCGGCTCGTCAGGGCATTCCCTTCACACCGGGCGGTGTACCGCACCGCGCAATAGCCGTGCCATGGTCTGCGATCCCATCTGTCTGATCGGGATCGGTTATCCTTGGAGCCGCCGAAAAGAGGAGGCTTCTCCGGACAGCAGAGGCCCGATCCCTTTCCGCGAAAATTTCCCTGACTTTTGAGCAACTCACGCGTTTGAATATGCGGGAGCACGCGACATGACAGCCACGGAGGATCAGGACGATCTCGGCGCGACCGCCAGCAGCCCCGGCGTATTAGGCTGGCCCGCCTGGCGCGCGATACTCGGGCGAGTGTGGATCAATAGCGGTCGGCATAACATCGGACTGATGGCCGGCGGAGTAGCCTTCTATGGCTTCCTGTCCTTCGTGCCGCTGCTCGGCGCGCTGGTTATGACCTATGGCCTGATTGCCGACCCGTCCACAGTCGCCAAGCACATGCGGATGATCATCGATCTGGTTCCCGCCGAGGCCGCGAAGCTGATCTACGATCAACTCCTCTCGCTGACCACCGCGGCCGCCAGCAAGAAAGGCCTCGGGCTCGGGCTCGCCATGGCGGTCTCGATCTTCGGCGCGAGCCGCGCGGCGGGCGGGATGATGAGTGCGCTCAACGTGATCTACGAACAGGAGGACCGTCGCGGGATCCTGCGGAGCACCGGGATCGCTACGCTCATGATCGTCTGCGCCATCCTGATCGGAATCGTCGGCGTGCTGTCTGCCTCGGTGCTGGGTTTCGTCGAGGACCTCATCGGCGGGCTGAGCGCGATCGGCGCCACCTTGGTCCGGATGGCCACCTGGGTGCTGGCCGGCCTGCTGGCCAGCGCGACGATCGCGGCAATGTATCGCTTCGCGCCGGATCGAGAGGATGCGCGCTGGCGCTGGCTCAGCGTGGGAGCCGTGCTGGCGACGATCTCCTGGCTGCTGGTGACGATCGGCTTTGGCTTCTACGCATCCCGGTTCGGCGGCTATGACGTGACCTATGGATCGCTCAGCGCGATCGTGGTGCTGCTGATGTGGCTGTACCTCTCGGCCTACGCAATCCTGGTCGGCGCGCTGGTGAACGCAGAAGCGGAACGGCAGACCTGCGTCGACAGTACCGTGGGCCCGCCGCAGCCACTGGGCGAACGCGGCGCGACGATGGCCGACATGAGCGCCGCGCTCGACACGCGCGCTACGAACTAAAGACCGCGCAAGCGCACGCCGTGCTGCCGAACCGGGCGACCCGACCAATATCGACCGGTCACCGCATCGCTGCGTCCGCTGCCGTGGCGGGCTTTTTCCATGTGCAGCATCGACAGCTTCATATGGGCGTCAGCAGCGACACTGCTCGACGCTCGATGCGCCATGTCCAACTCCGCTCTGGCGCGTCGAACATGATATTCGCGATCACCGTGAGTCATGGAAAGTCTCCGATCGCCGAGCACTTTGCCGCCGCTGCACGTGCAGGTCATTTACCTGGGTGGAAATATGTACCGAAAAATCCTCTAGCCGCCCTCATTCCAGCGGAATCGGGCTGGCGGTATCCCCGCGGCTCTCCGGGCCATTGGTGATTCCACCCGAGGTGAAATCGCTCTAGAGCCGATGAACTTCGACCGTCGCAAGGGAGTTACAAGATGATGCCCATTCCCTTCGACAATAGCTATGCGCGCCTGCCCGACCGCTTCTTCGCCCGCGTAGCGCCCGCCAGGGCCCCGGCGCCGGCGCTGGTGCGGGTCAACGATGCGCTCGCCGGCGAGCTCGGCATCGACGCCGCATGGCTGCGCCGGCCGGACGGCCTGGAAATCCTGTCGGGACGAGAGATTGCGGACGGCTCCGACCCGATCGCGCTGGCCTATGCCGGGCACCAGTTCGGCAGTTTCGTGCCACAGCTTGGCGACGGGCGCGCGATCCTGCTTGGGGAAGTGGTCGACACCCAGGGCAGGCGACGTGATATTCAGCTCAAGGGCGCCGGGCGGACGCCCTTCTCCCGCTCGGGCGACGGACGCGCCGTGCTGGGCCCGGTGCTGCGCGAATATCTCGTCAGCGAAGCTATGGCCGCGCTAGGCATCCCCACCACGCGCGCCCTCGCAGCCGTGACCACCGGGGAACCCGTCATGCGCGACACCATGCTGCCGGGCGCGGTCCTCACGCGCGTCGCAGCCAGCCATATCAGGGTCGGAACCTTCCAGTTCTTCGCGGCCCGCGGCGACCGGGAGGCGCTTGGTCTGCTCGCCGATCATGCCATATCGCGGCATTATCCGGCGGCAGCCGCAGCAGCCCGGCCCTATCGCGCCTTTCTGGACGCGGTGATCGCCGCTCAGGCGGATCTGGTTGCGCGCTGGCTGCTGGTCGGGTTCATCCATGGCGTGATGAATACCGACAATATGGCGATTTCGGGCGAGACGATCGACTATGGCCCCTGCGCCTTCATGGACCATTATGATCCGGCGACGGTGTTCAGCTCGATCGACCGGATGGGGCGCTATGCCTATGGCAACCAGCCGCGCATCGCCCACTGGAACCTCGCGCGGCTGGCAGAGGCGGTGCTACCGCTGCTCGCCGACGATGAAGACGCGGCGCTCGCCGACGCGCAGGAGGCGCTGACGACGTTCGCGCCGGCCTTCGAGGCGGCCTATCACAGCGGCCTGATGCGCAAGCTCGGCCTGTCGGGCAGGCACGAGGACGACGTAGATCTTATCAGCGCCATCCTCGGCGCCATGACGGAGAACCAGGTCGACTTCACCCTGTTCTTCCGCCGATTGGGCGACGCCGTCCTGGGCGATGGCGAGCCGATCCGCTCGCTCTTCGTCGATCCGACCACCTATGACGGCTGGGCGCTACGCTGGCAGAGGCGCCTGGCCGACGAGCCGCTGGATGCGGCTGAGCGCCGCGCGGCGATGAACTCCGTCAATCCGGCCTTCATCCCGCGCAACCACCATGTCGAGGCGATGATAAACGCTGCGGTGGACGATGAGGATTTCGCGCCATTCGAGGAACTGCTGTCCGTCACATCCCGCCCCTATGATGATCAGCCCGACTTCGAACGCTATGCCGAACCGCCGCTGGCCCATGAGCGGGTTGCAGCGACTTTCTGCGGCACGTGACGCCATAGCCGCCCTGGCCCCTGCGCCTCTAGCTAGACCAGCGGTTCCGATGCGTCATCTGCCGTAACGGCCGGCCTGGGCGCAAAGATTCTTCGCCCGCGCCCGCCTTGGCTATTCCGAAAGCGATCGGGCCCAGTCGCGGCGGATGAAGGTGAGAGCGGTGGCGGCAAGGAGCACGGCCAGGAAAACCTGCCACGCCATGCGATAATCGCCGGTCATGTCAAATGCCCATCCGGCCAGCATCGGACCGCCCATGGCCAGCGGGGTCATCGCCGCCCGCGTTCCGCCCAGCGCGCTGCCGCAGCTGGCGAGCCCGAAGATGTGGGAGACGAGCGCGGCCCATACCGGCATCATGCCGCCAAGTCCCAGGCCGAATATGATGGCGGCGCAGGCCAGGGTCGCATAGCCGCCCTCGGCGATCAGCAGGACCATCGCGGCCGCCATCAGCAACAGGCCCAGACGCTGCGCCCAGCGCAGGTCGACCCGATCCGCCACCAGACCGAAGGCAAGCTTGCCGGCGAGGGCTCCGCCGCCGACCATGGATACAAGCGTGGCGCCTTCCAGACTGGTGAAGCCCCGCCCGATCGCATAGGGTACGAGCGAGATCATCATCGCGCCATTCACGCCGATCATCGTGCCGCAGCAGGCGGAGATGATCCAGAAGCCCGGGATGGCGCCGAGCGCGCGGAAGCCCATCACCTTCCGCCCCACCGGGAAGGCGGGCTGGAGCTTGCGCTCCCGCTCGGGCATGGTCGGCGGCACCGTGGCGAACAACCAGATCGGCCCTATGAGCAACAGCATCGCCAGCCCGTAGATGGCGAAGGTCGCGCGCCAGCCGGCCATGTCGATCAGCGCGCTCGACAACGGCGGAAAGACCATCGCTGCGACCGAGGCGCCGATGATCGAGAGGCCCAGCGCCAGCCCGCGGCGGCGTTCGAACCAGTGCGAGATCAGATAATTGCTGGTCACATTGCCGATGAAGATGTCCGCCGTGGCGATCAGCGTGCCGAACAGCAGCACGATCTGCCACATCGCGGTGGTCGCGCCGACCAGCGCCAGCCCGACGGCTGTGCCGACCACGCCGATCAGCGCCAGCCTGCGGATCGGCCAGCGATCGGCAAGCCAGCCAACCGGTGCCGAACCCAGCGCCCCGATCAGCACGACCAGCGAATAGGCGAAGTTGATCACCGTGCGCGGCGCCTGGAACTCTTGTTCGAAGGCGGCGGAATAATTGCCATAGGCATAGTAGATGGGGCCGGAAGCGAACAGCTGCAGCAGGAAGCCGAGGCCGACGGCATACCAGCCGGGATATATCCCGCTGCCCTTGGCAGCTGTGGCCGCCGGCTGAGGACATTCCGGTTCGGATCCGCGCATATTCTCTCCCGAGTTTCCAGTTCGATACCGGGATGCCAGGATGCGGGCCCGGACCCTCGCGCGGCCGGGCCTGCACCGCGATCAGAAGAAATATTCGAGCTTCACCCCATAGGTGGCCGGCTTCGCGTAGGTCACCGAGGTGGCGATGCCCGAAACCAGGATGCCGGCAATATATTTCTCGTCGAAGATGTTGTTGCCGAACAGGGTGGCCCGCCAGCGTTCATCGGCCGTGGTATAGGCGACATTGGCGTTGAACACCGTGAAGCTCGGCTGGCGGATATTGCCCTCGATATCATGGTTCATCCGCCCGGTGTACGAGCCGGTGAGGTTGAAGAGCAGGCCGGCGCCGCCAGCGACCATCGTCTCATAGGCGATCGTTCCGTTGAGCTGCAGCCGCGGCGTCCGGACCAGGCGGTTTCCGCTTGCATCGGCGATGATGTAGCTGGTGTTCCCGCCGATCGGCACCCCGGCCGCGTTGGTCGTCGGCCGGAAACCCTGCGCTCGCTCGAATTCGGTATATTCGCCATGCGTGTAGGCGACGCCGCCGCGGATCGACAGCCCCTTCGCCGGCGCTACCGTGGCATTGGCTTCGAAGCCGTAGATCTCGGCCTTGGCCGCGTTGCGCAGCGTCGGGGATACCGCGGTCGCGCCGAAGGCCGAGACCTGCAGGTTCTTGTACTTGTAGAAATAGGAAGCCGCATCGAAGCTCAGCGCGCGTGAGGGCGATCCCTTCATGCCGATTTCGAATGCATCCACCGTTTCCGGCTTGACCGCCACGCCCTGCAGGCCGTTGGCGTTGAAAACCCCTGATTTGAAGCCCTTGCTGTAGCTCGCATAGGCATTGACCGTCGGGGTGACCGCGTAGCGCAGCGACAGGCGCGGCGTGAAGCTGTCGAAACTGTCGCGGGCAGCGGTTAGCGTCGCCGGGTTTTCCTGTCCGGTCGCCGGAACGATGCGGGCACCGCGGAATTTCGGCTTGTCCTTGCTGTAGCGCAGGCCGCCGATCATGGTGAGCCGGTCATTGAGCTTGTAGGTCAGCTCGCCGAAGACCGCGACGGCCGTGATCTTGATGTCGTTCACGTTCACGCCCGACGTCAGCGGAGGTCTGCCGTCGGTGGTGAGGCCGCCGAAGGAACGAAGATGGAAGAAGCCGTCCTCCTCATAATAGGTGGCGCCGGCAAGCCAGGACAGCGGGCCCGTGCCGTTGGAGACGAGCGTGAGATCCTGCGAAATGGTGTCGTCGCCGAAACCGATGCGCGACTGGGAGAAGGCCGCCGGCGTGAGGTCGGAGTCGGTGAAGACGAACTGGCGCGCCTTCGTGAAGGCGCTCAGCGAGGTCAGCGTCGCGAAGCCGAAATCATATTCGATGAGCGTGCTGCCGCCCCAGGTCGTGACCCGGTTGATCGGCACCAGGTTGAGCGCTGACGTGTTGGGCTTGCGCGCAATCAGGATGCCGGGCACCGTCGCGCGGAGCTGGGCATCGCCGTTCAGCGGCTGGTTGCCGAAGGTCGTCAGGTCGTTGGCCCGATTATAATAGCCCGTCAACTTGACCCGCAGCTGGTCGTTCGGCTCGAAGAGCATCTTGCCGCGAAGACTCTTCGAATGCAGATATCCCAGGCGTTTGTTCAGATAGATGTCGCGGCGGAAGCCGTCATTGGTCAGATAGTCGCCGGAGAGGCTGACCGCGACCGTGTCGGACAACGGCGTGGACGCGAAGAAATTGGCCTGGAATTCATCGAAGCGGCCATAGCTCACCGCCAGCTTTCCGGTGGTCTCGCCCAGCTTGGGATCGCGCGTGGTGATGCTGATCGCGCCGCCGGCGGCGTTGCGGCCGAACAGCGTTCCCTGCGGCCCCTTCAGCACCTCGATCCGCTGAAGATCGACGAAGCGCAGGAAATTACCCGCCTGGAACGGCTGATAGACGCCGTCGATATAGATGGCGACGTTCGAACTGTCGCCGACCGAACTGCCGCTCGAACCGATGCCGCGGATCACCGGCTGCGCCGACGAGCCGACCGATTGAAAGTTCAGGCCCGGCGTGATCTGGGTCATCGAGCGGGCATCGGCGATGCCGGTGCGGGCGAGCGTTTCGGTGGTGAAGGCGGTGATCGAGAAAGGAACCTGGCTCTGCTTCTCGACGCGGCGCTGCGCCGTGACGACGATATCGCCGATCGCCTCGGAACCTGCCGAAGTCTCGGCGCCGGCCGTGGAAACCGGCTGGGCCGCAGCGACGCTGGAAAGTGCCAGCACTGCCACCGCTGAGGCTGCTGACAGACTGTCGATCAGGCGCATGTTTCTCTCCCCTTTATTTTGCTTTTTTAAGCTTCGGCCAATGACTATGGCCCCGGAAAATGCTTCTCAAGCCGGTGGGGATTCGATCACATCCATGAATGTTTGGGGAGGGAATGCCGTCGGTTCCGTAGCGACCGGGGCCTAGCTGGCTACCAATTCCCGTCGATGAACGTGATGCGGGTGGATGTGCCTTCGGCCGAGGTGCGATGCTCGATCTGGCCGGCGATCTGACGCGCAAGCCCCTGTACGAGCTTGAGGCCGCTGCCGTCCGCCTTGGCCGGATCATAGCCTATCCCGTTGTCCCAGACCGTGAGCGCCGCCTGCCCATTGCCGGGAGCCGCGGAGAGTTCCACGGCAATGCCGCCCGCCTTTCGTCCCTCGAAAGCATATTTCAAGCTGTTGGTGACCAGTTCGTTGACGATCAGACCGATCGGCACGGCGCGTTCCGACGGCAGCATGATGTCATCCGCATTCACGCTCAGGGTGATCTTCTCCTGCTGCCGGATGATGCCACTGCACAGCGCCTGGAGATAGGCGGGCATGCTGATGGCGTGGTTTCGCTGGTCGAGCCTCAATTGGTCGTTCGCCAGCGCGACGGCCGTGATCTGTTCCGCAATCTGGTTGATAATCAGCCGGTCCTCCTCGGAAGGCGCCTTCCGCGCGTGCACCGTCACCATGGAGAGGATGAGCTGGAAATAATTTTTGACGCGATGCTGCATCTCGCTGAGCCAAAGGTTGCGGTGCTGAACCTCGCGGGCGACCTGCTCCAGCGCGCGGCCATGCTGGCCCTGCACCTCATGTCGCTTGACCACGCCGGCGACGATGTAGGAGATCGCAAGCACGAACTCGATCGTATCTTCGCGGAAGTCGCGGCGTTCGTTGCTGTCGACCTCGAGCACGCCCCACACCGCGTTATCGACCAGGATCGGCACATTCGCGACCGATATGATGCCGTGCGACCTGAGGATCGGAGACGCCACATACTCCGCCGATCGGGTGATGTCGTCGATCGCCGTGGCTTGTCCGGTCTGCACCACCCTGCCCGGCGGCGACGCGAGATCGATCCCGAACGTCACCTTGCCGACCACCCCTTCACGCCAGCCCACCCCGTTGATGAGCAGCAGATCGCCTTCCGCCGGCCGATAGCGCATGATCTTGGTGTTCGAAACTTCGAGAGCCAGCGCAAGCTGCGACACGACATGGTCGAAAAAGGCGTCCAGCGACAGCGATTGCGAAGCCAGCAGGCCGACATCGACGATGATCCGCAGATGCGACCTCAACTTCTCGGCGTCGGCGATGTCGGAGCCAGCGGATTTCCGTGCCATAGCTCTTCTTCCCTCCTGCCGCCAACGCGCGAGCCCCGAAATGGATCATCCAACGGCTCCCGGAGCCTGGGCTAGGCCAGCTGCGGGGCCAATGGGCTACCTAAGCCACGGCGGATCGGCTAGAATAGGGAACGGAATCGAGTGCCGCATGACCCGTAGCTGGAACCGTCCGATATCCCACAGGTCCGCGAGGAGCGGCCGCCCCCGATGAGCCCTGTTACCGGCGGCCCGCTCGCGCTCGAATGCGACCTCGTGATGAAGGGCGGCGTCACCAGCGGCATCATATATCCGAGTGCCATCGCCGCCATTGCGCGCGATTATCGGCTGCGCGCGGTCGGCGGCACGTCCGCGGGCGCGATCGGCGCCGCGGCCGCCGCGGCGATGGAGTTCGGTCGGCGATCCGGGCGCAATGGCGACGCTCCGGCAATGATGGCCTCGCTGGCATCCCGCCTTGGCGCGCCTAGCGACGGACGCCCGCTGCTGCTGCGCCTGTTCGAACCCGATGCTTCGACGGCGCCGCTGTTTCGACTGTTGATGCGGGTGTCGGAGGCTAGGCGGCGAGGCACCGGCACGGTCCTTCGCCTGTTCCTGCTGGTGCCGGCGATGATCGCGCTGCTGGTTGCCGGTGCGGTGGTCGGGGTGCTCGTCTGGCGCCTCCCCGAGCCGCGCGCCGCCGCGGGCATCGCCTTGGCGATGCTGTCGCTGCTGTGCGGTGCGGTCGTGCTGACCGTGCTGTTCGCCGCCGCCTACTGGTTGCCGCGGATCAAGGGCGGCCTGGCGGCGACCGCCGACAATGGCTTCGGCTTCTGCTCCGGAATGGCGCGCTACAGGACGCCGGCCCTGCGGTGGCGCTGGCCGTGGCAGCGCCCGCCGACGGCGGCCGAAGCGCCCTCGCTGTCGGAGTGGCTGCACGAGCAGTTCCAGGCGCTTGCCGGCCTGGACGAGGACGAACCGCTCTGCTTCGGCGACCTGTGGGCGGCATCGCACCGCGTGGCGGGCCGACCGCGCGAAGCGGCGTTCGCGATCGCGATGGAACAGGCTGCCGCCGTCGCGCGCGAACGACCGGCCCGCGAGAGCGCGACCGCACCGAACCCCGCGCCGCGCCTCGACGGCATTGCGCGCGACATCGAGCTCGCGCTGGTCGCATCGGACATCAACCGCGCCCAATCGGTGCAATTGCCTTTCATGCGCCGCGAGGACCGGCTCTATGCGCGGATCAGCGATCTGCGGGCGCTGTTTCCCGAAACGATCGTCACCTGGATGGTGAAGCACCGGCGGACGAGCGCCGAGATCGATGCCGAACTCGAGGCGCTGGTTCCCGAAGCCGAAGCCCGCGCGGACTTCATCCGCCTGCCTCGCCCCGAAGACCTGCCCGTGCTGATCGCCGTCCGCATGTCGCTCAGCTTCCCATTCCTGTTCCGCGCGGTCCGGCTCTATGTCGTGCGCCGCAACGGCCAGGCGCCGGGATGCCAGGAACTCGCCGAGGTCTGGCTCGCCGATGGCGGGATCACCTCGAACTTCCCGATCCATCTGTTCGACGCACCCATTCCCGGGCGGCCGACCTTCTGCCTGAACCTGCTCTACCATGACGACGAGCTGGAACCCGACGCTCCCCCGTCCAGAGCGCGCGGCGATGGCGACCACCGCACCGCGGCACCGGCCGATGACACTGGCCTGCCCACCGTCCCAGCCGAAGGCGGCAGCGCCGCGCCGGACGAGCTGGTCTATATGCTGCGCACCAACAGCGGCCGCCTGTCGGCCTATACCCGCTTCACGCCGGGCGCGGCATTCGGGCGGCTGGTCCGCTTCGGCGGCCGCGTGCTGACCACCGCACGGCAATGGGGCGACAATCAATTGATCGATATCCCCGGCTATCGCGACCGTATCGTGCATATCCGCATGCTGCCCGACGAAGGCGGGCTCAACTTCGACATGGGCAAGGACAGGATCGATCTTCTGCAAGCGCGCGGCGCGCGTGGGGGGACGGTGATCGCCAAGCGCTTTCGTCCCGACACGGCCGACGATCCGCTCCATCCCGGCGAGCGGCTCGTGCTCGGCTGGGCCAATCACCGCTTCGTGCGGTTCCGGTCGTTTCTCGCCGGACTGGAAGTGGCCGCGTCCCGCTTTTCGACCAACTGGACCCAGGACCGCCTCCGAGCGGAATATCCTTCCGACGATCCACGCCACGTCTATCCGAGCATCGAACAGATGACCGATGGAGCGCGCTCCGGCGACACGGCGCTCCCCAGAACCGGCTATCCGTTCCGCAACGCGGAGCAAGCCGACCTCGCCCATGAAATGGTGAAAGCCTATGTGGCGCTGTGCACGCTTGCCGGTGATCCAGCGTGGCGCGGAATCGACTTCGTCAACGGCCGCGCGACGAGCCCACGCCCCAAGGCGGTGGTCAAGCTTCGCCCGCCGAACGATACCGATGTGCTTTCGGAGCAGCCGTAAGGCGCGACAACTGCTCCGCGCAGAAGGCTGGTCAACCCAGTCCTCCTGCAGGGTCAACCACGAGAATGCGCTTGAACGCTATGGTTTCGGGCCCGAAAACATCCTCGAACATATCGGGCGGCAAGCTAAGGCGGGGGAATTTTCAGCGTCGGGCCATGCATGCCCGTGTTGAGCCATAGTCTGAATGGACGAGGTGGGCGCAGAAGCGACCGTGGAGGATCGCGGACGAGCCACGCGCCAAGAAAAAAAACAATGCTGTCGGCCTCGTAATTTTGGGAGAGGGAGGCATTATGCCGAAATTCAGAATATTAGCGACTGCATCAGCGATCGCCTTTGCGACAGCCGGTTTGTGTCAGGCGAGCGCCCAGGAAGCCGGTCCGACCTCTGGTGCGCCAGCGGAAACGGCCGATGCCGATAGCGGCCTGGGCGAAATCATCGTCACCGCGCGCAGGGTCAACGAAAATCTTCAGCGCGTTCCTGTCGCCGTCACCGCGCTTTCTGCGGACGCACTCAAACAGAAGAACGTCAGGGCGGTCACTGATATTCAGTTCAGTGTACCCAACCTCCAGATCAAGCCGAGCAATCTTTACCCCGGGCAGCCGGAATTCATCATTCGCGGTCAGCGCCAGCAGCTCTATACCGACGAAAATGTCGTCACCTATGTGAATGGCGTGCCGCAGAGTACGCGCGGCCTGACCCTTTATGATCTCGACAGCGTCCAGGCCCTGAAGGGGCCGCAGGGTACCTTGTTCGGGAAGAGTTCGCTCGGTGGCGCGATGGTTTTCACCACCGCCCGCCCGACATACGACCTGGGCGGCTCGGTGGAACTTGAATACGGCAATTACGACCGCAAGGCCGCGACTGCGGTCCTCAACCTCCCGATCGTGGCCGACATGGCCGCCCTCCGCCTCGCCGGAAATATCGAGCGGCGGGACGGGGTGTTCGAGAACCCGCTGGCGGGCCAGAAGGACCCAGGCAACCGGCGCAATGAAAGCATACGCGGCACGCTGCTGCTGCAGCCGACGGATCGCTTAGAGAGCATCACGACCGTCGACTATCTGCATCGTAACGAGGTTCCGTCGCCCTCCGTGATCGAGGCGGCGCCCACGGCGGCCCCAGGCTTCGCAGGACTGATCTCCATTCTGACCCAGGACGGCGTCAGGCAGCAAAGCGCGCTGGCCGGCGCCACGCCGATCTTGCGCAACGGCTTGCTCGTCCGGCAGGGGAGTCCTTTCCACTTCGCAACGCAGACTGGCATTGGCAAGACCAGCGGGCCGGCTCTCGCCGACGCCACTGGCGCTTCCATCAACGTCAATCCGTACAATACGCTGGCGTCGCGCTTGACATCATACGGAGCCGCGAACACCTCAACCTACAAACTCAGCGACGTACTCAGCATCAGGAACATCCTGGGATATCGGCACGAAAAGGCGATCGACCAGCAGGATCCCGGCGGCATCGGCGGTTTTCAGGTCAATGTCGCGCCAGTGCTGACTGCACTTGGCGTACCGGGCCTGCCACCGGTTTTCCCGAGCACCCTGGTCAACAATACCACCCATTACGTGAACACACGCAAGGCTTTGAGCGAAGAACTCCAGTTCATCGTTGAGCTCCCCAACCTCAAGCTCATCGCAGGTGGTTTTTATTCCCATCAGAAAGAGCAGTCATCGGTCAACTCCTTCTTCACCATCGCGTTTCTTTCGCTTTACCCTGTCGGAAGCCATTATCGCGAGGGTAACGTCAAGACCACCAGCAAGGCCCTCTTCGCGCAAGGCACCTATGATTTCTCCAGCATGGGAGCGGAAGGTCTCCGCCTTACCTTGGGCGCGCGCTACAACTGGGATAAAAAGTCCCTGGTGGGTGAGGATTTCTATTCGCCGTCGATCGCTTTTCGCCAGAACTATAATCCGGCAACCACACTTTGCGCAGAGGAAAACCGTACCGGGCTGGCTTCGGTCGGTGTGAACAACGGCGCTCAGTGCAGCCTCACCGGCAGCCACTCGTGGAAGGCGCTGACCTGGACCGCTTCGCTCGAATATCAGATTGCTCCACAGACGCTCACCTATCTGGCGACCAGGCGTGGCTACAAGGCGGGTGGCGTCACGCCCACCTCGTCCGTCAATACTGACTATAATTTCTTCGACCCTGAGAAAATCACCGACGTCGAACTGGGTTTGAAGCATCAGGGATTGATCGGAACCGTTCCGTTCCGCCTCAACATCGCGGGCTTCATCGGCAAATATAGGAACATTCAGACTCAGGACATTCTGGCGTTCTGCGTGAATCCGAGCTGCCCCGGGGGGGTTGCGTCACCGAACTACACCGACCTTCTGATCTTCAACGTCGGCAAGGCGACGATCAAGGGCGTCGAAGTCGAAGGCACCATCAAGCCGATACCGGAACTGACCCTGGATTTCGGCTTCTCCCACCAGGTCGGACGCTATGGCAAGGGCTCAGTCATCCCGCAGCCTCAGAGCGTCGGGCCGATCGGCATCAGCAACCCCATCGATTTCACTTCGGGTGTGAACCTGAAGGGAATTGAATTTCCCGGTGTGCCACGCACGACCTACAGCGTGGCCGGCAACCTCGACATGCCGTTCATCCCGGAGAGCTTCGCGAAGGTGGCTCTCAGCATGAACTACGCCTACCGGACCAAGACCAAAGGTCTTAAGTCAGCGGGCGTATATGGCGCACCCGGATTTGGAGTTCTCGGTGGACGTCTGTCGTTCAATGACCTGTTTGCGTCCCCGTTCGCACTGTCGTTCTGGGTGCAAAACCTGACGGACAAGGCGTATAGGTTGGGATGCTCCGATAACCTCAATTCTATCGGTTATGCAGCTTGCAAGTGGGGCGACCCACGAACCTACGGTGTGACCGGTTCAATCAAGTTCTGATAAAGACAAGTCTACCAATGGCCCTGTCCGGAAGCGGACGGGGCCATTGTCTATCTGAAGGACCGATCCTTCCTGGACAGACCGGTCGCGCCGAGATTGGTCGCACCGGTAAGATCTGTCAGTCTCGGTCATGCGTTGGATTTCATTCCCGATTTCCCTCTTGGCGGTCGTCGCCGGTCCCGCCTTCGCGGCACCACCCGTTGCAACCGGAATTGCGGCCGCCCCGGTCCGCCTGGCGCGGCCCCCAATATGGGACATGTCGCTAAGTCATTGAAAAAATGGTGCTGCCGGTGAGGATTGAACTCACGACCTCAGCCTTACCAAGGATGCGCTCTACCACTGAGCTACGGCAGCATTGCCTGCGAAAAGCGGGCGGCCGGGTGGTCTCCCCCGGCGGTGTCGGGGGCCTATGGACAATGGCGGGGCCTGCGTCAAGGCGGCTTGCCGATTGTCTTTGAATATGGCTATCGATCGGCGATGAAGAAGCCTGCTCCTCCATCAGGTGCGTCTGCCGCGGATGAGCGTGCGGCGCGGCTGGCAGAAGCATTGCGCACCAATCTGCGCCGCCGCAAGGCCCAGGCGCGCGCCACCGGCGAGCGCAACGCGCAAGACGACGCGAAGGGCGGCGCATCGGGCAACGATCCGGATCAGTAGGGCTTTTCGCCGATCACATTGCCGCCTTCCAGATAGCGGCACACCAGCACATCGTCATCGTCGCTGCTGGCGATGGCGCAGCCTACCTCCGTGGTCGATCGCCATACCAGCTGCGTATAATGGCCGACGTCGCGCCACTGGCCGGTGGTGCTGTTGCGCGGGAACGGCCCGTTGACGAAGATCCGCCGCTCGTCGACCCACAGGTTGACCATCTGTTCGGGCGAGTAATAGCCCTTGGTACCGCGCCAGAGATTCTCCCCCTCCTCGCCATCGATGGGATCCTCATAGTCGGCGGTGTCGCTATGCTCGAGCCCGTCGATCAGCGTCAGCTGCCGCGCCCATTCGAGCGACTGCCTGGCGAGCTTGTCGCTCCATTTCAGCGGCGGGATGCCGAGCCGGACCCGTTCGGCATTATGCGCCGCAAGCAGACGGGCATCGACGTCCTGCGGCGTCCATAGCGGCGCGGCGGCGCCAACGGCCAGCAAAGCCATCGGCGCGATCAGCAGGCGAGCCATCTTCCCGCGCCACGGCTTCATTCGCTCGTCAGACCCATCTCCATGCTACGCAACTGGACGCGCGGGCCATCGATCTCGTACAACGACTCGCCGCGCCTGCCGCGTAATTTTTATGCCTGCCAGGCGGGGCTTTCAAGCAGCGGTGATGTCGCCTCGTGCAGCCACGCCGCGGCGTCGCCCGTCAGCTGCGGCGCCACGATCTCGCGCACCCTGGCGTGATAGGCGTCGACCCAGGCGATCTCGTGCCGATCGAGCATGCCCTCGTCGATCAGGGCGCGCTCATAGGGCGCGAAGGTGAGCGTCTCGAAGCCGAGCATGTCCTTCTCGGCGCCTTCGATGTCCTGCTCGACCGTCAGGATCAGATTCTCGATCCGGATGCCATATTCGCCGGCCTTGTAGTAACCCGGCTCGTCCGAGAGGATCATTCCCGGCTGCAGCGGCTCGTCGCCGCCACCGAAGGTGGCGATGCGCTGCGGCCCTTCATGGACCGACAGATAGGCGCCGACGCCATGGCCCGTGCCATGCGCATAATCGAGCCCCGCCGCCCACAGGAACTGCCGCGCCAGGATGTCGAGCTGCCCGCCCCGCGTACCCTTGGGGAAGATCGCCCTCGCCACGGCGATATGGCCCTTCAATACGCGGGTATAGCGATCGCGCATCTCCGCGGTCGGCGTGCCGATCGCCACGGTGCGGGTCACGTCGGTGGTACCGTCCTGATATTGCCCGCCCGAATCGACCAGGTAGAGCGAGCCCGGCTCGAGCCGGCGGTTGGTAGCCTCGCTCGCGCGATAATGGACCACCGCGCCGTTCGGACCTGCGCCCGAGATGGTGTCGAACGACAGATCCTTGAGCAGTCCGGTTTCGGCGCGGAACGCCTGCAGCCGATCGGAGGCAGTCAGCTCGTCGAGCCCGCCCTTGGCCGCCTCGACGGACAGCCAGTGCAGGAAGCGGCTGAGCGCCGCGCCGTCGCGTGCCTGCGCCGCCTTGTGCCCTGCGATCTCGACCTCGTTCTTGATCGCCTTGGGCAGCACGACCGGATCGCGCTCTTCGATCAACGCCGCGCCGCCCGCCTCGAGCGCCTCGAAGATCGCGGCCACCGCCCGCTCCGGATCGGCCGCCACCGTCTTGCCCGTCAGCGCCCGCAGCGCAGGTTCGAACTGCTTGCGGGCGTGGAGGCGCACGCCGTTGCCAAGGTGCTGGCGGACATCGTCATCGATCTTGTCGGGCGCGACGTAGAGGTCGGCGGTCGCGTCGGCATGGACGATGGCATAGGCCAGCGCCACCGGCGTGCGATCGACATCCTGCCCGCGGATGTTGAACGCCCAGGCGATCGAATCGAGCGCCGACAGGACCGCACTGTCCGCTTTCTTCGCGGTGAGCCAGTCTGCTATGTCCGCGCGCTTCGCGGCCGAGGCCTTGCCGGTCAGCGCATCCGGCTGAACCACGAGCCGCGCGGCCGATGGCGACGGCCGATCCGGCCAGATCGCATCGACCGGGTTGGTGTCGACGGCGACCAGCTCGGCGCCCCTGGTCGCGAGCGCCTTCTGCGCCGCCATCACCCAGCCCTTGGTATGAAGCCATGGATCATAACCGATGCGGCCGCCCGTGGTGGCGTGGGCTTCCAGCCAGGCGGCAATGCTGGTCTGCGGGACCGACTCATAGCTCCAATGCTTCCCGTCGACCTGCTCGCGCACCTGCAGCGTATAACGCCCGTCGACGAAGATCGCGGCCTCAGCCGGCAGCACCACCGCCGAACCCGCCGAGCCCTGGAAACCGGTCAGCCACGCCAGCCGCTGCGCATAGGCGCCGACATATTCGCTCATATGCTCGTCGGTCAGCGGCACGACGAAGCCGTCGAGCCTGCGCCGCGCCAGTTCCTCGCGGAGTGCCTTCAGGCGATCTTCGTAACTCGACATGGAAATGCGCCCTCAAAAGTCATCGTGCATAGATAGGCCCGCGCAAGAAGCGCGGCAACGGCACCACGAGCTAGGCCTCCAGCGCCGCGTGATGCGCCTGCGCCGTCTCGACATAGCCGGCCACGCCTTTCCGGTGTCCGGCGATCTCCTCCGGGGTGAGGTCGCGCATATATCGAGCCGGCCGGCCGCTCCACAGCTGGCCGCTCGGGATGCGCTTGCCCGGCGTCAGCATCGAGCCGGCCGCGAGCATCCCGTCGGATTCGATCACGCAGCCGTCCATCACGATCGCACCCAAGCCGACGAAGGCGCGGTCATGCAAGGTACAGCCATGCACCATAGCGAGATGGCCGATCAGCACGTCATCGCCGATGATCGTCGGGTGGGTAGCGGTCGAGACATGGACGACGCTGCCGTCCTGGATGTTGGTGCGCGCGCCGATCCGGATATGATTCACGTCGCCACGCACGACGACGTTATACCAGAGGCTGGCGCCCTCACCGATGTGGACATCGCCGATCACCCGCGCTCCAGGCGCGACGAAGGCGCTGGGGTCGATCGTCGGGCTGATGCCGCCAAAGGTCAGGATAGTCGCGCCGTCGCTCATGTGGGCCTTCCGATGCTGTAGGTAATATGGGGCCTCAGCCGCGCTTCGAGCGTCGGCCGGTCAAGGTCGAAATCTAGATCCGCGTGCCGCCGCATGCCGAGTCGCTCCATCAGGCCCCAGGATCGGACGTTGCCGATATTGGTGATCGCCCAGATGCTGTCGTCGGCAAGATTGGCCCAGCCCCAGGCCAGGCTCGCCTCCGCCGCTTCGCGCGCATAGCCCATGCCCCAATGTTCGGCGGCCAGGCGCCAGCCGATCTCGATCCGCCCCTCCAGCGGCGTACCCGGCGGCCCCGGCTTGAGCCCGCAGAAGCCGAGAAGGTCTCGGCCGGCCTTGCGTTCCACCGCCCAGAAACAATAGCCGCGTTCGGCCTGCAGCGCATTCTGCCGCGCGGTCGCCGCATCGATCTCGGCATGCGACAGCGGTGCGCCCAGATATTCCATCACCGCCGGGTCATTGCACATGGCATGGAACGGGGCCTTGTCGGCCTCTTTCCAGCCGCGCAACACCAGCCGGCCGGTTTCGATCATGCGCCGAGCAGGCGCGCCGCATGCAGCGCATGATAGGTCAGCACGCCCGAGGCGCCCGCCCGCTTGAACGCCATCAGCGTCTCCAGCACCATCGCGTCGCGATCCGCCGCGCCGGCCGCCACCGCATGCTCGATCATCGCATATTCGCCCGACACCTGGTAGGCGAACACCGGCACCTCGAACCGTTCCTTCACCAGCCGGACGATGTCGAGATAGGGCAGCCCGGGCTTGACCATCACGCTGTCGGCGCCTTCGGCCAGATCGAGCGCCACTTCGCGCAGCGCCTCCTCGGCATTGGCCGGGCTCATCTGATAGCCCTTCTTGTCGCCCTTCAGCAGCCCGCGCGTATCGACCGCGTCGCGGAACGGGCCGTAGAAGGCGGATGCATATTTGGCGGCATAGGACATGATCTGGACGTCGACATGCCCGCCGCTCTCCAGCGCGCCGCGGATCGCGCCGACCCGCCCGTCCATCATGTCGGAAGGCGCAACGATATCGCTGCCCGCCTCCGCCTGCACCAGCGCCTGGGCGACCAGCACCTCGCTGGTGGGATCGTTGAGGACATGGCCGCCCGCGTCGACCAGCCCGTCATGGCCATGGCTGGTATAGGGATCCAGCGCGACATCGGTGAGCACGCCGACATCCGGGACTGCGTCCTTGATCGTGCGGATCGCGCGACACATCAGATTATCCGGGTTGAACGCCTCGCGGCCATCGTCGCTGCGCAGCGCGCGCGGCGTATTGGGAAACAGCGCCAGGCAGGGGATGCCCGCCGCTTTCGCTTCACGGGCGCGTTCGGCAACCTGCCCGAGCGGCCAGCGCGAAACGCCTGGCAGCGAGGCGATCGGCTCCTCCGCATCGCCATTGGCGATAAACAGCGGCCAGATCAGATCGGCGGGCGTGAGGACGTTCTCGGCAAACATGGCGCGGCTCCAGCCGTGGCGGCGCGGGCGGCGCAGGCGAAGCGCGGGATAGGAAGCGTGAGTCATGCGCGTGCTTTAGCGGCTGCGCGCGACGGGCGCAAAGCACGCTGAGTCCGCCGCCTATTCATCTTCCGGGGAGAGAACTGCGCCCGAAACAACATGTGGCGCGTTCCACAGCCGCATGACCGACCAGATAGCTACGCCACGCTCGGCGATCCTCATCGTCAATGCCCTCTCTCGCCAGGGCCGCAAACAGTTCGAGACCGCCTGTGCGCGGCTTGGCGAAGCCGGCATCGACCTGATCGAAGCCATCGCGGTGGACAAGCCGGGCACGCTTTCGGAGATCGTCCGCAACGCGATGGCCAGGAAGCCGCCGATGCTGATCATGGGCGGCGGCGACGGCACTCTGTCCTCGGCCATAGATCATCTGGTGGGCACCGACACGACCTTCGCGGTGCTGCCGTTCGGCACCGCCAACAGCTTCGCCCGGTCGCTCGAAATCCCGCTCGATATCGACGGCGCGATCGACGTCATCACCGCGGGCGAGCCGCGCCGCATCGATCTCGGCGTGATCGATGGCGATTATTACTGCAATTGCGCGGCGATCGGCCTGTCGACCAAGATCGGCGATCATATCCCGCCGCTGCTGAAGAAGGCGCTCGGCCGGGTCGGCTATCTGCTATGGGCCACCTACCAGTCGATGAGGTTCAAGTCGTTTCGGTTGATCGTCACCCATGACGGCGTGCGCGAGGAGATAGAAGCGCTTGAGGTCAGGATCGCCAACGGCCCTTATCATGGCGGTGTCGAACTGGTCGACGAGGCCGATCCGGAAAGCGGGGAGATCGTCGTGCAGGCGGTGACAGGAAGCTCCGCTGCACGCCTCGGCTGGAGCTGGTTCACCAGCTATCTCAGGCTGCAGGCCCGCAAGGACACGACGATCGAATATCGCGGCAAGAAGATCCATATCGAAACGGTGCCGCCGATGAAGGTCTCGATCGATGGCGAAGTGGTCGCCAGGACACCGTGCACCGCTCGGGTGGCGGCGAAGGCGGTCTCCGTCATCGCGCCGCGGCGCGATTGATCGCGCTGCCGACCGATCAGACGGCCACCAGTTCCGCCTTCTCCGCCCTATCGGCGAGCACGCCCTTCTTCCAGCTGCCGCGCGCATAATATGCCCACGCCATGGTGCAGGTGAGGACCGAACCGAAGGGAAACGCCCACCACAGGGCATCGAACCCCAGCCATTGGTGGGCCGCGAGCGCGAAGCCGATCCGGCAGACGAACAGGCCGAGGAAGAATATGACCAGCGGCCCCACCACCGCGCCATTGGCGCGCGCGGTGCCGAACAGCACCAGCGTCATGCCCGAGAAGAGGAAGCTCCAGCCCGCAAGATGCTGGATATGCTGTGCGATCGCCATCGCCGGGCTGTCCGCGCCGAGGAACAGGCTCAGTATGGGACGGTCGAACCAGCTGACGAGTACGACGAGTATGCCGGTCAGCAGGAGATTATAGACCAACCCGCCGCGCGTGATCGCGCCCACCCGATCCCAGCGCCCGGCGCCGATATTCTGGGCAGCCATCGCGCTGACCGCGGCGCCCATCGCCATCGCCGGCATCTGGATGTAATTCCAGAGCTGGAAGGCGACGCCATAGGCCGCGGTTGCATAGACGCCGGCGCGGTTGACCAGCCCGACCATCACCAGCGCGCTCAGCGTCATCACCAGCATCTGCATCCCCATCAGCGCGCCCTTGCCCAGGATCAGGCGCAGCAGCGCCGGCTGCGGCAGGAGATAGCGGAACTCGGCGCCCCGGAGCCGGATCGGAAGGTCGCGCCAATAAACGACGATCAGCATGCCCAGCAGCGACACGACATTGGCGATGAGCGTGGCAACCGCCGAGCCGACAATTCCAAGTTCGGGAAATGGCCCGATTCCCGCGATGAAGAAGGGGTTGAGGCCGGCATCGATGGCGATGGCCAGAACCATGAACCACAGCGGCGTCATGGCGTCGCCGGCGCCGCGCAGCGTCATCATCAGCAATATGTTGAGCGAGCTGAACGGCATGGTGAGCAGCATCATCTTGAGATAGGCTGAGGCCAGTGCTGCCGCCTCGGGCGGCGTCCCCATCGCGTGCAGGAGCCTGTCGGTGAAACCGGTGCCCAGCGCTACGATGATGATCGTGATCGCCAGGAACAGCGCCGCCGCCGCACCCACGGCACGCCGTGCGCCATCGATATCCTTGCGGCCGACATGCTGGCCGACCAGCACGGTCGCCGCCATGCCGAAGCCGAAGAACAGCGAGAAGGCGAGAAACACGATGTTGGTGGCATTGGATGTCGCCGCCAGCGCGTCCTCGCCCAGGAAGCGCCCGATCCACACCATGTTGATCGAGGCGTTGAGCGACTGGAGGACATTGCCCACCAAGGTCGGGATGGCGAACAGCAGCAGGGTCTTGCCGATCGGCCCCTCGATCAGATCACGTTTGGGGGCCGCCATCTCCGCCTATCCCAGCCGCGCCAGGGCGGCGGCCAGCTGTTCGGCCTCGAGGCTTTTCTCGGCATGGTCCGCGCGCGCCTTCTCGACCGCCTCGGGCTTCGCCTTCTCGACGAAGGCGGGGTTGCCAAGGCGTCCGGCGAGGCCGTCGCGCTCCTTCTCGGCCGCCGCGATCCCCTTGGCCAGGCGCGCGCGCTCGGCTTCGAGGTCGATCACGCCTTCGAGCGGCAGCACATAGGTCGCCTCGTCGACGACGACCTGGGCAGCACCGCCGGTGGGCGCCTCGCCCTCGGCGACCTCGATGCGCGCGAGGCGGGCGATCGCCGCGCTGTTGGCGGCAAGGCGCGCCCTTGTCGCATCGCTCGCCCCACGGGCATAGCCCTTGAGCCTGGCGCCGGGCGGCACGTTCAGCCCGGTGCGCGCAGTGCGGATCTCGCTCACCAGCCGGATCAGCCAGTCGATTTCCTGCTGCGCCGCCGGATCGATCGCCCGCGCGTCAGCCATCGGCCACTTCGCGACGATGATGTCGTAGGGCCGCTCGCCAAGAGCATGCCACAGCTCCTCGGTGATGAACGGCATGAACGGGTGGAGCATGACGAGGATCTGGTCGAGCGCCCAGCCGGCGACCGCGCGGGTCTCGGTGGCCTGCGCCTCGTCCGCGCCCTCGGCCAGCAGCGGCTTGGTCAGCTCGATATACCAGTCGCAGAAGCTCGCCCAGACGAAGTGATAGATGGTATTCGCCGCCTCGTCATAGCGCAGGTCGGCGATGGCGAGATCGAGCGCCTGCACCGTCTTGACGGTCTCGGCGATGATCCAGCGGTTGACCGCGAGCTCGGCTCTGGGCGCTTCGAGGCTGGTCGACGCGCCGATGCCGTTGCCCTGCGCGAAGCGCGCGGCGTTCCACAGCTTGGTCGCGAAGTTGCGATAGCCTTCGACGCGCTTCTCATCCAGCTTGATGTCGCGCCCCTGGCTTTCCATCGCGGTCAGCGTGAAGCGCAGCGCATCCGCGCCGTACTTGTCGATCAGGCCGAGCGGGTCGACGGTGTTGCCCTTCGACTTCGACATTTTCGAGCCGTCGGCGGCGCGCACCAGGCCATGCAGGTACAGCGTCTTGAACGGCACCTCACCCATGAAGTGCAGCCCCTGCATGATCATCCGCGCGTCCCAGAAGAACAGGATGTCGAAGCCCGAGATCAGCACGTCGTTCGGGTAGTGGCGGCTCAGGAGAGACTTCCCCGCTCCGTTCGTCCCGAGCGACGTCGAGGAACCTTCGCTCGAAGACCGTGTCTCGACTTCGCTCGGCACGAACGGTTCTCTCTGGAGCGGCGCGTCAGGCCAGCCGAGCGTTCCGAACGGCCACAGCGCCGACGAGAACCAGGTATCGAGCACGTCACCGTCGCGGGTCAGCTTCCGACCGCCAGCCTGGGCCTGCGCCCCAGCCTCGTCTTCGGCGACATAGACCTGGCCATCCTCGTCATACCAGGCCGGGATCTGGTGGCCCCACCAAAGCTGGCGCGACACGCACCAGGGCTGGATATTCTCGAGCCAGTTATAATAGGTCTTGGTCCAGCTTTCGGGCACCACGCGGATCGCGCCCGAGCGCACCGCCTCGATCGCCGGCTTCGCCAGCGTCTCCGCATCGACATACCATTGGTCGGTCAGCCACGGCTCGATCACCACGCCCGAGCGGTCGCCATAAGGCGTCTGGATGGTGCGATCCTCGATCTTCTCGAGCAGGCCGGCCGCGTCGATGGCCTCGACGACCTGCTTGCGCGCCTCGAACCGGTCAAGGCCAAGATAGCCGGCCGGGATAAGCCCGTCGCTGGTCTGGACGACCTTTGCCTCGCCATCGAGCATGTTGAGCATCTCGCCGGCCTTGAAGCCCGCGCGCTTGCCCACCTCGAAGTCGTTGAAGTCGTGCCCCGGCGTGATCTTCACCGCACCCGAGCCAAGCTCGGGATCGGCATGCTCATCGGCGACGATCGGGATGAGCCGGCCGGTGATCGGCAGCCTGACCTGTCGGCCGATCAGCGCCTTGTAGCGCTCGTCCTCAGGGTTCACCGCAACGGCCATGTCGGCGAGCATCGTCTCGGGCCGTGTCGTCGCGACCGAGATCGCGCCGCTGCCATCGGCGAGCGGATAGCTGAAATGCCAGAATTTGCCGGCGATCTCGCGCGTCTCGACCTCGAGATCGGAGATCGCGGTCTTGAGGCCCGGATCCCAGTTCACCAGCCGCTTGTCGCGATAGAGCAGCTTCTGGTTGTAGAGATCGACGAACACCTTGAGGACGGCCTTGGAAAAACCCTCGTCCATGGTGAAGCGTTCATTGGCCCAGTCGCACGACGCCCCGAGCCGGCGAAGCTGGCGGGTGATCGTGCCGCCGCTCTCTTCCTTCCATTCCCAGACCTTGGCGATGAAATCGTCGCGGCTGAAATCGGTGCGCTTCTGGCCGGCGGCGTTGAGCTGCCGCTCGACCACCATCTGGGTGGCAATGCCGGCATGATCGGTCCCGACCACCCACAGCGCGTCCTTGCCCTTCAACCGGGCGTGGCGGATCAGCACGTCCTGCAGCGTATCGTCGAGCGCATGGCCGATGTGCAGGCTGCCGGTGACGTTGGGCGGCGGGATGACGATCGTATAAGGCTCTGAATCGGGGCGCTCCGGGCGGAACAGCCCCTGCTCTTCCCAGTAGGCATACCAGCGCGCCTCGATGGCTGCGGGGTCGAACGTCTTGTCTATCGTCATGATGGCAGTGGCTTTAGCGGGGGAATGCTGCACCGCGCCACCCCATAATCCTATTTTCCTATCCCCTGCCGCTCGCTTTGAGCGAAGTCGAGGAGCACGCCCGAACGAAGTGAGGGCTTCCGGCTCCGCTCGACATGCGTCCGCGACATCGCTCGAACAGAACCGCTCTATTTTTTCACATGCTTGTCCATCCAGCCGAGCACCTCGTCATACCACTGGATGCTGTTCCGGGGCTTGAGGATCCAGTGGTTCTCGTCCGGGAATATCACGAGCCGCGATTCCACGCCTCGGCGCTGGGCGGCGGTGAAGCCGGCGATGCCCTGGGTATAGGGGATGCGGAAATCCTTCTCGCCATGGATAAACAGCATCGGCGTCTTCCACGTAGTGACATGATTGACCGGGTTCCACTTCTCATAGCTCTGCGGGACCTCGTAATAGGGGCCGCCATGCTCCCATTCGTCGAACCACAGCTCCTCCGTTTCATAGGCCATGGCGCGGGCGTCGAACACGCCGGCATGCGTCACCAGGCATTTGAACCCATCGGGCCAGTTGCCGGCGATCCAGTTGGTCATATAGCCGCCATAGGAGCCGCCCGCCGCGCAGGCGTTGCCGCCGTCGAGCCAGCTGTAACGGGCGGTCGCCGCGGCGAGGCCGAGCTTCAGATCCTCCAGCGGCTTGCCGCCCCAGTCCTGGTTGATCGCGTCGGTGAAGGCCTGGCCGTAGCCGTTCGAGCCATGGAAATCGACCATCACCGCGCCATAGCCGGCCCCCGCGAACACCGCGGGATTCCAGCGATAGGACCAGCCATTGCCGAACGAGCCCTGCGGTCCGCCATGGATCAGGAAGGCGATCGGCGCCTTCGCTCCCGCTGCCAATCCGGCCGGCTTGACCGCATAGGCCCAGACGATGTCGCCATTGGCGCCCTTGAAGCTGAAATGCTCGATGCCGGGCATGTCGATGCCGGCGAGCCTGTCCTTGTTGACCGAGGTCAGCCGCACTGGCTTGCCCTTGCCGATCGCGGCGTAGAGGTCGGCCGGCGCGGTCAGGCTGTTTAATGTATAGACATAACCCTTCGGCGTCGCGAGCACGCCGCCGGCGGTGCCGGCGCCGGTGAGCCTCGTCACCTTGCCGTTCGCGACCGACACCGCGAATAGCGGCTCGTCGCCGGTATCGAGCGCGGTCACGTAGAGCGACGTGCCGTCATGGCTCCAGGTCAGGCTTGCGGGTGACTGGTCCCAGCCCTCGGTCAGCGGCTTGACCTCGCCGGTCGCAAGATTGCGCAGCTGGATCACCAGCCGGTCGGACTCATAGCCAGGCCGCTTCATCGCCGCATAAGCGAGCCATTTTCCGTCGGGCGACACGGTCGGCAGCGTATCGGTCGCGTCATTGGCATCGGTCAGGTTGACGGGCGGCGTCGAGCCATCGGCCGGAGCCGCGAAGATATCGAGGTTGGTCGACAGCGGCTCGGTCGTGCCCGCCTCGCGAAGCGCGAAATAGACGGTCCTTCCGTCGCGGCTCCAGGCGATCTCGCTGCCATCGCCAAAGGGCCTGGAGGGCGTGTCGCCGACCAGCCCGCCTTCGATCGCCACGCCGTTGCCCGAGGCTTTGCCGCCGGCCAGCGGCAGCACGAAGATCTGCGAACGCTGGCCATCGCTCCATGTGTCCCAATGGCGGATGAAATAACCATCATAGGTGCGCGCGCTGCCACCGGTCGCGGCGGGCTTGGTGTCAGCCAGCGACTTCGCGCCGACCGGCCGCGCCGCCCACACCAGCAGCCTGTCGCCGGTCGGCGCGATCCTGAAGCCGTCGACGTCCTGGCCAGCGACCAGCTCGGGCTCGCCGCCTGCGATGGCAACCCGCCAGATGCCGCCCTTCCCGCCCTTGTCGGCGGTGAAAAACACCCAGCGCCCGTCCGGCGAGAATGCCGGCGAAGCCTCATTGACCGCCGGATCGGCGGCGAGCCTTTCGGGAAGGGCGCCTTTCTTCGACAGATCGAGCCGCCATAGATCGGTTCGGCCCTTGTTCGCGGCGAGATCGGTCTCGCGCTGGTCCCAGACCAGCCAGCGTCCGTCCGGCGACACGTCGGCGCCGCCGATGCGCGAGAAGGATGCCACGTCGTTGATCGTGAGCGGGCGGGCATGCGCGGCTGCGCCAATGCCCGCGGCGAGGCCAAGGGCCAGGAGCGGGAGTTTCTGCATGGACAGGGACTAAACCAGTTGCCGCGCAGCGCCAAGCGCCGTGTCAGCGAGGTGGTACACTGGCCGGGCTATCCGTCCTTTTCGGTCATCCGCCGGATCTCGGCCTGCACCAGCCGCTCGACCATGTCGGGCAGGTTCCTGTCGATCCACTCGGAGAGCAGGGGCTGCAGCATCTCCCGCACCAAGGCGTCGAGCGTCACATCGCCCCCGCTGGGCCGGGGAGCCGGGGTGCGCGGCATCAGGTCGCGCGGGACCGGGCGCGGCGCCGGCTGCGGCATCTCGGCCTCGGCGCGGCGCAGGCGGTCGACAGCGCGCTGCACCGGCTGGGGCGATGGCTGGGCCGACGGCTGGGGCAGTGGCTCGAGCGGCGGCGCGAAGGGCTCGGGCGCACGATCGGTCAGTTCCAGGATCGAATCGGCGGACGGAGGCTCGCTGCGCCTGGGCCAGGAGGGAAGCGGCGCGGGGGCCGGTTGGCCGGGCCCCATCGACGGAGCCGGCCCCGCCTGCGGCACTGGCGCCGCGCGCTGGGGCGCCGCCGGAGCCGCCTGCGGCTGGGGCGCCGGCGGATCGTCGGCTATGATGCGTTTGATGGAAGCCAGTATATCTTCCATCGAGGGTTCGGAACGCGGATCGGCCATGCGCCCGATATAAGCTATTTCTCGGGGCTTGCCACCGGGCTGTGCGGTGGGACCGCGGAAAAGCTCGGCTGGCCGAGCGTCGATGTCGCGACCGGCTTCGGCTTGGGATCGCTGTCCCAATCCCAGATGCGGTTATGGACCCGCGTATAGTTGGCGACGGGATCGTACAGCGAGCCGCCGTCGAGCCCGAGATCCTTGGCCTGCGCACGCCCCATCGCCGCCAGCAGGGCGAAACCGGCCACATAGGCGTCGCGCTTGGCCGAGACGAGCGTGGACCGTGCATTGAGCAATTCCTGCTCGGCGTTCAGCACGTCGAGCACGTTGCGGGTGCCGACCCCCTGCTCGGCGCGAACGCCTTCGAGCGCGAGTTCGTTGGCCGACACCGCGGCCAGCGATGAGTCGATCACGCCCAGCGACGCCTGATAGCGCGAGAAGGCGGTGCGCGCGTCGGCGATCACCGCGCGTTCGGCCGCGGTCTGCGCCTCGATCGCCTGGCTCTTGCGCGCCTGCGCCTGGCGAACGCGCGCGCCGGGCTCCCCGCCCTGGAAGATCGGGATCTGCGCCTGCACGCCCAGCGTCGCGGTCTTGTCGATCTGCTTCACGCCCGCGGCACCGCCGGCCAGCGTACCGCGATAGTCGGTATAGTCGCCGGTTCCAAATGCCGACAGGCGCGGCATCCTCAAAGACTGGGCGATGCCGACGTCGTAATCGGCGGCGCGGGACGCCTGGCGCGCTGCGGCCAGATCGGGATTGTTGGCCACCGCCACATCGACCGCTTCCTCGGACATCGCCGGAAGGCCGGGCAGCGGCGGCGGCGGCTCCAGATTGTCGGGGAACTTGCCGACCACTTCGAGATAGGCCTGGCGGCTGGCGTCGAGCTGCGCCTGCGCAGATTGGAGGCTGCTCCGCGCGCCAGCCAGCCGCGCCTGCGATTGGGCGACGTCGGTGCGGGTCAGGTCGCCAACCTGGAAACGATCGCGGCTCGCCTGAAGGTCGGTTTCGAGCACCTTTACATTGCCCGCGTTGAGATCGACGATCGCGGTGTCGCGGATCACGTCCATATAAGCGGCAACGGCGTTGGTGAACACGTCGCCCTCTGTGGCCTGCAGGCTTGCGCGGCCCTGCTGAACCCGCGCCTTGGCCGCGCGCACCGAATTGCGCACGAACCCTCCCTCATAGAGCGGCACGGTAACGGTCGCCGAGCCGCCGAGCGCCTCCTTGGGCGAAGTGAAGCTGTTGGCCGAGCGCTTGACGAATTTGTTGTAGCTCGCGGTCGCGCTGACATCGGGCAGGCCCTGGGCGCGGGCAATCGCGACATTCTCGTCGACTGCGCGCAGCCCGGCGCGCGCGCCGGTCAATGTCGGGTTGGACGCGTAAGCCTGGCTGAGCGCGTCGCGCAGCGTGTCGGCGGAGGCCATTGCGGGAAGGCCGGCGATCATCATCGCAGCGATCGAAACACTCCAGCGGGCCACTGGCACCGCGCCCCCCAACGTGAACTTCACCGAATACATCCCTGTCAGAAACTGAAGGCGGCAGGCTTGGCGAAGCCGGGCAGATGAGCGGCATCGGCATCCGCGAAGGAAGTCGTGCCGAAGCCGCGGCCGGCGCGGACGCCGGAGACGAGCCGCGTGACGCCCTGATCGATCAGCGCACCCACCAGCCGGCCGCCATCGGCCAGCTGGTCGATCAACGCCTGCGGCACCTCCTCGACAGCGCCGTCGAGCAGGATCAGCGAATAGGGAGCGCCCTTCTTGCTGCCGGCCGGAAGCGCGGCCTTGACCCAGGTCGCGCCCGGCACGTTCTTCTTGCCCAGCGCGAGCAGTTCGGCGTCTTCCTCGACCGCGACGACCTCCGCACCCAGCTTCTCGAGCAGCGCCGCCGTATAGCCCGTCGCCGCGCCGACCACGAGCGCCTTATCGCCCGGGGACACGTCGGCCTGGGTCAACAGCCGCCCGGTGACCATCGGCGGGCTAAGCTCGCGCCCGGCACCGATCGGCAGCGCCAGATCGGCATAAGCGAGCACCGCCTTGTCCGCCGGCACGAAACGCTCGCGCGGCACCTCGCCCATCGCCGCGACCACGCGCGGATCGTTGACTCCGGTCGTCCGGAGCTGGCTGGCCACCATGGCTCGGCGCATCTGCTCGAAATTCTGCTCGGTCACTGGGCTTTCCCGATATTAGTGTCTTATCCCTACAATACAGCAGGGCGAGGTTCAAGGCTTTACCGCGTCACTGCATCACCGCCAAGCGCGATTAGCTCCCGCTGGATCGCGACGATCGCGCCGATCATGGTTGACATTCCAGCCCCCTACCGCCATTGCCGCGCTCCGCTGGCCCGATGGCGGAGTGGTTACGCAGAGGACTGCAAATCCTTGCACGCCGGTTCGATTCCGGCTCGGGCCTCCACCTCCTGAACCGCTGACCTATATGTCGGCTTGTCGGCATCAACATCTCGATGCTGCCGGTCTGGGACATCTGTAATTCAGCTGATCCGTAGCGTTTATCGCCCACCGATCCTCCGAATGGTCGGAAGGGGCGCCATCGCCATTGCACGTCAGCCATGGCCGCTCGGCGCATGGTCGGCCGCCACTCGTTCGGGGCGAAAGCCGGCCTGCCAGCCTGTACGGGCAACAAATAGCGACCAGCGGCAGGCCCCGAACGATGGGCTCGCCGCGCAGTCTGCATGTTCACTTTTCGGAGTGAAGTTGGCGACATTCCGCACAGCGCACCTGTGCAAATCATCAGTTCCCGTCGGAGCGGCCCATATCCTACTGTGAAATAAATCCGCTTCCGTGCGCCTCATGCCGCGACCAGGCAGGACGCGGATGGCAGAACTTCTACTGCTCATCGCCAAGGCTCAAGATTGCGCTTCGCCGATCCGCGACAGAAGACGCCGGCGCAACGCCGGCCACATGGTTTGAAAGGCAGATATCGGCATGGCTGGAAGACTACAGGGTAAGAGCGCGATCATTCTCGGCGCTGCCAATCGCGACAACATGGCGCAGGTGATCGCCCGCCGCCTCGTCCAGGAAGGCGCCGCCGTCGCCGTCGCCGGCCGCAAGATGGATGAGCTCGAGCGTTTTGCATCCGAGATCGGCGGGCATGCCATGCGCTGCGACATTACGCGGCGTGACGAGGTCTTCGCATTGGCGGCCGAGGCGAAGGAAAGGCTCGGGCGACTGGACATAGCCATCAACGCCACCGGATGGGGTCTCCTGACCGGCTTCCTCGAAACCACCGAGGAAGAGTTCGATCAGATGAGCGCGCTTCAGTTCAAGGGGCCGTTCCTGTTCATGCAGGCGATGATCGGCGCGATGGACCAGGGCGGATCGATCATCCAGATCAGCTCCGCGACGGCGAAGATCATGCTCAACGACCACGCCGCCTATATGGGCGCGAAGGCGGGCACGGATCACATCGTCCGCGTCGCCGCGCACGAATTCGGATCGCGCGGCATCCGGGTAAACTCGATCTCGCCAGGCCTCACCGCGACACCCATGACGGCCGATGCCATGGCCATTCCGGGTCTCGCCGAAGCCTTCCTGCCGGGCTACCCGCTAGGCCGCGTCGGCACGGCCGAAGATATTGCGGCAGCCTGCGTTTTCGTCGCATCCGACGAATGCTTCATGACCGGCGAGAATCTGCAGGTGAACGGCGGCCTGACATTGCGCCGCAATCCCACGCGCGAGGAGATCACCGCCTCGATCCAAGCGCATGGCCAGGCCGCGAATCCGGCCGCCTGAGCGATCACCGCTACCCGCCAGGCCGGATATCGCCGGTACGATGGTCAATCTCGTCCCGGCCGGCTCGCCGTTGCCCGCACCGTCGGCTGACACTGGATAACGGCATCGCGCCGGACCGCGAAAAGGCCGACCGCCCCGGTGGTGGGGGCCAAAAAGGGCGATCGGCCAATTCGCCAGATATGGATGGCCGGCATCCTATTGGAGGGGAATGCCCTGCCATCCGACGGCTGACAGCATGACGCTGCTAAATCCCTGCTGCAACCAAGACGCGCGGCTGGGCAGTGACTAGCCGTCTCTGTTACCGTTACACCGTCGCACTGGCCTCGGCTGAGATCGCCGGTGACACCAGCGGGAATTCGCGCTACCTGCCGTCATCGACATGAGCGACATGGGTGAACTCGCGACCGATCGCTTAGGTGGGGATACGCCTCTGCCTGACTCAGACACACATTGCGCGGAAATGATGCGCGAGCTGCAGTCGGTGATCGCCTCGTCGGACTTCGCGCGTGCCCCGATCATGAAGCGCCTGCTGTCCTTCCTGGTCGGCGAAACGGCGGCGGGCCGTGGCGACCAGCTCAAGGCCTATTCCGTGGCGGTTGACGGGCTGGGCCGGGCCCCCGACTATGACGCGCGGGCAGACAGCTATCCTCGCGTGCAGGTCGGCCGGCTCCGCCGGATGCTGGACAGCTATTACAGCGTGACGCCCCCTAGTTCCGGGCTACGGCTGACCATCCCCAGCGGACGCTATCGGGTGACGCTGCAGCCTGTGGAGGCGACGGCCGAAGAGGCGGCCGTTGCACCGCCGCCGGTGCCGCCGATCCCGCCGCTGGCATTCAGCTTCCAGGCCGGACTGCTCATCCTCCTGCTGTTGCTGAGCACCGCCGCGCTGATCCGGATCCTGCCGATGGACATCAGCGCGCCGACCATCGGGCATGAACGCCCGGTGCTCGAACTCGGCGCTACCGACATGGCGAAAAGCGGCGAGCTCGGCACCCTTGCCCGGGCGACCCTGATCAACGGTCTCGGCCGGAGCGGGATGTATGACCTCCGTGCCCAGCGTCGCTCGGGCACGACGGATCCGCTTGCCGTTCCCGCGCGCTACCATCTTGCGACCGACCTGATCGGCGGTGAGCGCCCGCGCCTGTTCCTGCGCCTGACACGGCTCTCGCCGGATCGATTGATCTGGTCGGGCGATTTCAACATTCCGACCGAACAGGGCGTCGATAGCGAAGCGCTCGACCGGGCGCTGGCGCCCGCCATCGCTACGATTGGCCGTGTCACCGGGGTCGTCGCCGCACACGAACTCCAGGAGCATGGCGGGCAGGAAGCAACCGGCTATAGCTGCCTGCTGCTCTATCACCGCTACCGCAAGGAGCGCACCGACGACGACCTCGAGCATGTGAGCACATGCGTGGAGCGCAGCACCAACCGGGATCCGAACAACGCCGAACTGCAGGCGGCGGCGGCGCAGCTGGCCGTCGAAAAGATGGTGAGTTCCGAAACCGATCCGCGCGACCGGCCCGCGCTGCTGCTTACCGCCCAGCGCCACGCCCAGATTTCCGGCTCCATCGACCCGCTCAACCCATGGAGCAACGCGGCGCGCGCGCGGATCGCGGTGGTTCGCCGGGCATGTTCTCAGGCGGTGGCCTTCGCGCTGCGGGCGGCGTCGCAGCAGCCTTATGATCCAGCCCTTCTGTCGGATGCCGGAGTCTATCTGCTCGACTGCGGCGATCCACGGGCAGAGCAGTTCATCCGCCGTGCCATCGCGCTGGACGACAATCCGGACGGTCGATTCTACGCCCCGCTGCTGCTGCTCGCGATCGGCCGTAACGATCACAGGATCGCCCACGAAGCCTTGTCGCACATGTCGCCGCCGCTGTTCGGACGGCATGGCCGCTTCTATCTGGTGAGCGCGGCGGGCTATGCGATGATCGGAGATCTGCCGCGAGCCCGCGCCTCATGGTCCCAGCTCGAGAAGATCGGCGCCCCGATCGCCCGTGACCCCCAAGGCTATCTCGCGCGGCTGGGTTATGCAGCTGCCATCCGAGCCAAGGCGATAGCACATCTCCACAAGGCAGGGCTTATCGCGTCCTGACGAAAAATCGACCGCGCGACCGGAACGGCTTCCGCTGCAGCCGATAGCGGGATAACATCCTGCTGCCGTATTAGGGCAACGGCACCGCCGGGCGGGCAACCGCAAGGCACTGAGGAGCAGGGACTATAACGCTTATCGGGAATCTCCCGCACGGCCTTGCCGGGCGGAATGCAAAGCTGTCGACCGACATTGTCGTCGCGATGGCGGCCATCGGACTTGCCGTCATAGGACGGGCGCTGGTCGATCTTTTCGCGCCCGGCGTGGTCGCCTATGCCTTTGTCTTTCCGGCGGTGATCTTTGCCAGCCTGATCGCCGGCGCGCGTTCGGGCTGGATGGCGGCGGCAGGCTGCCAGCTGCTGATCTGGTATTTCGTCATCCCGCCGCGCCGGGATTTCGCGATCAGTGTTCCGGATGCGATCGGCCTTTTCGTCGCCACTGCCTCGCTGGTGCTGACGGTGTGGGCGGTAGCCTCGTTTCGCGCGACGTCGATGCGGCTTCAGGAGGAGAAGCAGCGGCATGTCGAGCTGCTGTCACTCGCGCTGCGCGAGGTCGATCACCGCACGCGCAACAACTTCCAGATCGCCTCCTCGCTGCTGCTGTCGCGGGCGGCGGGCGAAGCCGATGCCCGGCTGCGCGACGAATTGAAGCAGGCGGCCGGCCGGCTGCAGTCCCTTGCAGCAGCCTATTCGAATCTCGCGCTGAGCAGCGCCGACCTTTCGACCGTGCTGCTCCACGAGCATCTTCGCGAGATATGCGACCGCGTCTGCGAAGGCATGCTTCCGGCCGGCGTGTCGCTCAGCTTCGACGCGGAACCCGTACAGATGCCGGCGCAGAGCGCGGTGGCGATCGCACTGATCGTCAACGAATGCCTGACCAATACCGCCAAGCACGCGTTCCCGGACGGCATTGGCGCCGTCGCTGTGTGGCTGCGCCCCGAAGGCGACGACGTGTTGATAACGATCGAGGATGACGGGATCGGCCTGACCGATGAACGCGCCGCAGGGACGGGTACGAAGCTGATCGATGTGCTGGCGCGCTCCTTGAAGGGCGAGTTTCACACGAGCAGCGGAGCGACCACCGATCGCGGAACGCGGTGCGAGCTAAGGGTGCCGCTGTTGCAGCTAAATCATTGACAGAGCATGATTCACGCTGTCGGTGGAAGCGCCACGCGCTCCCACCTCAAACGATCAGGCCCTAGGACGGCGCGCCAGGCGCGGCCACCCTCCCCGTCAGCCGAATCGCCCCGTTACATAGTCGCGCGTGCGCTGGCCGCGGGGGTTGGCAAACAATTCCTCGGTGGACTGGAACTCCATCATCCGCCCCAGATACATGAAGCCGGTATAGTTGGAGATGCGCGCCGCCTGCTGCAGGTTGTGCGTCACGATCACGATCGTGAAATCCTGGCGCAGTTCGACCAGCGTCTCCTCGAGCTTGGCGGTCGACACCGGGTCGAGTGCCGAGGCGGGTTCATCGAGCAGCAGCACATCTGGCTCGACGGCGATGCCCCGAGCCACGCACAGGCGCTGCTGCTGACCGCCCGAAAGACCGAGGCCGGAGGTGCCAAGCTTGTCCTTCACCTCGTCCCACAGCGCGGCGCGGCGCAGCGCCTTCTCGACGATCACGTCCATCTCCGCACGGTTCACGCGGCGATAGAGCCGCACGCCGAAGGCGACATTGTCGTAGATCGACATCGGGAACGGCGTCGGTTTCTGGAACACCATCCCCACCCGGGCGCGCAGGCCCGCGACATCGACCGGCGAGCGGACCATCTCCGCGTCGCCGCCGCCATCGCGCTCGCGCAGCCGCTGCAGGCTCTTGCGATCGGCGAGCACGTCGTGGCCATCGAGCAGGATTCGGCCGACCGCCTGCTGCCGGGGATAGAGATCGTAGATCCGGTTGAGCGCCCGCAGCAGCGTGGACTTGCCGCAGCCCGACGGTCCGATCAGCGCCGTGATCTTGTTGCGCTCGACCGGCAGGTCGACGCCGTGCAGCGCCTGGGTCTTGCCATAGAAGAAATCGAGGTTGCGCGCCTCGATCGCGAGATTGTCGCGCGGCGGGAACGCCAGATGAACATCCTCGGTCAGGTGCGAAAGGGCATTCATGAGCGGCGAGCCTCCCGAGCGATGATCCGCCCGATGATATTGATGGACAGGACGGCGATGGCGATCAGCAACGCGCCGACCCAGGCCAGGCGCTGCCAGTCCTCATAGGCGGACAGCGCGAACTGGAAGATGGTGGTCGGCAGGCTCGCCATCGGCTGGGTGAGGCTGGTGGAGAAGAACTGGTTGCCGAGGGCCGTGAACAGCAGCGGCGCGGTCTCGCCGCTGATCCGCGCGAAGCCGAGCAGGCCCCCGGTGACGAGGCCCGCGCGCGCCGCCTTCCAGATGATCTTGCGGATCACGAAGGAGCGGGCCGCCCCGAGCGCCATGCCCGCCTCGCGCAGCGCGCTTGGTTGCAGGTTAAGGATATCCTCGGTCGTCCTGGTCACGATCGGCGTGGCGATGATCGCCAGCGCGACGCCGCCGGCCCAGGCCGAAAAACCGTGGAAAGGACGGACCAGCAGCTCGTAGACGAACAGGCCGATCAGGATCGACGGAGCGGACAGCAGCACGTCGTTCAGGAAGCGGACGACATGGCCATAGGGCGTGTTGCCGCCATATTCGGACAGCCAGGTGCCCGCCAATATGCCGACCACCAGCGCCATCGCCATGCCGAGGCCGCACATGATCAGAGACCCCATGATCGCGTTCGACAGCCCGCCCTCGGACCCCGGCGCGGGCTGGGTCATGGTGAAGATCTTGCTGTCGATCCCGCCGATGCCCTTGCTGACCAGCGACCAGAGGATCAGCACCAGCGCGGTCAGCGCGACAAGCGTCGCCGCAGCCGTCAGTACGAGGAACACGATGTTGGATATGCGGCGGTACAGGGTGCGATCCATCGGTCCGCTCCTCAATATTTCTGGCCGCCGAGGAGCGCGCGAGCGATCGCGAGCACCCCGAAGGTGATCAGGAAGAGGACGAGCCCAAGCGCCACCAGCGCGGCGCTGTGCATGTCGCTGGTTGCCTCCGCAAACTCGTTGGCGATCGTCGAGGCGATGGTGGAGCCCGATGCGAACAATGAGTCCGGGAATGTGTGCGCGTTGCCGATGATGAATGTGACGGCCATCGTTTCGCCCAACGCGCGTCCGAGGCCGAGCATCACCACGCCGACGATGCCGCGCTTCACATAGGGAATGACGACCGAGCGGATCACCTCGAACGGCGTGCAGCCGAGGCCATAGGCCGCTTCGCGCAGCTGCGGCGGGATGGTCAGGAACAGCTCGCGGAACACCGCCGCCATATAGGGCAGGATCATCACGGCCAGGATCAGCGAGGCGGTGAAGATGTTCGCACCGTTCGGCACGCCGGCGAACAGCCTGTCCTGCCAGGAGCCGGGTTCGGCCTCCATGATCAGCGGCAGCTGGACATGTTCGGCGAACCAGGGGGCGAGCACGAACAGGCCCCACATGCCGTAGACGATCGAGGGAATGCCGGCGAGCAGCTCGACGGCGATGGCGATGGGGCGCGAGATCGACCGGGGACAGAACTCGACGAGGAACACCGCCACCCCCAGCGCCAGCGGCAGCGCGATCACCAGCGACATGAAGGCGGTTACCAGCGTCCCGACGATCGGGCCTGCCGCACCATAGACTTCGGTAACCGGGTTCCACTCGCTCGAAGTCAGGAATCCGAAGCCGAACTGTTGGAAGGCAGGCCAGCCACCGATGGCAAGGCTGATGACGACGCCGCTCAGCGTCGCCAGCAGCAGCGTCGCCGACGCGAGGCAGGCCGCGTGGAAGATCGTCTCGCCCATCGACTTGCCCGCCGCGAATCGGGAGGCGGCAGGTGGTTCATCTGTGGGAAGTGCGGCGCTGGCCATGTTTCTCATCCAGTGAAAGGGCGGAACGCGAATCTCTCGCGCACCGCCCTCTTCAGCCCAAAGATCGCTACCGGATCAACGCGAAGTGTAGACCGGCTTGCCGCCCGACTTTACGCTGGCAAGCCACTGCTTGCGGACCAGCCCCTTCACGGCGGCGGGCAGCGGCACATAATCGAGCGCCACCGCCGAAGCGTCGCCACCCTTATAGGCCCAGTCGAAGAACTTCAGCACGCTGGCGCCGGTCGCGGCGTTGACCTGGTTCCGGTAGACCAGGATGAAGGTTGCGCCGGTGATCGGCCAGGCCTTCGGACCCGGCTGGTCGAGCAGCAGGATGTAGTTGCCGGGTGCTTTCGACCATTGCGCGCCGGCGGCGGCGGCGGCGAAATTGGCCGCGGCAGGCGCCGGGAACTGGCCCGCCTTGTTCTGCAGCAGAACGAAGGTCGCCTTGTTCTGCTTGGCATAGGCATATTCGACATAGCCGATCGAACCCATCGTCTGCTTGACGAAGGCCGAGACGCCGTCATTGCCCTTGCCGCCGATGCCGGTCGGCCAGGACACCGCGTCGCTGGCGCCGACCTTCGAGGCCCAGGCCGGATTTTTCATCGCCAGGTAGGAGGTGAACAGGAAGGACGTGCCCGAGCCGTCCGAACGGTGGACGACGGTGATCGGCAGGTTGGGCAGCCGGACGCCGCGGTTGAGCGCGGCAATGCGCGGATCGCTCCACTTCAGCACCTTACCCAGGAAGATGTCGCCGAGCAGCGCGCCCGAGAGCTTGACCTGGCCGGGCCGGACGCCCGGCAGGTTCACGATCGGCACGACGCCGCCCATCACGGTCGGGAACTGGTACAGCCCCGACGCGGCGAGCTCCTCGGGCTTCAGCGGCTTGTCCGTCGCGCCGAAATCGACGGTCTTCGCCTTGATCTGCTTGATGCCGCCGCCCGAGCCGATCGCCTGATAGTTGAGGCCGACGCCGGTGGTGGCTTTGTAGGTCTCCGCCCATTTCGCATAAAGGGGCGCCGGAAAGGTTGCACCCGCGCCGGAAATATCCGCGGCATGGGCAGAAGCGGCACACAACAGGCCCGCGCTCAGCGTGGCTACAAATCTCTTCAGCATCAAAGATCTCCGAAGCCGGAGTTTCTCCGGCGGCGGCGCCCGCCTAGCCCCCGCCTGTTACAACATTGTGACACTTCCCGGCAGAGCCGGGAAAATCCGTCCGCGCGGCCGCTCACGCTCGCGTGGGCAAGCGCGCGCGCCAGGCTCGTCACGAAACTGCAATAATTCCGACCGGAAAGCGTAACGTCCTACGGCCATGTAACGACCGGACGCCGAGATCGGCCTCCTTTCCTGCGCCTCCCGCGAAGTGAACCCTATGCCGATGTCGATCATGGTCCTGCTTATTTTCGCGCTGGGAGCGGCAGCGTTCGTCGCTGCGCGGTCGCGGGCGAATCAGTTCAAGCCGGCAGCGGGCCAGCGCCTTCATTCGCGCCCGAATTATCATGGCGCGCACATGCTGCTGTGGGTCGCACTGCCCGCGCTTCTGTTTCTCGCGATCTGGAGCTTCGTATCGCCGAGGCTGGTGACGCAGGCGGTGCTCGACACCCCCGCCGCGGCCCAGTTGCCGCCAGCCGGCATCGAGCGCGACGCGGTGCTCGCCGAGATGCGCGGCCTCGTCGATGGCTCGATCGAGGCGAGTTTCAATCCCGCCGCGGAGCAGCTGGCGCCGGTCTACCGCGGCGCGGCCGATCATTATGCGATGCTGGGCGGGATCGCGGCCGCGCTGCTCGCGCTCGCCGGCGGCGGCTATGCATGGACGCGGCTGCATCGGGATTTCCGCGCACGGAACCGGGTCGAGCGGGTGATAATGCTGGTACTGCTCGTGGCATCGCTGATCGCGATCTTCACCACCTTCGGCATCGTCGTGTCGCTGCTGTTCGAGTCGCTTCGTTTCTTCCAGAAGGTTTCGCCGATCGAGTTCCTGTTCGGCCTCGAGTGGAGTCCGCAGACGGCCATGCGGGCCGACCAGGTCGGCTCGTCGGGCGCGTTCGGCGCGGTGCCGCTGTTCTGGGGAACGATCTTCATCGGCGCGATCATCGCCATGGTCGTCGCGATCCCGCTGGGGCTGATGAGCGCGATCTATCTCACCCAATATGCCAAGCCCGGGCTGCGCCGCTGGATGAAGCCCGCGCTCGAGATGCTCGCCGGCGTCCCCACCGTGGTCTATGGCTATTTCGCCGCGCTCACGGTGGCACCCGCGATCCGGGACTTCGCGGCCTGGGCGCATATTCCCGGCGCCTCTTCCGAATCGGCGCTCGCCGCCGGTCTGGTGATGGGCGTGATGATCATCCCGTTCGTATCCTCGATGGCCGACGATTCGCTCGCAGCAGTGCCCCAGGCGATGCGCGACGGCTCCTTCGCGCTGGGCGCCACGCCGTCGGAGACGATCCGCAAGGTGCTTGTTCCCGCCGCCCTGCCCGGCGTGGTCGGCGGGGTGCTGCTCGCGGTCAGCCGCGCGATCGGCGAGACCATGATCGTGGTGATGGCCGCCGGCCTTGCCGCCAACCTGACCGCCAATCCCTTCGCCAGCGTCACCACCGTGACCACCCAGATCGTCCAGCTGCTCACCGGCGACCAGGAGTTCGACAGCGCCAAGACGCTGGCGGCCTTCGCGCTCGGGCTGACGCTGCTGATCGTGACCCTCATCCTCAACATCATCGCCCTGCGCGTGGTGAAAAAATATCGGGAAGCCTATGAGTAGCGCCGCAGCCCTGCCGGGCGGAGAGATATCGGTTACGATCGACGCGAGCGGCTGGAAATCCGACGCGATGCAGCGTCGCGTTGCGAAGCGCTATGCATCCGAGCGGCGCTTCCGCGCGATCGGCATGTTCGCGGTCACCCTGTCGGCGGGCTTCCTCGCCTTCCTGCTGATCAAGATGCTGTACGACGGACTGGGCGGCTTCACCCAGACCGAGATACGGCTGACGGTCGACTTTCCCAGCGTCGCCGCGGGCGTGACGCCCAAGGCACTCGAGGGCAAGGGCGCCGACGATGCGCTGGCGGCGCTCGATCTGGAAAGCCTTGCGGCGACATCGGCAGCGGCAGCCTATGGCGAGACCGGGTCGCTGCTCCTGTCGGACGGAGCCTGGCTATCGCTGCGGTCGGCGCTCAAGAGCGATCCGTCGCTGATCACGCGCAAGGCCGAAATCTGGGTGCCCGCGTCGGTCAACATCGACTCCGCCGCCAAAGGTGCTGGCGAGCCCGATGCAAATCGCCAGCTCGCAGCGCTGAAGGCCAAGGGCAACGTCCAGACCGGGTTCAGCACGACCTTCTTCACCGCTTCGGACTCGACCGACCCGACCGTCGTCGGCATCTGGGGCGCGTTCAAGGGAACGCTGCTGACAATGGCGGTGACCGCGCTGCTGGCCTTTCCGGTCGGCATGCTCGCCGCGCTCTATCTCGAGGAATATGCGCCGCGCAACCGCTGGACCGACCTGATCGAGGTTTCGATCAACAATCTCGCGGCCGTGCCGTCGATCATCTTCGGATTGCTCGGCCTCGCGGTGTTCCTGAACTTCATGAACATGCCGCGATCGGCGCCGATCGTCGGCGGGCTGACCCTGGCGCTGATGACGATGCCGGTCATCGTCATCGCCTCGCGCAACGCGATCAAGGCGGTGCCGCCCTCGATCCGCGATGCGGCGCTGGCCATGGGCGCTTCGCCGGTCCAGGTCGTCTTCCACCATGTCCTGCCGCTGGCGATGCCCGGCATCCTCACCGGCACGATCATCGGCATGGCGCGCGCGCTGGGCGAAACCGCACCGCTGATCATGATCGGCATGCGCGCCTTCATCTCCTCGCCGCCGACCGGCCTGACCGAGCCGGCGACGGTGCTACCGGTGCAGATATTCCTCTGGTCGGACGAGGTCAGCCGCGGCTTCGTCGAAAAGACCTCTGCAGCGATCATCGTCCTTCTGGCCTTCCTGATGACGATGAACGCCACGGCCATCTATCTCCGCAACCATTTCGAACGACGGTGGTAAACCCGACCATGCAAGAAGCAGCTATCACGGCCTCGCTGAAGATGACGGCCCAGGCCGTCAACGTCTTCTATGGCGAGAAACAGGCCATCAGGAACGTGTCGATCGACGTCGACAAGGACAATGTCACCGCCTTCATCGGCCCGTCGGGCTGCGGCAAGTCGACCTTCCTGCGCACGCTCAACCGCATGAACGACACCGTCGCGGGCTGCCGCGTCGAGGGCCGCATCGCGCTCGACGGAGAGGACATCTATGCTTCGGGCATGGACGTCGTGCTGCTGCGCGCCCGCGTCGGCATGGTGTTCCAGAAGCCGAACCCCTTCCCCAAGTCGATCTACGAAAACATCGCCTATGGGCCGCGCATCCACGGCCTCGCATCCAGTAAGAGCGAGATGGATCACATCGTCGAGCGCTCGCTGCAGCGCGCCGGCCTGTGGAACGAGGTCAAGGACCGCCTCCAGGAAAGCGGCACCGCATTGTCGGGTGGCCAGCAGCAGCGGCTGTGCATCGCCCGCGCCATCGCCGTCGATCCAGAGGTGATCCTGATGGACGAGCCCTGCTCGGCGCTCGATCCGATCGCGACCGCCAAGATCGAGGAGCTGATCACCGAACTGCGCGGCCGCTTCGCGATCGTCATCGTCACCCACAACATGCAGCAGGCCGCACGCATCTCGCAGCGCACCGCCTTCTTCCACCTCGGCGAGCTGGTCGAATATGGCGGCACCGGGGATATCTTCACCAACCCGGTCCAGACCCGCACCCAGGATTACATCACCGGCCGCTACGGCTGATCTGCCACCGCCAATTGTAACATTGGAGCAGCGCGCGGCCGGGCCCCCGGTCGCGCTGCGCGATTCCAGGCTCCTCCGCATCCTGCCTGTCACGTGATTGCAACACGGCCGTCACGACAGCTTCACAGGCCCTGCCTAGTGACTCCGCCCATGAGGCGAGTCGCCATTCGCCTCATCCACCTAAGGGGGAAGATAATGTATATTCGTCACAAGGCGCTGATGATCGGTGTCGTCGGTCTGGCCTGCATTCCGAGCATGGCCGCTGCCCGCACCCAGATCCGCGCCGTCGGCTCCTCGACCGTCTATCCGTTCGCGACCGCGGTCGCCGAGCGGCTCGCGCGGGCCAATCCGAACATGAAGCCGCCGGTCATTGAATCGACCGGCACCGGCGGTGGCATGAAGCTGTTCTGCGCCGGTGTCGGCGAACAGCATCCCGACATCGAGAATGCCTCGCGCCGCATCAAGGCTTCGGAGCTCAAGAGCTGCCGCGAAAACGGCGTCACCGACATCACCGAGATCCAGGTCGGCATCGACGGCATCGCCTTCGCCACCGGCAAGGCCACTGCGATGAGCAACCTGACGCCGCTCGACATCTACAAGGCGTTGGCCAAGACTCCGTTCGGCAAGGCCAACAAGGCCAGGACATGGAAAGACGTCAACGGCAACCTGCCCGCCACGCCGATCCGCGTGTTCGGTCCACCGCCGACCTCGGGCACCCGCGACGCCTTCGGCGAGCTGATCATGACGGCAGGCTGCAGCACCAGCCCGGCGATGCTCGCGCTCAAGAAGTCCGATGAAAACAAGTTCAAGGCGATCTGCACCGGCATGCGCGAAGATGGCGCCTTCGTCGAGACCGGCGAGAACGACAATCTGATCGTCCAGAAGCTCGAGAGCAATCCCGGCACCATCGGCATCTTCGGCTATTCCTATCTCGAGGAAAATGCCGACAAGCTGAAGGGCATCGCGATCAACGGCGTCGTGCCGACCTATGACTCGATCGCAGCGTTCAAATATCCCGGTTCGCGCCCGCTCTACATGTATGTGAAGAACGCGCACGTTCGCGCCATTCCGGCAATCAAGGCCTATATCGCGGAGTTCACCAAGGAAACCGCCTGGGGCCCGGGCGGCTATCTGGTCAAGCGCGGCATGATCGCGGCGCCCGCCCCGATCCGCGCCAAGAGCGCCGCAGCCGCGCGCGCGCTGACGCCGCTCAACGCCGCCGAGATCAAGTAACCGCGTGCGAACATCGATTTCGAAAAGGGGAAATATCGTGAAGAATAACGTGCACATGCTGCTGGTCGCGGCAAGCGCGCTGGCGTTCGCCAGTGCCGCCCAGGCGCAGGACACGCCGGCCGCCGACGCGCCCGTCGAAACCGTCGAGGAGCAGCCCGCATCGGCCGCCGACATGGAGTTCCTGAAGGCGCAGGTCGAAGCGCTGCAGGCGCAGGTCCAGCAGCTCACCGCCCGCGCCGCCAAGGCCGAGCCGAGCTGGAAGGGCGCACCCCAGTGGGTCGACACCGCCGGCTGGAGCTTCAAGCCCAAGGGCGTGCTCCAGTTCGATGCGGGCTATGTCTCGCTGCCGAGGAAGATCGCCGGCACCGTCGGCGTCGCCGGCACCAGCGCCGGATCGGGCGTCAATACCAACAATCTCGGCTGGAACACCCGCGCTCGCCGCCTGATCGTCGGCGCCGAGGGCAGCATGCCCGGCGGCTTCGGCTACAAGTTCGAGCTCGAACTGTCACAGGGCGGCGTCAACTATGAAGACATGGTGATCAGCTACCAGAAGCCCGGTAGCCCGTGGAGCATCACGATCGGCCATCAATATCCGCTGTCGAGCCTCGAGCTGCTGACCAGCAACCGCTTCACCACCTTCATGGAGCGCGCCGGCATGACCGACGCGCTGGGCTATGGCCGCCGCCTCGGCAGCACCATCGCCTATACCGACCCGGCCGGCCGCTTCGGCCTCGCCGGCGGCATCTACTCGGAAGACGTCGCCAACGCGAACGTCGCCCGCACCGGCTGGCAAGCCAGCGTCCGCGGCTATTATTCGCCGATGATCGGGCAGGTTCAGGGCCATCTCGGCTTCCAGTTCCAGCACCGCGTCGCGCCGACCGACGCCCAGAACATCCGTTATCGCCAGCGGCCCTACACCCAGGTTTCGGGTGAGCGCTTCATCGATACCGGCGCGATTGCGGCGAAGGGCGACGACATCCTCGGCGGCGAACTGGCGGCAATCTACAAGTCGTTCCACTTCGCCAGCGAATATCAGCATGTCTGGGTTCGCAGCATCAAGCCGGGTTCCGTGTTCGGCATCAACAATGCCGCCGGCACCACCAACTTCTCGATCGACGATCCGCAGTTCCGCTCCGGCTATGTCGAGGTTGGCTATTATCTGACCGGCGAAACCCGCGGCTACAAGGGCGGCAAGTGGGATCGCACCAAGGTGCTCCACCCCGTCACCGAAGGCGGCATGGGTGCGTTCCAGATCAATGCCCGCGCCGACTTCACCGATCTCAACGACAGGGTCGGCGGCCCGGCAACGGTGCTGACCGGCAACGGTATCACCTACATCAACGGTGGCGTCTCGAAGGGCTATGAAGCCAGCCTGATCTGGCTGCCGATGGATTATGTGAAGTTCATGCTTCAATATGCCCATTCGGACATTTCCGGTGGCCCCTCGGCACGCGCCTTCTCGGGTTTCACCACGGCGGCCCCTGCGGGCTTCCAGCACAAATATGGCGTCGATGCGGTTACCCTGCGGTCGCAGCTCGACTTCTAAACCGGTACCACACCCCCCACTCGCGCACCGCCGGTCGATCCGGCGGTGCGTTTTTTTGTGTCCGCGGCAGAATATCTTTCATGCCGCCGGACGCAGCGTCCTTGACGAACATGTTACAGATCGGTACTCGCATCTCCCTGACGTACCGATCTGTAACATCATCACAGGACAGTTGAGATGGCCTATCTCGATCTTTCGCCGCTGCACGGCCAATCCAGAACCGCTTCCGCGATCGACGCAGGGCAGTTTTCGTCGACGGAACTGCGCGTGATCGATCTCGCCGAACGGATCGACGCGACGGAGGAAATCGATCCCCGCAGCCATCTGGGCCGCTTCGTCGAATGGGCGCTCGGCGTCCGGCTTGCCCGTCCGCTCGCCGATCCTCGCCTCGAAGCGCTGCGCCGCTTCGCCTCGCTGGCGCGGCACCATGCCGGAGAGGTCTCCGAGGAGCATGTGCAGCGCCTTGTCGAAGCCGGCTACTCGCAAAGCCAGGCCTATGGCCTGCTCGGCTATCTCGGGCGGCGGAGGCGCGGGGCCCTGCACTGATCCGAACACCCCGCCGTTCCCTGCGGCGGGGCCGGGGGTGGGCACCGTCCCCCCGCGGTGGCGATCCGGCAGCCCCCAAGCCGTCGATCGCCGGCCCACCCCGATAATCCTGCTTAGAACGTCTTCACCACCGCCTCGAGCTGGTCGGTCGCGATGCCCCAGCCCTGCTCGAAGCCCATCGCTTCATGCTGTGCGAGATCCTCGGCGGTCCAATGGCGCACCCGCGCGGTATAGCGCGTCTTGCCGTTCTCATCCTCGAAGGTGAGAATCACGGTCATGAACGGCTTTGCCGACGGCTCCCACGCGCTGGTGAAGGCATCGGTGAACACCAGCTTCTCGTTCGGAATCACCTCCAGATAGACGCCGCGATTTGGCATCTCCTCGCCATTGGGGCCGCGCATGACGATCAGGCTGGAGCCGCCGGCGCGGACATCGGTTTGCGCCTCCGCTACGCTCCAGGGCGGCGGGCAGAACCAGCGCGGGATGATCTCCGGGTCCGTCCAGGCCCGGAACAGCTTGTCGCGCGGCGCGTCGATCAGCCGGGTGAGGGTCAATTCGTACATCCGGGAATCCTCCTTGTCTCGCCGCGAAACACTCAGGCTTCGCCGCGCGGGTAGATGATGATCGACAGATAGCGACTGGTCGGGCTGACCAGCGCCTCGGGACCGTGCAGCGCGCCCGAATCGAACAGCAGCGTGTCGCCCGGGCTGAGCGTGTAGCGCTCGCTGCCATGGCGATAGATCACTTCGCCTTCGAGCATGAAGATGAACTCCACGCCGCCGTGGCTGAAGCTGGTATGCGGCACGGCGTTCTCGCGCAGCACGATCAGATAGGGCTCGACCACCACGTCCCCGCGCAGGACATGCCCAAGCAGCTGATAGACATGCCCCGCCTTGGTGCCGCGCCGCTCGATGGTGAGCCCCTGCCCGGCCGGGACATAGGAACAGTCCTGCCGCTCCTCGAACGATGCGAACAGCGATGACAGCGGCACGTTCAACGCGCCGGCGATGCCCTGCAAGGTCGACAGCGAAGCGGATATGCCGCCATTCTCGATCTTCGAAAGCATGCCGTTCGAGATGCCTGCGGCCGAGGCGAGATCGGACATCGAGAGGTCGTTCTTCCGCCGCAGCTGCCGGATCTGCGTGCCGAGCGCCCGCTCCAGGCTGCGCTCCGCCACCTGCGGCGCGCTGGACCCGGTCGCGAGACCGCCATCGTCGGCGGTGGGCAGCATTTTGGCCATGCGGTGACTCTAATGGGTTTTCGTGCTTTCCAAAAGCGGCGTGCTGATGTCCATCGATTTGCGCAGGAATGCATCGCTCCTGCTCAGCATCTCGGCACGGACCGAGCTGTCTTCCAGATAATGATCCAGCTTGTCCCAGGTCACCAGCTCATGTGGCACGCCGGCTTCCCGGAGCTTGCGGTCCATCAGCCGCGATTCCGCTATCGAGACGTTTCGATCCAGTTCGGCGTGGAACAACAATATCGGCGCTTTCATCCTTGCTGCATTTTGGGCTGGTGATCCCTCGCGGATATGCGGCCCCGTTCCGATGAAATCCCTGACATTGGCGAAGTTCGTCCACCCGCGACTTTCTTCCTTGAGAGCGGCGAGATCCGTTACCGGCGCGATCGCGACAACCGCCTTGAACAGGTTCGGGTCGACAACCGAGGACTGCAATGCTGCATATCCGCCATAGCTCCAGCCAACGATGCCGAGCTTCGATGGAGCAGCAATGCCCTGCGAGACGAGCCATCGCCCGGCATCGAGCACGTCACCTATCGCCGCCTTCCACGAGCGAAACCCATTTTGCTGAAACCATGCGTCGCCGAAGCCAGCAGAGCCCCTGAACTGTGGCTGTAGTACAGCGAAGCCACGCGCCGCGTAGAATTGCGAAAGCCAATCGAATCCCCATTCGTCGCGGGCGCTCGGGCCGCCATGCGGCAACACTATAGCCGGTATGTTTTTTGCCTCCGCTCCCGGCGGCATTGTCAAATAAGCGGGAATCATCGTGCCGTCCGCAGCTGGATAGGTGATCGGTCGCACCGTAGCGAGCTTGCGCCCCTCAAGCGCGGGGCGGACGGCCTGCCAGATCGCCATGTGCCGCGTAGCCCTGTCGAGGACATAATAGACGCCAGGATCATCATCGCTGCCAGCCCATATCAGCAGCTTCTTCTCGTCCGCACTAGCATCGACGATCTCGACGGACGGCTGGTTTGGAAGCGCCTTGCCGAGCGACGACACCAGTTTGGCGATGTCCGCATCGAAATATATTCTTTGCCGGACGTCCGTTACGTAACTCACGCCAATCACTCGATGCCGCCGCCCGAGATAGATCAATCCATCTACGTCGACGTCGGGGCGGGAGAAAATCAGTTCCTCCTTCATCGATCCATCAAGCGAGATCCGATACAGGGCCGTGCGTCCGTCCTTCTTGCGCAATCCATAAACCGCGTTGCGCTCGTAATCGATCGCATAGGGATTGAAGCCTTCCCTGCTTATATAGTTGAAGTCGCCAAGCTCCTTCCATTCCCGCTGGTCCCGCGGGCGATATGAATAGCGTATGACCCCGCTGAGCTGCCCCGTTCCTCCGCGGTTGAGATTTATCCCCATGATCCGCACGGTGCCATGACCGTCACTGATATATTCGGCGATATCGGCGCGGGGCCGCTCGACAGTCGCAGCCGATAGCGTTCGCGTATCGAGCAGCTCGACCGATAACCCCTCCTCCTCGCTGCCCAGATGCGAGCCCGTTTTCGAGTCCGGCAGCTTCTGCCGAGTCATGAGGACCTTTCCATCCTGTTCCGGCAGCCAGTCAATGACCTCACCGCCTCCAAGATAATAGCCGCGCGTCCGGCTATTGAGCGGCTTGCTCAGCATCGTGACATTGCCACCTTTCGCATCAACCGCGATCACTCGGCTCAGCGGCAGCAGCGCATTGGTGTACTCAGTGTCTCGCGTCACGGCGTAGATCGTGCAGACGAGACGGTCGTTCGAAACCCAGTCGCAACCGAAAAGCCGCTCGGGATCGCCGCTCGACTGAAGCACCGCAACGGGCTGCGCCCCCGGTTCGAGCGATGTCGTAAAGAGCGTTGACGTCGCGCCTCCGGTTGGCCCGACAAAGGCGATATGCGTTCCGTCGGGCGAAAGGCTTACGTCTGCAAGCGTTTCGCGGGCGCCGAAGACCAGAGCTTCAGCTTCCTTGGGTGGCGGCGTACCGGCCGCGATCAGCAATGTCATTGCCGCAGCCGCCGCGATCCTTGCCAGCATAGTCTCTATCCCCGAAATGCATTCGGGGTCTCTTCTATGCCGCCGCAGGAGGCCTGCAAGCGCGATCCTGTCCATTTTAGCGGCGATTCGGCGCGGTGGCCTACCCTACAGAGGCATCAAATCCATCGCGTTCGCAATCCATGCGGCCCACGCGGCCAAGGCCAGGAACATCCCGAAGGGGACACTCGATCCAGCGCCCAGAGGCCGGCGGCGCGCGAGTTCGACGATGCACCATAGCAGCCCTGTCAGCGCCGCGCCCAGCAGCACCAGTGGCAGCATCCGCCAGCCGAGCCACAGCCCGATCGCCGCGAACAGCTTCACGTCGCCGCCGCCCATGCCCTCGCGGTGGCGGAGCAGGCGGTAGCCGTGGCGGATCGTCGCGAAAGCGGCGAACGCCGCAGCGCCGCCGATCAGGCGGTCCGCCAACGGCGGTGCAATGCCAGCGACGCCCACTGCGAGCCCTCCCAGCGCCAACGCTCCCGTCAGCCGATCGGGGAGCCAGAGATGGCGGGCATCGCACAAGGCAAGCGCGAGCAGCAGCCAGCCGAACAACGCACCGGCCAGCGCCTCGGCCGGATCCGCGGCAATGGCGAAGCTCAGCGCGCCGATGCCGGCCGCGGCGATCTCGGCAAGGGGATGGAGGCCGTTGATCCGGCTGCCGCAACAGGCGGCGCGCCCACGCTGCAAGGCAAAGCTGAGGATCGGGATCAGCCGCGCGGCCCCGATCGGCACGCCGCAAAGGTCACAGCTGGAGCGGCCTCGCGCTATCGAGCGCCCTTGCGGCCATCGAACGACCAGCGTGGCGAGGAAACTGCCGATGATCGCCCCCAGCACCGCGCCGGCCCAAATCAGCATCGCTGGTGCCATCCCTGTCCGGCCCCCTGTCATGAGGGCGTCACGCACTCATGCAATAGCCCGGGGGGCAAGAATAGTGGGGATCGTGATGCGCAATATCGGAACCTGCGGCTGCGGCCTGCTCGGGCGACTGCTGATCTTCGCGACCCGCAACGCGGTCCGGTCGGCCCCTCCTCAAAGATTGAGCAAGGCCGGATCGCCGCCCTGCGCGGTGATGTTGACCGACAGCGCCCGCTCGGTCGCATAGCGCAGCAGCGCATGCGGGCCGCCGGCCTTCGGGCCGGTACCGGAAAGCCCTTCGCCGCCGAACGGCTGGACGCCCACCACCGCGCCAATGATCGAGCGGTTCACATAGACATTGCCCGCCGCCACCAGCGCCCGCACCTCTTCGGCGAAGCGTTCGAGCCGGCTGTGGATGCCCAGGGTCAGCCCATAGCGGCGCGCCGCGAGCTCCCCGGCTACCGCCGGCAGATCGGCCGGATCATAGCGCACGACGTGCAGGATCGGGCCGAACACCTCGCGTTCGAGGAAGCCAGCCGACGGAATCTCCGCCAGCAGCGGTGCGAAGAAATCGCCGGCCTCCGGTCCGGCGCAGGCGTGCAGGATAATCGCCTCGCGCTTCAGCCGCTCGCGGTGCGCCGCAAGCGCGGCCTTGGCGTCGGCATCGATCACCGGGCCGACATCGGTCGCCGGATCAGCAGGGTCGCCGATGACCAGCGCCTCCATCGCGCCCCTGATCGTCGCGATCAGCTCGTCGGCGCTGTCGTTCGGCACGAACAGCAGGCGCAGCGCCGAGCAGCGCTGCCCGGCCGATCCGAAGGCCGACAGGATCACATCGTCGACCACCTGTTCCCTGAGCGCGGTCGTATCGACGAACATGCCGTTCAGGCCGCCCGTCTCGGCGATAAAGGGGATGATCGGTCCATTGCGCGCGGCGAGCTGGCGATTGATCGCCCAGGCCGTCTCGGTGCCACCGGTGAACGCGACGCCGTCGATGCCGGGGTGGTTGACGATCGCGCCGCCGATCGCCGCGCCATCGCCGGGCAGCAGCGCCAGCAGCGCGGGATCGAGCCCCGCCTTGTGGAACAGGCGGACGGCGCGCGCGGCAATCAGCGGGGTCTGCTCGGCGGGCTTGGCGAGCACGGCATTGCCGGCGGCCAGCGCCGCAGCGATCTGGCCGGTGAAGATCGCGAGGGGGAAGTTCCAGGGACTGATGCAGGCGAACACGCCACGCCCGGCCAGCTCCATCTGGTTGATCTCGCCGACCGGGCCGGGAAGTATCGTCGGCGCGCCGAACAGCCGCTCCGCCTGCTCGGCATAATAGCGGCAGAAGTCGACCGCCTCGCGCACCTCCGCGACGCCGTCGTTGAGCGTCTTGCCCGCTTCCAGCGACAGAAGGGCGACCAGCGCGTCCATCTCCGCTTCGAGCGCATCGCCCATCGCGCGCAGGATCGCCGCCCGGCCGCTGCCGCGCAGCGCATTCCAGCGCGGCTGCGCCTTGCGCGCCGCGATCATCGCGCGGTCGATGTCGGCAATGCCTGCCTCCGACGCATAGCCGATCACGCGGCCGCGATCTGCGGGGCTGGTGACTGGCCCGGGATGTGCGGCGACCAGTCGTCCCTCGACGATCGCGCCGGCCGTCTCGCGCTCGCCGGCGATCAGCCGCGCCGCCCGTGCAGCCCGTTCGCGCGCGTCCACCAGCGTATAGTCGCGGCCGAGCGGATTCTTGCGCGCGGCGCCATAGATGTCGGCGGGCAGCGCGATCCGCGCATGGCGCGCCGGATGCGCGGCGGCCGTCGCGATGGGGTCGGCCACCACCAGTTCGGCGGGCACCTGCTCGTCGAGCAGGGCGTGGACGAAGCTGGTGTTCGCGCCATTTTCCAGCAAGCGGCGCACCAGATAGGGTAGCAGCTCCTCATGCCCGCCGACCGGCGCATAGGCGCGCAGACGCAGCGGCCCGTAGCGATTGGCCGCGGCCGCATAGAGCGCCTCGCCCATGCCATGCAGCCGCTGGTGCTCGATCGTCACCCCGGCGCCGTCGGCCATGCCGCGCACCGCTGCGAGGGTATGGGCATTATGACTGGCGAATTGCGGGTAAAGCGCCGGGCTGGCGTCGATCAGCGCCTTTGCGCAGACCAGATAGGACAGGTCGGTTGCCGCCTTGGTGGTGAAGACCGGATAATCCGGCCGGCCGGCGACCTGGGCCTTCTTGATCTCGCTGTCCCAATAGGCGCCCTTGACCAGCCGCACCATGATCCGCCGCCCGCTGCTTTCCGCTAGCGCGCGAAGCGCCTCGATCACCGCCAAGCCGCGCTTCTGATAGGCCTGGACGACGACGCCGAGGCCGGTCCAGCCGCCCAGTTCCGGCTCCTTGACCAGCCGCTCGATCATCTTCAGCGAGACAACCAGCCGATCGGCCTCCTCGGCGTCGATCGCGAAGTTCAGGTCGTGGCGGGCCGCGATCAGGGCGAGCCGCTTCACGCGCGGATAGAGCTCGTCCCAGACGCGCGCTTCCTGCACCGCCTCATAGCGGGGCGACAGCGCCGACAGCTTGACCGACACGCCGTGCCCGAGCTCCGGCCCCGCGCGGTTCGACGCCGTGCCAACCGCCTCGATCGCGTTGGCATAAATCGTCTCGTAACGCGCGGCATCGGCGGCGGTGCGGGCGCCTTCGCCGAGCATGTCGAACGAGCAGAGATAATTCTCGCGCCGGGCGCGGCCGAGCGCATCGCCGATGGTGCGGCCGAGCACGAACTGCTCGCCCATCATGCGAACCGCGGCCGCGACCGCCTGGCGGATCACCGGTTCGCCCAGCCGCGCGGTCATCCGCTTGAGAAAACCGCCGAGGTCGTGTTTCGCCTCGTCGTCGACATCGATCAACCGGCCGGTGAGCATCAGCCCCCAGGTCGAGGCGTTGACGAACAGGCTGTCGGATTGGCCCAGATGACTCGCCCAGTCGGCCGAGCCGATCTTCTCCGCGATCAGCCGGTCGCGCGTCTCGGCGTCGGGGGTGCGCAGGAGCGCCTCGGCCAGGCACATCAGCGCGAGCCCCTCGCGCGTGCCGAGCGAGAATTGCTGGAGGAAACTCTCGACGACGCCCTGCTTGCGGGTGGAGCGCCGCGCCTCCTCGACCAGCGCGACCGCCTCGGCGACGATATCGGCCCGGTCCTGAGCCCCCAGCGGCTGGCGATCGAGCAGCCCGCGCACGACGTCACCTTCATCGGCATATTTGCCGGCGTCGATGATGTCCCAGTTCGAAAGCACGCTTGCCATATATTCTCCATCGCCGCCGAAATACCCGAGCAATCTAGATGATATTGCGGATCAGGCCGAAGGTGCTTCATATTAATGACCTGATATCCGAAGGGATGGATAAATCATGGCAACCGCACCGAAGCATGTTCCAATCGACGAAACCGATCGCCGGCTGCTGCGCGTGCTGCAGGAGGATGGCCGAATCACGAACCAGGCGCTCGCCCAGCGCTGCAGCCTTTCGCCAGCCGCCTGCTTCGACCGGGTCAAGCGGCTGCGCGAGCGCGGGGTGATCACCGGCTACACCGCGCTGCTCGATCCGGAGAAGCTCGACCAGGCGCTGATGATCTTCATCGAGGTGCTGCTCGACCGCACCACGGACGATGTCTTCACCGCCTTTTCCGAACATGTCCGCCGCGTGCCGCAGGTGATGGAATGCCACATGGTCGCAGGCGGCTTCGATTATCTCCTCAAGGTCCGCGTGTCCGACATGGCCGCCTATCGCAGCTTCCTGGGCGACATCCTGACGGCCATGCCCGGCGTCCGCGAGACGCGCACCTATGCAGTGCTGGAGGAGGTCAAGCTGACGACGAAGCTGGCGGTGTGAAGCAGGACGAACAGGATCCAGCGGCCCACAAGCCTCTGGCTACCCACGGGTGACGCCCTTCTCGTCCATGGTCGAGACCGGCAACTCGATGGTACAGCAGATGCCATCGTCACCCAGTTCGAAGCTGGTCCTTGCGCTCAGCTGATATGGCATAGCCCGCTCGATCAACTCACGGCCTTGGCCGCGCCGACCGACGATCGAACTCGGCTCGGGCATCTCGACGCCCGTCTCCTTCCACTCGATGCGCAGCCAAGAAGCGCCGCTCTCCGGTTCCTGCTCCACCCGCCAGAGAATCGACAGCTGGGCTCCCGGCTGGCCGAGTGCTCCGTATTTCAGTGCGTTGGTGGCCAGCTCGTGCATCGCCATGGCAAGTATCTGAACGGCACTGGAGCGCAGCCTGACCTTCGAAGGGCCGTCAAGCATGACCGCGTCGCCGGGAGCGCCCATCGCTTGCAGTTCGGTACGGATCAACTCGTCGAAGGTGACCCGCTCATATTCGTCGAGTCGGGAGAGTAGCCCCTGCACGCGGGCCAGGGCATCGATCCTGGATTGGAATCGGATGTCGAAATCCGCCAGGTCCGAGCTCGTCTTCAGTGTCTTCGACGCCGTCGATCGCACTACCCCCATCAGGTTGCGGGTGCGGTGTTGCAGCTCGTGGACGAGCACCTGCAGACGACTCTCGCTTTCCCGCAGCGCCGCCTCGGCCCGCGCGCGTTCGACCGAATCCCAGACGCGCTCGGCAGTCTCTTGCACCAGCTGGATATCCGCCTCGGTCCACACCTTGGGGGCGTCGTCGGCTGCTGCCAGCACTCCGACCCACCTCCCGTCCTTGACCAGAGGGAAAGCACAAAAGGAGACAACCTGCGAGGCGGCGAGGCGCTCCCTCAGGGCCGCGGATACCAATTCGGAGGTTCCTGCATCGGAGAGAATGACGTGCCGCCCGCGATCGAGGTCGTGCATTATCCAGTCAAGGTCGGACGTCGAACGCTCGCCGACCACCGAGAGCCGCTGACCGTCGACAGACTCCTCGGTCGTAAAGACAAGGCTATCGTTCGCGCCCTTCTCGGCATAGAAGGCCTTGCTCACGCCAAGTCGTTGCGCCAGAAGGTGGCAGGCCTCGCCCTCAATTGCGATCGGATCGGTCAATGGTCGCAAGGCATCGCTGAGTTTCAGCAAAAAGGCGTGGCGCTGCTCAGCCTGCTTCCGCTTCGTGATGTTCAGGAAGAGCGCGGCAAAGCGACCCGGTTCGGTAGGATATGCTATCGCTTCGAGCCAGTTCCCGAGGGCGGGGACCTCGCGCTCGAAATGGATCGCCTCTCCGGTCTTGACCACCAGAGCGAACATTTCGACCCAATAAGACTCCCGACCAGGAAAGAGTTCGCTGGCGCGCAGCCCTCGAACTTCTTCGTTCGGCCGGCCGACCATTCGCCGCCACGCCGTGTTGGTTTCCAGGACCACATAGTCGACGGGCTCGCCGTCCGGCCCGAATACCATTTCACAGTGCAGGAAGCCTTCGTGCATGCGCTCGAACAAGCCGTGCCAGCGTTTCTCGCTCGCGCTTAGCGCTGCCTCCACCCGGCTCTGTTCCACCGCGGCCCAGGTGCGTTCGGCAACATTACGGATCAGTTCGACGTCAGTTTCCCGCCAGTGACGTGGGGTGGAATTGGTGACGTAGAGAAGGGCCGGAAAACCCCGTGCCTTGATCAGGGGCACCGCAACGCTGGCGGCTATCCCTTTCCGTGCGAGAGCGGCCCGGTGATGGGGTGAAGACGTGCGTTCATCCAGCGCGACATCGTCGATCACGACGGCTGCGGTCTCCCGAAAATCGAAACCATAATTGCCGAAATCCTCTATTCGAAAACGCCCCCCGGCCAAGTTGGGCACTTTTCCATTCGTCCATCCCGCCAAGCCCGTCACGAACTCGCCCGACGCGTCGATCTCCGCGTAGCCGACCTGTCCGGCGTCCAGGTAGCGCCCGAGTGCCTGGCATGCCGCGAACGTGATCTGTCCCGCATCGCCGAGCGACCGCAGCACGTCACTGAGCTCCAGAACGAGCGCCTGTCGCTCTTCCCTCTCGAGCATGAGCGCTTCTTCGCGCTTGCGATCCTCGATATCGGTGGAGGTGCCGAACCAACGGACGATCTTGCCGGTCACCTCATCTAGATAAGGTTCAGCGCGAAGGAGAAACCATCGATAATTACCATCGTTGTCGCGAAGTCGGCTCTCTACGGCAGAAACGCTACCGGTCACCCGTGCCGCCTGGAACACATCCATGGTGCGCTCAAGGTCATCGGGATGAATATAGTCTGTCACGACATCGCTCACCGTCGTGGACGGGCAGGACCAGCCGGCATAGGTCATCCACTGCCGGTTGACGAATTCGAGCCCGCCCTTCGCGTCGGTGATCCAGACGAATTGGGGCACGGCGTCCGCCATCAGCCGGAACCGAGCCTCGCTTTCACGTAGCGCCGTTTCCGCCCTCGCGCGCTCCACCGCCGCCCAGGTGCGCTCGGCCACCTCTTCAGCCAGTTCGATGTCATCCGCCGACCAGAGGCGTGGGACATGGCTGTGGATTACAAGCGCCGCCGCGAGGTGACCTGACTTGATGAGCGGAACGTCGATGAGCGCGGCGATCGAGATGCGCGCGAAGGATGCGAGCGCCTTCGTCGACGATGTCCGCACGTCATGCGCCACGTCGTCGATGGCAACTGTGCAACCCCGCTTCAGATCCGCGCTAAAGCGGTGCCCGAACTCTGCAAGCCGATACCGTCCAACGTTGCTCGGGATGGAGCCATCATTCCACTCTCTTTGAACGGTCAGGAACTCGACCGAAGGATCAACTTCGGCATAACCTACCTGTACGACCCCAAGATGGCGGCCTATCGCTTCGGCGGCAGTGAACATGATTTCGCGCGGATCATTCAGCGGCCGCAGCGTGTCATTGAGCTTCGACAAGAACAGCTGCCGCTCATCGGCCACGCGCAGCGTCGCGACCATATCGTCAGCTTGCGAGATAAGTGTGAGCACCCCGCCGACGCCATTTGCCGTGCCCGCGTCAGCTATAGCGCTTTGGCTGTAGGTCCAGTGGACATCCTCCACGCGCCCGTGTCGCTCGATCGAGATCAGCCGGCTTTCGCATCGTTTCGGAGCGCTGCCGGCCATGATCTGCTCACAGCCCGGGCGGAGGGCGCTCCAAATCCCGGAAGGCTGCGCTGCCAGGGGCGCGAGAAGCGAAGAGCGTATGTCTGGGCCGAACAGGCGGAGCCACGCATCGTTGTTGAACAGGAAGAGTTCCGGCCCCCATGCAAGCGCCGCCGGACGGTCGATGGCGAGCAGCATGCTCAATGCCGTCTTGAGGCTCTGCGGCCAGTCCTCCATCGGCCCGAGCGACGTTTCCGTCCAGTCGCGAGCGCGGATGAGTTCCCCCATCTCGCCGCCACCATCTAGCCACTCGTTCATCATGCGCGTCCCGCACTTGTTTCGGGCGGACATCTCGATCGCTCGTTCGTGCAGAATGCACCGATCGGGTTCACTATGCCATCGTCAATCCGGACGACGCCCGAAAAGGATGAAGCGGCACTAAAGGACGACGGCAGCCCGGCCTTCAGCACAATCCATATGCGCCTGAGATCGGCGCAGAGTACACTCGTCGGGATGCGCCGTCCGCTACCCCAGCCGTTCCGCATGCCAGCGCAGATGATCTTCCATGAACGTCGAGATGAAATAATAGCTGTGATCATAGCCCGGCTGCAGCCGCAGGGTCAGGTCGATCCCCGCCGCTGAGCACGCCGTCGCCAGCAGTTCGGGCCGCAGCTGTTCGGCCAGAAAGCTGTCGGCGTCGCCCTGGTCGACCAGCAGATCCTTCACCCGCGCGCCATCCTCGATCAGCGCGACCGCGTCATGCCTGCGCCAGACCGCGCGGTCCTCGCCGAGGTAGCCCGCCAACGCCTTGTGGCCCCAGGGCACCTGACCCGGCGCGACGATCGGCGCGAAGGCGGAAATAGCGCGGTAGCGGTCGGGGAAGGTCAGCCCGATGGTCAGCGCACCATGGCCGCCCATAGAATGGCCCATGATCGACTGCCGGCCCATGTCGGCGGGAAAATGCGCGGCGATCAGCGCCGGCAGCTCGTCGGTGACATAGCTCCACATCTTGTAGTGCCGGGCATAGGGGTCTTGTGTCGCGTCGACATAGAAGCCTGCGCCGAGGCCGAAATCATAGGCGCCGTCCGGATCGTCGGCCACGCCGTCGCCGCGCGGGCTGGTATCGGGCGCGACGAAGATCAGGCCGAGTTCGGCACAGGCGCGGCGATACTCGCCCTTCTCGGTGACGTTGGCATGGGTGCAGGTGAGCCCCGACAGGTAGAAGACCACTGGTAGCCTGGCGCCCTCGGCGTGCGGCGGCACAAAAACGCTGAAGGTCATCGGCGTTCCGGTCGCGGCGCTAGCATGCCGATAGACGCCCTGCACGCCGTCGAAGGCACGTGCGGTGCTGACGGTTTCCAGGCTCATGTCGGCGCGGCTCAGAACACCACCACGCTGCGGATGCTTTCGCCGGCGTGCATGAGGTCGAAGCCCTTGTTGATGTCCTCGAGACCCATGACGTGTGTGATCATCGGGTCGATCTCGATCTTGCCGGCCATGTACATGTCGACGATCTTCGGCACATCGGTCCGGCC